>JAUMWD010000001.1:38934-313681 GCA_030529825.1 Bacillota bacterium
GGCTACGGTTACGGCTATGGCTATAGCTATGGCTATGGCAATAAAAAATACGGTTACGGTGAAGCCGAATCAGGTGATGAACAATGAAATCGGTCATAAATAGCATGAACAAACAAAAACTGATAAGAGTTATTGCTCTGGCTGTCTGCGACATCATTATTGCGTGGATAGCTGCATTTCTGGCGTTATATATAAGATTTGAGCTGGATGCGGATGTGATGCTTAAAAGCGGCTTCTACGGTAATCTTTTGAAGGCACAGATAATTGCGGCGATTTGCATTGTACCCTCCTTTGCGGTCTTCAACCTTTACAACAGCCTTTGGGAATTCGCAAGTATTTCCGAGCTTGTGAGAATTGCCGTCGCATCCCTTGTGGCAACGGTTGTCATGGAATTCGCGCTGCTGATGTTAGGTGCTCATATGCCGCGCAGCTTCCCGATCATATATGTGATGCTCATAATCATGCTCTGCGGTTTGCTGCGCTTTGCCTACCGGGGAATCAGACGCTTCCGAGCCGGCATGAACGGTAAAGGACAGAAGCGGACAATGCTCATAGGCGGCGGTCAGGCAGGTGCAATGGTGCTGCGTGAGTTTAGCTACAGCGCCCACTCAAAAAACAAGGTTGTCTGCATAATCGACGACGACCATGCCAAGCGCGGTACCTATATTTACGGTGTTAAGGTCGTAGGCGGCAAGGAAGCTATCATTGACGCGGCGGAAAAATACAAGGTGGAGGAGATAATAATCGCAATTCCCTCCGCAAGCCGCCGTCAGAAGCTGGATATCCTTGAAATCTGTCATGAAACCGGCTGCAGCCTCCGTACGCTTCCCGGCATCTATCAGCTGGCAAACGGCGATGTGAGCATTCAGAAAATCCGTGAGGTTGATATCGAAGATCTGCTGGGACGCGATATAGTAAAAATCAATCTTGACGAGGTGGCGGGATACATTACCGGCAAGACCGTTCTCGTAACCGGCGGCGGCGGAAGCATCGGCAGTGAGCTTTGCCGTCAGGCGGCACAGCAGAAGCCCAAGCGTCTTATTATCTTTGATATTTACGAGAATAATGCCTATGACCTTCAGATGGAGCTTAAGCGAAACCATCCTGAGCTGGAGCTAACGGTTCTCATCGGCTCCGTACGCGACTACAAACGCGTTTTCAATATTTTTGAAAAGTACAAGCCTGACCTCGTATGCCACGCGGCAGCCCATAAGCATGTTCCCCTTATGGAGGATTCCCCCTTTGAGGCAATCAAGAACAATGTCTTCGGCACCTACAATGTGGCAAAGGCGGCGGCACTCAACGGCACGGGAAGATTTATTCTGATTTCCACCGACAAGGCTGTCAATCCCACCAATGTTATGGGTGCCTCCAAGCGCATCTGCGAGATGATTGTCCAGATGTGGAATGAGTGCTCCGATACAGAGTATGTGGCGGTGCGCTTCGGCAATGTTCTCGGTTCTGCAGGCAGTGTAATTCCTCTGTTCCGCAGACAGATTAAAGAGGGCGGTCCCGTAACCGTAACGGACAAGAATGTCATTCGCTACTTCATGACAATCCCCGAAGCAGTTCAGCTCATTTTCCAGGCCGGCGCTTATGCCAAGGGCGGCGAGATTTTCGTTCTGGACATGGGCGAGCCCGTCAGAATTGATGACCTTGCCAGAAATATGATAAGACTCTCCGGACTTGAGCCGGATGTGGATATTCCCGTTGTGTATACGGGTCTTCGCCCCGGCGAAAAGCTTTATGAGGAGCTGCTGCTTTCCGGCGAGGGAATGCAAAAAACAGACAACGACCTGATTTACATAGGCCACGAAATTGACTTTGACAGAACTGACTTTGCAGTAAATCTTGAGGCGCTGCGGGACATGGATGAGAAGGATGAGGAGGCTCTTCGCGACAAGATTGCGGAGATCGTTCCCACCTATCACAGAGTAGACAGGCCCCAGAAAAAACAGAGCACCGGTGAGAATAAGAAAGAAGGTGTCGCATGGGCAGACATGGAGCTCACGAGATAAAAAAGCCTGAAAAGGAAGATATGACCGCTGAAGAGCTTCCCCGGGAAGAGAATGTTTCCGAAGAGAAGGAAACACCGAAGAAAAAAGAAAAGAAAAAAATGAGCAAGGGAACAAAAACCCTGCTGATAATAGCCTGCGTTATCCTTGCTGTGGCAGTACTCATGGCGGGAACGGTGCTTGTGCTGATGAAAATCGGTCAAAACGCTCTTACCGATGACGGCAGCAATGTTGACCTTTCCAATAAGGCAGATGTTCTGGAAAACGGCATGATACGCTATAACGGCAAGCTTTACCGCTATAACGATGAAGTCACAACCATACTGCTCATGGGCATCGACGAAAGGGCAAAGACTGAATTCGACGGTGTATACGGTGACGGCAATCAGTCCGATGTCAATGTCCTGCTGGTTATGGACCCGGTAAATGAGAAAATGACGCTTTTGGCGATTTCCCGTGACGCCATGTGTGAGCTGAAGGTGCTTGATGAAGAGGGAAACTACCTCGGCCCCACAACGGGCCAGCTTGCCCTGTCCTATTGCTACGGTGACGGCGCCGAGCGAAGCTGTGAGCTCACCTGCGATGCGGTTTCCGGAATACTCCGCGGAATAAGTGTGCCTGCCTACGGCTCGATTTACATGAACGGCATTGCGGATTTGGTTGACCTTGTGGGCGGCGTGGAGATAACCGCGTCGAAGACCTTCGGATCCTTTGTCGAGGGGCAGAAGGTGACACTTAAGGGCGATCTGACGGAGAAATATATCCGCCCCCGAGAGCATACCACAGAGGGTAACAACGAGCGTATGGAGCGCCAGCACCAGGTGCTTTTGGCTCTGGTGAACAAGGCACTCAGCTCCGCGAAGAACGATCCCTTCTCAATACCCGAGCTTTACAGAGGCGTCAACGAAAATGTAACAACAAATATTGATGTCTCCATGATGGCCTATCTTGCAAAGACGGCAGTTGGTCTTGACTTTGACAACACCATACACAATGTGGAGGGTGAGTCTGTGCTGGGCGAGAAGAATTACGCCGAGTTCAACATAGACGAGGACGCACTCTTTGACACCATCGTTGAGCTGTACTATCTCCCTGTTGAGGGATAAAGGACTAAAAAAACAGTTGCAATAAAATGGGAAATAGTGTATCATATATTGTAACTAATTTTAATTACACTGAATGGAGGATATTTTATGAAGAAATTCGTAGCCATTCTTTTGATACTTGTTATGGTATTTGCACTTAGCAGCGTGGCATTTGCCGCCACCGATGTTGTAAGCCCCGAGGGCACTGACGGTGAGCATGATGAGCCTTCTCCCCAGACCGGCGATCTTGCAAACATCTACTGGATTGTAATTGCCGCTGTTCTGGCAGTAGGAGTTGCATTCTTCTGCGGCAAGAAGCTCATTGCCGAAAAGTAAGCTATCAAAAGCAAAGCATAGCTCCATGACAAATGTCATGGAGCTATGCTTTTAGGAGAACCCTATGGAGAAAAGGAAAATCGTAAGACTTGTTCTTATATTGCTTATCCTTGCGGCGCTCTGTGTAATCGGCTACTGCGGCTGGTACATTTACCAGTATTACATGGGCGAAAGGCTGGGGGATGAAATCCGCGGCAGCTGGACCGATGTTACCATTGATACCAATGCCGAAAAAATCGTCATTCCCGTGGACTTTAAAGAGCTTTGGGAAATCAACGAGGATATTTATGCCTGGATAAGCATACCCGATACGGAGATAAGCTATCCCATCGTTCAGAGCGCTGACGACAACAGCTTTTATGTGCGGCGAAGCGAGGCCGGCGTTTACTATTCGGGCGGCTGTATCTATACCGAAAATTACAACAGCAAGGATTTCACTGACTCTCTCACCGTTGTGTACGGTCACAATCTGCGCTCCGGCAGAATGTTCGCGGAGCTTAACAGTTTTTCCGATGCACAGTTCTTCTCCGAGTATAAATACATTTATGTGTTCCTGCCGGACAGAGCCTTGGTGTATGAGATCTTCGCTTCAGTTCCCCATATTAACAGGCACCTGCTGGCAAATGAGGATATGAATGATCCCGTGGAGCTGGAAAAGTTCTTTGACGGTGTAATGAAAACTCTTGATACAAGGGCAAACTTCCGCGAGGGAATAGACCTTGATTTTGAAAACGACAGATTCATTGCGCTGTCCACCTGCCTTCAGGGCGATAACACACAGCGATATCTTGTTTTCGGAAGGCTGACGGAAGAAATACCTGCGGCATAATTAAAACTCCCGATTGAAAATCGGGAGTTTTTTTATCCTTTGCGGTAGCCGTCGGGATTTTTCGTCTGCCAGTTCCAGCTGTCGCGGCACATATCCTCAAGATTAAGCTTTGCCCTCCAGCCCATAAGCCTTGCGCTCTTGTCGGGGCAGCAGTAGCTGACGGCAAGGTCACCGGGACGGCGGTCAACGATTTTATAGGGAATTTTCAGCTTGTTTGCGTTTTCAAAGGCATGCACCATGTCAAGCACGCTGTATCCCTCGCCGGTGCCGAGGTTGAAAACGCTTTCACCGCGGTTGTTCTCCATATAGGCAATTGCGGCAACATGACCTTTTGCCAGGTCAACAACATGGATGTAGTCCCGGACGCCGGTGCCGTCGGGAGTGTCATAGTCGCTGCCGAAAACGCGGAGATAGGGGAATTTACCTATTGCGGTCTGGGAGATGTAAGGCATGAGGTTGTTGGGAATGCCCCGAGGATCCTCACCGATGAGTCCGCTTTCGTGGGCGCCCACAGGATTAAAGTAGCGCAGAAGCACCACGGCCCACCGGGGGTCAGTTTTGACATAGTCACGGAGAATCTGCTCGCACATGAACTTTGTCCAGCCGTAGGGATTGGTGCAGTGACCTGTCCTTGAGGTCTCGTAAAGAGGCATCTCGTTGTCACCGTCATATACGGTGGCAGAGGAGGAGAATATGATGCTTTTAACGCCGTGGTCACGCATGGCCTCGCAGAGGGTGATGGTGGAGCCCAGATTGTTGTCGTAGTATTCAAGGGGCATTTCCACGGATTCGCCCACGGCCTTAAGACCGGCAAAATGGATGACGCAGTCAATGCTGTGCTTTTCGAAAATCTCATCCAGCTTTTCGCGGTTTCTCACATCCGCTTCATAGAAGACGACGGATTTGCCCGTAATCTGCTCAATGCGTTTTCCCGCCTCGGCGCTGGAGTTGACGAGGTTGTCGATTATTACAACATCCATACCCTGCTGAAGAAGCTCAACGCAGGTATGGCTTCCGATATATCCCATTCCGCCTGTAACAAGTACTGTCATATCCGGTCTCCTTGTTAATAGTCATTATATATTATTGTATTACATATAGTTTTTTTTTACAAGCCCATAAAAATATGTTTTCAAGCTCTGCTGATATGGGGAACTGCAATTAAAATCCAATTATCCGTTGACGGAAGGCTTGAAAAAGGAGTAAACTGTTTCCATAGAAAAAAGAAAGGAAAAAAACAAAAAATGGCACAAAAACTCTGCTATACAATTCTTGCCTTGGGTATTGTGATTCTCTTTTTCTATGTTAAGGAGAAGATCAAGGCCTACAGCATCAAGTCGCTTATTCTGAAGGCAGCCGTATCCTGCTGCTTTATGGGCATTGCCGCCGCAGCCGCAATGGACTGCACAAAGCCTGTATTTGCTTTCTGCACAATCATGGGTCTGCTTCTGGGACTTCTGGGCGATATCTGGCTGGACCTGAAGTTTGTCCATCCCGAGGCTGACGCACCCTATACCTTCGCAGGCTTCTGGAGCTTTGCAATCGGTCACGCGCTGTTCATCACCGGACTTCTTGCAACCTATGCTGATTTCTCAAAGCCCCTGTACTTCATTATCCCCGTTGTTGTTGCTACCGTTGTGGGCATCGGAAATGTGTACGCGGGCCCAATTATGAAGCTCGACTACGGCAAGTTTGCCAATATCACAAAGTTCTACGGTTCCATTCTGTTCTCAATGACTCTCATTGCAGGCTCCCTCGCCCTCATGAACGGATTCGGTGTAAAAACCCTTAACCTCATGTTCATCGGCGGTGTTTCCTTCATCATTTCCGACCTTGTGCTCTCGGGTACATACTTCGGAAAGGGCCACGAGAAGCCCATTGACTTCATTCTCAACTATGTGTTCTACTACGGCGCACAGTTCATCATCGCATTCTCTATTCTCTTTGCATGATAAAGCTTAACAAAGCCGCACTCATAGAGTGCGGCTTTGTCTATTTTGAGATAATCCTATACAAGTAAAATGCAATAAGATATAATGAGCATATCCGAAAAGGGAGGTAAATGCCGTGAAATACGCAATTATTAACGCATTGGTTTTAAGCGGACATGAGGATATGAGGGCGGAGAAAAAGGCACTGCTCATTGAAAACGGGCGCATTGCCGCAATTGCCGATGACGCAGGCAAATTCGGCAGGGTGAAAACTGTTGATATTGGCGGGAAATACCTCATGCCGGGGCTTATTAACCTCCATGTGCATCTGCCGGGCTCCGGTATGCCTAACTATACAAAAAAGCAGAACGCGAAAACCGTTCGGCTTCTCATGGGAAACCCCGTGACACGCACGGCGGTGTTCTTCCTTTGCTATAAATTTGCACGTACCCAGCTCATGAGCGGTGTCACTACCATCCGCACCGTGGGCGGCTTGGGAAATGTGGACTCCCGCATACGCGACAGTGTCAATAGGGGCAGACTTTTGGGCCCTCGTGTGCTGGCGTCAAACATGGCAGTGTCCGTACCCAACGGACACATGGCAGGTGTACTGGCCTACGAGGCAAAAACTCCCGAGGACTGCGTAAGGCTTGTGGATAAGATTGCGGAGAGCAAGCCTGATCTCATTAAGATAATGATTACCGGCGGTGTGCTTGATGCAAAGAAGCGGGGGGAGCCCGGTGAGCTGAAAATGCCTCCCGAGCTTGTAAAGGCCTGCTGTGATGAGGCCCACAGACTGGGCTTCAAGGTTGCCGCCCATGTGGAAAGCCCCGCAGGACTTAAGGCGGCATTGGAAAACGGCGTTGACACCGTGGAGCACGGTGCCTTCACCGATGAAGCTATGGCGGAGCTTTTCAAAGCGCGGAACGCGGCGGAAATCTGCACCATTTCGCCCGCAATACCCACGGCGCTTTTTGAGCTTGAGGTGTCCCATTCCACAGAGCTTGTGAAGTATAACAGCGGCGTGGTCCTGGAGGGTGTAATCGACTGCGCGAAAAAGGGCCTTGAAAAGGGCTACCCCGTAGGCCTCGGCACGGATACGGCCTGCCCCTTTGTAACCCATTACGATATGTGGCGCGAGCTGTGCTATTTCAAAAAATATTTAGGTGTCAGCAACGCCTTTGCATTGCACACCGCCACGGAGGTAAATGCGGAAATCGCAGGTATTTCCCGGGAAACGGGCACCGTGGAGACGGGGAAGTCCGCAGACTTTCTCATTACCGAGGACAATCCCCTTGAGGATTTGCAGGCTCTCCGCACTCCCGCCATGGTAGTTATACGTGGTAAGGTTATTAAAAAGCCCAGTGTCAAGAAATTCGAATATGTAGAAAAAGAACTGGATAAGTACATGTGAAATGGTAAAGAAGTCCTATGTAAAATATCTGCTGTCGGTGCTGATTTTCGGCAGCAACGGCATAATAGCAAGCTGTATTGCGCTGAACAGCTATGAAATCGTGCTTTGCCGCTCTGCCTTGGGCGGCCTTGCGCTGGTGCTCATATGCCTGCTGACAAAGGGAAAAATGCACTTCAGAGATGAGCCGCGGCAGGCAATATTCGTGTTGATTTCGGGTATGGCCATGGGCGGAAGCTGGATGTTTTTGTACGAGGCCTATAGTCAGGTGGGCGTAGGCGTTGCATCGCTGCTGTACTACTGCGGGCCCGTAATCGTCATGGCTCTGTCACCGCTGGTGTTTCGGGAAAAGCTCACAGTCCCCAAAATCGTCGGCTTCCTCGCCGTTATCATCGGTGTGGTGCTCATAAACGGCACAGACCGCGAGGAAATAAACCCCTGGGGCATATTCTGCGGCATCATGGGCGCGGTGCTCTATGCGCTGATGCTCATAACAAATAAAAAAGCAACGAAAATCGTTGGACTTGAAAACTCCATGCTTCAGGTCACATCGGCGCTGCTTGTGGTGGGCGTGTATGTGCTCATAAAACAGGGCTTTTCCATGCAGATTGAACGCGGGGATTGGCTGCCGATTATTGTTCTCGGCGTTGTAAATACGGGCCTGGGCTGCTATTTCTATTTCTCGTCCATCGATTATCTTCCCGTTCAGACCGTAGCCGTGTGCGGCTATATAGAGCCTCTGGCGGCGGTGGTGTTCGGCGCAATCATCCTCCATGAGAGTATGGATGCGCTTAAAATTCTCGGCGCGGTGCTAATTCTCGGCGGCGCCATGTTTGCAGAACTATATAAAACCCAAAAAACCGAACTCGTCTGAGTTCGGTTTTTTTAATAGATATCGAATTCGTCGTCATGGGGAACGGGGGTGAAGGCGGCGGTGAAATATCTGCGCAGAGGCTCAAAGCGCCGCATGACCTCGGCGGAAACCTCGGCGCATTTTTCAAAGCTTTCCAAGTCCTCGGGCTTAAAGTCATAGGAAACAAAGAAGGACTTGTGCTTGAGCCATTCCCCGGCGGGATGGTCCTCCTCATAGCCTCGGGGCATGCGCTTGAGCTTTTCGCCTGAAAGCTGAAGATTGCCCTCGGCAACGATCATGTCCAGCTCCTCAAAATTTCGCGCTACATAGCTTCGCAGGGTATTAACCTGCTCGGGAAGCCATGTCCACACACCTGTGCCTATGCGGCAGCCGTCATGGGCAATGCGGAGATAATAGCTGAAGGGCAGAAAATCCTTCTTGAAGGGGGAGAAATAGGCGCGGAAGGAGGGATTGTAGGGCTCCTTATTTTTGCTGTAGCGTGTATCCCGGGGAATTCGGTACATGAGCGCCTTGGGCTCGGTGAAAAGCAGACTTTCGGAAAACTCCGTGTCAAGCTTTATTACCTCGTATTTCAGCATATCCACAAGCAGGGTAAAATCCTCCTTGGCAAGCTCATAATCGCGGTGGTTATCGTGAAACCATGTGCGGCCGTTGTTTTCCTCAAGCGCCCTTGTGTAGGCGAAAATGCGTTCAAAATTCATGGCAGCCTCGCAGTTTGTTTTCTGACTAAACATGATAGCATCCGCGGAAACTTCCGTCAACGGAAAATAGAGGCAGAGGATAGTTAAAGGCAGAAGGTTTACATAATGCTTAGAGTAAGGGACAAAACAGATAATATAAATGTCTTGCTTAAATAGTTATAATGTTGTATAATTCTTTTCGTTAAATCACTGAATTGGAGAAAAACAGTATGAAAAGAGAGAGTCTCGGAAGCCAGCTCGGATTTTTAATGCTGAGCGCAGCCTGTGCCATCGGTCTGGGCAATGTGTGGAAATTCCCCTATGTTGCAGGACAGAACGGCGGCGGCGTCTTTGTTTTGTTCTATCTCATTTTCCTTGTAATATTCGGAATTCCCGTACTTCTGTCCGAGTATTCCATGGGCCGCGCAAGCCGCATCAGCCCCATCCGCTTCTATCAGCAGCTGGAGCCCAAGGGCAGCAGGTGGCATCTCCACGGACCCTTTGCCATGTTCGGCAACTATCTGCTCATGATGTTCTATGTGAATGTTGCAGGCTGGATTGTCAAGTACTTTGTCCAGACAGTAGGCGGCGGCTTTGACGGTATGACTGCGAAGCAGGTGGGTGATGCCTTCGGCGGCTTCCTTTCACAGCCCGTGGAAATGCTTGTTTACATGGCAATCGTTGTCATCGTCGGCTTTGTGATTTGCTCCTTCAGCCTTCAGAAGGGTCTTGAGCGCGTCACCAAGTACATGATGCTCGCCCTGTTTGCAATCATGATTGCTCTCGCCGTCAACAGCTTCACCATGGACGGCGCAAAGGAAGGTCTTTCCTTCTACCTCAAGCCCGACTGGGCAAAAGCAAAGGAAGCAGGCATCGGCAATGTCATCGTCGGTGCCATGAATCAGGCCTTCTTCACTCTGGGCCTCGGCGTCGGCTCCATGGCCATTTTCGGCAGCTATATCGACAAGAAGAATTCTCTGCTGGGCGAGTCTGTCAAGGTTGTCTGCCTTGATACCTTCGTGGCACTCACCGCAGGTCTCATTATCTTCCCCGCCTGCTTTACCCACGGTGTTGAAGTAAACTACGGACCTCCCCTTATCTTCATCACTCTGCCCAATATCTTCATCAATATTCCCGGCGGCCGGGTATGGGGCAGCCTGTTCTTCCTCTTCCTGACCTTCGCGGCGCTTTCCACCGTGTTGGCGGTGTTTGAGAACATCGTTGCCTGCTGCATGGACCTCTTCGGCTGGAGCCGCAAGAAATCCTGCCTCATCAACTGCCTCGCCATGCTGGTGCTGGCAACTCCCTGCGCACTTGGCTTCAATGTCTGGTCCGGCTTCGTGCCCTTTGCCGACGGAACCAATGTGCTTGACCTGGAGGACTTCATACTCAGCAATGTTCTTCTGCCCGTCGGTGCCTTCCTCTTTGTTGTGTTCTGCACAAGCAAAAAGGGTTGGGGCTGGGAAAACTTCAAGGCTGAGGCCAATGCGGGCAAGGGCCTTAAGGTCAAGGACTGGATGCGTCCCTACATGACCTATGTGCTCCCCGTAATGATTGCCGCACTGTTTGTGGTGGGCATCGTAACCTTTAAATTCCGTTAAATCCGATTTAAAAACTCCCGCAATTGCGGGAGTTTTGCATTTTAAAATTCTGGAGATAAAATTATGAGCTTTGAGATAATTCCCGCATATGACAGGCAGGACGAGGTGCTGGAGCTTTTTAAGGAGTATACGGATTACCTCGTGGAAAACGATAAGAAATTCGCCGAGTATCTTGAAATTCAGAACTACGACGATGAAATCAGAGACCTGACGGTGAAGTACGGGAAGCCTTACGGAAGCTTGTATATAGCGAAGGTCGACGGCGCTCTTGCGGGCTGCGTCGCCATGAAAAAGCATGAGGGCGAGGAAAATACCGGTGAGCTCAAGCGGCTATATGTCCGCCCCGAATTCCGCGGCAAGGGCTATGCAAGAAAGCTCTCGGAAAAAATCGTGGAGGACGCAAAAGCCGTGGGCTACGATGCCCTGTACCTTGACACTCTGCCCTTTCTGACTGCGGCACAGGGGCTTTACGGCAGCATGGGTTTTGAGGTCTGCGCGGCCTATAACGAGGACCCCATGGGCTGTTCTATTTTCATGCGTAAGGAATTAAAGTGATGATAAAGCATGTACTTCTCGATATTGACGATACTATATTAGACTTCAAAAAAGCAGAGGCCATCGCCATAAGAAAAACCTTTTCCACCATGGGTATTCCTGTTGATGACGCTCTCATTGCCCGTTACAGCGAGATAAATCAGCGGCAGTGGGAACGCCTTGAACTGGGAGAGCTAACCCGCGAACAGGTGCTTGTGGAGCGCTTTAACATTCTTTTTGAGGAAATCGGTGTGAAGGCTCCTGCGGAAATGGCGCAGGCTACATACGAGTATCTGCTGGGCATCGGCCACTATTTCATTGAGGGCGCACCGGAGCTGCTGGAAAGCCTCTATGGGAAATATGACCTGTATGTTGTCAGCAACGGCACCGCAAATGTGCAGGACAGACGGCTGAAAAGCGCGGATATTCTGAAATACTTCAAGGGTGTTTTTATCTCCGAGCGCGTGGGCTTCAATAAGCCATCAAGGGAATTTTTCGATGCCGCCTTTGCAGGGGAAAAGGACTTTGACCGCAGCCGGGCAATCCTTGTGGGGGACAGTCTCACCTCGGATATTAAGGGCGGCATAAATGCGGGAATCAGAACCTGCTGGTTTAACCCGAATAATAAAGCACCCCGTGAGGATATCATTCCCGATTATGAAATAAAGAGTCTTTCGGAGCTTCCGGGGCTTTTGGAGAGAATATAAAAAGGAGAGCAAAGCTCTCCTTTTTTGTTTCGGATTAAGTATTATGCCATCATGGCGTTGAGTGTTTTCTCAATGAGGGTGTCAAGCTCCCAGCCCAGCATTTCGGCACCCTTGGAAATGACCTCACGGGAGCAGCCTGCGGCGAACTTCTTGTCCTTGAACTTTTTCTTCACGGATTTGACCTCCATGCCATCAAAGCCTGTGGGGCGCATGAGGGCCGCGGCGCCGATAAGGCCCGTAAGCTCGTCGGTGGCGAAAAGCACCTTTTCCATGAGCTTTACCGGCTCAACATCAATGCAGATGCCGTAGCCGTGGGAGATGACAGCGTGAATCATGTCCTCATCAATGTCAAGCTCCTGAAGCATTTCCTTTGCCTTGACACAGTGCTGCTCGGGATAAAGCTCAAAATCGATGTCGTGGAGCATACCCACGGCGGCCCAGAATTCCGTGTTTTCGGGGTCAAATTCCTTTGCAAGCTCGCCCATGACCTTGGAAACGGTTTCGGCGTGCTGAATGTGGAATGGCTCCTTGTTAAAGCGCTTTACAAGCTCCTCGGCCTGCTCAACAGTGGGAATGTAGCTCATGTCTTATCCTCCTCGGTGTTTTTCTTCAATATAACGCAAAAGTCACGCTATTTCAAGGAAATAGCGTGACTTTTTTGTCAGGGAGTGACGGGCTGTGTGGGATTAACCGTGCCGCCGCTGCCGTTGTTGCTGCTGCCGTCGGGGATTGAAGTGGGAACGGGGCTTGTTTTAGTGCCGCCCTTGTCATCCTCCGTGCGGTCGAAAATGTCATCGCCGTCGTTTTCGTCGGTGATAACGCCGTTGTCGTTGTCGCTTACATTGCCGCTGTCGCGGTCATCTCTGCCGCAGGCGCACAGCGCGGTGCAGAGCAGAGCCAGTACGAGTATGATAATAAGAGTTCTTTTCATGCTTAATACCTCCAAAATATTTGCAAAAGCAGTATTTGCAGATAATCGGCGGTTTATTCGATTGAAAATAGTTTTTCCGCATGATATATTAAAAATATGGAAGATTTAATTAAAAACGAAATATATGAAGCCGAAATATCCGGCTATTCCTCCGACGGCAGCGGCGTGTGCCGCATTAAGGGCAGGGCGGTGTTTGTGCCCCGCACAATCGTGGGCGAGGTTTGGCGCGTAAAAATTCTCAAGGTCACCGCCAGCGCTGTATACGGCAGAGCCGAGGAGGCGGTTTCCCTCTCTCCCGAAAGGCGGGAGCCTCTGTGCGAAAACTATCTGCGCTGCGGCGGCTGCAACCTGTGGCATATGAGCTACGAGGAGGAAAAGCGCCTGAAGCTTGCAAGGCTCAACGATGCACTGAAGCATATAGGCCACCAGACTTTGCAGGCGGAGGAGATAATAGGCAGCGACAGCGTGACACATTACCGCAATAAGGGAATCTATGCGGTGCAGAATGTGGCAGGGGAGATAAAAAGCGGATTCTTCGCACCCCGTACCCATGCTCTCGTGCCCGTGGAAGGCTGCCTTATTCAGAAGGAGCTTTCGGATAAAGTGGCCGCCGCCGTAAGGGAGTTTGCGGCTGAAAACAAAATTCCCGCCTATGAGGAAAAGACACGCAGGGGCGCTCTGCGCCATGTATATGTGCGCTGCGCCGTGAATACCGCCGATGCCGTTGCCTGTGTCGTTTCCGCAAAGGGACTCGGAAATAAAACGCAGGCATTCACGGAGTTTCTGCGGCAGCGCTGCCCCGAGCTTACGGGCATTGTTCTGAATATCAATAAAACTGCGGGCAATACGGTGCTGGCAGGGGATTTTTATACCCTCTGGGGCAGTGAGAATATCCGTGACTATCTTGGCGGCATTGAGTATGAAATCTCGCCTCAGGCTTTCTATCAGATAAATCCGCCCCAGGCGGAAAAGCTCTATGAGCGCGCCGTGGAGTATGCCGCACCCAATGGGGGAACGGTGCTGGATATGTACTGCGGAGCAGGCACCATAAGCCTGTATCTCGCAAAGAAAGCCGACAGAGTAATCGGTGCCGAGATAATCCCCGAGGCCATTGAAAACGCGAAGAAAAATGCGGAGCGCAACGGCATAGAAAATGCGGAATTTATCTGCGCCGATGCCTCGCAGGCGGCGGAAATGCTTCTTCGCGAGGGCATCCGACCCGAGGCCGTGGTGGTTGACCCGCCGCGAAAGGGCATGGACGAGGCGGCAATAAAAGCAATCTGCGGAATGGCGCCCCGGCGTATTGCCTATGTGTCCTGCAATCCCGCAACCCTCGCCCGGGATGTTCTTGTGTTCAATGCCTGCGGCTACGAGCTGAAAAAAGCCGCCGCCGTGGATATGTTCCCCCGCACTCCCCATGTTGAGACGGTAGTATTGATGACAAGTAAATAAGTCTATAGAGGTTTTTATATGAATTGGATGATTTCTGCAAATGGTAAAATGTACGATCATGCCACAGCTTTTCAAAGATGGGGATTCATTGATTGGAGACAACGAGCAAATTACAGTGTTGGAGATTGCGTGTATATATATTGCACTAGACCATATATGAAAGTAATGTACAAAACTGTGGTCGAGGCTGAGTCTATGACTAGTCAAGAAATAGTGGATGATTCACTGTATTGGCACATTAAAGAAGAACACGACAAGGCTTTGGGGGGAAGATATGCTCGATTGAGGTTAATCCAACAAGTGGACTCAGATAAGTTGTCGTTGGAATATTTAAAGAAATACGGCTTGAAATCGGCGCCTCAAGGACCGGTGCGTGTTAATGATGTATTAACAGAATATATTGATAGCAACATGAACGATTATTGTATAAATGGCATCTTTCCTGAAACAGATCTTCCTGATAATTATTATGAGGGTGCAGCACATCAAATCGTAGTTAACAAGTATGAGAGAAGTTCTATTGCAAGGCAAAGATGTATTTCTTATAACGGAACAACATGCTTTGTATGCGGTATGAATTTTGAAAAAAGATACGGTGAAATCGGAAAGGATTTTATACACATTCATCACATTATACCGTTAAATGAAATTGGAAAGGAGTATGTTATTGATTATAAAAAAGATTTAATACCGGTATGTCCTAATTGCCATGCAATGTTACATCGAAAATATTTGGGCAAGTATTTGAAGTGGGAAGAATTAAGAGAATTGTTGAGTAGCAAAAAGATCTAAGTTGGCTGATATGTTCCCGTGTACTGCGGGGGGTAGATTTGTTCCCATGCTGTGTGGACATTCTCGGCATCGTCTCGACCCATGTTGAGACCGTGGTTCTTTTGTCTCGTGCCTAGGTCGAGACGATAGGACTATTGTCAAACGAAATGAATGTGTGTGAAGTTTAAGGAACTATGGGGTGGCGAACTAATGTTTTCAGTACTATTTCAAAAAAAGATTGATGTAACAAAATGTATAGACAGTATTGAGAATATGGTCTATGCACAGATCAAAGAATACGGATTTAAGAAACATGGTAGAACACTTCACCGATTTGTTTCAGAAGATATCTCTCAGGTGATAAACTTTCAATGCGGACAAGCCTATAGAAATGAGACACATCTTATGTGGGTTAACGTTGGAATTCGGGTACCGGAGAGCTTTGAGAGAGAATTTAATCCTCAAAATTTAAAGAAATATTATCATGAATACGATTGCAACATCCGCACGAGGCTTGGAGCAGTTAAAAACAGGGATGGTAATAAAGCAACGACCTATGATTTAAGGAAAAATTCAGATAAAATAGCAACATGTATTGTAAAAGAAATCATAGATGATGTTCTTCCTGTATTTGAGGTTTTAAATAGCAGGGAGTTAATCCTCGCTCATCGAAGAGAATTTCCTTGGTTTGATACCTTGAATTCTCATCTGATTGTATTAGAGGAAGCTATGATATATGGTCATCTGGGAGATAAGCAAAAAGCACGAGAATTGTTTGATGCATACTATGAACATGTAGTATCAAGAAAGTGCGAAGGAAAACATATCCAAGGGCATTTACAATACTTAGATAAGCTGAAAGATTCATTGGAATGGTAGATTACTTTATTTACAGGAAGATATGTTCCCACGTACTGTGGCGGTAGATTTGTTCTCTTATACATAAGATTCGGAGGAAAAATGGAGCTTAAAATTCTTGAATATGAGCTGACGGTCTGCAAGGTGGCGGACATCGGAGAGGTTAATATGAACAGCGGGGTTTTCTTCCTCGGCAAGACGGAGGAGGAAATATCCTTTGTGTGCAAAACCGAGGATACCCCTGAAAACACCCTTGAGAGGCAGGACGGCTGGCGCGGATTTCGCGTTCAGGGTGTGCTGGATTTTTCTCTTGTGGGCATTCTTTCAAGGCTGTCGGGCATCCTTGCGGAGAATAACATCAGCATTTTTGCGGTTTCCACCTTCAACACGGATTACATCCTTGTGAAGGAGGAAAGCTTTGAAAAAGCCATGGCGGTGCTGACCGCCGCAGGCTATGAGATGAGCCTGTAAGACCGTAACGGGCTTTTTACTGATTCCTGCTATAAATAAATAATATTTGCCTAACAGCGGGAATTAGGATAAAATTAATTTCACGATATAAAAAATCCGGCGCGAAGCGCCGAAAAACGGGAGAAATAAACGATATGACCGCAATGACCACCAAGGAACTGAAAAAGTGCCTCAAAAAACTGTCCGTAAACTGCTTTGAGCTTACAACTCTTGTCTGCACGATTACATACCTGCTTTTCCACTATGTAACCTGCGACGGGATAACCCTTGTGAAGCAGAAATCAGCAGGAAAGCCCTTCCTGACCATGCTTTTCGGAAATCTTGGTGTTGAAATGTTTGCCTCGGGTGTCATGTGCGCACTTTTCTCCGGCGCCTTGGTTGAAGGGAGAGAATAATTCATGGTAATACGCAGGGCAAGCTGCGAAGAGGATGTACTTGCCGCAGCGCATATTTACGATGAAATCCATACCGAAGAGGAAGCGGGCCGCACCGTAATCGGCTGGGCCCGGGGCGTTTACCCCACAGAACGGGATGCGCGAAGCTCCTTCGGCAAGGACGAGCTTTTCGTCATGGAGTGTGACGGGGAGATAGTTGCCTCTGCCAAAATAAACCGTGAGCAGGTGGATGTCTACGCCGATGCAAGCTGGAGCGTGGATGCGCCTGCAGATAAGGTGATGGTGCTGCATACCCTCACCGTGAGCCCTCGATATGCAGGGAAGGGGCTTGGCGCCGCTTTTGTGAGGTTCTATGAGGATTATGCTATGGAAAACGGCTGTCCCTATCTTCGCATTGATACCAATGAGCGCAATGCCAACGCCCGCAGACTATATAAAAAGCTGGGCTACACCGAGGTGGGCGTTGTTCCCTGCGTGTTTAACGGAATAAGCGGCGTAAGCCTTGTATGTCTGGAGAAAAACCTATGAAGAAAGTCAGAATAACAGTCATGCGCATGACGCGCTACGACGATTTAATCGAGAAGTATGAAAACCCCATAGAGCACGCCTGCAATATGCAGGTGGGAAAAAGCTTTGTTTGCGAGGGCTGGGTTAAGCCCCAGGGCTTCTGCGATAGCGCATGGGACAGCGTTTCCCCCTTTGTCATGGCACTCGCCCACGGCGGAGAGGATTTCTATGACGGCTGGATGAAAAATAAAAAATCCGCCATGATTTCCTGCAACGACGGCTTCCGCCCCGTGAGCTTTCTTCTTGAAGCGGAGGAATAAGGCATGAACTACAATCTTGACCGCTTCAAGTCCGCCCAGCGTGGAAGCTATGAGGAGGCCCTTGAGGAAATGCGCCGTGGCCGCAAAAACGGCCACTGGATGTGGTACATCTTTCCCCAGATATCCGGCCTCGGCATGAGTGCCACCTCACTTTACTACGGCATCCGCGATTTGGATGAGGCAAGGGCCTACATGGCGGACCCGGTTCTCGGTGAGCGCCTGCTGGAGATTTCGGAGGCACTGCTCCGGATTAAAACCGACAACGCTAAAGAGGTATTCTGGTTTCCCGACGATTTGAAGCTGCGCTCCTGCATGACGCTTTTTGCCGCGGCGACACCGGAGCATGAGGTTTTCAAAAAGGTGCTGGACAAGTTCTTCGGCGGCGAAGCCGATGACATGACGCTGAATATTTTAGGCATTGATGAAATTTGAAACAAATCAAAAAATAATAAAAAGCGGCGGGCTTCTTGTGCTTGCCGCTTTATTTGCGGTGTGGTGCGTCAGGGAAAGGCCGGACGCAGTCGGCTTTTTGTCAGCCCTCGTATGGGCCAGCCTTTTCGGCCTGCTGTGCCTGCGCTTTGTGCCTGTCTGGCTGAAAGCGTGGAGCAGCGGCGAGGAGAGTCTGCCCGAGACGGATACGGGGAAGAAGGGCGAAATACTGAAAATCTTCCTTGCGGCACTGATGTGGGATGCGGTGCTTGTTGCGGCTGTGACGGCGGTGCGCGCCCTTGCGGGAGAAAGCACCTCCGTGAGCTTCTGGAAATGCACCGACAGTCAGCACTATCTTGCCATTGCGGAGGATTGGTATCTCTCCGAGGGCAGCATTGACCGCCTTGTGCAGCTCGTGTTCCTGCCGGGATATCCTCTGCTTGTGCGCCTTGTGAATCTGGCAGTTGGGGATTATCTCCTTGGTGGAATGATAGCCTCTGCGCTGTGCTTCGCAGGCTCTGCCTGCCTTTTCTATAAGCTCATGCGCCTTGATATGAGCCGCGAAAAGGCACTGCGTGGACTTTGCTTCATGTGCATTCTGCCCGGTGCGTTTTTCTATGCCGCGCCCATGAGCGAAAGCCTGTTTATGCTGCTTTCACTGTGCTGTATTTACTGCGCACGATGCGAAAAAAATCTCGTCGCCTGCATTTTCGGCGCTCTTGCGGCATTTACGAGGTCTGTGGGCCTTGCTCTTATGGTGCCGGTGCTGTTTGAGCTTGCCGCCCATAAAAGAAAAATCAGAGATTATTTTGCGCTGCTTGTCATTCCCCTCGGCTTTGCCGCCTACTGCTATATTAACTACAGGGTTTCGGGAGATGCCTTTAAATTCATGCAGTATCAGAGCGAGCATTGGAATCAGCGTTTCGGACTTTTCTTTAATACAGCCGCCTATCAGACGGAGTATGCCCTCAAGAGCCTTGGGGAGAATCCCCATAACTTCTTCGGCCTGTGGCTGCCTAATCTCCTTGCACAGCTTGGCGCCCTTGCAATAATGTGCGTGGCGGTCAGAAAAATCCGTGCCTCATATTCGGCTTATTTCATAGCCTATTTCTTCGTGGCCGTGGGTGCCACCTGGCTTTTGAGCGCACCGCGCTATATGCTGGTGATGTTTCCCTTGAGCGCCGCCTTGGCGGAGCTGAGCGAAAAACGCTCAAGAGCGATACTGCTGTATGCCGCGTGCCTCATTTTCGGCCTTGCATACCTGATAGCCTTCGCATTAAGGTGGCAGGTATGGTGAAAAAAGTTGCAAATTCGTAAAAATTTTTCTTGCCAAGAAAAAAAGTATATGGTATAGTTGTTAGGCTAATTATTACTTGTATACTATCGAATCGAAAGGATTGACTATATATGAAGCTCGCACTTACTATTCTCCAGCTCCTCTCCGGTCTTGTTGTTACTGTTGTTGTTCTTATGCAGAGCGGCAAGAGCGCAGGCCTGTCCGGTGCAATCGCCGGCGGCGCAGAAACCTTCCTCTCCAAGGGCAAGGCAAAGACTTTGGATGCAAAGCTGGCAAAGGCAACCAAGTGGGTAGCACTGGCTTTCGTTATCCTCACTATGGTACTTAACCTCATTCATTGAGAAGCTCAAATACCGCAGTCTGATGACTGCGGTATTTTTTTCGCCGAATCTATTCACTATAAATTTACAAATGCAATTTATTGCAAAATTGACAGGGTGGTGGTATAATTTCTGTACTGTGGCATCGTATACCATAATACTAAAAACAGACTATAATCCGAAAGGAATTAATCATTATGTGTGGAATAGTTGGTTATGTTGGCTCCGATCAGGCAGCTCCCATTCTGCTTGACGGTCTGGCAAGACTTGAGTACCGCGGCTATGACTCCGCAGGCATTGCGGTCGTATCCGAGAATAAGGAGCTGCAGGTTAAGAAGTCCAAGGGACGCCTGCAGGTTTTAAGCGATATTATTAACGGCGGAAAGAGTGTTGAGGGCGTACTGGGTATCGGCCATACCCGCTGGGCGACTCACGGCGAGCCCAACGATGTAAACGCCCATCCCCATCTCAGTCAGGACGGCAAGATTGCCGTTGTCCACAACGGTATAATCGAGAACTATGTCGAGCTCCGTGATTTCCTCAAGGCCAAGGGCTATGTTTTTCAGTCCGAAACCGACACCGAGGTCGTAACCCAGCTCCTGTCCTTCTACTATGCCGAGGACAGCGATATTTTCAACGCCGTTTTCAAGGTACTCCGCCGCATTGAAGGCGCCTATGCATTAGGCATCATCTGCGCTGACTGCCCCGACCGTTTCCTTGCCGCACGCAAGGATGCTCCTCTGCTTGTGGGCTTCGGCGAGGGTGAAAACTTCATCGCCTCCGATGTCACCGCCATTATCAAGCACACCCGCGAGGTGGCTTACATGGAGGACGGCGAGGTGGCCGTCATCTCCGCAGAGGGTGTCAGCTTCTATAATATCATGGAGCAGCCCATCGAGAAGGAGCACAGCACCATTGACTGGGATGTATCCGCCGCTGAAAAGGGCGGCTATGCCCACTTTATGCTGAAGGAAATCATGGAGCAGCCCGAGGCTATACGCAAGACCGCCTTCAGCCGTATCCGTGATAATAAAGTTTTCTTTGAAGATCTTAGTATTGGTGCCGAGTACATTAAGAGCATCAGCAAGATATACATAGTTGCCTGCGGTTCCTCATATCATGTTGGTATGGTAGGCAAGTACAATCTGGAACGCATGCTCCGCAAGCCCGTGGAGGTGTGCCTTGCATCCGAATTCCGCTACTGCGATCCTCTGGTGGATGACAAGAGCCTTGTAATCGTCATAAGCCAGTCCGGTGAAACCCTGGATACCATGGCGGCTCTCCGCGAGGCCAAAAATCTGGGCGCACATATTCTGTCTATCGTAAATGTTGTCGGCAGCTCTATCGCAAGAGAGTCCGACGATGTGATCTATACCTGGGCAGGCCCTGAAATCGCGGTTGCCACCACCAAGGCATACAGCACCCAGCTCGTACTGCTGAATATGCTGGGAATGTACTTCGGTGACATTCTAGGAACTCTCTCAAAGGAAGAATACGATGCAATCATGGGCGAGCTTCTGCTCCTGCCCACAAAGATGGAAAAGATGCTGGAGGATATCGAGGACATCAAGCACTTTGCCTCCGACTACTTTAACCACAGCTCCGTGTTCTTCATAGGACGCAACCTTGACTATGCCATGGGCCTTGAGGGCTCGCTGAAGCTGAAGGAAATCTCCTACATCCACTCCGAGGCATACGCCTCCGGCGAGCTTAAGCACGGCACAATCTCCCTCATCGAAAAGGGAACTTTGGTAATCGCGTTGGGTACCTATGCACCTCTGTTTGACAAGGCCATGAGTAATGTCGTTGAGGTTCAGGCCCGCGGTGCCGATGTCCTTGCCCTCACCACCGAGAGCAATGTCTCCGAGATGAGGAAGACCGTGGAGAATGTCATGACCGTTCCCGAATCCCACACAATATTCCAGCCTTCTCTGGGTGTTGTGCCTCTCCAGCTGTTCGCGTACTATGTCGCACTGCTTCGCGGCTGCGATATTGATAAGCCCAGAAATCTGGCCAAGAGCGTGACTGTTGAGTAAAAGGTGATTTAAAACTGAAAATCCAAATGATTATTGCGTGCGTGGTCTGTAAGGCCACGCATTGCTTTTTGCGTTTTTTCGGAAAAGGCGCAACGGCAATGCCGGGAAAAGCGGCACTGAAGATATGCCCCGGGCTTTTGGAATATCTTGCAAGGGATGTAAAGGTCATTGCGGTTACGGGAACAAACGGCAAAACCACATCCGTGCGAATGGTGGAAGCCGCGCTAAAAAATGCGGAACTGCCCGTGTTCTCCAATAAAAGCGGTGCAAATCTCATTGAGGGCATTACCGCAGAATTCGTTATGAATTCGGATTTGCTGGGCCGCCCGAAATGTGACTGGGCGGTGATTGAGTGCGACGAGGCAGCGGCGCAGCGGGTGTTTGATGAAATCAAACCCGTGGCGGTGCTGCTGACCAATCTTTTCAAGGACCAGAGCGACCGCTACGGTGATGTGAAAAAGCCCATGGAAATGATAGCTGCGGGGCTGAAAAAATCTCCGGAGACGGTGCTTGCGGTGAATGCGGATTGCCACCTGACATCAGCGATAGCGGAGAAGCTGGATAATAAAGCACTATACTTCGCTCTGGAGGGAAATAAAGGGAGAAAGCCCGATGCCTCCGAGGAAAACCGCTGCGTTTTCTGCGGCGGAAAGATTCTGTTTCGCACCGTTACCTATTCAAATCTCGGGAGCTGGTACTGTCCTGCCTGCGGAAGAAAAAGAAAAAGACCTCAGGTGTTTGTGCGGGATGTTGCCGAGGACAGAATGCTGGTGGATATGGGTGGCGAGCAGAGAATCTGCGGTCTTGCGCTGCCGGCGGTTTACAATGTCTATAACGCCGCGGGAATGCTTGCAGCGGTGACGGCTGCGGGCATAGATGCGAAATACGCTCTGGCTGCGGCGGAGAATTTCCAAGGCGGCTTCGGGCGCATGGAGGAATTTCCTCTGGGGGAAAGCGGCGCGGAAATGATACTGGTGAAAAATACGGCGGCGGTAAATCAGACTCTGGATTATATCAAAACCCTTGAGGGGGAAAAGACCGTGGTCTTTATCCAGAATGCCAATGCCGGAGACGGCAGAGATTTAAGCTGGATATATGATGCGGATTTTGAAAAGCTGCGCCGCATGAGAGGGCTTCGCCGTATCATTGTGGCAGGTGACTGCAAATCGGAAATGCAGGCGAGACTGAAGCGGGCAGGGGTGGAGGCCGAGCTTTCCCCTGATTACGAAAGCCTTATTTCGGGGCTTTCCCGGGAAATAAACAGAATTTTTCTTCTGCCAAGCTACACCGCAATGCTGGAGCTGCGGCAAAGACTTGTTAGGAAGCTGGGCGGTAAAAACTTTTGGGAATAGGCATTTTTTGTTGTCATTTTTGCATGGATGCTATATAATGATTTCGCATTACATATGAAAAAACCCACAAAGGAGAAAACATATGAGCAACACTTCTATGGGGCTGAAGCTCAATTATAAGAGAACCTTTCTTATAGGCTTCGCCTTCTTCGGCATCCTGCTTCTGTGGCAGGTTTATGACTCCTGGTGTCCCACCTTCCTCACGGATATTTTCGCAAGAAGAATGTACGGCATTTCCTCCGCGGAGCTGAAGGCCGGCGATCCCGACAAAATCCTGAATGTTCAGTGGATAGTCGGTATCATCATGGCCTGTGACAATCTGGCTGCGCTCATTCTGCTGCCTATCTTCGGCAACCTGTCCGACAAAACAAAAACCCCCATCGGCAAGCGTATGCCCTACATCCTCACAGGCACCTTCGTTGCCGCAATTGCCTTCCCCTTCATCCCTCTGTTCTTCCATCAGAACAATGTTGTGGGCATGGTAATCATGATGGCAATCGTGCTTATGTTCATGATGATGTACCGCAATCCCGCGGTTTCCCTCATGCCTGATATTACCCCCAAGCCTCTCCGCGCAAAGGCAAACGGCATCATCAACATCATGGGCTACATCGGCGGCGCCTTTGCCACAGTTCTGGGCATCTTCCTGAAGCTCAGCGACTATATCAATGCCGCTGACGAGGCAAGAAAAATCTGGACCATTGAAATTCCCTTCATTGTCGCCTCCGTACTTATGGTAATCTCCGCCCTCGTGCTTTTTGCAACCGTTAAGGAGAACAAGATTGCAGAGGAAATGAAGGAGGAAATGGAGCTTGGCGAGCGTCTTGCGGCGGTTGAAACCCCCATTGATGACGACAAGCCCATGTCCAAGGCAAACAAGACCATGCTGCTTGCAATTCTTGCGGCAGAGTTCCTGTGGTTCATGTCCGATAACGCCATCGGCACCTACATCGGCAACTACACCATTTATTATCTGAACTCCATCTCCAGCGCCACCATGGTGCTGACCATTGCCGGCGGTCTTGCCTCCGTCGTGGGCTTTGCCATTGCAGGCTCCATTGCGGACAAAATCGGCCGCAAGTGGACCATATCCACAGGCCTGTGCATCACCGTTGCCGCCCTCATCGTAATGTGCTTTGTTGCACCTACGGGCAAGGTCATCGGCGAGCATGGCGAATTTGCCTTCCCCGCACTTCTCTATGTTGTATGGGCAATCAAGGGCTTCGGCATGGCACTGGTGCATAACTGCTCCTTCCCCATGGTTGTAGAGCTTTGCTCCTCCAAGAAAATCGGCAAGTTCACCGGCTTCTACTATGCCGCAAGCATGTCCGCGCAAACCGTCACTCCCGTGCTGCTGGGTCTCGTGTTCAATGTAACCGGCGCATGGCGCGCGCTCCCTGTTTACGCAACAATTCTCATGGTTTTGAGCTTTGCGGTATTCACGAGCCTTGTTAAAAACATCAAGGCAAAGAAAATAGAAAATGTCAAGGGCCTTGATGCCCTGGGCGCCGACGATTGATATGAACAGCAAAAAATCACGGTAATACTCCTGTATTACCGTGATTTTTGTTTTTTAATTAAGCCTTTAAAAATTCATAAATCATCTTCATTGCGGCGTCGGAAGCAACCTCAAGGGCGTTTTCGTAATCCCTTCCGCCGTTTTCGTCGCCATTATCTGAAATAGCGCGGATAACCCCGAATTCCACATCGTTCACATAGCAGACCTGGGCAATGGCGGCGCCCTCCATCTCGCAGGAGATGGCGTCGAAATTGTCTACTATGAAGCGCTTTCTTACGGTATCGCTTACGAAGACATCACCGGAGGCGATGATACCCGTCTCGCTGTGAAGCCCTGCTTTTTCGGCACATTCCTCAAAAAGCTTTACAACATTTTTACAGCAGGGGAAGCACACCATGTTGACACCGGAAACGAGACCGATGGGGTCACCCACGGCGGAGGTGTCCATGTCGTGCTGGCACAGGGCGTTTGCTATGGCGATGTCGCCGATGTTGAGGTTTTTGGACAGGGAACCGCCCACGCCTATGTTCACAACGATCGTGGGACTGTACTTCAGAATCATGGTCTGGGCGCACATGGCGGCAAATACCTTGCCGATACCGCACATGGCCACAACCACATCAACGCCATCTATGGTGCCGCGGACAAAATCAATGCCGCTGAAGCTCTCGATAACCGGATTTTCCACATGGGATTTCACATCGTCGATTTCCACCTTCATGGCACCGATGATTCCTATAAGCTTCTTACTGTTTGTAGACAAAGTCAGCCTCCTCCACATTCTTCAAAACTTCGAGATACGCCGCAAATTCTTTTTTCGCTGCGTCTAAATTCAGCGTGCGGTAGTTGCCGCATTCCACGGCGGAATTGCCGAAAACAGGGCCGTCGTAGGCGAGAATCTGCTCAATGACCTTTTTTGTAACCTCAAATACCTCCATATGGGGGTGATTTTTTACGAGCAGATAGAAGCCCGTCTGACAACCCATGGGGCCGAAGTAAACAACATCGTCGGCAATCTCGGAATTGCGCATGAGGGTTGCAAACATATGCTCTGCGGTGTGCATGGTGGAATGGTCCATGTAGCTGTCCGCATTGGGCTTGCGGGTACGAAGGTCATAGGTGACTATGTCCCCGTCGATACGGGAAATATAAAAACCGGGCTCCAGCACGTTGTGGTTGACGGTGAAGCTTGTAATACGCTTAATGCTGTCCATTTTTTGCTCTCCTTTTTTATACTGATAGGTATTTTATACTGCGGACTGAAAATAGTCAACAATGCTTTTACGCCGTTGAATTCGGATGAAAAATTCTGTATAATAAAAGCATAAGAAGCGAAACGGAAGAAGCCATGAGAGAAATTGATTTACATGTTCATACGAATATATCCGACGGCTCCGAAACGCCTGAAAACACCGTAAGATACGCAAAGGAGCTGGGACTTAAGGCCATTGCCATAACCGACCATGACAATGTGGGCGGCATAGCCGCGGCAAAGACCGCCGGCGAAAAGTACGGCCTTGAGATAGTGGGCGGACTTGAGTTAGGCTGCGGCTGGTATGGCAAAGAGGTGCATATGCTGGCCTACGATTTTGACCCCTGCAACAAGTGGCTTCGAGCTACTTTAGGCTGGATAATAACCGACCGCAACGAGCGAAACGAAAAAATGGCAAAGCTCATAAGCGCCGACGGCATAAGAATTGACCTTGCCGAGCTTGAGGAACGCCACAAGGGCTCAAGCATAGGAAGACCTCATTTTGCCCTTTGCCTTGTGGAGGCGGGTGTGGCAAGGGATGTGCAGGATGCCTTCAAAAGATTTCTCGACCCGGGCTGCAAGTACTATATCCGGCGCAATTTCCTCACCATTGAGGAGGCGGCGGAAACCATCCGCGGCGCAGGCGGCAAGCCCGTAATTGCCCATCCGGGACAGTATAAGCTCACGGAGGAGCGCATGACGGAGCTTATGCAGCGGGCGGAAAAGTGCGGCGTGGCAGGTCTTGAATGCTACTATTCCGGTTACGGTGAGCAGCAGGTGGCGGAATACCTTGCCCGGGCGAAAGAATACGGACTCTGTGCCACGGCGGGAAGCGATTGGCACGGCAAGCACAAGCCCCATATTCAGCTGGGCAGCGGCATAAAGGGTGAGCTCTGCGCTCCCTATGAGCTTTTGCAAAAATTAAGAGAACACGATTAAAACGAAAACATCACAGGCAGCTGCCTGTGATGTTTTTTGCTTTTTAATATATATCGTCGTTGACCTTTACGGGAGGAACCTCAAGCTGGGAGGGATCCTCAATGAAGCGCTTAAGCAGCTTAAAAGCGGCGGCATAGTAGTGAGTGTCAACCGTGCGGCCGTCCACGGCAAATCTTGCCTCGATAAACTTGCGGTCAATGGCATTGCCGCTGTCGTCAACATCCTCCATGTGCTGTCTTGCACCGAAGGATATGCAGACCGGCAGAGTGCCGACATTGTAGATATGATGATACATGGGAGCTCCGCCCATATAGCTCATATCGGAAATCATCATGGAGCTGTGAAGGGGACTGATGCTGATGATTTTTTCGGGAAGCAGACCGAGATAATCCAGGGCTCTCAGAATCCACATGATGATGCGGGTGACAAATCGGGGAGAGTTGGCAAGGAAGCTCACAAAGGCGTCGGTGTCGTTGCCGTCGTCCTCGTCTCTGACCTTTTCAAGGGCAGCGTTGACCTTGCGGTAAACATCGTAGACCGTGTCCGAGGGCTCAAAGGCAATCTTGACGGAGGTTTCACCTGCATCCATGGTGTTGCTGCGCTTCACCAGCATGGAGACCTCAATCTCATTGCGGGCGTATATTCGTCTGCCTGCCACAAAACGGTTAATGCCGGGGAGTGCGGCGATGACGCGCACATAGGCAGCAATAAGCAGATGGAGAAGTCCCATGCTCTTATAGCCCTTACTGCGCTGGGCTTTTATCCAGCGGTCACTTTCGGTAACCTCGTAATCGTCCTCATAAAGATTAAAGGCGTCATTACGCGAGGTCATAACAAAGGGAAGAAAGCGGGCAAAACCGCCCAGAGTGCGAAGCAGACGGCCGTCTTTTCTGTCATTGCCGCCGCGGCTTCCTAAACTTTTTGCCATATTCAAAGCCTCCCGAAGGGATTTAAGTATAATTGTTACATTAACTTTAACATTATACAGTCATGTTCGGATTTTGGCAAGGAAAACCGTAATGAACACCTCATCAATAAAAATAATGCTCGGAGACAGCTCTTGAAGAGGGATAAGAACTGCGCGAAAACGGTGCGATAAATTTTTGTCATGCAAAAAAATTTAAGCCTCAAAATTGCGTCAAAAGTTAAACTATTCAGCATTATCAAGGGACTTTTCTAAATGGAAGATTTGTGCAAAATTTGACTATCAAATTGCGCAAAGTTTGTCAAGGGAAAATGCCCAAAAAGCCTTGAAAACCAATGACTTTTTTGCTAAAATTTTCAACACGAAAACAAAACTTTTTATGATTATTTACCAATGAATTTTGGTGAAAGCGGGGAGGTGTGCCAATGTCTTTTGAAGCCATTACCGTCATTCGGGAAGCTGAAGAAAATGCAAAGAAAATGATAGCCGATGCAGAAGCCTCAGCCAAAAGAATGATTGCCGATGCCGAAATCAAAGGCAGGGCAGGATGTGATGCGGCTTTGGAAAAAGCCGGGTCCGAAATAGGTGAACTCAAAGAAAAGTGCATTGCAAAGGCAAATGAAGAGGAGACCCGTATCGGGGCCGAAACCGAAACCAAGAAAGCAGTGCTCACAGCAAAATCCGATAAGCAGATTGAAAAGGCCGCGATGCTCATCGTAGAAAGGATAGTGAACACCTGATGGCCATAGTTAAAATGAAAAAGCTTCAGCTTATGGTTGCCAGGTCTCAGAAGGACTGTCTGCTGGATGCACTCACCAGATTGGGCTGCGTTCAGATTTCCGAAATGGATGAAATTCCGGGTGGCCTGCAAAGCATAGGCAGTGGCACAGCTGATGCAAAAGCTCAGCAGACGACCTTTGCTGCGGCGCTGAAGATTCTGGACAGATTTGCTCCTGCTAAATCGAAGCTGCTGGCCCCGCGCCCCGAAATCTCAGAGGACAGCTTTCTGGGAAACGAGGGCTACGAGAGCGAGCTGAATGCGGCGGAGAATATAATCCGCCTGGAACAGCAGATACGCAGCATTGCCGGCGAGGAAAGCAGACTCCGTGCGGTAATCGAGTCCATGACTCCCTGGGCTACTTTGGATATGCCGCTTCAGACCACCGAAACGGACTGCACTGCGGTGTTTCTGGGAACTCTGCCCAAGGACAGCGAGCCTGAACTTGCAGCGGTGGCACTTGAAGAGAAAACGGAGGAAGCAGAGCTCTTTGTTGTATCCTCGGACGATACACAGCATTATGTCGTGATGGTCTGCTCCGGAGATGTGCAGGAGGAAGCACTGAATGCTTTGCGCGAGTACGGCTTTGCCCAGACCGGCATAAGCAATACCGAAGGTACTGCGGCAGAGAATATTGCCGCCGCCCAAAAGGAACTGGTGTCCCTTGCCGAGCAGAAAAAGGCAACTGAGGCTGAAATAATCGAAAACGCATCCCACAGGGATGTAATCAAGCTCTGCGTTGACAGAGCTGAAACGGCAATAACCCGTGCCGAAGCGGAAAGCAAGCTGGCGGGCAGCGAAAGTGTTGTCTGCATGACGGGCTGGCTGGAAGCTCCCGAGGAAGATGCTTTCGCCGAATGCGTGGAGAAATTCGACTGTGCATGGGATACCTCAGACCCCGTTCCCGAGGAATATCCCGATGTTCCGGTAAAACTCAAAAACAATAAGATCACAAATGCGCTGAACATGGTTACCAATATGTACGCACTGCCTACATATGACGGAGTTGACCCCAACCCTCTCATGGCACCGTTCTTCATTCTGTTCTACGGACTCATGATGGCGGACATGGGCTACGGACTGCTGATGATTATTGCGGCAGTTGTGGCGCTGAAGAAGATAAAGCCCAAGGAAGGAACGCTTTCCTTCTGCCAGCTGCTTCTTTACGGCGGCATCGCAACCTTCGTCTGCGGCGCGCTGACCGGCGGCTTCTTCGGCAATGCCCTTGAGGTCGTGGGCCAGATTCTCGATAAGCCCGAGGGATGGGGTGTGCTTCCCGCACTGTTCAATCCCATGACTGACAGCATGATGGTTCTCATCGGCGCTATGGTTCTGGGTGTTATCCATCTGAACACCGGTATGGTGATAAATGCCGTGGAAAAATGCAAGCGAGGCGAATATGCCGATGCCTTCTGGGAAGAGGGCGTTCTGTGGATTACCCTTGTGGGCATTCTGCTGGTCGTTCTCGTAAAGGGAACCTTCAGCAAGGTGATTCTGATTGTCGGCTGCGTGGGTGTTCTGTACGGCGGTACACGGGGCGCAAAGGGCTTCGGAAAGGTTACTAGCCTCTTCGGAACGATTTACAATCAGGTAACCGGCTGGTTCGGCGATATTCTGTCCTATGCACGTATCATGGCACTGATGCTGGCAGGCTCCGTCATCGGTATGGTTTTCAACACCATCGGCGGTATCGCACACAACCTTGTGTTCTTCATCGTGATCTTCCTCATAGGTCACACTCTGAACTTCGGCCTGAACCTTCTGGGCTGCTACGTGCATGACCTGCGTCTGCAGTGCCTTGAATACTTCGGCAAGTTCTACAAGGACGGCGGCAAGCCCTTCCGTCCCATTAAAGTCAAAACAAAATACTATGATGTAGTAAAATAAACAGGAGGAAATACAATGGAATTCTTATTTGCACATTCTGGCCTTGCAATCGGCCTTCTCGGCGCAGGTCTGGCAGCATGCATGGCATGTGCCGGCTCCGCAATCGGTACCGGCATTGCCGGTGAAGCAGGCGCAGGCCTTATCACCGAAGAACCTGAAAAGTTCGGTAAGGCAATGGTACTTCAGGTTATCCCCGGCACTCAGGGCCTCTACGGTCTGGTTGTTTTCTTCGTTGCAATCATGCAGATGGGCCTTCTGGACGGCACTGCACTGAATCTGAGCTTTGTTGACGGCTGCCGTTACTTTGCAGCCTGTATGCCCATCGCCATCGGCGGTCTGGTTTCCGCAATGGGTCAGGGCAAGGTCGCTGCATCCTCCGTTAACCTGCTTGCAAAGAACCCCGACCACTGGGCAAAGGGCATGATTCTCTGCATAATCGTTGAATTCTACGCCATTCTGTCTCTGCTGGCATCCATGATGATGCTCCTCTTCATCTGATTAAGAAGAAAATTGACAAGAAGGCGGGACTTTATATGAAAGGTACTGAAAAAATTATCGCTCGTATCGAAAACGAGGCCAAAGCACAGGCTGATGAAATCATCGCCAGGGCCGAGGCGGAAGTCGCCGCAATCCTGGAGAAGGAAAACAAGCTGGCTCAGGATAAATACTGGGAAAAAATCAGAGCGGGCACGAAGGAATGCGAAGCACTGGTGGACAACAAAGTCCGCAATGCGGAGATGGAAGCCAGAAAGAGCATTCTTGCTGCGAAGCAGGAGCAGATTTCCAAGGTTTTCTGCAAGGCAAAGGAAATGCTGGCTGACATTCCCCGTGATGACTATGTAAAGCTCCTTGCAGTCCTTGCAAAGGATGCCTCCTCCAACGGTCAGGAGGAGCTGGTTTTCAACGAGCAGGATAAGGCTGCCGTGGGCAAAGCCGTGGCGGCTGCCGCAAATGAACTGCTGAAGGCAGAGGGCAGGGATGCCATGCTGGTTGTTGCCGATGAGACCCGTGATATTAAGGGCGGCTTCGTCCTGAAGCAGGGCGGCATTGAGGTTAACTGCAGCATAGATACTCTGGTTGATATGCAGCGCGACAGAGCAGCCGCCGATGTGGCAGCTGTGCTGTTTGAATAAGCGGCGCTTGAATCCCATGAAAGGGAGGTTAGGAATTGTCTGAAAAAAAGTGCGAAAGGGAAAAATATCTGTTTCTGTCCGCACATTTGAGAGCCAAAGAGGCAAAAATGCTCACCGCCGAGAAGGCGTCAAGACTTCTTGACGCGGGAAGCTTCGAGGAAGCGGCAAAGCAGCTTTGCGAATGCGGCTACGAGGATATGTCCGGCATGAGCGTCAGCGAAATATCCGAAGCTCTGAATACACGCAGAAGAGTTATGCTGAAGGATATCGCCAATATGCTGCCGGATAAGGAAATAGCGGATATTTTCCGCATAAAGTATGATTACCACAACGCCAAGGTGCTTATTAAGGCCGAGGCAATGAACAGCGAGAGATTTGACCTGTTAAGCTGCGCGGGGCGCATGAGCCCCGAGAAAATTGCCACCGCATACCGGGAGGAAAACTTCATTTTCTGCCCCGATGTGCTGGCAAAGGCAATGATGGACGCAAAACGCGTTCTCAACCGCAGTGAAAATCCGCAGCTTGCCGATTTCATTCTGGACAAGGCCTGCTACGGGGAACTCACTGAGACGGCAAAGGCTCTGAACAGTAAGTTCATAAAGGGCTACGTTGAACTGCTTATCGACTGTGCAAATCTCAAGAGCATTGTGCGCTGCCTGCGAATGGGCAAGAATGCGGACTTCATGCGGGGTGCACTCATTCCCGGCGGCAGCATCTACACCGAGCGCATTGCCGTGCTGAACACTCCCGAGGCAATTGCCTCGCTGTTTTCCGTAACAAAGCTGAAGGATGCGGCGGCAAAGGGTGCCGGAGCCGTGAGCGGCGGAAGAATGACCGCCTTCGAGCTGGCCTGCGACAACGCGGTTATGAGCTATCTCAAGGGTGCAAAGCTTGTGTCCTACGGTGAAGCTCCCGTGGTTGCTTATCTTGCGGCCTTTGAATCTGAACTCACCGCGGTGCGCATGATTCTCACCGGCCTCAAGGCAAATATCGCACCCGATACAATCCGTGAAAGGCTGCGTGATTTCTATGCTTAAAATTGCTGTAATCGGCGGACACGAAACGGTCATGGGCTTCAAGGCTCTGGGACTGGACGCGTTTCCCGTATCCGATCCTGCGGAGGCAAAAAAGACACTCCGCTCCGTCACCCGCGAGAGCGAGGATTACGCCATCATTTATCTGGAAGAAAATCTGGCGGAGCCCCTCAAGGCGGAAATAGATAAATCTAAGGACAGTCCCACCCCGGCAATCATTCTGATTCCGGGCAGAGAAGGCTCTTTGGGACTGGGACTGACGGCACTGAATGAGGCCGTTGAACGTGCGGTAGGCACGAACATTCTTGAAAATAATTAAGAAAGTCAGGTAGCTATATGAGCGGAACTATATTAAAAGTATCCGGTCCGCTGGTCGTTGCAGAAGGCCTTGAGGATGCAAACGTTGCTGACGTTGTAAGAGTCGGCAAGCAGCGTCTTATCGGCGAAATTCTTCAGATGACCGGCGACAGCGCATCAATACAGGTTTACGAAGAGACCTCCGGTCTGGGACCCGGCGCCGTTGTTGAATCCACCGGAATGCCCATGTCTGTCGAACTGGGACCCGGTATGCTGGAGAACATCTATGACGGCATCCAGCGCCCTCTGCCCGAAATCCGTGAGCTTGCAGGCTCTGTTATCACCCGCGGCGTTGACGTTCCCGCACTGAACCGCAGCAAGAAGTGGGACTTTGTCCCCGTTGCAAAGGTGGGCGATAAGCTGGTTGGCGGCGATGTGCTGGGTACTGTTCAGGAAACCACCGCAATATGCCATAAAATCATGGTGCCTCCAACCGAGAGCGGCACCGTTATCGAAATCAAGGCAGGCAGCTTCACCGTTACCGAGACCGTTGCGGTTTTGGAAAACGACAAGGGAGAAAAGCTCGAGCTGACCATGATGCAGAAGTGGCCCGTTCGTATCAACCGCCCCTATACAAGGAAATTCATGCCCGGCCGTCCCATGAACTCCGGCCAGCGCATCATTGACACTCTGTTCCCCATTGCCAAGGGCGGCACCGCAGCAGTCCCCGGCCCCTTCGGCTCCGGCAAGACCGTTGTTCAGCACCAGCTGGCGAAGTGGTCCGACGTTGACATCGTTGTTTACATCGGCTGCGGCGAACGCGGCAACGAAATGACCGACGTTCTCATGGAGTTCCCCGAGCTTACCGACCCCCGCAACGGCGAGCCCCTCATGAAGAGAACCGTTCTTATTGCAAACACCTCCGATATGCCCGTTGCAGCCCGTGAGGCTTCCATCTACACCGGCATCACCATCGCAGAGTACTTCCGCGATATGGGCTATGACGTAGCAGTTCTCGCAGACTCCACCTCCCGCTGGGCAGAGGCTCTCCGTGAGATGTCCGGACGTCTGGAGGAAATGCCCGGCGAAGAGGGCTACCCCGCATATCTGGCCTCCCGTATCGCACAGTTCTACGAAAGAGCCGGCTGCGTAGAGTGTCTGGGCTCCGACGAACGCAAGGGCTCCGTCACCGCCATAGGTGCAGTTTCACCTCCGGGCGGCGATATTTCCGAGCCTGTTTCCCAGGCAACCATGCGTATTGTCAAGGTCTTCTGGGCACTGGATTCCAGCCTTGCATATGCACGCCACTTCCCCGCAATCAACTGGCTGACCTCTTACTCCCTGTACGTTGATACTCTGGCATCATGGTACAATAAGGAGTTCGGCCCTGCCTACATGGCAAACCGCGACAAGGCTATGCACATCCTGCAGGAGGAAAACGAGCTTCAGGAAATCGTCCGCCTTGTCGGCCAGGACGCACTGAGCGCAGATGACCGCCTCACCATGGAAACCGCAAAGATGATTCGTGAGGACTTCCTGCAGCAGAATGCCTTCGTTGATGAGGATGCATACTCCTCCTACGGCAAGCAGTTCAAGCTCCTTGACATGATTCTCAAGTTTGATGAAATGGGCCGTGCAGCACTTGAAAAAGGCGCTGAGATGAAGGGCATCTTCACTATCTCCGCACGTGAGAAAATCGGCCGTGCAAAGATGATTGCTCCCGATAAGTACGAGGCTGAGTTTGCAGCAATCGTTGCTGATATGAAGAAGGAAATTGACGCAGTTATTGCCGGAGGTGAGGATGCATGATTAAGAATTTTAAAACTATAAGAGAAGTTGCGAATCCTCTGATGGCGGTCGTTCAGGTTGACGGCGTTACCTATGATGAGCTGGCAGAAATCGAGCTGCCCAACGGTGAGACCCGTTTGGGCAAGGTGCTTGAGGTTGAAGGCGACAAGGCCGTTGTTCAGCTTTTTGACTCTGCACAGGGCATCAACGTTGCAAACACCAAGGTTCGCTTCCTGGGCCATCCTCTGGAGCTGGCTGTTTCCGAGGATATGCTGGGCCGTGTGTTCAACGGCATGGGCAAGCCCATTGACGGCGGCCCCGAAATCCTTGCTGAGGAGCACCGTGACATTAACGGCCTTCCCATGAACCCCGCCGCCCGTGCATACCCCGCAGAGTTCATTCAGACCGGTGTTTCCACCATCGACGGTCTGAACACTCTGGTAAGAGGTCAGAAGCTTCCTATATTCTCCGCGTCGGGTCTGCCCCATGCAGCACTGGCTGCTCAGATTGCCCGTCAGGCAAAGGTCCTGGGCGACGGTGAAAGCTTCGCTGTTGTATTTGCCGCCGTGGGTATCACCTTCGAGGAAAGCGAATACTTCATCAATGACTTTAAGCGCACCGGCGCCATTGACCGTACCGTTGTTTTCTCCAATCTGGCAAACGATCCTGCAGTAGAGCGTATCGCAACTCCCCGTATGGCTCTCACCGCTGCCGAGTATCTTGCCTTCGAGAAGGATATGCAGGTTCTGGTCATCATCACCGACATCACCAACTATGCAGAAGCACTCCGTGAGGTTTCCGCGGCAAAGAAGGAAGTTCCCGGCCGCCGCGGCTATCCCGGCTATCTGTACACTGACCTGGCAACCATGTATGAACGCGCCGGTCGCCGTCTGGGAAAGAAGGGCTCCATCACCATGATTCCCATTCTGACCATGCCCGAGGACGATAAGACCCATCCCATTCCCGACCTTACGGGCTACATCACCGAGGGTCAGATTATCCTCAGCCGCGACCTGTATCGCAAGGGCATTATGCCCCCCGTTGACGTTCTGCCTTCCCTGAGCCGTCTGAAGGATAAGGGTATCGGTGCAGGCAAAACCCGTGAGGACCACTCCGGCACCATGAACCAGCTTTTCGCAGCATATTCCCGCGGCAAGGACGCAAAGGAGCTCATGACCATTCTGGGCGAGGCAGCACTTTCTGATGACGACAAGCAGTTTGCAAAGTTTGCCGACGAGTTTGAAAAGCGCTATGTAAATCAGGGCAACGACACCAACCGCAGCATCGAGGAAACTCTTGACTTGGGTTGGGATCTGCTGAAGCTCCTGCCCAGAGCCGAGCTGAAGAGAATCAAGCCCGAGCTTATTGAAAAGTACATGAAGTAAGGGGGAAGGAATTTGGCAAGCACCACAATTACCCCCACCAGAATGGTGCTGAAGCAGCTCAAGGGCAGGCTTAAAACCGCCCGCCGCGGTCACAAGCTGATGAAAGACAAGCGCGATGAGCTGATGCGCCGGTTTCTGGAGATTGTGCGCGTAAATAAGGAACTGCGTGAGCGAGTTGAGGAGGGACTTACCAATGCCTTTGCTGCCCAGCAGGTGGCAAGCTCCGTCATGTCACCGGAAATGCTGGAGCAGGCACTGCTATACCCCCGCCAGAGTGTTGAGCTTGATATGAAGTTTAAAAACATCATGAGCGTCAACGTGCCCGAGTATTCCTTCCGCACCAAGAACAACGACCCCAGTGAAATTTACCCCTACGGCTTTGCCCAGACCAGCGGTGAGCTTGACGATGCGCTGGATGCGCTGGCAAAGGTTTTTCAGGATATGCTGGAGCTGGCACAGGTTGAAAAGACCATGCAGCTGCTTGCGGAGGAAATTGAGAAGACCCGCCGCAGAGTTAATGCTCTTGAGTATGTCATGATTCCCGAGCTTGAGGAGAACATCAAGTATATCTCCATGAAGCTGGAGGAAAACGAAAACGCCACCAAGGTAAGACTGCTGAAGGTCAAGGAAATGGTTCTTCAGAACGCACACGATTTCAAGTAGAATAAAAAATCACCACCCTCTTCCCAAGAGGGTGGTGATTTTTCAGTTATACACAATGAGCGCAATGAAAACGAAGGGCTCGTCGCTGTGATTTACTATTGCGTGGCCCTCTCCGTCGGGACAGAATGCGGTGTCGCCTGCTTTAAGAGTGGTGATGTGTCCGTTATCGTTATATTCCGCTTCACCCGAGAGCGCATAGTAGTATTCGCCGTCGCCCTTGTGCATGTGATAGCCGAGACCGCAGTCTTTTTCCAGAGTTACAACGGAGAAAACGCGGCCCTTGCCGTAAAGCTCTTCGGGCGCTTCGATGATGCGCTTGAATATCACATGACCTTCCTCGCCGAATACTTTCTCGGCAAGCTCGATTTTGTGTTCGCTGCTTCTCTTAATCACATTCCCAGCTCCTCGTCGATGAGAACGACCTCCATCTTCTGCATATCCATCATGGGCCCCCAAAGCACCAGCATGGCGTTGCACTTGCGGTCGGGACTTTTGCAGTCATGGCATTTGTCGTCAAATTTGCAGGGTGTTTTGCAGTCAAAGCGCTTTACATTCTGCACGGCGGCGGTGTTGCGTGCGCGGTAAACCGCGGACTCAAAATCAGAGCAGATTTTGTTGGTGCCTGCCACGATGTAAACCCGCTTTTTGCCGAAAACGAGACCGGCCAGACGGTTGCCGCGGCCGTCGATATTTATTATCTGACCGTCCTGGGAAATTGCGTTTGCGGAGGAGATAAATACCTCGGCGGCGTTCTCCTTTTCCAGCACATCCCAGCCCTGCTGCCTCCAGTGCCAGAATACCTCGTTGCCCTGATCCTGCAGGAGCTCATAAAGTCCCATCTGGTCAGCGGTCTTACAGCCGCCGATGCCAACGGTGGTGTTTTTTATCTCGCCGCAAAGGTAACGGGCGGCATCCTCCTTGGTGGCAAAGCGGCTTACGGAAAAATGGCGTGCCTTAAGATTTTCTATGGTTTTCTCAATATCCATGGGATAACCTCCTCAATGTTGTTTGAGGAAATTATACCTCATGTCGTTTTACATATCAAGCCGCTTTTCAAGCTCTCTTATCAGAGATGCCGCCGAGGCGGAAAGCTCTCGGGCAAGCTCTGCATCGTTGGCGCTGGCGCGGATGCACAGAGCCGCGGTGCTGGGAAAGGGGGATACCGATAGCTCGAAGTCCGTCCCCTTCAGATGAATACCGTCTGAAAAATCCGCGCCCATATCCATGAACACTGCGGAGACGGAGTCCATGAGGCGAGCCCTGTCGCGGCATATGACGCGCTCACCGCCGCCCTCCTCATTTTCCCGAACCGTCTCTTGAGGCGCTGCTTCAAAGCCTCCGCATTTTTCAATGCCAAGCCTGCCCTCAAGAGCATCCACACAGCATTGATAATAGCTTTTCGGCGTTCCGATGTCACACCAGTAGCCGTCGGCAACATAGCCGAAGAGCTTTTCGTTTTTCTCAAGCAGAAGGGGAAACAGGTCCTTGGCAAAATCAAAAACCTTTCCCACGGGCACATTTCTCATGGCCCTGGGGGAAATGATATAAATGCCCGTATTCACAAGGTTTGTGACAACTCTGCTCCAATCCGGCTTTTCGATAAAGCTGTGTACACAGCTGTCCCTGTCGCAGAGGGCAAGACCGTAGCGCAGAGGCTCCGGATGGGGATACAGGGCAAGGGAAACGGCAGGGCGCCGCTTTTCGTGCTGCCTGATGAAATCCGATAAATCAAAATCGCAGATGGCATCGCCGCTGATGACGAGGAAATCCTCATCGCCGTAAAAGTCCTCGCAGTTTTTAACACCGCCTGCGGTGCCGAGAGCATCAGCCTCAATGCGATATTGCATGGAAACGCCTAAGCTTTCGCCCTTACCGAAATAGCTTTCAATTTCCTCCGGGCGGTATTTCAGCGTGCAGCAGATGTCCGTAATGCCGTGCTTTTTCAGAAGAAGAACGATATGCTCCATGACGGGCCTGCCGCAGAGAGAAACAAGGGGCTTCGGAGTGTCGCCGGAGACGGGCTTGAGCCGTGTGCCTTCTCCGCCTGCCATAATTACTGCTTTCATAAGTAAAACCTCCTGTCAGAGTAATTTTGTGCGGAGAATCGGGATTTATGTGTTGTAATAAGCTATAAATTTTGCTATACTAATTACTATCTATAACTATCTCTATAACTGCAACTACACCTTTTCATCGGGAGGGTACACTGTGAATAAAAAGAAGACACAGAGACTGCTTGAACCGAATACAAGACCGTATATGTTTTTCCTTCTGGTTTTTGCCGCTGCCACACTGCTGATAAAGACGGAATATAACCTTTATCTTGCGGCGGCAGAGGGTGTTGCCATTCTCGCTCTGCTGATTTATTCATACATAAGCCGCAGACGCAAGGGAAGAGCTTTGAAGGCGTATATCGACTCCGTGACCTATGATACGGAGAGTGCGAAAAACCATACGCTGATGAACTTTCCGCTGCCCATTGTTGTTTTCCGTCTTGACGACTCACGCATCATATGGGGCAACGAAAAATTCTTTACCATCTGCGGAGAGCAGGCCAGCCATACCGATACCAGCGTGGCGGAGCTTATCCCCGAATTCTCCGGCAAATGGCTGGTAGAGGGAAAGAGCCAGTGCCCTGATATTATGGATGTGGGCGGCAGAAAATATCAGATTTACGGCAATATCGTCCGCCCCGGAAACGAGGAAGGCGGCAACCGTACCCTTATGGGTATTGCCTACTGGACAGATATCACCGAGTATGACGAGCTGCGCAGAGAATATGAAGCATCTCATCCCGTGGCGGCCATATTCGTAATAGATAACTTCGAGGAGCTGATGAAAAATCAGCCCGAGCGCATAAGAAACGACCTGCGCGACGAGATAGGCGAAAAGCTCCAGCAGTGGTGCGAGGATAAGCACGGCGTGCTCCGTCGCTTTGACCGTGACCGCTATATGTTCATCTTTGAGGAGCGCCACATGAAGAACGTGCTGGAGGGCAAATTCAGCATTCTTGAGGAGGCTCATCAGGTGGTGAGCCCCAGCGGAATTCACGCCACCTTGAGTATAGGCATCGGACGCGATGCCGCAGATTTCACCGAAACCCTACAGTTCGCGGAGCTGAGTGTTGAAATGGCGCTGTCAAGAGGCGGCGATCAGGCGGTGGTCAAAAACCGCTTCAACTTTGAATTCTTCGGCGGCAAGGCAGGAGAGATTGAAACCCGCACCAAGGTAAAATCCAGAGTCATGGCAAATGCCATTGCCGTCCTCGTTAAGGACGCCTCCCGAGTCCTTGTCATGGGCCACCGCTACAGCGACATGGACAGCATCGGCGCCTCGGTGGCGGTATGCGCCATTGCGAAAAAATTCGGAATACCTGCCCATATTGTGGCAGATACGGAGAAAAGCGCCGCAAAGCCCCTTATTAAAAAGCTGAAGGAAACCCCGGAATATCAGCACGCCTTTATCACGCCCCAGGAGGCGATGCTGGCGGCTGACGGGCGCACACTGCTTGTGGTGGTGGATACCAACCGTCCCGAGCAGGTGGAGGATATCGGCCTTCTGCAGTCCTGCAATAAGGTGGCTGTGGTTGACCACCACCGCAGAGCCGCCACCTATATTGAAAAGGCAGATTTGAGCTTTGTTGAGCCCTATGCCTCATCTGCCTGTGAGCTTCTCACAGAGGTTGTCGAGGTCGTCATGGAGGGCAAAAAGCTCCTGCGCTGCGAGGCAGAGGCTATTCTTGCAGGCATCGTGCTTGATACCAAGAGCTTCTCCATGCGCACAGGTGACCGCACCTTTGACGCGGCAGCGGTGCTCCGTCGCTGCGGCGCAGATACCACGGAGGTCAAAAAGCTGCTCCAGAGCAATGTGGAGCAGAGCGTTGCCAGATATAAAATCATGCAGAAGGCGGGAATCTACCGCAATATCGCCATTGCTTCCCCTGAAACGCCGCAGAACAGAATTGTTGCGGCACAAGCGGCGGACGAGCTTCTGGAAATCTCGGGTGTTGAGGCCTCTATGGTCATATATCCCCTTGACGGAGGAGATGTGTTCGTGTCCGCAAGAAGCATAGGCGAAGTGAATGTACAGCTTATTATGGAAAAGCTGGGCGGCGGCGGCAACCGAGCCTCTGCGGCGGCACAGCTTAAGGATACAGAGCTTAAGACCGCCCTTGATGCTCTGAAATCCGCAATTGATGAATATTTTGATGCTTAATAACAGAAAGGAAAGAACATAAAATGAAGGTTATTTTCAATGTTGATGTAAAAGGTCAGGGCAAGAAAGGTGAAATGAAAGAGGTATCCGACGGCTACGCCCGCAACTACCTCCTGCCCCGTAAGCTTGCCAGTGAGGCAACCGCAGATAATATTAACGCCATGAAGCTGAAGGAAAAGGCCAAGGCCGCCCAGATCGCCCGGGAAAAGGAGCTGGCAATGGAAAACGCAAAGAAGCTGGGCGAGGTCATGGTTACCATCCGTGCCAAGGCGGGCAACGGCGGCAAGCTCTTCGGCGCCGTCACATCCCAGGAAATTTCCGCTGCCCTCAAGGAGCAGCACGGCATTGAGATTGAGAAGAACAAAATCGTCCAGGCAGAGCCTATTAAGACCTACGGCGCCTACGAGGTCAAGGCAAAGCTGGGCTACGAAATTTCCGGCACAATCCACCTCCAGGTAATCGAGGGATAATTTTCAGAATTTGGTGATTTAACATGGAAGAGCTGTTAGGAAAACAGGTACCCAACTCCGTAAGCGCCGAGCAGGCGGTCATCGGAGCCATGCTCATTGATATCCGCTGTATTCCCGATGTCATTGAGAAAGTCAAGGGCGCGGAATTTTATACACCCCAGAACAGGGATATATTCGATACAATATATTCCATGTTCTCCTACGGTCAGACCATTGACCCGGTAACGGTTTTAGATCAGATGAAGGTGCGCGGCGTATATCGGGACAACAGTCCGGAGTATATAGCCGAGCTCATGCGCGTTACGCCCACAGCGGCAAATGTGCTGGAATACGCGGCAATTGTCCGTGACAGAGCACTGCTGCGCAATCTCGGTGCCGCTGCCGATGAAATCAGTAAGCTGGTTTATGAGGGAAGCGGCGAGGCGGAGGTCATTCTCGAGGCCGCGGAGCGTAAGATTTACGCTCTCCGTCAGGGAAGAAATGTGGGCGGACTCCTGCCCGTTGCCACCGTTGTTCAGAATGTCTGCGACAATATGAATGCGGCGGCGGAATCCGGGCAGAAGATACCCGGTCTTTCCACGGGTCTTGACGACCTTGACCGTACTATTCTGGGCCTGAATAAGGGCGAGCTCATTCTTGTGGCGGCGCGTCCCGGTATGGGCAAGACAAGTATCGCCCTGAATATCGCATCCCATGTGGCGAAGAACACGGACAAGACCGTGGCGGTGTTCTCACTGGAAATGAGCCGTGAGCAGCTTGTAAGCCGCATTATCGCAGGCGAGGCGAGAGTCTCCTCCCAGAATATGCTCACAGGTAAGCTCACAAAGGATGAGTGGGGCCTTATTATCGACGCGGCGCAGGATTTGTCCGTAACGGATATGCGCATTGACGATAACCCCATGCTCTCCGTTTCGGATATGAACGCACAGTGCCGCAGAATCGGCAATTTAGGTCTTGTGGTCATCGACTACCTCCAGCTCATGCAATCCGCAGGCGGCGAGTCCCGCAGCTATGCCAATGAAAACCGCCAGCAGGTGGTTTCCGATATGAGCCGTATGCTGAAGATTATGGCCAAGGAGCTCAATGTTCCCGTCATCTGCCTGAGCCAGCTCAGCCGCGCCAACGAAAGCCGTCCCAATAAGCGTCCGCAGCTTTCCGACCTGCGTGAATCCGGCGCAATCGAGCAGGACGCCGATGTGGTCATCGGACTTTACCGTGATGCCTACTATCATCCCGAGGAGGGTGACCAGACTCACGCCGAGGCTCTTGTGCTGAAGAACAGAAAGGGCAGAACGGGTACCGTTGACCTGCGTTGGCTGCCCGACTTCACCACCTTTGCAAATTACAGCGGTGCCAGTGAAAATGACTATAATTGAGGCAGCAGAAAAATTTGATATGCTTTCAAAGGGGGACAGAGTGCTGATTGCCCTGTCCGGCGGAGCCGACTCCATGTGCCTGCTTAACAGCCTTTGGGAAAATGAAGAAAAGCTGGGCATACGCGTCTGTGCCGCCCACTTTAACCACCGCCTGCGGGGCGATGAGGCAGACCGGGATGCGGCCTTTGCCGAGGCGCAGTGCAGGGAAAGAGGTATTCCTTTTCTCTGCGGAAGCGGAGATGTGGCAGGTGAGGCGGAAAAAAACCGCCGCAGCATTGAGGAAGCCGCAAGAGAAATGCGCTATGCCTTTTTAAATGAGGCGGCGGAGAAGCTGTCCTGCAATAAAATTGCCACGGCTCACAATGCGGATGACAATGCGGAAACCGTACTGCTGAATCTCTGCCGAGGCAGTGGGACAAAGGGCCTTTCCGGCATACCTCCTGTGCGCGGAAATATAATCAGACCGCTGATTTTCACAACGAGGGACGAGATTGAGAAATATCTCGTAGATAATAAGCTGCCCCATGTGGAGGACAGCAGCAATGCCTCCGATGACTATACGCGGAATGTATTAAGACATAAGGTGATGCCCGTGCTTAAGGAGCTTAATCCCTCCTTCTCCGGGGCCGTGATGCGTGCCTCCGTGAGTCTGCGTGAGGATGAAGAGTGCCTTATGGACATGGCACAGAGCTTTTTGGCAGAGCACGAGGTAGAAAAATCACTTTCCGTTGCGGAGCTGAAAATGCTGCCGAAGCCGGTGGCCGTGCGTGTTTTCCGAGGCCTTTGCGGCAATGCCCTTTCCATGCAGCATTGCGATGCGGTGTATGCCCTGTTAGATGGCACGGAGCTTGCCTATGCGGATGTACCGGGCATGAGGATTACCCGTGACAGCGGAAGACTTTACTTCGGTGCCGAAGAGGGGAAAATCACCGACAGGGAGCTTTCGGAAAACGGCGAAATTTATATTTCCGAGGCCGGCTTAACCGTAAAAACGCAGCTTATTGAAAACTGCACGGAAGTATTTAAAGCATTTAATAAATTTGACTTTAATTACAGGAATATTTGTGGTAAGATATCCCTTACATCCCGCCGTGAGGGGGATAGGATAAGGCTGTCCTACAGAGGCTGTACAAAAAGCCTGAAAGAGCTTTTTTCGGAAAAAAAGCATCCGCAGCATGTGCGGAATTTAACTCCCGTCATCCGTGACGGCGAGGGTGTCATTGCCGTTTACGGCTTCGGGGTTGCCCAACGCTGCGAGGCAAAGCCCGGTGACACCGTGTTGAGAATAGAAATTATCAAAAATGATTGTACGGGGGACAATTATGGCAAAGATTAATGAGGATATAGAAAGAGTATTCTTTACGGAAGAGGAGATAAAGGAAAAGGTGGCCGAGCTCGGCGCCGAAATCTCAAGAGATTTTGAGGGCAAGAACCCCATATTCATCGGCGTTCTCAAGGGCTGCTGGGTGTTCATGGCGGACCTTATGCGCAATGTAAGCATTCCCTGTTCCGTGGATTTCATGGCGGTTAAGTCCTATGCCGGCACAACCTCCACCGGCGCGGTGCAGATTCAGAAGGACCTGAATGAGAGCATCGAGGGACGCCACATTATCATGGTAGAGGATATTCTGGATACGGGAAGAACCCTGAACTATCTTGAGCAGTATCTTTCCGCGAGAAAGCCGGCCTCCATTACCATTGCCACTCTCATGGATAAACCCTCACGCCGCCAGGCTCCCGTAGCTGCAAGATATTCATGCTTTGCGGTACCCGACGCATTCGTTGTGGGTTACGGTCTCGACTACAATGAGTTTTACCGAAATCTGCCTTACATCGGCGTACTGAAGCCCGAAATATATATGGACTGATTAAGGAAGTGATTATTTGAATACCAAGAAAAATAAAGGAAGAGACATAGGCTTTTACGTCCTGCTGCTGGTGCTGGCTGTCTGCATAATATTCACCATGACTCGCAGTGATGACGGAAAAGATTTGAGCTACGCTGATGTTGTTCAGCTTTTCGAGGATGAAAAGGTTGAATCCTTTGAGTATGACGGCTCCACCGACGAGCTTACCATGAAGATTCGTCAGGAGAACGGCAAGACAAAGGAAGAAACCGTCAGTATATATAATTTCTCCCTGTTCTACAGCGACCTGGGCGATTTGGTTAAGCAGCAGAAGGCTGACGGAATCATTAAGGATTACGAGATTTACCAGCCCGAAACCAACTGGTTCGGAATGATAATTCCCTATATCATCATGTTCGGCATAATCTTACTGTTCTGGTATGTTATGATGAACAAGATGAACGGCGGCGGCGGAGCAGGTGCGGCCGGAAAATTCGGCAAGGCCCGCACACGCCTGGGCAGTGAGGAAAAGGAAAAGAAAACCTTTGCCGATGTTGCCGGTGCCGATGAGGAAAAGGCGGAGCTTCAGGAGCTGGTTGAGTTCCTTAAGAATCCCCGCAGCTTTACCACCATGGGCGCCCGCATCCCCAAGGGTGTTCTGCTTGTAGGCCCTCCGGGAACAGGTAAAACCCTGCTGGCAAAGGCTGTGGCAGGTGAGGCAGGCGTTCAGTTCCTGTCAATCTCCGGCTCCGACTTTGTTGAGCTTTATGTCGGCGTCGGCGCAAGCCGTGTCCGCGATTTGTTTGACCAGGCAAAGAAGGTTGCTCCCGCAATCATCTTTATCGACGAAATCGATGCCGTGGGCCGTCAGCGCGGCTCCGGTCTCGGCGGCGGCCACGATGAACGCGAGCAGACTCTGAACCAGCTGCTTGTTGAGATGGACGGCTTCGGCAACAACGAGGGTGTTATTGTCATGGCAGCCACCAACCGCGCCGATATTCTTGATAACGCCCTTCTGCGTCCCGGCCGTTTTGACCGTCAGGTCTATGTGGGACTCCCCGACATTAAGGGGCGTGAAGCAATACTCAAGGTTCATTCAAAGGGCAAGCCTTTGGCAGAGGATGTTGACCTCAACTCCATTGCAAAGGGTACTCCCGGTTTCTCCGGCGCTGACCTTGAAAACCTCATGAACGAGGCCGCACTGCTGGCGGTAAGACGCAAGCACCGCTTCATCACCATGGATGACTGCGACGAGGCAATACTCAAGGTTGAGATGGGCCCCGAGAAGAAGAGTAAAAAGATGTCTGACAAGGCAAAGCGCCTCACCGCTTATCATGAGGCAGGCCATGCCATTGCGGGCAAGTATCTTGAGCATACCGATCCTGTTCATTACATCACCATAATTCCCCGCGGCATGGCCGGCGGCTTCACCCTTTTCCGTCCCCAGGAGGACCTCGAGAGCTTTACCTCCAAGGCGGAGATGTATGAGGATATAGTAATGAGCCTGGGCGGCAGAATTGCCGAGAAGCTCTTCCTTGACGATATTTCCACCGGCGCCTCCGGCGATATTCAGCATGCCTCCGGCATTGCCAGAAATATGGTCATGCGCTACGGTATGAGCGATAAGCTGGGCCCCATTCTCTATGACAGCTCTGACCACAGCATCTTCATCGGCCGTGATTTCGGTACCACCAAGAGCTATTCCGAGGAAACTGCGGCAATAATTGACGAGGAAGTCAAGCGCATTTTCGAGGAGGCCGCCCAGCATTGCGAAAGAATTCTTTCCCAGCACAGGGAACAGCTTGCCGCAGTTGCGGAATATCTGCTGGAGCATGAGAGCATGGAGGGCGAGGTTTTCCATCACTTCTGTGAAACCGGAGAATTCATTGAGCCGAAGAAGGCTGCTCACCGTGACGACACCATTGAGCGTCCTGCACGCAAGATTGCCCGCTTTGACAACGATGACGACTATGTTGTAAAGGCTGACAACGCTGCAGGCGACGGCATCAGGGATGAAGCCGTACCCGAGGCTTCCGAGCCCACAAAGCTCAAAGAAGACGAAGATAAAGAATAATTTACAAAGGCAACTCATGGAGTTGCCTTTGACTACGAGGTTACAGATATGAAATTAGGTATAGTAGGTCTGCCCAATGTGGGAAAGTCCACTCTTTTCAACGCAATCACCAATGCAGGCGCGGAGTCTGCAAACTATCCCTTCTGCACCATCGAGCCCAATGTGGGCATGGTAACCGTTCCCGACGAGCGCCTTGATTTTCTTGCCTCCATCTACGAGCCCAAGAAGTACACCCCTGCTGTCATCGAATTCGTTGACATCGCAGGTCTTGTAAAGGGCGCCTCCAAGGGCGAGGGCCTGGGCAACAAGTTCCTGTCCAACATCCGCAACACCGATGCCATCATCCATGTGGTAAGATGCTTTGACGATGAAAATGTCATCCATGTTGAGGGCAGCACCAATCCCAAGCGCGATGTGGAAATCATCGACCTTGAGCTCATCATGGCAGATATGGAAATGGTGGAGCGCCGTATTGAAAAGGCAATGAAGAATGCCAAGGGCGACAAGAAGTATCTCCACGAGGCAGAGGTTTTCAAGGGCCTGCTTGAGCATCTCAATGACGGCAAGAGTGTGCGCAGCTATGAGTGTGACCCCGATGACATGGAGCTCATCGCCACCAGCGACCTGCTTACCATTAAGCCCATCATCTATGCTGCAAACATGGATGAGGCAGGCATTGCTGACTTTGAGAATAACGAGTATTACAAGCAGCTTCAGAGCATTGCCGCCGCAGAGAATGCGGAGGTCCTGCCCATCTGCGCCAAGATTGAGGAAGAGATTGCAGCTCTTGATCCCGAGGAGCGCGATATGTTCCTTGAGGAGCTGGGAATGTCCGAAAGCGGACTTGACCGCATGATTAAGACCTCCTATGCACTGCTGGGCCTCATTTCCTTCCTCACCTGTGGCCCCGATGAATGCCGCGCATGGACGATTAAAAAGGGAACAAAGGCACCTCAGGCTGCAGGCAAGATCCATACCGACTTTGAGCGCGGCTTCATCCGTGCGGAAATCGTTGCCTTTGAGGATCTTAAGTCCTGCGGAAGCATGACCTCCGCAAAGGAAAAGGGACTTGTGCGCTCTGAAGGCAAGGACTATGTCATGCACGACGGTGATGTAACCCTCTTCCGCTTCAATGTCTGATAAATTGTAAAATTTTATATTGGCATTGACGGAAATGATTTCCTCGTGCTATGCTTTTAATGTAGGCACGAAAAGTCTTGGGCAGCGCTTTTCGTAATTTCCGGCGCGCCCCGTGCATTTATTTGTATCAGTAAGACTATTACGGCAAAAATACTGTTGTAATAGTCTTTTTTATACCTTGGAGTTGATGTATATGACAAAAGAAGAGAGGTACAAAAGCTTTCTGCTGAAATCCGGCTATTGGGCGGCAATAGTGCTGATTGCAGTGGTGTTCATTAAATATCTTCTGGGACCGCTTACCCCATTCCTCATCGCCCTGGCCATTGCCATGCCCATGCAGCCGGTGGCGAGGAAGATCGCAAAGCGAACGAGGATTAACCGCCGTTTTGCCTCGGTGGTGCTGGTGCTTCTGTGCTATCTTGTGCTGGTAGCGCTGGTGGCACTGTTAGTTGCCGGCATAGCCTCTGTAATAGTTGACTTTGCAGACATGCTGCCTGACTACTTCGTGGAGTCAATCCAGCCTGCCATTGAGAAGCTGGGAAATAATATAATTGATAAGCTGGATAGATTTATACCGAATATAAATGACAAGGTGAACAATGCCATGCCTGACATTGTGTCCCAGATAAGCGGAACGGTTATGAACTTTTCGGTTGCTGTTCTGACCTGGGCATCTGATGTGGGCAGCAAGCTGCCCGGCTTCCTGCTGGGTACCGTCATTTGTGTCATTGCCTCCATATTCCTTGCGGTTGACTATGACAAGGCCGCCACCACGGTAATGGGGATTCTTCCGCTGAAGGTGCGTGAGATTCTGCTGGTGGCAAAGCGCGCTTTGGGCGCAATCGTGGGGAAATACCTTAAGTCCTACATGATAATTCTGCTCATGACCTTTGCAGAGCTTGCCATAGGTCTGTGGATTGTAGGCATCGGCAAGCCTCTGCGTATAGCAGCTCTCATTGCCGTATTTGATATCCTCCCCATTGTGGGCTCGGGCCTTGTCCTTGCTCCCTGGGCTATAATCAATCTCATTCAGGGCAACTACGGCATAGGCGTGGGCCTTGCGGTTTTGTGGGTAATCGTAATTGTTGTCCGAGAGTATGCGGAGCCGCGCATTGTGGGCAAGCAGGTGGGACTGCATCCGTTGGTAACCTTGGTGTGCCTGTGGGTTGGTCTGAAGCTGGGCGGCGCTCTGGGTATGTTTGCCCTGCCCATAGGCCTCCTTGTCATCCTTGACCTCAAGGCAGAGGGAATCATCAGCTTTGAGAAGAATGACGAGACGCTTTCCGACGGAGTGAATCAAAGTCCGGAGCCGGAAAAAAGCGAGCCGTGAAAAAACTCGAAAATCTGATTGACACAAGTGTTTTGCGGTGATAATATATTTTGGTCAAAAGCGTTGACGGAGAAGAAAGATTTTTAGCTCTGCACAGAGAGAAGGGCCATAGGCTGCAAGCCCTTTCAGAGAAAAATCGGACACCACTCCCGAGCTGAAGCGAGGAAATGCGCTTCCGTTTCGCACGCGTTATGTGTAGGATAAGCGCAGCAAGCGCTGATCGATTTGCTTCGGAAATCTGAGGTTATTTTGAGCCCCGAATGCGTTACTTCCCCTTGAAATACACAAAGTATTCCTGCGGGAAAGTGCCTTTTCGGAACTCAAAATCTCTCGCAGATTTCTCCTGCCGAATCAATCATCACTTGCTGATCAAGGTGGAACCGTGTAATTTTTTACGCCCTTGACCAATAAGGTCAGGGGCGTTTTTGATTAAGGAGAAGAAATATGGACGAGAACAAGTACACTTTTGAAAATCCCGAATTTAAGAACACCTACCGTCATACCACAAGCCACATTTTGGCCCAGGCCGTGAAGCGCCTTTATCCAGAGATAAAGCTGGCCATCGGCCCTGCCATCGAAAACGGCTTCTACTATGACTTTGACGCACCCTTTGCCATCACTCCCGACATTCTTGAGAAGATTGAGGCGGAGATGCGCAAAATCTGCAAGGAAAAGCTTAAGCTTGAGCGCTTTGAGCTGCCCCGCGAGGAGGCAATCAAGTTCATGGAGGAGCGTGAGGAGCCCTATAAGGTGGAGCTCATCAATGACCTTCCCGAGGACGCTGTCATTTCCTTCTACAAGCAGGGCGACTTCACCGACCTCTGCGCAGGTCCCCACCTTGATTCCACCGGCAGAGTAAAGGGCAACGCCATCAAGCTCACCTCCTGCACCGGCGCATACTGGCGCGGCGACTCCAACAACAAGCAGCTCCAGCGCGTTTACGGCACCTGCTTCCAGAAGAAGGACGAGCTGGACGCATACCTTGCACGCATTGAGGAGGCAAAGAAGCGCGACCACCGCAAGCTGGGCAAGGAGCTCGGTCTGTTTGCCTTCCGTGATGAGGCACCCGGCTTCCCCTTCTTCCTGCCTAAGGGCATGGTGCTCCGCAACACCCTGCTTGACTATTGGCACGAGGTTCATAAGAAGTGGGATTATCTCGAAATCTCCACTCCCCAGATTATGAAGCGCACCCTTTGGGAAACCTCCGGCCACTGGGACCACTACAAGGAGAATATGTACACCACCGTCATCGACGATGAGGACTTTGCAATCAAACCCATGAACTGCCCCGGCAGCATCCTCGTATATGACCTTGAGCCCCACTCCTACAAGGAGCTGCCCCTGCGCTACGGCGAACTGGGCCGCGTACACCGCCATGAGCTTTCCGGCGCCCTCCACGGTATGTTCCGCGTAAGATGCTTCACTCAGGACGATGCCCACATCCTCCTTTCCAAGGATCAGATCACCGATGAGGTTGTCCGCATCGCAAAGCTGTTTGACGAGGTTTATTCCGTATTCGGTCTGCCCTACACCATTGAGCTGTCCACCATGCCCGAGGACCACATCGGCACCCGCGAGGACTGGGAAAAGGCAGAAAACGCACTGGCTGACGCAATCACCTCCATCGGCAAGGAATACATCCTCAACCCCGGTGACGGCGCATTCTACGGCCCCAAGCTCGACTTCCATATCGAGGACTCTCTGGGCAGAACCTGGCAGTGCGGAACCATCCAGCTTGACTATCAGCTTCCCGGCCGCTTCAACCTTGAGTATATCGGCGCTGACAGCGAAAAGCATACTCCTGTCATGATCCACCGTGTCGTATTCGGCTCCGTTGAGCGCTTCATCGGCGTAATCACCGAGCACTTCGCAGGCGCATTCCCCACCTGGCTTGCTCCCGTTCAGGTCAAGGTAATGCCCATTACCGACCGCGCTGCCGACTATGCAAAGAGCGTTGCCGCAGAGCTTGACAAGAAGGGCTTCCGCGTGGAAACCGACCTGCGCAATGAGAAAATCGGCTACAAGATTCGCGAAGCACAGCTTCAGAAGATTCCTTATATGCTCATCGTGGGCGATAAGGAAGCAGAAGCAGGCACCGTCTCCGTTCGTACCCGCGGCGGCGTTGACCTGGGCGCAATGAGCGCTTCCGACTTCGTCGCAAAGCTTGCCGAGGAAGTTGAAACCAAGGCAAAGTAAAATGACAATAAAAACACACCATCGGTTTCTTTGCGGGTGTATAGGGGAGTATTTTCGGATTATGGATTTGTACGGCAAAATCCGATGCTCGCCAAAAGTAAGGACAAATAGAAATTGAAAGGGATGCTAAATGAGCTTTATTATAGATGCGACAGACTTATGTTGGATTGACGGCTCAAAGGATAACCCGGAAGATTTGTGCCTTCATGGTCATGCTATTGTCCATATTGCAAATGTGAAATTGGAATATGATGCAACGATTAGCTCAACTGCGTTGTATCTTTTGAAATCACTGTCGGAAGAGCATTTGATCGGTCAAGATAATCAGATGCTTCCTTGCTGCGGCCATTTCCTCATAGCAAACAAAGAGTTGAACAATGTAGTTGTCTTGGGATGTCCCAAAGGAATAGATTGGGCCATCAGGCACAAAGACGATACGATCGAAATAGAACTTGAAGACGGAACGAAAGATCAAATACCGTTTGAAGAGTATAAAGCGGAAGTTTTCAGATTTGCTGATTTGGTTGAAGCTTTTTATAATGCATGTTCACCTAAAGTGTTACCCAATGACATGTTTGAAAAAAACGGATATATTGCTTTTTGGAATGAATGGCACACTCGGAGAAATAGTTAATTTCGGTTTATCGAGCAAAAAACCCGCCGAAGAGGATAATTCCTCTTCGGCGGGTTTTGTTATTGAATAAATACTTCCTTATACCTAATCGGTTTTCCGATGGTTTTTATTATCGGCTTCAGAAGCCGTTATAGTAATCAACAGCGCTTTGCGTGGTGATTATAAAGTCACATTCTCCGCTGTCAAGATATGCGAAATAATCTGTGGGAGTGCCGGATACTCTGGTAATCTGATCGAGCTTGCTTTCGAGCTTGGAATTTTCGCTCAAAACATCCAGATACATCTGGTCAGTACCCATGTACATACTGCCGCCGGAGAGCATACTTTTACCGTTGCCCTTTGCGGCGATTACCAGATCGTCGGACATATAGCTCACGAGAATTGTGTAATCCTGACTTTCGGTGTTAAGCACAACGCCGCCCCAGGCGCAGTCGATGTTGCCGGAGTTTAACTCCACATATGCATCCTCTGAAACTATGGGCTGAATGCGAAGCTGCCAGCCTAACTTGCTGCATACTGCGCGGGCAAGCTCGACATCAAAGCCATCATAGCTGTCGCCGGATTTAAAGCACATGGGGAAGGAGTTGAGGTCAACGCCTATGGTGAATACTCTCGGCTCAATGTAGCCCAATTGGGAAATGGCATCGCTGTCGCTGGAGAAGCTGACGGCGTTTTTGCTGCCGAGCCATTTGTTGGCGAGGTTGTCAACGGTGCCTTCGTAGTTCAGCTCCTTGATTGCCGCGTCAATATAGTGATAGGTTGTGTCGCCGTTTCTGAAGCCAATGGAGTATTCGCGCTCGGATATTGTTTTGACGACCTTGTATCTGCCGCCGCTGCTGCAGGCACCCAGAGTAAACAGTGCGGCGACTGCCAGAAGCACACAGACTATTCTTTTTTTCATGGTGTCGCCTCCTTTGCATACCAATGATATGTAATATTCAGTGCAAAGTCAAGCCTTAAATGCTTACGGAATAGCGGGAGGTGATATTGGCGTTGCCGGAGAGCCTTATGTCGGAAATGATACCGTGTTTGCAATCGACCTCCACAGAAATGCGGCCGCCGGGCTGAAGCAGGGAAACGCTTTTGTTTTGCCCCGCTGTAACGGCGAGGTAGATGGCAACTGCCGTAGAGCCGCTGGCACAGGAGCTTTCCCACACTGCGGTACCCGTAGTCGAAACATATACATAGGGGTTAAGCAGCCCGTCTGCCTTGTCCCAGAACATGAGCCCTAAAGCATCGGAGCCCAGCTGACGGCACCAGTCCTCAATGACAGCCTCGGCGCGGCGCACATTGAAGTTGTACCTGCGTATGCTTTCGCTGTCTATGATGACATGGGAAATACCATGAAAGCGGACTACGGGCAGGTCGCAGATGAAATCCTCAAAGCGGAGCTGCGCGGTAAAGCAGGATTCCGGAAGAGGCATGCTTACTGTGCCGCAAAAATCACGCTCACCGTTTTGCTTAACTAAAACGGTCAGAGGCTTTTCCGCACCGGAAATTTCAAGTGTCACCGCGTCACCCTCTGTGCCGGGAAGCTCCAGCATTTTTGCCAGAGCCGCCGCGGATAGGGTGGCGTTTCCGCAGAATTCGCCGCCCATCATCTGAAGGCGGAGAGCTGCGTCGGAAGAGTCGGCCTTTTCAATAAAGCCGACCTGCTCCGCTGCTTCGTCAAGCTCCATGAGAGTGGTTGAAACAGCAGCTTGAGACTCCCGGGGTACGGGAGTCTCGACAATTAAAGTAATATTACCTGTGGGGTTAATCTTGTAGTAGAGTAGATCCATTATTGCTGATAGTTCCTTAAGAATTGTTTTGTGCGTTCCGCCTTGGGATTGCCGAGAACCTCCTCGGGCTTGCCCTGCTCCACAATGACACCGCCGTCCATGAAAATGACGCGGTCGGAAACGGCCCGGGCAAAGGCCATCTCATGAGTGACGATTACCATGGTCATATGCTCCTCGGCAAGCTGCTTTATAACCTTCAGAACCTCACCCGTAAGCTCGGGGTCAAGGGCGGAGGTGGGCTCGTCAAAAAACAGAATCGTGGGGTCCATGGCAAGTGCGCGGGCAATTGCAACGCGCTGCTGCTGACCGCCGGAGAGCTGGCAGGGATAGGCGTCAGCCTTGTCGGCAAGTCCCATCTTTTCCAGAAGCTCCATACCGCGCTTGCCGGCCTCATCCTTGCTGCGCCCCAGAACCTGAATCTGGGCATCGGTGAGGTTTTTCAATACGGAATAGTGGGGGAAGAGATTGAAATTCTGGAACACAAGACCGAACTCACTGCGTGCTTTTTTCAGCACCGCCTTGTCTGCATATACCGAGTGACCGTTATCGTCATTCTTTGCAACATATTCGTCGAGATAGATAAGCTCACCGCTGTCCATGGTCTCTAAAAGCGTTGCGCAGCGGAGCAGGGTGGATTTACCGCTGCCCGAGGGGCCGATGATGGATACAACCTCGCCCTCACTTACGGTAATGCTTATGTCCTTGAGAACATGCAGAGTGCCGTTATTAAAGCTCTTCTGCACGTGATTCATTTCAAACAGTTTCATATCGGCACCTCCTTATTTGTAATAATCCAGCCGATGCTCGACCTTGCCCATGACAAAGTCCACAAGCGCGTTGAAAACGTAGTAGAATACACCGGCAACAAGGAATGGCATAAAGCTTGTCTGGGAGTTGGCTATCTGTTTGCCGATGGTGAACATTTCCTGATAGGAAACGGTGAAGGCCAGAGAAGTGTCCTTGACCAGGGTTACGACCTCGTTGGTGATGCTGGGCATAATGCGCTTAATCACCTGGGGCAGGATTATGCGGAAAAAGGTCTGAAGCTTGGAGTAGCCCAGAACCTCCGCTGCTTCGTACTGGCCCACGGGCATGGACTCAATGCCACCGCGGTAGATTTCCGCGAAGTATGCCGCATAGTTTATGCCGAAGGCGATAATTACGGGGATAAGCTTGTTTTTGGAAATGGAGAAATCAAACAGATAGTAGGGGCCGTAGGTAACTGCAATAAGCTGCAGCATAAGGGGAGTTCCGCGCAAAACGGAAATAATAAAGCGTGTTATATTGGAAATTATTTTGCTTTTGCTCATTCTCAGCAGGGAGAAAACCATGCCGAGAGGCAATGAAAGTATCAGAGTCAGGAAGAAAATAAGGCAGGTATTGCCGAAGCCCTCACCCATTTTCGTAATCATTGTCGATAAAGTCATAAATTATCCTCGGTAATTAAGCGCACAATCCCGGAAGTGCTTTTGCACTTCCGGGGTGTGAACTTAAGTATGTCTGTTAGTTCTAAAATTACTTTGCAAGTAAAATGAGGTTGTCGGGGTTGATGTCGGGGTAGTTTGCAGCAATCTTTGCATAGGTGCCGTTAGCAACCAGCTGTGCAACTGCGTCTTCCATCTGTGCGCAGAGCTCTGCATCGCCGGAACGGAATGCAATGCCGTACTGCTCGGTGCCGAGAAGCTCATCAAGAACTACGAAGCCTTCGTTTTCTGCTGCGTATGCATCGGCAACGGGCTTGTCGACGATAACTGCATCAACGCTGCCGCCGCCCAGCTCAGTGAAGCACTTGAGGAAGCTGTCGCAGGTTACAAGATCCTTGAAGGTCTTTGCAAGCTTTGCCTGATCGCCGTCTTCTGCCAGCATGGCTTCACCGGAGGTACCCAGCTGAACTGCAACGGTCTTACCCTTAAGGTCGGCGGAGGACTTGATGTCGGAGTCTTCCTTGACGATGATTACCTGAGAGTTGTCAAAGTAGGGAGCAGAGAGAACATAGCCGGCGTCCTTCATGGAGTCCAGAATGGTCATGCCGGACCATACACAGTCGCATTCGCCTGCATCCAGCTGGATGAGCTTGTTGTCCCAGTTGACTCCGAATACTTCGAAGTTCCAACCGAGAAGGTCGCAGGCTGCCTTGCATACTTCAACGTCGAAGCCGGTGTATTCACCGTCATCGCCCATGTAGCTGAAGGGGCGATACTCGGGGTCAATACCCATAATAAAGGTCTTGGTGCTTTCATCTTCGCCGCTGTTGCCGCCGCAGGCGCACAGTGCAAATACCATCATGATGGCGAGCAGTAATGCAGTAATACGTTTCATTTTTTGTTCCTCCAAAAAGTTTAATTTTTTATCACGCTGCCATAATAGCACATTAGCGAGCTAAAGTAAAGAGGGAAATCAATATTTTGTTGTGCAATTTATGCACAGCAAAATCGCCGTGGGGACTTTAATTCCTACTAAAACTGTGGTATATTTAATTCACAGAAAATAAATAGGAATTAGGAGGTGCGCTCTTGAATGTAACAAGTAAAGGCCGCTATGCTCTGCGCTTTATGCTTGACCTTGCCCAGCATCGTGATGAGGGATATATCTCTCTTAAGACAATTTCGGAGAGACTTACGCTTTCCATGAAATATCTTGAGATGATAGTGGGTAACCTGAAAAAGGCGGAGCTTGTGGATTCCACCCGAGGCAAAGAGGGCGGATATAGGCTGAATAAGGAGCCCGGGGAGTATTCCGTGGGCGAAATTCTCCGCTGCATTGAGGACAACCTTGCTCCCGTTGCCTGCATCAAGGAGGGCGAGATCCAGTGTGAACGCTCCGGTGCCTGCATGACCATTCCCATGTGGAAGGAGCTGGACGACATTACAAATGCCTATTTAGATACCGTGAGTCTTGAGGATTTAATTACAGGCGCGAAATGGAAAAAATAGCTGAATGCTGTTGACTATTGTATTGTAAAGTGCTACAATCCCCTATGAATTTGATAGGAAATAAAAATAATATACCGAAAGGAAGAAAATATATGTTCGTATACGCAGATAATGCAGCCACCACCGCTGTCAGCAAAGTTGCAATTGACGCAATGATGCCTTACCTCACCACCACCTACGGCAATCCCTCCAGCCTTTACTCCTTCGCACAGAACGCAAAGGAAGCTCTTGACGAGGCCCGTCAGACCGTTGCCGACATCATCGGCGCAGAGGCAAGAGAGATTTACTTCACCTCCGGCGGCTCCGAGGCAGATAACCAGGCCATCGTTTCCATGGCAAAGCTGGGCGCCCTCAAGGGCAAGAAGCACCTCATTTCCACCAAGTTTGAGCATCATGCAGTTCTGCATACTCTCAAGGCACTTGAGAAGCAGGGCTACGAGGTAACTCTTCTTGATGTTCACGAGGACGGCGTTGTCCGCATCGAGGACCTGGAGGCAGCAATCCGCCCCGACACCGCACTTGTCACCGTGATGTTCGCCAATAATGAAATCGGCACCATGCAGCCCATTAAGGAAATCAGCGAGGTCTGCCATGCCCACGGAATTCCCTTCCACACCGACGCTGTTCAGGCTATGGGCCATGTTCCCGTAAATGTAAAGGAGATGGGCATCGACCTGTTGAGTATGTCCGGCCATAAGTTCCACGCACCCAAGGGTGTCGGTGTTCTTTACGCAAAGCGCGGTCTGCCCCTCTTCAATATTATTGAAGGCGGCCAGCAGGAACGCGGCAAGCGCGCAGGCACCGAGAATATCCCCGGCATCGTCGCTCTTGCGGCAGCTCTGAAGGAATCCGTTGACAACATGGAAGCAAACGCAGCCAAGATTATCACCATGCGTGATAAGCTGTTTGCAGAGCTGAGCAAGATTCCTCACTCCAAGATTAACGGCTCTCTTGAGCATCATGTTCCCGGCACCGTAAATATGTGCTTTGAGGGTATTGAGGGCGAAAGCCTCCTGCTCCTGCTGGACGCAAAGGGCGTATGTGCCTCTTCCGGCTCCGCCTGCACCAGCGGCTCTCTTGATCCCAGCCATGTTCTGCTTTCCATCGGCCTGCCTCATGAGGTTGCCCACGGCTCCCTGAGACTGTCCATCGGCGAGTACAATACCATGGAAGAAATCGACCATATCATCAAGGTCGTTCCCGAGGTTGTCGCTTACCTCCGCAGCATCTCCCCCGTGTGGGAAGACCTGGAAAACGGCAAGCGCCAGCATCTTATTTAATTACAGACAGAATATCATTAGGAGGAAAAAATTATGGCACTCTATTCCGATAAAGTTATGGATCATTTCCAGAATCCCCGCAATGTAGGTAAGATTGAAGACGCACAGAATGTAGGCATCGGCGAAGTCGGCAACGCAAAGTGCGGCGACATCATGAAGATGTACCTGAAGGTTGAAGACGGCATCGTAACCGACTGCAAGTTCAATACCTTCGGCTGCGGCAGCGCAATCGCAACCAGCTCCATGGCAACCGAGCTCATCATGGGCAAGTCCCTTGACGAAGCAATGGAGCTCTCCAACAAGGCAGTTGTCGAAGCACTCGACGGTCTGCCCACCCACAAGATTCACTGCTCCGTTCTGGCAGAAGAGGCTGTCAAGGCCGCTGTCAAGGATTACTACGACAAGAACGGCATTGCATATGATCCCGAGAAGTTCGCACAGGTTCACGACTGCGAGCACTGCGCTGACTAATGGCATAAAGATAAAAAATCCCACCGCACTGCGGTGGGATTTTTTGTGTTCGTTTTTTATATTTCAGGTACCCAACCGTCATTGTTGGGAATGTCATCGCCCGTGATGGTTCGGTAGTAGCCGGCGATGGTGAGGAAATAGAAGGGGAAGAGAAAAATGCCGACTATCATGCCGAGAACGGGGAAGTTGAAGGCGAAGCCGATGCAGCAGCCCAGATACACGAGGAGAAGCCAGCCGATAAAGCTGAGGTCAAGCACAAAACGCTCCCACTTGTGACCGTACATGAGGCGTGAGCTTTCACGAATACAGGCCATGGGACTCATTTCGGGATGGTCTATCAGCAGGAAGATTGCCTGACTGTAACGGTAGTAGGCTATGATGCCCGGAATGAAAAACAGCAGTGACCACAGGAATATGAAGACCGTCTCAAGGAGATAGAGGAGCAGAACCCGCCCGAATATGGAGAAGCCGTCAAACAGGTTCCAACAGGATGCGTCCTTGCCTCTTAAGGTGTTGAGACTGAATATTATCATACCCGCAATGATTATTACGGTGATGAGGGAAAGCACCGAGTTCAGGAAAGATGCGGTGCCGCTGACAGCAAGCCTTGAAAGCTGGCGGTCAAAGTCGTTGTAGTCAAAATTCTTAAGGAATTCGGCGTATGAGGTGGTCTGAATTTCCTCCACATCAATGTATTCCATATAGAGCTTGAAGGTATCCTCCAGAACGAGCTTGTAGGAAAGAAAACTGATAAGCAAAATTATTATTGTGAAAACGAGCCCCACCTGCATAGGCCTGGGAGCTGCGTGGGCTATGCGGTCTCTTGCCTGAGCTTTCAGCATGGAACGATTCATAAATAACCTCCCGAGAAGATGTGCTGAAATATTATAACATCATATGCGGCAAATTGATAGATAAATTTGCAGACAATAGAAAGAAAGCATCTTGACAAGGAGAAAAAGAGGTGCTATTATATTCAAGCATTCCGAATATGCGCGAGTGGTGGAATTGGCAGACTCGCTAGATTCAGGTTCTAGTGCTCACTCCGGGCGTGCGGGTTCAAGTCCCGCCTCGCGCACCAAAACAAAAAGACCAACCGTCAGGTTGGTCTTTTTATTTTGATGAGAGGGGTGTCTCTGAATGAACCCGATAAAAAGATCTCCGAGCAAAGCGTGCTTTGCTTGGAAAAGGAAGAAGAACCGATGCAGAGCAGATAGCGTGGCTTGCCGCGCCATCGCTCAACTCATCGGTTTTTCTGACGCAGTCCCGCCTCGCGCACCATAATAAACCCTGTAACTTCAATGGTTACAGGGTTTTCTTTTTGGATTTACCCTTATTTTTACCCTTATTATGAAGAAACAGATTTGATAAATTGGTCCATACGATTCGCACTGGCGTGCTTCATACTACTTGTCGCATGCGCATAAGTTGACAGTGTAAATGCAGCAGTATGGTGCCCCAGGTTTTCCTGCACAGGTTGTTATATCTACGCATCCCAGTATTCGTATCGATAAACACACTCCATTCGTGTTTTGCTTTTCTTGATAGCCGAGGCATGTTTACCCTCCTTTCTAGTAATCGAACAATATTTTCCTCTCTACTTCTTAGCAAGGAAAAAATCAGACCAAATCAATGAAAAACGTTGCCCAGTTCACGGAATGTTACATTTAAGCCCAGACCCGTGCCAGTTAGCCGCACGAGTGTTTAACAGCTTCTTTAAAAGTCCTCTCATAACCCTAAAAGGAAGAAATACGCACTTTGGACGAAAAATTTTTAAAAAAGTCAAAAAAGACTCACACGAAGAAATCATGTGAGTCTCTTTTATATATTCGATTTTGATGTATCAAGCAACGTCTTTGTACGTACAAAGACTACTTGCACAACTTGCGCAAACATCGCGTTTTGTCCCCACAAACGCAAATTAACTTTAGGGAAGACCCTAACACCCCGCACTTTGTTTAGATTTTTCCACAAACTACGCATTAGATATGAGAAAAATTCTGAGCTTTGGCTAAAATGCTTTCACAAACAGCCAAAAAGCTCACATGGTATTTTCATGTGAGCTTTTATCATATTAGTTTTTTCACGGCAGCATTTTTATTCCTTTTACCATAAGCATCAAACCCATGGTGATAATCAGAATCGTGCTCGCCTTGAGAATGTATTTATTATATTTTCTCGTAACTGCATCACCGATGAGACCGAACAGCAGCATAAACACACAGGTTCCCAGTCCAAATACCAGCATTGTTTCCGCACCCTTTAACGAAGAACCTGCGGAGGCGGCAACAAACCACATGGATGACAGCATGCCGCAGGGCATGATACCTGTGAGCAAACCGATAACAAACGGTGTTCCTCTGAAGCTGCAGGGTGATGCGAGCCCCGGGCGAATCTTTCGAAGAAGCGGCACTCCCCACATCTGAAGTCCGATCAGAACGACAAGTCCGCCTGCTATTATAAACACGGCACATTTCGTGTTCAGGCTGAAGCTCATGAAGCTTCCCACGGCTCCGAAGATGAAGCCTGCCACCGAATAGCCGATAAGTCTGCCGCCGTTATAGGCAAGAGCGTTGTGCTGAGTCAGCATAATGCCACCGCACATTCCGATGCAATGCACTCCGCCGAGAAGGCCCGTTATAAATACGAGCTTCATGGTCATGCCCTCTGCGGCAGTTGGGACATTAACAGCGCCCGTGAGATAAGTGAGTATGAAATAGAGCGCTGCAATGACTAGAAGACCGATAAAGTCCGACAGCAGATTCTGCCTGCCCTTTCCCACGGGAAATCCCATCTTGCCGAGAAGGGCATCTATCTCCTGCTCTCTGATTTTCTCACTGTCATATTCAGCGGTAATTTCGCTTTTGATATAGCTTGTTTTAACCTGTCCTATACCGTCAGTCCGTGACAAGCGCTGAGAGATATCAAATGTGCAGTTGGGACAAATGATGCCGTCTAACTTTTTGCAATAAGTTTCCATAGCTGTTTTCACCGCCTTTATCTGTCAAAGAGATGAGAAAGCTTTGCCATTAGCATATCCGCGACAGAAGGTCTTCTGTTAAAGGGCGGATATCCCGCCTCGGTAAGTGTTGCAAATATTTCTTCCTCGTTAACGATTGCAGGGTCAAATTTAACAGTAACAAGGGATTTGAAATACTCCACATCTGCGTCAATTACGCCCCTCTTTTGTAAAAGAGCGGATATGATTATCTCAGGGCATTGCACGCAGTAAATTCCCTTTACATAGGTTTTGAGAAGCTTTTCTTCCACTTTTTCTTTTGCTCCTTTTTGCCGAAGTTTTGCAGCTTCAGCGAATTCATAAGAACGCCTATTGAGCTGAGCGACATAGAAGTTGCGCAAATAGACGGATGCAAAACCCCTGCCGCCGCAACGGGTATACTTATTGCGTTGTAAAACAGCGCCCACTTAAGATTCTGATTTACGATTTTCATCGTCTGGCTTGATATTTCAAAAACATCGGGCAGCTTTTCCAGATTGCCCGAGGGCAAAAGAATGCCCGAGGACTCGATTGCAATATCCGAACCGTTACCCATGGCAACGGAGCAGTCCGCACCGGCAAGGGCAGGCGTGTCGTTTATTCCGTCGCCCACCATGCAGATTGTTCTGCCCTCGGCCTTGAACTTGCGTATAATATCGGCTTTTTCAGTCGGGAGAACCCCCGACATAACATTTTCTATGCCTGCCTGTGCAGCTATTGCGCGGGCAGTGCTTTCGTTGTCGCCCGTCACAAGCCATACATCTTTTCCGCTTTCCTTAAGTCTGCTTATAACCTGGCGCGCTTCGGGCTTTATAACATCCGCAACGCAAATGAGTCCCACTGCTTTTCCGTCAATGGAAACACATATTTCAGTCGCTTCTTTCTTTGGCAAAGAGGAAACATCCGCTCCGTTATTTTTCATGAATTTCCTGTTTCCGCAGAGCATCTTTTTTCCGTTTATTATACAGCTTATTCCGAGACCGTGATGGTTTTCAAAGTCACAAACCTTTTCGGGCACAAACTCCGGTAAAGCCGATTTCGCATATTCAACAACCGCGTTTGCTACGGGATGGTCTGCAAGTATTTCTGCCGAGGCACATAAGCGCACTAGTTCGTTTTCGCTCCTGCCGTCAAGGACAATAAGCTCCGTTACCTCGGGATTGCCTTTTGTAATTGTGCCTGTCTTATCGAAAATAACCGTGTCCGTCTTGTGCGCGTTTTCGATGAATCTGCCCGAGCTGAATAGTATTCCGTTTTCGGCTGCGGTACCCGATGCGACCATAAGCGCAGTCGGAGTTGCAAGACCCAGTGCGCAGGGGCAGGCAACAGACAAGACATCGCAGCAGGTTAAAAGCGCCTTTTCGAGATTGCCCGGTTTAAGCAGCTTATACCAAAGCCCGAAAACTCCTGCCGCCGTGCCTATTACGGCAGGCACAAACCAGCCGGCAACACGGTCGGCAAACTTCTGAACGGGTGCCTTTTCACATTGAGCGCGCCTTACCGCAGACACTATCTGATGCAAAACAGACTGCTTTCCCAGACCCTGCGCAAGCACATTGACAGAGCCTGCTCTGCACAGACTTCCGCCGATAACGCGGTCGCCTGTTTGCTTATCAACGGGCATACTTTCGCCCGTCAGCATAGATTCGTCAATCGAACAATTGCCTTCCGCAATGACACCGTCAACGGGGACTCTTTCTCCTGCACGTATAAGCACCTTGTCGTTAGGTACAATGTTCTCAATCGGTTTTTCGATAAACTCATTGCCCTCAAGCACCATTGCGGTTTTTGGCTGAAGATGCAGCAGCTTTCTGATTGAGGCGTTTGCCTCTCCCGATGCCATCTGCTCGATATACTTGCCGAACAGAATCAGCGACAGCAGAACTCCGTCGGAGCCGAAATATAGCGTGAAGTTGCTTTTTCTCGTAAATGTGATGTGCGAACTGTAAAGATATATGAGCGTTGAGGACAGGGATATCAGGGTATCCATACCGAAGGTTTTGTTTCGCAAATCTCTCAAAGCGCCCTTGTAGAAATATCTGCCCGGGCCGAATTGAATAGCCGAAGCAATGGCAAATTGTGCCTTAGGATGCAGCTCCAACATCAGAAGTGACGTGCCGGCAGCGGACTCGATGAGCGTTTTCAAAAGGTCCATTCTCTTTGTCAGTTCCTGGTCCTCGTCACCGCCACGGTTTTCTCCCGCAGATACGGTATAGCCGAGATTGAGACACGCCTGAACAAGCTCTCTTGACTCAACTCCCACGGGCCAGAGATATACCGTTATGATGCCGTTTTCACAGACAGATACATCCTTTACCCCGTGGACTTCGCGAAGCTTTGTAACGAGCTCTGCCGAAGACACCTCCGAGCTTTCATCGGGTATCAGATCCTGCTCTTCAACGGGAACACGAAAGCCAGCTTTTTTGATATATGCGCTTATCATGGCAATGTCGGTTTCGCTTTCATTGTATGTAATACTTGCCGAGGATGCTGTGAAGTTAACCTGCGCACTCTTGACTCCGTGCAGGCGTGAAATCACTCTGTCAAGCCTTGCAACGCAGGCGGCGCACTCCATATCAAGTATTTTCAGAGATATTTCCGTCATTTACATCACCTTCGAAATTGTAACAAACAGGAGGAGCAATATACCCCTCCTGCTTAAAACAGCTATATTATGCTTCTTCTGCCTTTTCCTTGAGTTCCTTGCGTTTCTTGTTTGCAATGATAAATGCAGGAGTTGAAGCAACGGGAAGGATGAACAGGAGCGCCCAGTCAATCCAGTTGATACCCTGATAGAATTTGCCCTCGTGCATTACGCCCTTGTTGAGCTTGAAGTAGTTGTAGTTCCAGATACCCCAAACATCGGTGGTGGGCTTCCACATATGCACCTTTAGGAATGCTGCACTAGTGATGATGCCTTCAGCCATAACAAGGCCGGTTGCGGAGGAACGTTTGTTCTTAATAAGGAATTCGCTGATAGTAGGCATTACATATACGGCAAGGTTAATTGCCAAAAGCTGCAGAGGAATTCTGTATTTCCATCTGAATGCCTGGTAGAAATGGTCGCCGTCATGTGCCAGGGTTGCGCCAAGCACCAGACGGTTGGCAAGTTTGACTGCTGCGGCAGTCTTGTCGTCCATGCGGACATTCAGGAATTTCGCTTCGTCTTTCATATTGATTCCCATATGTATTCTCCCTTCAAAGTGTTGTTTATCAGTGCTTTTTGGGTTACCATGCGGTCAACAGTTACCACTTGGTAAATTAAAAATATCACATAGTGCAAAGCTTGTCAACAGCTTTGTTGACCGAATGGTAAATCTGTGTTAAAATACCGCCATGCCTATTATTGTTGATAAAGAAAAAGTACGCCTGGAAATCCTCATGGCTTTCCAGCGCTGCATAGAGACAAAACCCATTGACAAGGTTTCTCTTCGTGATATCGCCGCTGAGGCAGGAATGTCGCACCCTAAGCTTCTCAACTATTTTGAGAACAAGGATGAACTGATACTGACCTATGTCAAGTACACAAAGGACTATATGTCTCAGCATTGTATGACCTGGTTTATGACCCATAACAGAAAGGATTATGAATCGAACCTGGCATACATGAACGAATTCATGCGCTATGTTGCCGATGCTCCCGAGGGCGAATTGCGCCCGAATGCAACCACTCAGACATATGTTCTCGGCCACTACAGCAAGGAAATCGGCGAGATGGTAACGGCTGAGTTCCGTGAATGGCGTGAAATTATGGAAAAATGCCTTGTTACGATTTACGGCGAAGATGTGGGCAAAAAAGAAGCTGAAGCGATGATGATTCTCATCTCAGGAACCTTCATCTGTAACTATAACCGTGCTCTGACAGGTGAGATAAACGACAACATAATCGGCTATCTCGGCAACCTGACGAAATCATGATAACCAAACTATACCCTTATTTTTACCCTTAAGAGGTAAAACTGCTGAAGAACGATTGGACTAAAAGTTACGAAAACACATGATTCTGACAAATAATCAATGTTTTTAGACTAAATTAGTTGTATTAGACGTAAATCCGTTAATTCAAGTCCCGCCTCGCGCACCATAATAAAAAGACCAACCGTCAGGTTGGTCTTTTTGTTTTGATGAGAGGGGTGTCACGGAAACTTTGAAGTCAACACGAGCTGCCTTACTGATGCCGCAGCATACGGTAGCCGATGCCTATGTGAGTCTGAATATACTGCGGATTTGCGGGGTCCTTCTCTAATTTCTTCCGCAGCATGGCCATATAGACTCGCAGAGACTGAACATCGGAGGCGGTGGGGCTTCCCCATACCTCCTTCAGAATATAGTTGTGAGTCAGCACCTTGCCCGTGTTTTTTGCCAGCAGGCAGGCGAGCTTGTATTCAATGGGCGTGAGGTGGATTTCCTCACCGTCGAGGAAAACACAGCCTGCGGCGTAGTCGATTTTAAGACCGCCGTTTTCGTAAACACTGGCTTCCTCGCTGAGACGCTGGCTGTCATATCTCACACGGCGCAGAGCAACGCGCAGTCTTGCCAGCAGCTCGTCAACGGAAAAGGGCTTTGTCAGATAGTCGTCTGCTCCGGCATCCAGGGCCATAACCTTGTCTGAATCCTCACTCCTTGCGGAGACAACAATGATGGGCATATTGCTCCAGGCGCGGATTTTGCTTATTATCTCAACACCGTCCATGTCGGGAAGTCCCAGGTCGAGAAGCATAACATCGGGCTTGTAGGTCAGTGCCTCCATAACGGCGGAGGCACCCGTTTTTGCGCACTTATACTGATAGTCCTGGGTTTCAAGGGTGGTGGCAATGAGGCTGGCGACGGCATTGTCGTCCTCCACTATAAGTATCTGCGGTTTATTCATTTTCCTTCACCTCGGCTTTCGGCAGTGTAAATGTAAACACCGCACCATGGGGCTTGTTGTCGGACACGGAGATTGTGCCGCCGTGGGCAAGCACAATGCTTTTGCAAAGGGCGAGACCGAGGCCGAGACCTCTGCGGCTGTCTCCTCCGGCATTGCTTCCCGTATAAAACATATCGAATATTTTTGCCTTTGACTCCGGGGGAATTCCCGATCCGTCATCGGCAATTCTTATTTGTACGAGGTCACCGGCGTCCTCCGCGGAAACGGTGATGCAGGAGCCCTCGGGAGTGTACTTAACTGCGTTGTTCACAAGATTGATGAGCACCTGAATTATCAGACGGACATCAATGTATGCCATGAGATAGTCATTATCTATTTCCACGGAAATATTATGCTTTTCGCCATTGCGGTCGATGTGAGCCAAAGCGTCGCGGATGACATCACCCACAAGCTCGGGCTGTGTGTTGGCGAGCTTTCCGTCGGCTTCAATTCGGGTAATGGAGAGCAGGTTTTCCACAAGATTTATCAGCCACTGCGAATCATCGTAAATATCGCTGTAAATACTCTTGCGAGTGGCCTCGTTGAGCTCGTTTTCCATAAGCAGGGCCGCATTTCCGGATATGCCCGTGAGTGGGGTGCGCAAATCATGGGAGATGGAGCGCAGGAGATTGGCGCGAAGCTCTTCAGTACGGGCTTTTTCCTCGATTTCCCGCTTTTCTCTTGTGTTGTATTCGCTTTCGAGGATGATTCCGCACTCATCAAGAATGGTAACCATGAGGGTTTTCTCAAAACCCTCGGGACCCCGTGCTTTGTCAAGAGCCACGCAAACCACCGCAAGCACGCTTTTCGCACCTCTGATTGCCATGTACAGACCGTGGGATTCGGGGAAGTTAGAGGTGGACTTACCGGCCTGCCTGTTGTTTTTAAGTACCCATTCGGCAATGCTGCGCTCTTCAGGCTTCAGATAGCCCTCCAAATCCTTTCCCTCGTATTCGGGAAACAGCAGAGGCTCCTGAAGCTCGTTGTTTCTCACGGGATAGATGACGATGTCTTTTTCAAGAAGTCTTCCCAACTGCGCGGCTGTTGCCGAGAGGATTTCCTCCTCGTTTTCCGCCTTCTGAAGCTTCTGACTTGTTTCGAGAAGAATCTCGGTGCGGTAGGCGCGCTGGGCAGTCAATATGGTTTGCTGCTTAATGCGCGTTGTCAGCGAGGAAATGAGAAACGCCGCAATGAACATTATTATAAATGTCGCTATGTGGCTGGGGTCGGCAAACAGTGAAAAATAAGGTGCTGTAAAAAAGAAATTAAATATAAGCACCGACAGTATCGAGGTCAGCAGACTGTAGCTTCGTCCTCTGGTTGTCATGGCGATGCCCAAAACGCCTAAAATATATACGACTATGACATTGGCGGTGGAAAAGCCGAAGCGGGTGAAGGCAAAGCCGATAAGCGTACACAGTGTGAGAATGGCAATGGTTTTCACTACATCTGCAGCACTGAAATGCTCATCGGAGAAATTCCGACGTTTTGCCTTGGCCTCGGCGCTGCTTGTGTCGGGGATGACAAAAACATCAATGTCCGGGGCTAACTCATTGAGCCTGTCTATGAGGTTTTTAGAAGGAAACAGACCGCGCTTGCTGGGGCTTTTGCCCAAAACAATCTTTGTGGTGCCGCTGACTCTTGCGTATTCGGCAATCTGCGTTGCCGCGTCCTCGCCGTAGAGCGTCGTCACCTGAGCGCCGAAATGCTGTGCAAGACGGATGTTGTCCGTAAGACGCTGCTTTGACTCAAGGTCAAACTGCTCAAAATTCGAAGGCTGAACAAACAGGGCGCAAAGACTTCCGTTAAAGGCCTTTGCGATTTTCGCGCCTGCCCGTATGACCTTGGAATTTGACGGGGCTCCCGATATGCAAATCAGTATTTTTTCGCTGCGTTCCATGTCTGCCATCCTCCTTCCGGCGCAAGTATATCACATATGGCTGCCGGGTAAAAGTAGTTTTGGTGTATTTTTTAATACAATTTTAATGTGCGCATAAATCCTCTAATCCCATTCTTATGCGCTTGGTGATACATTGAGGGAAGAAAGAGGCGATAAGATGAAAATTATAATCTGCGGCTGCGGCAAGATAGGAAAGAGCATACTCGAAAGTCTTGTGCGCGAGGGCCACGAAATCACGGTAATTGACACCGAGCCCTCAGTCATAAGCAGTGTTACGGAAATCTACGATGTAATGGGCATATGCGCCTCCTGTACGAGCTGCGATGCACTGTCCCGGGCGTCGGTGCAGTCTGCGGGACTTTTCGTTGCCGCAACCAGCAGCGATGAGGTGAATATGCTGGCCTGCTTCCTTGCCGGACGCATGGGTGCAGAGCATACGGTTGCCCGCATAGGCAATAAGGAAAACAACATAGATAATCTTGATTTCATAAAGCGCGAGCTGGGACTTTCCATGATTATCAATCCGGACTTGCTCACCGCCCAGACCATATACAATATTCTTAAGTTCCCCTCTGCCGTAAAATCCGAAACCTTCACAAGACGGCGCTTTGAAATGGCAGAGCTCACGGTTAAGTCCGATTCGATACTAAACGGTGCCGTGCTGTATTATCTGCGGAGCAGACTTAATATACCATTCCTTGTGTGCTGCGTCCTGCGTGAAAACAAGGCCTACATACCCAAGGGCGATTTCACTCTGCAGGCAGGCGACAGAATCGGTCTGTTAGCGGCCCCCGATGATATGCACAAGGTTCTGAAATACATCGGAATACTGCAAAAGCGGGCAAAGGATGTAATGGTCCTGGGCGGCAGCCGTATAGCCGTTTACCTTGCAAAGGAGCTTACAAGAAGCGGAAATAATGTGACGATAATCGAGAAAAACCAGTCCCGCTGCAATGAGCTGTGCGCGGCGCTTCCTCAGGCGGTAAACATTATCTGCGGTGACGGTACGCGCCATGCGCTGCTGTCCGAGGAGGGCCTCGACCGTACGGATGCTTTCGTATCGCTGACGGGAATGGACGAGGAGAACATATTGAGCTCCTACTGTGCTCTGGACCGAAAGGTGCCGAAAATAATCACCAAGGCAAATCAGGACGGCTTCGGCGACATCAGCGAGAAGCTGGGGCTTGACTGCATCGTGTCACCGCGCCGCATAACTGCGGATATTGTAACTCAATACGCAAGAGCTCTCCAGAATTCACAGGGCAGTAAAATCGAAACCCTGTACCGCCTTATGAACGGAGCTGTGGAGGCTCTGGAATTTGCCGTGTCGCCGGATTTCAGCCGGCTTAATACGCCCATTAAAGATCTGAATATTAAGCCCGGAATTCTGCTTGCGGGAATCATTCGCGGCAGCAAAACCATTATCCCCGCCGGAAATGATGTAATACTTCCGGGAGATAATGTGATTGTGATAGCCGCAAATCAGAAGCTCTGCGATTTATCGGAAATAATGCTATGAACTATAAGACAATTTTCAGCACACTCGGCAGAGTAATATTGCTGGAGGCAGCGCTGCTGCTTCTGCCTGCGGGAGTTTCTCTCATATATGGCGAAGCCTGCATTTCGGCTTTTGTCGTCACAGCTTTGATTGCGGCGGCAGTGGGCGGAGCTCTTTGCCTTTTGTGCCGCTCTGATAAAAGAAATCTCAGCATCCGCGACAGCTTCGCAATCGTGTCCCTGTCATGGATAGGAATATCTCTTATGGGCGCTCTGCCCTTTGTAATCAGCGGAGAGATTCCCCGCTATATAGACGCCTTCTTTGAAACCGTCAGCGGCTTTACCACAACGGGAGCGTCTATTCTCAATAATGTTGAGAGCATGAGCCACGGCCTGCTGTTCTGGCGCAGCTTTACCCATTGGCTGGGCGGCATGGGCGTTCTGGTGTTTATCATGGCCATCATGAATAAGGCGCCTGACCGTTCCATAAACATTCTCCGGGCGGAGATGCCCGGTCACACCGTGGATAAGTTTACTCCGAAATCAAAAAACGCGGCAAAGACCTTGTATTACATATACATTGCCATGACAGCGGCGGAATTTGTTTTGCTGGTCTGCGGCGGAATGCCTCTGTTTGACAGCGTTGTGCATTCTCTGGGAACTGCGGGTACGGGCGGCTTCGGCATTAAGGGCGACAGTATTGCGTCCTACAGTCCCTATCTTCAGTGGGTTATCACCGTGTTCATGCTGCTCTTCGGCGTTAGCTTCAATATCTACTATCTGCTGCTTCTGCGCCGATGGAAAAATGCTGTCAGCTCCAATGAGCTGTGGTGCTATCTGGGAATCTTCGCCGCAGCCCTTGTAATTGTGACCGTGAATATCTACCCCATGTACCACAGCGTTTCCGAATCGGTGAGACTCTCCGCGTTTCAGGTGTCCTCAATACTGACTACAACGGGCTTCGCAACCGCGGACTTCAATTTGTGGCCACAGCTTTCAAAGGGTGTGCTCCTTATGCTCATGTTTGTGGGCGGCTGCATGGGCTCCACGGCAGGCGGCTTTAAGATTTCCCGATTAACCGCAATGTTCCAGATTGCGAGAAACGAAATCCGCCACAGCATCAGTCCCCGCGCCGTCAGCGCCGTGAGACTCAACGGGAGGACCTTGAGCGCCCAGGAGGAAAAGGGCCTGCTGTCCTATTTGGTGCTGTATCTTGCGGTGCTGGTGGGCACATTCCTTCTCATCAGCTTTGAGCCTCTCGGCTTTGAAACAAATTTCTCGGCGGCAGTATCCTGCGTCAATAATATCGGCCCGGGCTTCAGCCTTGTGGGGCCTGCGGCAAATTATTCAGTGTATTCCGATTTTTCAAAAGTAGTGTTGTCAATCGCCATGCTTATGGGCAGACTTGAAATCTATCCGCTGCTTTCTCTTCTTGTCCCACAGATTTGGGCCAAGGCAAGGAGGTAACTCTATGGAAAATGTAGTTCTGATTCTATGCGTGCTGTTCATGTTTGCAATGAGCATCGTTCTGATAGAGCTCTTGAACCCGAATAAAAGCAAAAGAAAAAAGAGCAAAAAGAGCCGTAAGAAAAAGTGATGGTAGTAAGTATGCCTGTCACGGACAGGCATACAATACATCTATGTAAAAAGACAAATAAGGGAAGAGACCGGATTTTTATGACAAATCCGGTCTTTTTATATGTCAGAATTGCGTATTTCTTCAAAAAAAGTGCTGTTTACACTTGCCGAAATAAAAGAATGTTTATATAATAACAATATCATGGCAAAAAAGTAATATGAAAGGAGTCCCACCATGAAAAAGAGAGCGATAAGCCTGACTCTTGTGCTTATGATGCTGCTGACACTTATACCCACGGCGGCATTTGCGGAAAATCGGGAGATTATTACCGAGGTTCGCGTTGATGGCTATATGGACCCGATTCTCAGATACGAAAACGATGGCTACATCTACCCCGGCATCAGCGCAGATGCACCCTATAACCTTGTAAAAACTGTGTGGTACAGCGATTCAGAGAATAGCACCGTATTTACTCCCATGGCAAGGGGAGTTAAGTTTGTTGAGGGCAGAACCTATAAGTTCTACATGGAATTTGAGCCCAAGGACGGTTATGCTTTTGATCTCAAATACATGGAAAACGCCGTAATCAATGACGGCACCGTTGAACGCGGTTGGGGCAGCGGCGTAAGGGACAACGGCAACTACTATTTCTGGGGCCCCGAGACAAAGGCAAAGGAAGCAATTGATTATTGCCTTTACCGTGATGCGGCGGATGAATATTCCACCATGGGCTGCGAGCTGCCTATGGGATATGTGCTGCGCAGCCCCGCAGCACCCGGCGAAGAGGGAAGAACCTTCGTCGGTTGGTACTATGACCGTGAATGCACGCAGGAATTCGTTCCCAACTGCGCGGTTTATGAGGATGTCACCCTCTACGGCAAGTGGATTGCCAAAGATGACCGACAGACTATCGAGAGCGTCAGTGCAGAAATGGACTTCTTCCCCCCTGCTGTAGGAGATGAGGCGGCAGACAGCAACTATGTCTATGTTGACAGCACAGCACCCTATGAACTGGTAATGGCCTACTGGTATTGCGACTACAAAAACGGCGAGGACTACAACTGCGACTATGCTGATGGCGAAGTGTTTGAGTCAGTGGATGAGTGCAGCTTCTGCATTTTTCTTGTACCCAAGGAAGGCTATAAGTTCGACGGGGAAATAACAGAGTTCCGCATCACCGATATCCGCGGTAATGAAGTTCCCCTTTCCGACGAATGGTGCACTGTATACGAAGACAGTGCATGGATATGGACTCAGTCCATTGCCCCCATTGAGTATGTCAGCTTCTATAATGCCTGGGGCGAGGCCGGCTACCTTGTACCCAAGGGCTACATCCCCGGAAGCGCGGGCGATCCCGGACGCGAGGGCTTTGTCTTCGGAGGCTGGTACACCGATGAAGCACTCACCGTACCCTTTGATCCCGCAAAGCCTCTGCTTGAGGATACGACGATCTATCCCAAGTGGCTGATTCCCAACCCCTTCAAGGACATCAGCGAAGCGGCGGTATATTATGATGCCGTGCTGTGGGCAGCGGAGCATAACATCACCGGCGGCTACCCTGACGGCACCTTCCGCCCCAATGCCACCTGCACCCGAGCACAGGTCGTAACCTTCCTGTGGCGAGCCGCAGGCTGCCCCGAGCCCACGGGCGACACAAGCATGTTCAAGGATTCCGCATCCATCGCGCCAGACTATAAGAAGGCGGTTGCATGGGCGGTTGAAAAGGAAATAACCACGGGCTTTAATGACGGCACCTTCCGCCCTAACGCCTCCGTGACCCGCGCCCAGTTTGTAACCTTCCTGTGGCGCTATGAGGGGCGGCAGCCCGCCGACGGAACTCTCCGAGTTTTCAGCGATGCAGGCTCTATTGCAAGCGGCTATCAGAAGGCGGTTCTGTGGGCAATTGAAAAGGGCATAACCACGGGCTATGGCGACGGCACCTTCCGTCCCGATGCTACCTGCACCCGCTGGCAGGTAGTGCTCTTCATGTTCCGCGATATTACCTGAAAAACCTAATAACCAACAAGGTCGGAGCTTGACTCCGACCTTGTTTTTTGCCGCCGTTTCTTGACACTTTTCCCCATGTGTGGTAGCCTTTGGACATACAGAAAATCGGAGGAAAGGCTATGTCGATTGTTGTAATAGGCAATGTTTTTGTGGATGTAAAGGGTTTTCCCGACGATATCTATCTTCCCACGGGCCGCAATGCGGGCAGAGTCGTCACCGTTCACGGCGGTGTAGGCCGTAATGTGGCGGAGGATATTGCCAATCTTGAGCTTCGCCCTGTGTTTGTCAGTATGGTGGACGACACGGCATCAGGCGAGGAGGTAAAGCGCAAGCTCCATAATCACAAGGTGAATACGGACTATGTCATCGAGGCTCCGGACGGCATGGGGATGTGGCTTGCGGTGTTTGACCATAAGGGCGATTTGGCAGGCTCTATTTCCAAGCGCCCCAACAGCGATGCCATGAAGACACTTTTGGACGAAAAGGGCGACGAGATTTTCCGCGATGCCGACAGCATCGTGCTGGAAATTGACCTTGATAAGGAAATCGTAAAGCGGGTTTTCAAATATGCGGAAAAATATGATAAGCCCGTGTATGCCGTAGTGGCAAATATGAGCATTGCCTCACAGCGCAGGGATTTTCTCCAGTCCATTGACTGCTTCATATGCAATGTTTTAGAGGCGGGAATTCTGTTCGTAGACGATTTTTCGGCAAAAAGTCCCGAGGAAATGTGCGAAATTCTTTCATGCAAGGTCATGAGTGCGAAAATACCCTCTATGATAGTGACCATGGGCTCAAAGGGTGCCGTATATGCGGATATGAAGGGCGACAAGGGCTTCTTTCCGGCGGAATCGGTTTGCGTGCGGGATACCACGGGCGCAGGCGACGCATTCTGTGCCGGTGCCGCCGTGGGACTGACCTACGGAAAATCCATGCGTGAGGCTGTGAGAATAGGCACTCATCTTGCCGCGTCGGTAATCGGCTCCAGCGAAAATGTCTGCCCGAGATTTCTGCCCCAGGAATTCGGTATTGATGCCGAGGTAAAAGAATAAATCAAAACACACTCAATTGGGCGCCGCCCCTATGTTGAGTGTGTTTTTTGTTCAAAATGCAATAAACAGGCAGCCTGTTTTCTGTATGCTGCCGCATTGCGCGGAGCGTAGAAAAAATGTATAATAAAAGTTACCATATTTTTTAGCAAACGGGGAATAGAAAATGAAGAAAACTTTTAAATCACTGCTTTGCATTACCCTTGCCGTGATTTTCATGGTTTCCACCGTGAGCATTGCCTTTGCGGATAAGGACGCAAAGACCGATGCCTCCGGGGCAAGCGTGAAGGTAGGCGTTGCAAAGGTTGACATCACTGGTCCCATCACCGGCATCAGCACAGGCTATAACTCTCTGGGTGACCTCATGGAGGGCCTGCTCACAAGACTTTATGCCCGTGCCTTTGTTGTGGATGACGGAAGCGCACCCATGGTCTATGTTTCCGCGGAGCTTGTGCATATGACCGAAAGCATCAAGCCCGGTGTCATCAAGGCACTTAAGGCAGACGGCTATTCCGTTTTCTCCGAGGAGAATGTAATGCTTGCCGCAACCCATTGCCATTCCTCCACCTCCAATACCTCATGGTACGCTCTGTACGACCTTATAAACGGTGTTCCCGGCTATGATGACGAGAGCTACAGGATGATCGTAAAGGGTATTACCGAGGCGATTGAAACCGCATACGATACCCGTGTTGAGGGCTCTGTTTCCCTGGTCTGCGGTGAAACTGACATCAGCGCCTCCAACCGTTCCGCCGACGCCTATCTCACCAATATAAATGTGGGCGACTACGGCTATGAGGTAAATGAAGACGGCAGCTTCTCCTATGAAACCGGTCTGAAGGCGGCGCAGAATGCCTATAACCACGAAATGGCGGGCATCGTGTTCACCGACAGCAAGGGCAACGATATAGGCTTCCTGAACTTCTTCGGCTCCCACGGCACCTCCAATCCCATTGACAATACCTATGTTGCCTCCGACCATAAGGGCTACGCGGCTCTGAAGGTGGAGGAGGAAATGGGCGACGGCTTCGTTGCCGCCTTTGCCCAGGCAGACAGCGGCGACACAAGCCCCAATGCCGTACAGGAGGCAGATTACCATGATGCCTTCCTCCGTCCTGCAGACATGGATGCAGCTTTAGATATGATTGAAAATCAGATTGTACAGGGCAGTCAGGAGGCGGAGGCCGCCATGAATCTGATTAATAACGCAGGCAGAACTCCCCTCACGGGCAAGTTTGACTTTAATTACACCGCTGTTGATTTTTCAAACATCACCGTTGACCTTGAATATGTAGGCGACTACCATATGCCCTACGATGACCTTTCCGCAGGCTATGTGACCACGAGCGAGCCCTGCATCGGCGCAGGCATCATTGCCGGTGATGAGGAGGGCGCACCTGTTGACAATGCCCTTGAGGGCGCTGTAAAGCATAACTTCGTGTGGAACGAGGAAACAGGAAGCTATGACAGAATTGCCTGCGACTTCAAGATGATTGACCTCTACGGACTTCAGTATCTCTTTGAGCCGCTGTGGCCCACCGCCATGAAGATTCTCCAGTCCGACGGCTATGACGAGGCACAGATGGAAAAGGTGGTCTGCCTTGCCGTAGGTGACCTCATGCAGGCAGTACAGCCTCTGCAGATTATGCGCTTTGGTCAGGCGGCAATTGTGGGCGTTCCCTTTGAGCTCACCTATGAGCAGGCAAACCGTACCCGTGCGGTGCTTGAAAAAACTCTTGCCGCCGACGGCGTTACAAAGGTCATAATCTCCACCCATTCCAATGCCTACAGCCAGTATGTGACCACCCGCGAGGAGTTTGCCGCCCAGCATTATGAGGGCGCAACCTGCCTCTTCGGACCTTGGTCCGGCGCGGCAATGACACAGGAGCTTGACAAGCTGGCTCAAGGCATAGTATCCGGCGAAAAGGCTCCCAAGGGCGATGAAATGAAGCAGAGCACACCTCTTGCTCTTTTGTATACTGTCTATGCCATTGCCGATCCCGTTGCGGATTTAGGCGAATACGGCACGGTGCTCTCGGATGTTGAAAAGGATACATATACAAGAGGCGAGTGGGTACGCGCCGGCTTCACGGGCGTAAATCCCAGACATATTACCGACTTGAGCCTTGAGGACAGCGCACTTGTGGACGGCTACAGCTACATGGAGGTTCAGAAGCTCTTAAATGATGAGTGGGTAACGGTGCTCACGGACACGGACCCCTATACCACCTTCAGATGCGTCAAGGACAGCGTTCTTGACACGAGCTATAATGCCACCGTAGGCTGGCTCCTCAAGGGCGATAACTGGACTCCCGGCACCTACCGCCTTGTGTATAACGGCGTTGCGAAGAATGAGCTTAAAGACCGCATCAGCGGCGATGACTATACCGCCTTCACCGCTGCAAGCTCCCCCTTCAATGTGGAGGATCCCGAATATAAGCCCGTACAGGATAATCCCTTTGCCGATGTGAAGGACGGCTCGGTCTACTATGATGCGGTGCTGTGGGCGTATTACCATGAGCCGCAGCAGATAACCGCAGGTGTGGATGACACTCATTTTGCCCCCGATGCCGACTGCACCCGCGGACAGGTCGTGACCTTCCTGTGGCGTGCCGAGGGTTGTCCCGAGCCTCAGGGCGAATGCCCCTTCACGGATGTTGCGGAGTCAAGTCCCTACTATAAGGCGGTAATCTGGGCCTATGAAAACGGCATCACCACCGGTGTGACGGAAACCGCCTTTGAGCCCAATACTCCCGTAACCCGCGCCCAGTTCGTAACCTTCCTCTGGCGCTACGAGAATAAGCCCGACACCACGGGCAGCATTGCAGGCTTTGCCGATGCCTCCTCCATTGCAGCACCCTATCAGCAGGCGGTTGCATGGGCGGTGGAAAAGGGCATAACCACGGGCTATAACGACGGCACCTTCCGTCCCAATGCCACCTGCACCCGCTGGGCGGTTGTGCTCTTCATGTACCGCGATATGGCGTAAACAGAAACAAAAAAACAAGCATCCGATGGATGCTTGTTTTTTTGTTTTGTAATCTAATTAACCCACGAGGTCGTCTGCGCCGATGAGCTCTCCGTCTTCTTCAAGCTCTTCCTCGTCGTCGGTTGTGTCAAGAGCCTTGTCAACATCCTCTCCGTCGGTGGCGACGCCGGTGATGTTATCCCTCTTTGCGCAGAAGCTGCACAGACGGGTACGGCCCTCTGCAATAGCCTGGTCGACAGTACCTACGGTGAGGCTCTCGGACTGGCTCAAGGACTGGCAGTCGTCATGAGTGTGGTAAACATGGCCGAAGGGAGCCCAGTAAACCTGCTCGGTACCCAGAGCATCAACAGCCGCGTCAAGCTGCTCCTGGGAAACAGGGTTAAAGTCATAGCTGAACACTCCGCCGATGAGCAGAGCGATGACGGCAACCACGGTGGCAATGGTCTTGGTCTTCTTGTCAAGCTCCTTGTTTGCCAGCATGAGGATGATAATGGGAACGAAGGCAAAGACACAGACGATAACGCCCATGTTGTTCCACAGCCAGAACTTGACCTTGTTTGCCTCGGAGGCGGGGTCGATGTGGTTTGCCTTTTTCCAGAGCTGGGAGCCGGCTATTACGCAGGCGAGGTCAAGCACGATGAATACGATGAGCTGCCACATGACGGGCATGAAGGTCAGGTTAATCTTGCCAAAGAGGACCAGAGCAGCCAGTACCTCGAATACTACGGCAGCAACCCAAAGTGCGATAGCGCCGATGCGCTTGGGCTTTGCCTCGCCCACGGGCTTTGCCTGCTTATATTCCTTGCGCTTTTCTTCGATTTCTTCCTGAGTTATTTCCTGCTTGGTATCATAGGAAATGATTTTCTTCTCTTTTTTCTGAGCCATAATCCACTCTCCTTTTATACAGATGTAGTTATTATATCAAATATTTTGGGATTTTCAACGAAAAATCTACAATATATAGAAATATCTTGACAATTCTCAACACAAAATGCAAAATGAAACCATAAACTGAAAAGGAGAACAGCTATGGATACCAATACATTGATGAAAACCCTGCTTTCCAATGAGAGCGTCAAGGGACTTGTGAAAAAGTCCGGTGCCTCTGAAGAGCAGGTAGAGAGCATAATTAAGAACGCTCTGCCCATGCTTTTGGACGGCGCTAAGAAGCAGGCAAACGGAGAAAATACCTCCAAGGGCTTTGCAAGCGCTCTTCTGGAGCATGCCGACAGCGATACCACCGACCTTTCCGCCTTCATGGACGGCATTGACCTTGCCGACGGCGCGAAAATCATCGGTCATCTTTTGGGTGCCGAAAAGGGAAGCGCCACAAAGAGCGTTGCCAAGAAAAGCGGCGCGGATAATAATACCACCGAAACCGTTCTCTCCATGGCGGCACCTCTTCTCATGAGCCTTCTGGGCAAGGAAACCAAGAATGAGCACAAGAAGAAGGACAAGAAGAAAAAAGAGGAGACCGCAGGCGGCCTTATGGGAACTCTGCTTCAGAATGTGGATGTGGGCGAGCTTGCAGGCAATCTTCTGGGCGGCAAGGATGACAAAAAGGACGACGGCATTGACCTGGGCGATATCGCAGGTCTCTTCGGCAGCCTCCTTAAATAAGCTGAAAATAGAAAAATCCCCGACAGCCGTCGGGGATTTTTGCGTATGTTATCTAAATATTATCGCGGTTTCCTATTGAATTAATCGGAAAAATTTGATAATCTGTTCCCATATTTTCACTCGGAGTGTAGCTATGAGCAACAGAATCGGTAAGACGATAGCGGAGAAAAAGCGAAGAGCGCGGCTGAAGAATCACGAATTCAGTATTATCGCGAATAATTGCATGGGCGGAGTTGTGTCCCATTCTTTAGGGGAGCAGTTTCGTTCGCCCACGGTTAATGTGCTCATGTCGGAGTATCAGTTCATCGCCTTCTGCAAATATTTAAAGGAATATTCAAAATGCCCCGTTGATGAGCTGACGAGAGAAGAGTGGGAGCAGTTCAGAGATGTGACTCATCCCGTGGGAGTCCTGCGCGGGTATAAGATTCCCAACGGACATCTGCCCGATATAAAGCTCCCCGATATCATGCTGCTTTTTGTCCACTATAAGACCTTCACGGAGGCCAAGCAGAAGTGGGAGGCGCGATTTAAACGCGTGAATTACGATGACCTCTACATTGTCATGGACTGCGCCATGAACGGCAGCGATGAGATCCTCGATGAGTTTAACGCTCTGCCCCAGGAGCACAAGGTAGCCTTTACTCATAAGCAGGATGCAGAGCGCTGGCCCTCCAATTATCAGTTCAGCTTTTATACGGAGGAAAAGTTCAGCAGCGGCTGTGTGTACAATCCCGTGAGCAAGGGCCTCGTGGAATATAAATGGATGGATGAATTTGACTTCATCACCTGGCTCAATGAGGGCAAAATGCAGAAAAATTCCGATTTTCAGTAGTAAAAAAGACGGTCGTTGACCGTCTTTTTTCTTATCCGAGATAGATTTTGTAGAATTCCTCAAGATTTGCCGCGGGCATGGAGAATATGGCATGATTGTCCTCGTTACAGGTCTCAAGATACCAGCCCCAGATTTTTTCGATGTTCGTCACATCGGCACCTGCCAGCTTGCCTGTGTCAAGAATAATCTTGAGACCGAAGGGGAAGTCCGCGGTGAAGTAGCGGGAGCTGAAATCGGGAATCCACACACCGGGCTCCGTTTCCTTCATGGGGGAGGTGAGTCCCTTGAAGGCGGGAATACCGCTTATCTTTGCGGTCATCTTCTCCACGGTGTCGCTTTCGTAATGCACCTTGAGGGACTTGACCATGCGAAGGTCAAGTCGGTCAAGTCTGCGGCAGATTTCCTGAAGCTCTGCGTCGCAGTCAATCATGAGCTTGCTTGCCTCGTCCGTCCATTCCTCGTAGAAAAGGATGTTGTGGTCAAAGCTGTCGCCCTTGCGGTAATCCTTGAACATGGAATAAATTCTCGTGGTATGGAGAATGGGGTTTGAGGGGGTAAGGGTGACTACGAGATAGTTGGGGAGAGCCACACAGGGCAGGTCAAGCATACCGCCCACGATTTCGGAATAGTGCTGTGTCTTGTCGGCGGGAATTGCCGCGAGCTGGAGGTCGGGCTTTCTGCCTAACATATATACGGCGTGACCGTATTCCTCAAGTCTTGCAATGCTGTGAACTCTCTGCAGACCGCAGAGGGTGCAGCCCTTTTCAATGTGGGGAGCAAAGCAGAACTCCGCGCCGCCGCTGCCGGGAACGCACATGATCATCTGCCCCGCCTTTACAAGGGGAAGAAGCTCCTTCGCGATTTTGGGGAACATGAAGGAGGGGAGCACAACCCAAATCTGCTCCGCACCCTCAACGGCGTCGGCCAAATCGGAGGTGACACGGAAATTATCCGTCTCAAACCACACGGTGTCGTCGAGCTTAAGTACCTTCAGAGTGTTTGACCATTTTTCGGGCTTTGATGTATGAATGACGGTTTCGTAACCCTTGTGTGCAAACTCCGCGGCCAGCAGAGTGCCGATGTTACCGCCGCCTATAACGCAAATTTTCATTTTTATCTGTCCTTTCAGCGTGAGAAATGAATATCAAAAAAGCCGAATAATCAGCGCTTCTTTTCCGTTAAAACGGCAACGGAAACTACGGCGATGAGAATTATTCCGAATACCGCGAAGTATTCAATGGGAGGCAGCTTCAGATTGTCCTCCGCGGGCTTCACGGAGCTTACATCATTGGAAAGCAGGGGAGAGTCCGACTTTTCAAGTTCAGGGGAGGCCTTGCTTTGGGCAAACATCCATTTTATGAGCTCAGGGTTTGTGGTGGCCTCGCTCCACACATCGTGGGTGCCGTTTTCCACTGCGGTGAAAATTATATTCTCGCCGCCTGCCTCGGTAATTAGCTCAACCATGTGCTTGGTGCCGTCAAATTCCACTATGGGATCCGCCGTGCCGTGGTATGTCCATATGGGAATATCCGCAAGCTCCTTTGCGTAGGCCTCGTCACCGCCGCCGCAAAGGGGAACACCTGCGGCGAAAAGCTCACCGTGCCGTACAAGCGCGTCCCAGGTGCCGAAGCCGCCCATGGAAAGTCCCATGACATAGACTCTGTTTTTGTCGCAGGAGTATTCCGCGAGAATACTCTCCAGGAGCTTTATTGCGCTCTGCATGGCCTCCGTTTCGGCCATGGTGTCCGTGGAATAGTTGCCGTTAAAAAGGTCGTCAGGCACGGTGCCCACCCACTGCTGTCCCTCGGGGCATTGGGGAAGAATGAATATACACTCCTCTAAAAGCTCCGGGCAGGTGTCAAAGAGCGTCTGAACTCCGTTTTGGAACTGACTTGAATTGTCGTTTCCGCATTCGCCGATGCCGTGCAGGAAGAGAATGACGGGGTATTCCTTTTGAGAATTGTATTTCTGGGGAACGAAAAGACGGTAGGGAAGCTCAAAGCCGTCAAGCTCCTCGTTAACAAAAACATGCTCGGTGAATTTCTCGGCTATGGGGAATTGGGATTCGTCTCCGTAGGCGGGAACAGACAGCAGCATAAGCATACATATCAGTAAGCAGAATGCTCGTTTTTTCATCTTTTTCCTCCTTTAGCTTCTATTGCATATATTTCCTGCAGCAGCTTGTCAACAACATCGAAGCAGACCAGGGAAACCCGCTCAAGCTCCTGTAAGAATTCCGCGCCTCCGCCTATGAGACTGTCGGAAACGGCCTTTATCAGCAGGCATGGAATATCGTTGCGCAGGCAGGTAAGCAGGATGCCTGCGGCCTCCATCTCGCAGATGTCGGCGCCATATGCTTCACGAAGCGCGATTTTGTCCTCGGCCTTGTCAATGAACTTGTCTGCGGAGGCGCAGACGGTGGGGATTATATCGGGCTTGAGCTCAAGTACTCTGCGCACAAGCTCCGGTGTGGCCTCGAGATAGGGCGAGCTGTTTCCGGGATACTGGCCCCGCTTGAGATTCAGCCAGCCCGTGGTGTCGAAATCATAGTGAATAACGCTTTTTACAACGCAGAGCTCGGAGGTTTTCATCTCCTCTGTGAGCGCACCTACGGCTCCGAAGTTGAGAATCATGTCAACACCGAAGCGGTCAATGAGAAGCTGTGTGCTCATGGCGGCGGAGATTTCTCCCGCGCCCGAATCCACAACGAACATATCAAAGCTGTCGCCGCGGTATGTGCGCACCGTGTAGCCCTGCAGCTTTTGGGTTTCGCAGGGCTCACCGTATCGGGAAAGCACTGCGCCGATTTCAACGGCGACCACAATGCCGATTTTTGCTTTATTCATTCTTTGCGTTCCTTTTTAATGTAATACTAAATAATGATTTTACCATTTGCAGAGCAATCTTTCAAGTCCACAGAAAGCGAAAGTGGGAGTATATAAAATGACGCGAGGCATTCCCCGTTGTTTACCGATGTTATATCTGTTTAAGCTCGGCTTTCGCATATTTTATAAACCGCTTGACCGCAGGGGATGAATGCCTTGAGTGTACCGGCTCACCATATAAAAAATAGCTGACTGTTAATCAGTCAGCTATTCTTGTTTTTATTATCTAAACAATTCAGCTTGCGTAATTTATATTACCGTCAAAATTGTAGACGTACATCCACTGACCGCTTTCGTTATTTGCAGATATACAAATGCTGCCATCAGCCATAAAGCCCATAAGCTCTTCGCCTGCGCTGTCAATGGTGTTTTCACGGTCAAATATTCTGAGGTTGCCTTCATCGCAGTTAATAAGCCCGAGGCTTCGGAACACTCCCGCTTCTCCTCGTGTCTTTATTGCAATGAGTATGCTCTTCCCGTCGGGGCTTTCCAAGGTGTAGAGCTTTTCGTCGCTTTCCACTGAGATTCCGTAAAGCAGAAGTCTGTTACCGCTTGATAAATCCAGTAGGGTGACGCTGCCGTCTTCATCCACAAGTAACGCATGGTTACCAGCACAGCCGTTATAGCCGATGCTTAAATATACGCTTCCGTATGAGGTTTTTCCAACAAATGTAGTGTCCTTGATAATAACTGTTTCCGAGTCACTTTCTGTATCACGGCGCACAAGGTCGAAGCTCTGCCCATGGATTACAAAGCATGCAAGACTTCCATCAGAGAGAAAATAGCTGTTATGGCAGTTTTCTAACTCTGTAACGGTTTTGCGCTCAAGGTCAACAAGCCTGTCACATTCAGAGGTGATAATAACAGCATATCTGTTATCAGGGGAAAACTGCCATGCATCGCAGATAATGCCGCTCAGGTCAATGCCTTTTAAAACATCCGTGACTTCTCCTGTGACGGCATTCAGCAAAAGTGGATACTGTGTGTAGTCGCCATTGCTTTCGTACATCAGGCAGAGCCATGCTTCATCACAGCTTCCTTTTAAGGGGGTAATACTGCGGTAGTACATAAGAGGATTTTGATTCATGTCCTCTGTGTCAAGCTCCACGGTGTAAAGCTGGCCGTCATATACTGTGTAGGCGTAGCAAATACTCATGGATACTCCGTTGTGCTGAAGCTCGATGGAAGCGGTTTTTGTGTCAAGAGGCTTTAACTTGCCGTCATCAACAATACAAAAAGCTCCGCTTTTGCTGAAGGCGAGACCGTTTGAAATATAGTAGCTGTCATCGGCTTTTATATACGATACTTCGACATCGCCTACATAGCTCGTACCGCTGTGTTGTACCTCTTCTGTCTCGCTTATTCTGAAAATGCTTAGTATGCTTTCCCGGAAATCATCGCTCACAGCCATCGCCGTGGCAAATGAGGATAGAAGCACAATAATTGCGGCGGCGATGCAGATTAGCACCTTGCGGTTTCTGCGCTTGCCCTCAAGCCTTTTTCCTGCAGAAAGAATATAGCTGTCGTCTATTTCGCCTATGGCAAAAATGAGTTTCTCGTCAGTCATATGTAGCCCTCCTCCTGTAAATATGCCCGAAGCTTATTACGGGTGCGGAAAAGCATGGACTTTGTCTTGCTCTCGGAAAAGCCAAAGCCTTTGCTTATGCCCGCAATGGGAGCAAAGTACCAATATCGGCATATGAAAACATCTCGCTCGGTTTCTCCAAGGGAGCTTAGAAATGCATTTATTGCCGCAGTCAGCTCTTTTTCCTCAAAATCAGCTTCAACACTATCGGCAGAGCCAACGCAGTCACCCAATTCCTCCAGCGCAATTTCAACATTGCCACTACCGCGTTTAAGCCGGTTTTGGCTTCGTAGCTTCATGAGAGAAAGCCTGCGGGTGATTTTGCCGAGAAAGGTTTTAAGGGTTTGCGGCCTGTGGGGTGGAATGGAGTTCCATGCACCCAGCCATGTGTCGTTGACACACTCCTCAGAATCCTGCAGATTTGAAAGAATGTTATAGGCAATGCGGCTGCAATATGCACCGTATTTCTTTTCTGTTTCGCTTATGGCTTTATCGGAACGGTTAAAATACAGCTCCACAATTTCACTGTCGTCCATGTTTCACCTCCTGGTTTTATTTGAGGCCTCATATATCATCTTGCTGTTTAAGTAATTCGGTTGCATTTTATGAGAAAATCATATCATAAAAACAACTTCATGAACAACAGAAAAAGAGCTGACTGATTGATCAGTCAGCTCTTTCATAATTCAATAATATACCCGCCTTGCGGCGCCCGAAATTTTCAGCTCGCTATTATTCCCACTCGATGGTGGAGATGGGCTTGGGACTCAGCTCATAGAGGACGCGGCAAACGCCGGGCACCTCGGCAAGAATGCGGTCGGTAATCTTCTTCAGAAGTGCCCAATCCAGCTCGGGAACGGTGGCGGAGGTAGCGTCGACGCTGTTGACGGCACGGATGATAACGGGCCAGTCATATGCGCGCTTGCCGTCACGGATGCCGGTTGCGCGGTAGTCGGGAACGGAGGTGAAGTACTGCCAGATCTGACCCTGCAGACCTGCATTTGCAAATTCCTCACGAAGAATTGCGTCGGACTCGCGGACAGCCTCAAGGCGGTCACGGGTGATGGCACCGGTGCATCTTACGCCGAGACCGGGGCCGGGGAAGGGCTGACGGTAAACCATGCCGTCGGGGAGGCCGAGAGCCTTGCCTACAACGCGGACTTCGTCCTTGTAGAGGAGCTTTACGGGCTCAACCAGCTCAAACTGCAGGTCCTCGGGAAGACCGCCAACATTGTGGTGTGCCTTAACGCCGTCGCTCTCGAGAATGTCGGGATAAATGGTGCCCTGACCGAGGAATTCGATGCCGTCGAGCTTGCGTGCCTCTTCTTCGAATACGCGGATGAACTCGGCGCCGATAATCTTGCGCTTGGCTTCGGGGTCTGCCACACCTGCCAGCTTATCAAGGAAGCGGTCGACCGCATCCACATAAATGAGGTTTGCGTCCATCTGATTTCTGAATACATCAATAACCTGCTCGGGCTCACCCTTGCGGAGGAGACCGTGGTTGACGTGAACACAGACGAGCTGCTTGCCTACTGCCTTGATGAGAAGCGCGGCAACAACGGAGGAGTCGACACCGCCGGAGAGGGCGAGAAGAACCTTCTTGTCACCGATCTGCTTACGCAGAAGCTCAATCTGCTCTGCGATAAAGGCCTCTGCCAGCTCGGGAGTGGTAATACGAATCATGCTTTCGGGACGAACATTGCAATCCATTATGAGTACCTCCAATTATTTGTTTTTAAGAATAACATCGTGGCTGCCGCCTTCAACAATGCTGACGGAGGACACGAGGGTGAGTCTTGCGTTTTTCTTCAGATCTGCAAGATTTGTGACACCGCAGTTGCACATGGTGGACTTGATCTTGTAAACGCTCATTTCCACATTGTCATGGAGAGGACCTGCGTAGGTGACATAGGAGTCAACACCTTCCTCAAAGGAGAGCTTGCCGCCGCGGCCGCCCATGTCGTAGCGCTGCCAGTTGCGGGCGCGGTTTGAGCCTTCGCCCCAGTATTCCTTGACAAAAACGCCGTTAATCATGAGCTTCTGGGTGGGGCTTTCGTCAAAGCGGGCGAAGTAGCGGCCCATCATGAGGAAGTCAGCGCCCATTGCCAATGCGAGAGTCATATGGTAGTCGTAAACAAGACCGCCGTCGGAGCAGACGGGAACATAGATGCCGGTCTTTTCGAAATATTCGTCACGGGCGGCAACGACCTCGATAAGGGCGGATGCCTGTCCGCGGCCGATGCCTTTTGTTTCGCGGGTGATGCAGATACTGCCGCCGCCGATGCCCACCTTGACAAAGTCTGCGCCTGCCTCTGCGAGGAAGAGGAAGCCGTCGCGGTCAACAACGTTGCCTGCGCCCACCTTTACGGAGTCGCCGTACTTTTCGCGGATGAAGTCGATGGCCTTTTTCTGCCTGTGGGAGTAGCCGTCGGAGGAGTCGAGACACAGAACATCGACGCCTGCGTCAACAAGTGCGGGAACGCGCTGCTCATAGTCACGGGTGTTGATACCCGCGCCAACCATGTAACGCTTGTGCTCGTCGAGGATTTCGTTGGGATTGAGCTTATGCTCGGAGTAGTCCTTGCGGAATACGAAGTACATGAGCTTGCCGTCCTTGTCGATGATAGGCAGGGAGTTAAGCTTGTGGTCCCAGATGATGTCGTTTGCTTCCTTGAGAGAAGTGCCCTCGGGGGCGGTTACGAGCTTTTCAAGGGGAGTCATGAACTGATGTACGGGGGTGTCAACGCTCATGCGGCTTACGCGGTAGTCACGGCTGGACACAATACCCATGAGCTTGCCGTTGGCTGTGCCGTCCTCGGTGACGGCAACGGTGGAGTAACCGTTCTTTTCCTTGAGAGCAAGGATGTCTGCCAGAGTCTGGTCGGGCTTCACATTGGAGGCACTGGTGACAAAGCCTGCCTTGTAGCTCTTTACGCGGGCTACCATTGCGGCTTCGCTTTCGATGCTCTGTGCGCCGTAGATGAAGGACATTCCGCCCTCCTTTGCCAGGGCAATGGCCATGGTGTCGTTGGAAACGGACTGCATGATAGCGGAGACAAAGGGGGTGTTGAGGTAGATGGGGGATTCCTCACCTTTTTTGAACTTTACGAGAGGAGTGCGGAGACTGACATTTGCAGGAGTGCATTCCTCGCTGGTGTAGCCGGGAATGAGAAGGTATTCACTGAAAGTCCTTGAGGGTTCGTTATAATAAAATGCCATTTACGGTACCTCCGAAAAATGTTATTGAGTTATTTTCTCACAAATTTCGACAGCCGTCAATTTGTAAATGCCAAAAGGAAGTAGAAATTTTGAACACTCTGCGACCATATTTTGTATAACTTATATATTTGCCGTAAAACAGAAAAAGCGGGCCGAATTTTCGGCCCACAACAATACCATTATAAGGCAAATTGAGGGCGGTGTCAATGGATTCCGCCACCAAAACCGGAGAATCTGCGTTTTGAATAATTTAGCGATTTAAAGTTTGTAAGTATTTGCTCTTGAAAGGGGAGCAGCCCTTTGCTATATTATAACCAGAAGGGGTGATACCCGATGAAAATATAAATGAAATCTGCAGAAAGAGAGGTTAAAATGATGTTAGATACCAAGAATACAGAGAAGTAACCCTTGACTGTGTTGAGAGTCGTGTGAAAAAGACCTGCAGTCAAGGGTTACTTCTTTTTTTGGACAAATCTTTTTCCGTGATGCGCCGTTTCGCGCCTTGAACATACACAAAGTATGTCCTGCGGCACTCACCGCCGCCTGACGAAAAAATCTTTTGCCCAAAGCATTGCCTCCTCGAAATTGCCTTGCAAAAAAATCTCTCGCTCAAAGCTGCAAATCATTTTCCGTGATGCGGCTTCTCACCGAATTACAATTTCGTGTCCCGTAAGGGGCGCTTTTTTTATGCCGGATTATTGTAATCTCCTTAACAAAGTGCTAATATTAATTCAATAAAGCAACTCAAAAAAACACCACGGAGGTGCCTTATGAGCAAGATTATCACAGTGGGCCGTGAATTCGGCAGCGGCGGCAGAGAACTGGGCCGCAGACTTGCCGAGGAATTGGGCATTCAGTATTACGACAAGGAAATAATCAGCGAAATTGCGAAAAACACCTCTCTGTCTGAAAGCTATGTTCAGCAGGTGGTGGAGGGCAAGCCCCACAGACTTTTTCCCATAAGCATCGGTCAAAGCTTCGCCGTTGCGCCGGACTATCAGATGCTGCAGATGCAGAGCATCTATACGGCACAGACGGAGATAATCACAAGGCTTGCGGAAAAGGGCGACTGCATAATCATAGGCCGCTGCGCCGACTATATTTTAAGGGACTATAAGCCACTTAAGATTTTCGTCTATGCCGACCTTGAAAGCCGTGTGCGCCGCTGTCTTGAGCGCCGCCCCGAGGGAGAAAGCCTTACCGAGGAGCAGATACGCAGGCAGATTATCGCCATCGACAAGGACAGAGCGAGGTATTATAACGACTTTACCGGTCAGAAGTGGGGCGACAAGCGCTTTTACGATGTGTGCATCAACACGACGGACCTTGTCATCAAGGACATGGTACCCCACATTGCAAAGCTGTTTTAATAAAAAGAAAAAGCCGCCCAAGTGCGGCTTTTTTCTTTTTAAGCCATTTACAAAACGGGAATAATTTAGTAAGATAGCATGACCCTTTGAAAGAATTCAAAGGCTTAAAAATAACAGTTGAGGTGAAAATATGAACAAGTATGATTTATGCGTTCCCTGCCTGTTGGGCCTCGAGGGCCCCATTGCGGATGAACTCAAGCGCATGAAGCTTGAGGGTGTCCGCTCTGAAAACGGCAGGGTTTATTTTTCCGGTGACGATTTTGCCATAGCCAAGGCAAATACCTGCCTGAGAATCGGCGAGCGTGTACTTATTGAGCTGGGAAGATTTGAGGCCCGCACCTTTGACGAGCTTTTTGAAAAAACAAAGGCCCTGCCCTGGGAAAAGCTCATTCCCGCGGATGCGGCATTCCCCGTCAAGGGCTACAGCCTTAATTCCAAGCTTTTCTCCGTTTCCGACTGCCAGAAGATAATCAAAAAGGCAATCGTGGAGCATCTCAAGGGCGTATACCGCCTTGAGTGGTTCCCCGAAAACAGAGAAACCTATCAGATTCAGTTTTCCATTATGAAGGACATGGTGTCCCTGTGCATTGACACCTCGGGTGAGGGACTGCATAAGCGCGGCTACCGCCCCGCCCATAATGCCGCACCCCTGAAGGAAACCATGGCGGCGGCAATGGTGACGCTTTCCCGCTATCGCGGCAGAGAGGATTTCTGCGATCCCTTCTGCGGCAGCGGCACAATCCCCATTGAGGCTGCGCTCATTGCGAAAAACCGCGCCCCCGGTCTTAATCGCAGCTTTTCCGCCATGAATTGGCGCAGCTTTGACCAAAGCGTGTGGAACGAGGTGCGCGAGGAGGCACGCTCAAGGGAGTTCAGCGGCGATTACCGCATCGTGGGCTCCGATATTGATCCCAATGCCCTTGCAATTGCAAGGGAAAACGCGGAGCGCGCAGGCGTTGCGGATATTGTTCGCTTTGAGAAGGCGGATGCCACAAAATTTGAGCGCAAAACCGAAAACGGCATAATTGTGACTAATCCGCCCTACGGTGAGCGTATAATGGAAAAGCAGGAGGCGGAAATGCTTTACCGCGGCTTCGGTGAGGCATGGCGCGCCACGGAAAACTGGAAGCTCTATCTGCTGTCCAGCCATACGGAGTTTGAACGCACCTTCGGCAAAACCGCCGACAAAAAGCGCAAGCTTTATAACGGCATGATTAAGTGCGACCTGTTTATGTATTTCTAAAACTTGTGTCAAAAAATATATAAATTATTTACAAAATTTATTGCACAGAGTACTTGCAAAATTCGGAAAGTGTGCTATTATAATACTTAAGTTAGCACTCGAGGCGAACGAGTGCTAACCCCCTGTGAAAATTGTACTAATTATTGGAGGTCAAATATATGAAGCTCAAACCTTTGGCAGACAGAGTTGTCCTGGTGCAGCGCGCAGCGGAGGAAAAGACCGAAAGCGGCATTTTCCTTGCCGCATCCGCCCAGGAAAAGCCCGAGATTTATGAAGTAACCGAGGTCGGCCCCGGCGGAATGGTGGACGGCAGCGAGATCAAGATGGAAGTCAAGGTCGGCGACAAGGTGCTCGTCGGCAAGTACAGCGGCAGCAAGATAAAGCTGGAGGGTGAGGAATACACCATTGTCCGCCAGTCCGACATTCTTGCAATCGTAGAGTAATTTTTCAGGAGGCAAAATTATGGCAAAGCAGATTATTTTCGGCGAGGAAGCCCGCAAGGCAATCGAGCGCGGCGTAAATCAGCTGGCAGATACAGTAAAAATCACTTTGGGACCTAAGGGCCGCAATGTAGTTCTTGATAAGAAGTTCGGCGCACCCCTCATCACCAATGACGGTGTCACCATCGCAAAGGAAATCGAGCTTGAGGATCCCTTTGAAAACATGGGCGCACAGCTTATTAAAGAGGTTTCCACCAAGACCAACGATGTGGCCGGCGACGGTACCACCTCCGCCACCGTGCTTGCACAGGCCATGATCAGCGAAGGCCTGAAGAATCTTGCCGCAGGCGCAAACCCCATGACCATGAAGAAGGGCATCAAGAAGGCAGTTGACGCCGCCGTTGAGGCAGTGCGCGCAAACTCCCAGCCCGTAAACGGCAGCGGCGATATCGCAAGAGTCGGCGCAATCTCCAGCGGTGACGAGGTCATCGGTCAGCTTATTGCCGAGGCTATGGAAAAGGTAAGTCAGAACGGCGTTATCACCATTGAGGAGAGCAAGACCGCCGATACCTACAGCGAGGTCGTTGAGGGTATGCAGTTTGACCGCGGCTATCTCTCTCCCTACATGGCAACCGATATGGAAAAGATGGAAGCAGTCCTTGACGACGCTCTCATTCTCGTAACCGATAAGAAAATCACCAATATTCAGGAGATTCTTCCCCTCCTTGAGCAGGTAGTCAAGGCCGGCCGCAAGCTCCTCATCATAGCCGAGGACATTGAGGGCGAGGCTCTTGCCACCATCATTCTCAATAAGCTCCGCGGTACCTTCGTCTGCGTCTGCGTCAAGGCTCCCGGCTTCGGCGACCGCCGCAAGGAAATGCTGCAGGATATCGCAATTCTCACCGGCGGCCAGGTAATCTCCGCCGATCTGGGTATGGAGCTTCAGAGTGCTGACATCGCCATGCTGGGCCAGGCCCGTCAGGTCAAGGTCACCAAGGAAAACACCGTCATCGTTGACGGCGCAGGTGAGAGTCAGGATATCAAGGCACGCATCGCCCAGATTTCCGCACAGATTGAAACCACCAGCTCCGAGTATGACAGAGAAAAGCTGCAGGAGCGCCTGGCGAAGCTGGCAGGCGGCGTAGCGGTCATCAAGGTCGGCGCAGCTACCGAGACCGAAATGAAGGAAAAGAAGCTCCGCATCGAGGACGCACTCAATGCGACCCGCGCAGCGGTTGAAGAGGGCATCGTAGCCGGCGGCGGCACCGCCTATGTGGCAGCCTCCAAGGCCGCCGACGCGCTTGTTGCAACGCTCGAGGGCGATGAAAAGACCGGCGCGGCAATGATTGCAAAGGCACTTAAGGCACCTATCATGCAGATTGCCGCCAACGCAGGTCTTCAGGGCGCGGTAATCCTTGATAAGGTTTACAACAGCACCGAGGCAAACTTCGGCTTTGATGCCGCAAACGATGTCTATGGCAACATGGTTGAAATGGGCATCATCGACCCCACCAAGGTCTGCCGCAGCGCACTGGAAAATGCCGCATCCGTAGCCTCCATGGTACTCACCACCGAGAGCCTCGTAACCGACATTCCCACTCCTCCCGCACCCGCTGCACCCGCAGCCGACATGGGCGGTATGTACTGATTGAGCAAAATCAAATAGAATAAATTTAAGAGCTCCCGCATCGAAAGATGCGGGAGCTTTTTGCATTTTTTTGCCAATGAAAAAGCTGACAGAATCCCCTGATTTCCGACATTTGCCATGTGTCATATTGACAAATTCGACAACACAATGTATAGTGGAAACTGATATTTTGTATTATAATGTAGGCACAAAATAATGTGTTTTGCGAAAGACAGTTTTTTCTTACATATGTCAAAAGGAGTCGGACAATGGAGTACCCGAAAGCTGCATTAAATGCTTCATATAAGGAAAAGTATATCTCGGTTCTTACGGAGTATCTTTCATCGCTGCGGGCAAAGGTCGGGGTAACACAGGAGGAGCTTTCTAAAATCATCGGCGTGTCCCGGCAGACTTATTATGCCATCGAGAACAGGAGCAGGGAAATGTCCTGGAGCATGTATATGACGCTCATAATGTTTTTTGACACCAACGAGAAGACCCATGACATGCTGAGGACCATCGGCGCCTACCCTGATGAGCTCATGGCGCTTATAAAGCAGAAATAAACAAGATAGGATTTCCGTAAGAATGAAGAATAACACTCTGGGCGGTTACAAGACGGTTGACGCCTATGTAAGCGCAAAGCTGAAGCATTTCAACTCACTGGAGCATAGCTTTGCCTCCATGTTTGAGGTGATGTTTTCGGAAAGAGAAAATATTATTTACGAAAAAAGCTGCGGCTATAAAATCGAATATGCAACCTATGGTGAGGCCTGTGACCGGGCTGTCTCCTGCTCAAACCGTATCCGCAAGCTGGCAGGCGGACTCCATCACGATTCCGTAATCGGCCTGTACATGGAAAATGACATCAACTGGATTGTGGCCTTCTGGGCAATTCTCCGAAGCGGCTTCAGACCGCTCCTGCTGAATGCGAGACTGGGCGACGAAATCCTCTCCGCGGCCATGAAAAGCTGTGACACAAGGCTTGTAATCTCCGACGGCAAGGTGTTTGAGGGTGTCAGCACAGTGGTCTTTGACAAGTTAATGGGCGGTGTGGAGCCTGAAGAGTGCTGTGAGGACTTCGGCACAGAGGTGCTTATTATGTCCTCGGGAACAACCTCGAGTCCCAAAATATGCGCCTATACTCCGGAGGAATTCTACTGCCTGATTAATGACAGCTATGATATTATCGCAAAGTGCGACCGCATACAAAAGTTCTATGAGGGCCAGATAAAGCTGCTGACCTTCCTGCCCTTTTACCATATTTTCGGCCTTGTGGCCGTATATGTATGGTTTGCGTTTTTCGCAAGGACCTTTGTGCATCTCGGCGACTATTCCGCCCAGACGATTCTGAACACCATTCGCAGGCATAAGGTAACTCATATCTTTGCCGTGCCGATGTTCTGGAACGAGGTATATAAGCAGGCCATAAAGACAATCAGGGACCGGGGCGAGGAAACCTACGAGCGCTTCTGCAAGGGCATGGATATTGCGCGGCGCATCGGCGATGTACCCTTGATCGGCCAGCGCTTCATTCGCTCCGCCTTCAGTGAGGTGCGTGAAAACCTTTTCGGGGAAAGCATCAGCTTCATGATTACCGGCGGAAGCGAAATAAAGCCCGAGGTGCTGTCTTTCTTTAATCTCATCGGCTACCACCTTGCAAACGGCTACGGCATGACGGAAATCGGCATAACCTCCGTGGAGCTGAGCCCTAAACGGGAAATCCTCAATAAGGGGTTCGTGGGCAAGCCCCTGACCTCCGTTGAGTATTCAATCTCGGAAGAGGGAAGCCTGCTTGTCCGCGGCGGCTCCGTTGCGAAATATATTTTGGAGGACGGCAAAAGGCTTGAGCTCTCCGATTGGTACGATACCCGCGACCTTGCCGAATGTGTTGACGGGCATTACAGAATTCTCGGACGCATGGACGATCTGGTAATCGCGGAAAACGGCGAAAACCTCAATCCCTGCTTGGTGGAGCCCTTGCTGACAGAGAATGACTCCTATCAACTCTGCCTTGTGGGTACCGTGAAAGACGGGGAAATCCTGCCCACGCTCCTTGTCTATGCCGGAAGCTATGTGACGGCTGAAAGGTACGAGACGGTGAGAGGAGAAATCCTTCGTCGCCTGCAGAAAAACTCCCTGTCGTCAATGATAAGAAAAATCCTGTTTGTGAAGAAACCGCTTGTTGACGCGGGAGATATAAAAATCAACAGAACTCGTCTCACGGAGCAGTATGCCTCGGGCAGCCTTGAAATTCTTGACCCGGAGAAAATCGCCGCCGCCGAGTGCGCTGAAAACGAGCTTGCGGATTATGTCAGAGCGCTGTTTGCCGCCGCGCTTGAGAAGCCTGCGGAGGAAATCGGCATGGATGCGGATTTCTTCCTGGACGAGGGCGGCACGAGCCTCGACTATTTCGCCATGATTTCAAAAATTCAGGAAGACTATGCCGTGAGCTTTCCTGCAACACAGGAAAAAACCATGACAACAGTACGGGAGCTTTACAGCTTCATCGAGGAAACCCTAAAAAATGTGGATTAAGTTCTTTAACCTCTTTGCCAAAATCACCGGATGGCTTCTGCAGTGGTTTTGCTTTCGCACAAAAGTGTATTACGAAGATAAATCGGTGCAGGGACGGCATATTAAGGGCCGCGCCATTATAGTTTCAAACCACACCTCGGTGTATGACTACGCGGTGATGATGTTTGTGTTCATAACGCGAACGCTGCGTTACCAGATGGCGGAAATCCTGTTTGAGAAAAAGGGACTGAGAACTCTGCTGCGCTGGCTTGGCGGCATCTATGTGAACAGGAATAATCACGATTTGAGCTTTGTGAGAAAGTCCGTGGATATTCTTGATGCCGGCGGCGTTGTGGGCGTATTCCCCGAGGGAAGACTGCCACGCAAGGGAGAGGAAAGTCCGCTGCCCTTTGCCTCCAGCGTGACATATATTGCCCTGCAGTCAGGTGCGCCGATAATACCCGTTTACACAAACGGCTCCTATTTCTGCAAAAAGCGGGCAAGAGTCATTATCGGCAAGCCCATAGCTGCGGACGAGTTAGCTGACTCAAGCTTAACGGAAAAGGAAAATCTCCAACAGATAACCGAAAAGATACGGGAACGGATCAAGGAATTGGGGAAGGAATTAGATGAAAAAACCAAAAAGAGCTAAACTGTTTTCCCTGTCGTATCTCTTTTATGATATTACCAAGCTGATTGCGGCGCTGCCGGGATTGCTTGCCTTCAGACCGAAATATATATACCAGAATAAAGCGGCGAGAAAACGCATACGCGGCGGAGCCGTACTCATAGGGAATCACACGGGCTTTTTCGACCCGGTGTATATGCAGTTCGGTGTTTGGTACAGGCGTCACCACTTCCTTTGCGCCAAGGAATTCTTTGATTCAAAGGCCAGATTTTTCTTTAAGAACTTCATGTGCATTCCCATAGACAGAGATAACTTCGGAATGGATACCTTTAGAGAAATCACAGAGCATCTGAAGCAGGGTGAGCTTGTGAGTATGTTCCCCGAGGGCAAAATAGAAAAGGAGCTGAACTCCTTTAAGTCGGGAATGGTTCTCATGGCGCTGCAGAGCGGTGCTCCCATAGTACCGATATATATAAAACCCAGAAAAACCGTATGGCACCGACTGGTGATGGCTATCGGCGAGCCTGTGGATGTTGTTGAAATATGCGGAGGCAGCAGACCCTCATTTTCCAAGATAGAGAATGTAGCCGAGCTTCTGCATAATATTGAGGTGCAGTTAAAGGAAATGTGTGAGAAAGGGGATAAATAATGAAAACAATGCCCAGAGAAGTTTTTTCCAAGTACACAGAGCCGGAGACCTTTGAAAGAATCAAGGAGTATCCCTCCGTAAGCGCCATGTGGGAAAACTGCCTGCGTGAATTCGCTGATGTAACGGCAATCTGCGACAACGGCAGGGAATATACCTTTGCCGAGACGGAAAAGGCCGCCGCGGCCTTCCGAACCGTGCTGTGCGAGGCTCATAAGGATGAATCCAAGCGTATCGGCATTTATTCCGCAAATTCCATTGACTTTGTAAAGGCCTTTCTTGCCATAACGACTTTAGGCTATACCGCAGTAATCCTTCCCGCCCAGCTTGATGCGGGAACGGTGTTTGGCTGCTGCATGAAATATAATATCGGAACTCTGGTGTATCAGCCCGAGCTTAAGCAGAATACCGCTGTTGCGGAGGAACGCTGTCCGGGCCTTGCCCTTGTGCCGGCGGATGCCCTTGCGGAGGAGCTTACGCCGCTTCGCCCCTGCGAAGCGGATACCCCCTGCGTGGTAATGTTTACCGGGGGAACCACGGGCAGAAGCAAGGGTGCACTGCTCTCCAACGGCGCGGTGATGCAGGGCGTTGTGAATGGCTGCTACGGCTATCACGATGTGTTCAACCAGCGCTATATGCTGGTGCTGCCTCTTTCCCATGTCTTCGGCCTCATAAGAAATCTGCTGACATCCCTCTATACGGGCAGCACGATTTTCATCTGCCGCAATAATAAGGATGTTTTCCGTGACATTGCCGTTTTCCGCCCCACCATATGGGTAGTGGTGCCTGCACTGGCGGAGATGGCACTGACGCTGTCTAAAAAATTCGGAAGAAATATGCTGGGCGCGGATATGAAGGTCATTATCTGCGGCGCCGCTGCCGTGTCCCCCTATCTTATTGAGGAATACCGCGAGCTCGGCATTACTCTGCTCCCGGGCTACGGCCTTACGGAGAGCGCAAATCTTGTCTCCGGCAACCCCGAAAGCCTTGAGAAGCCCGACTCCGTGGGTATCATGTACCCCAATCAGGAATATCGCGTTGAAAACGGCGAGCTGTGGCTTCGGGGCAGCAATATGCTGGAGTGCTACATCGGCGAGGACGAGGAGGCCTATACCGACGGATGGTTCCGCACCGGTGACCTTGTGCGCTTTGACGAGGAGGGCTTCATGTATATCACGGGCCGCATTAAGGAGATAATTGTACTCTCCAACGGCGAAAATGTGTCTCCCGCAGAGGTGGAGGCGCAGTTTAACGCTCTGCCCTTTGTGCAGGACTCCCAGGTGTTTGAGGATGTAAATGAAAGCGGTGCTCATATCCTCGCCCTTGAGGTCGTGCCGCGCATGACGGAGCTGGGAAAGCTTCAGCTTCCCGACGCCAATGCCTATATGATGCAGGAGCTTGAGAGGGTAAATGCACAGCTTCCGGGCTTTGAGCGTGTGAACAGAATAGTCATCAGGGATACTGACTTTGCCAGAACTCCCAGCATGAAGATTGTGAGATATAAAAAATGCAACTGAACAGAACAGAAATAATGGAGCGCCTCAGGGATATACTCCTCATGGCCGATGACAGAAACACGGAGCTCATTGAGAGCTGCACAGAGGATTTTAAGCTGGTAACCGATTTGGGCCTGTCCTCCGTAGCTCTGCTTTATGTGGTAATCGCCATTGAAGAGACCTTCGGCATAAGATTTGACAATGTGGGCATCGCGGATTTTGAAACCGTAAAGGATGTCGTGGACTTCATAGAGGAAAAGCTCTGATGAAATGGTGGCCGGAAATCTGTGCTCCCGGGGACATGGTGCGTGTAAGCATCGGCTCGGTGAAGCATTACGGCATATTTGTAAGTGAAAATGAAATAATCCAGTTCGGACCGCCGCCCGTTTCTCTGAAGATAATGGAGAGCAGGGACATATGCGTCTGCACTGCCACGGCAGAGGAGTTTTCCTGCGGCAACATCATTGAGAGAGCCGTGCTGGACAAGAGCGAAAGCCGCAAGCGGATTCCCCCCGAAAAAACGGTGGAAATCGCAAGGTCGCGTCTGGGCGAAAAGGGCTACAGCCTTCTGCACAACAACTGTGAGCATTTTGCCTATGAGTGCGTGTTCGGTGAAAAGCGAAGCTCTCAGGAGGAAGAGGCTCTTGCCCGATGGAAAAACAGACCGATTTTAGATGTGTATATTGCGCCTGTGCCGGAGGAGATAAATATTACTCCCGTGGCCTGCGCGGCGCGGGAGGCGGAGATACGCGGTACGAATAACGAAGAGCTCCGCGCTGCGAGATTCTTCGACTGGCAGGTGCTGCTGTATGCAGCCAACCGTTCCTTCGGCCTTCGGGAGGAGGAAATCAGCTTCAAAAAAGCCTCAAACGGAAAATGGAGCTGTGATAAATTCTTCTTCTCCCTTTCTCATACAAAGGGTGCGGTTGCCGTTGCCGTGTCAAACAGCAAGGTGGGCGTGGATATAGAGAATGTGACGGAGTTTGAGAGAAAACCCGCATCCCGGGGAAAGCTCCGGAGAAATATGTTCAGAAGAATATGCACCGAGAGGGAAGCCCGAAGCATGGAGGATAAGGATTTTCTCAAGCTTTGGCTCAAAAAAGAGAGCATATTCAAGTGCTTCGGGGACAGTGCGTCTCCGCTGAAGGTGGAAACAGGAGACCGTCCAGCGGAGGTCTTCGTATTGAAAAAATGTCCTGATTATATGTTTTGCGTTTGCGGCGAAAAATTACGCAGCGCAAGGTTCTACCTGTATGAAAACAATGCCGCCTGCGCGGTGAACTCCGAAATTGTGAAAAGCGAGTCGTAGTGATGACATTTGTGAATTGTCTGCTTGCAGCAGCGGGCATATATGTGCTGCTTGTTCTGGCGCCCAGTGCGGTGCTGTACAAAGTGGTATTTCGACGAAAAAACGGAATAATGTTTACCGACAGGGATTTGAGCAAGACCTATCTCAGCGGCTGCGCCGATAAAATGTGTGAGGATATAGAGCACTTTCGGAAGCTGGAATATGAGCCTGTGTCCGTGACGGTGCCTGACGGCACGGAGCTGAAGGGCCATTATTACTCCCTGGGCGGAGACAAGCTGGCGATTTGTTTTCACGGCTACGGCTCAACAACCCTGAATTGCTTTGCCACCATGGGACGGTTTCTCCGGAGCCGTGGCTACGACCTGCTCATGCCTGTTGAACGCGGCCACGGTGAAAGCGGCGGTAAATGCTCGACTCTGGGTGTGCTGGAGCAATACGATGTGAAAAAATGGGTGGAATGGGCCTGCGAAAGAGACGGAATCGAAAAAATCGTCGTTGCGGGCGTGTCCATGGGTTGCGTAGCTGCAGCCTACGCCTCCGATGCCATCTGCGGCGGGAAAGTAAAAGCCCTGATTCTTGACTGCGGCTATACATCACCCTATAATCAGGTGATTCAGGACTGCAAAAAGAGACATCTTCCGTACAGACTTATGATGCCTGTTATAAGTACCTGTGCAAAAATATTTGACGGTCTTGAGCTTAAGGAGCCCGTTTGGACGCACCTTGAGCGCACCACAATTCCCGCCCTGTTCATCCACGGCGGAGGCGATGAGACCGTTCCCCTGAAGGAAACGAAAATTAACTATGAGCATTGCGCCTCACCGAAACGGCTGTATATTGCCCCGGAGGCAAATCATGCAAACGCCTTCCTCACCGGAGGAAAGGAAGCAGAGAACGCAATGAAAGAGTTTCTTGATTGTTATGTAGAAAGAAGGTATGAAGTATGAGCAAATTCGCGATTATGGCCGATGCCGCCTGTGACCTGTCGGAGGAATTGCGTAAACAGTATGATGTAGAGGTCATAGCTGCTCACCTAACTCTCCCTGATGGCAGAGAGATTTCGGCAATGCCGGAGTGGGAGCATTTTACCCGTGAGGAGTTTTACTCGGCTCTCAAAAGAAATCCCGAAGGCTTTACCACAGCACCTCCCAACATTTCCGAATTTGCCGATGCCTTTGAGCGCCATGTGTCCCAAGGGCATGAGCTTCTGTGCATAACACTCTCCGAGGGTATAAGCGGAACCTACAATTTCGCTCTTGCGGCGAAAAAGAATGTGCTTGAAAAATATCCCCATGCAAGGATTGAGGTAGTGGATTCCAGACGCTTCGGTCCTGCCATCGGACTTATGGTTGTCCGTGCCGCCCTGATGAGAGACCAGGGGAAGAGCATTGACGAGGTAACGGCATATCTTGAGGAGAATAAAAACTGCTTCCGCCAGGCAGGCTGGCTGGACGACCTTTCCTTTGTGGCAAAGAAGGGAAGGATTACCCATTCAAAGGCATTCCTCGGCGCTCTTGCTGGAGTCAAGCCCATCGGCGAGTTTGACTATAACGGCCTTACCACGGTAATCGGCAAGGTCAAGGGCGCAAAGACGGCCTATTCCGTACTTCTTAAGTATATTGAAAAGACCATTGTTGATCCCTCCGAGCAGATAATCTTCATCGCCCAGACAAACCGTCTTGAGCAGGCCAAGGCCTATAAGGCCATGATTGAGGAAAAATTCAAGCCAAAGGCGGTGCTGATAAATGATGTATACTGCGTCTGCGGCGTAAATGTGGGCCCGGGCCTGATGGCTGCATATTATGTGGGAAAGCCCATATCCTCCGATCTTGAGGAAGAAAGAAGAATAATTGACACAGCTTTGAGCGAGGGAACAGAAAGATGAAAAAGATAAAGGGAAAAGGCAAGGTAATGCTGTATGCCGTCTCCGGCATGGGCGTTAATATGCTCAACCTCATGGTGGGCTCATATTTGTGCAGCGCACTGCTCATTGGCGGCTTCGGCAAGGATGTAATTCCCTTCCAGACCTACGCCCAGAGAGATTTGATAATTCCCGCTGTGTGGGCAATCTTCGCCCTTGCGGCAAAGATACTGGACGGCATTATAGATATTCCCATGGCGTCGCTGACGGACAGACTTAAAACACGCTGGGGCAGAAGACGCCCCTCCATACTCATCGGTCTTGTGATGACCGTGGCGGCATATTTGCTGTTCCTCGTCATTCCCGATGCCGGAGGCGCAAGCATGCTCAATACCGTTTACTACGGAATTGTACTCTGCGTTTTCTATTGCTCTTATACGCTGACAATGGTAACCTACTATGCTACATATACCGAAATCGTGGAAACAACAGAGGAGAGAAACCTTCTTTCCAATGTAAAATCCGTGTGTGACATAGTGTACTTTATCCTGGGCTATGTAGTGGTCAGAATGCTGCTCAACGGCATTAATGTCCGCACTGTGGCACTCATGGTTCTGCCCATGTCTCTCACAATGCTGATTCCCATCTTTATGATTAAGGAAAAATCCAGCCTTGCAGATGCTGATGAGGCTGTGGAAACCGTGAATCTTGTCAAGTCGCTGAGACTGACCTTTAAGAATAAGCCCTTTATCATTTGGATGCTTGTTTACTCCTTCATGACCTTTGGCGTTCAGCTCTTCCTGGGCGGCATCAACGAGTATTTCTCCTATGTGGGAATGAATATGATTTTTGTCATGATGTCGGCCTTTGCCCCCGTGCCCTTTACGCTGATTATCTATAACAGGATCATCAAAAAGCACGGCTTCGGAGCCGCCTTCCGTTATGTTTTGGTGGTGTATTCCGTGTCCATGGCTCTCATGGGCCTTGTGGGCTTCATGGAACAGGGAATCGCAAAAACGATTTTGTCCATTGTGTCCGGTCTCGTGGGCTCCTTCGCAATCGGCGCTCTGTTCGCGGTGGCCTATGCCGTACCCTCCCAGCTTGCCGCCGATGAGGAAAAGAAAACCGGAATTTCCAACTCCGCAATGTATTTTGCGGTGCAGGGCCTGTTCGCCGGTATAGCAACCGGCATCGGCACGGGCATCGTGCTGACGGCCCTCAAGGGCAGCGAATCAAATCCCACCGGCGCGATTAGATATATGACTCTTATCTGCGCCGCGGCCTGCGTTGCTGCTCTTGTCTTTACAAAACTGCTTCCCGAATCTATAATTGATATGGGTAAAAAAGAAAGCTGACTCCGGAGAAATAGATGAACACAAGGAAAATCAACGGGCTTCATATGGAGAAAATGCTCCGTAACGGCCTGGCAAATCTGTGTCTGTATGAAAAAGAACTGAATAGCCTGAATGTGTTTCCGGTTGCTGACGGAGATACGGGCACCAATATGCGAATCACCCTTGAAAGCAGCCTGCGTGCGGCAAAGAGCACGGCCTCCATGGGTGCCTATCTGCGTTCCCTCACCGATGCCATGCTTTATGGCGCCCGGGGGAATTCCGGCGTTATTCTGTCCCAGATTTTCAGAGGAATATTTGCGGCACTGTCACGGTGCGGCGGCGTGAATGTCATTGAGATGAGAAATGCGCTCATCAGCGGCTATAAAACCGCATACTCTGCGGTGGTGCGCCCTGTGGAGGGAACAATTCTCACCGTATCAAGAGAGGGCATCGAGTATATAAAGAGTCAGATTGACCGCAATACGACCTTTGAAGAGCTGCTGAATCTGTATATCGTTGAAATGCGCCGAAGCCTTGCCCGTACTCCGGAAATACTACCCCAGCTGAAGGAAGCCGATGTGGTCGACAGCGGAGCCATGGGCTATATTGTCATTGTTGAGGGTATGCTCCGATATCTCAACGGCGATGTGCTTACTGATTCCGTTCCCGAGGAAGCCCATCGGACCAATACGCAGTTTACCGCCGATGTATCTCTTTTCAATGAAAATACCGTGTTTGCCAGCGGCTATTGCGTGGAGTTCATTCTCCAGCTCATGTGCGGCAAGCAGTATTCCCGTAACTTCAATATTAACCGCTTTATTAATGACCTTCAGGACTACGGCGGCTCAATAGTTGCCGTGCAGAACGGAAAGCGAGTTAAGGTGCATATCCATACCTTCAAGCCTGCAAGAGTTCTGTCTCTGGCACAGGAATTCGGCGAATTTGTTACCTGCAAGGTGGAGAATATGCAGCTTCAGCATAATTCTCTCATTAAGGAAAAGCCTGCACCGGCCCGTAAGCGCACGGAATTCGCCGTTATTTCCGTGGCGGACAGCGAGAGAATGCGCATAGTGCTCCACGATCTGGGCAGCGCATATGTAATAATGGGCGGAGCAAAAATGAGCGTCTCCGTTCAGGACTTTGTGGAAGCCATAAAAACCGTTAATGCGGATAATGTGGTGATTTTGCCCAATAACGGAAATCTCGTAGGCGCGGCCCGGCAGGCAAAGGAGCTGTATAAGGACAGCAGTGTAACGGTTCTGGATACCCATACAATACCCCAGGGCTACAGCGCTCTTGCCATGGATATTGTGGACGAAAAGGATTGCAATGTCCGCATAAGACAGATGAAAATGGGCATGAACGGAGTTGAAACCCTTTCCGTTACGACTGCCGGCAAGGATTATCACAGCGAGGATGTGAGCTGCTCTGCGGGAATGCAGATCGCGGTAAGCGACGGAAAGCTCCTGTGCGCGGGAGATGAAGCGGAAACCGTATTTTGTGACGGACTGAAGCTGATTCCCGATGTTGACGAAATGGAAACCTGCATAGTTTTCCGGGGTGAAGGCAAGGGCGAGGAGCTGGAGGAAAAGCTTGAAAAGCGCATAGCCGGGCTGTTCCCCATGCTTGAGGTCAGCTTTGTTGACGGCGGCTCGACGCTTTATAAATGGACAGCGGCCATATCCTGACAGCGAGGTGATTTTATGAGTACGGAAATGCTTGTGATCCTTATTGTGCTGGCGGCGGTTCTGCTTTTGTTTGTCGGCCCTGTGGCTGTGCTGTCATATATTCTTTACAGAATCCTGCTGGTGCGTACGGGACCCGAAAAATGGGGCCGCGAGTGCAGCCTGCCCGAGGATGAAGAATATAAACGGATGTTTGATATAGGCATCCGGTGGTTTGAAAATAACAAAGACACAAAGCATGATGTGTCAATTGTCAGTGACGGATATAGGCTGGCGGGCGAATACTTTGATTTCGGCTATGACAAGGCGGTAATAGTAATACCGGGACGAATGGAATCCTGTATTTACTCCTACTATTTTGCCGAGCCCTATGTAAAAGCAGGCTATAATGTCCTTGCCATTGATAACAGAGCCCATGGCCTGTCGGAGGGACGCCGCTGCAGCCTGGGATATAAGGAATACCGGGATATAATCAACTGGAGCAAGTACCTGCATGACGGGGAGAATGTTAACACCGTTGTGCTCCACGGAATTTGCATCGGCGCATCCACCGCGCTGTTTGCGCTTACGGCGGATGACTGTCCGGATTACATCAAGGGCATGGTGGCAGAGGGAATGTATACCACCTTTGCCGAATCCTTCAAAAACCATATGATTGTGGATAAGCACCCGCTGTTCCCCATATTTTATGCTGCGATGCTGCAGGTACGCCTGCTGTCGGGGGCAAATGTGGTGTCTGACGGCCCCATAAAGCGTATAGACCGGCTGACAAAGCCCATCCTTTTCCTGCACAGTAAGGAGGACTGCTTCTCCCTGCCGGATAAGGCGCAGCTGCTTTACGAAAAATGCACCGCCCCAAAGACCATGGAGTGGTTCGAGGTGGGCTCCCATTCAAGAATCCGTATAAACAATACGGAAAAATATGATAAGGCGATTTTGAAATTTGTCGAAGAAACCAAAAATTTATAATATAATATATAATATAAAGTTTTAAGGAGGTAACACTATGAACTGCAAGAATTGCGGAGCACCTCTTGCCGAAGGAACAAAGTTCTGCCATAGCTGCGGAGCCGAAGTCGCGGAAGAGGTAGTACAGCCTCGATACGAGGCACAGCCCCAGTGCCAGCCGTCTATCGTCGTACAGCCCCAGTATCAGCGGCCCTTCACCGAGCAGGATTTGCCCGAGCAGTACCGTCCCTTGAGCGCATGGGCCTATTGGGGACTGTCTATTCTCTACATGGTACCCATTGTGGGATTCGTTTTCATGATTGTTTTTTCCTTCAATAGCGGAAATATCCATCGGAGAAACTTCACCAGATCCTTCTGGTGCTGGTACATTATTATTGCCGTTGTATGCATAATCTCTATTGCCGTAGGCGGCGGATTTTTGGCAGCGGTGGCTTATGACTTATATTAATCTGTAATCAAATCAATAATTAATCAAAAATTCAGGAGGTAACATTATGAATTGTAAACATTGCGGAGCGTTCCTTCCCGAAGGAACAAAGTTCTGCCCCAGCTGCGGGACTGAAGTAGTGGAAGAGGTAGTACAGCCCCAGTATAATGCTGTGCCACAGTACGATGTACAGCCCCAGTATCAGCAGTATGTAGGCTATGAAGCACCTGCATATGACCAGACTGAACGGGCAGCAAGCGCCAAATCTGCTTTGACCTGGGGTATCCTCGGTCTGGCATTTGCCGTCAGCTTCTATCTCAGCTTCCTGGGAATCATCTTCTCAGCCATTGCGAAGAACAAGGTAAAAGCATACGTTGCGGCCTTCGGCGAGCCTACAGCGAAGGTTAAGACCGGCAACGGTCTCGCCACCGGCGGCCTTATTGCAGGCATTGTTCTTACCGTGCTGCTGGTTATATTTATCATCGCAGTTGCAGGCGCTGCATCTATCGACTACTATTATTAATCAGCTGAGCATCAAGAAAACAAAAATAAGGGAAGCGTTTCCGCTTCCCTGTTTTTGTATGAGAAATTCCGCAGTCATGTGATAATAACCTGATAATTTGGAAATAATAGCAAGGAGAGTATTTATATGCTTTCAAATAAATGTTGTTTGAAGAAGAGCAGCATAACAAAAAAGGTGCTGACTATGGGAACTGTCACCGTGGTATCCCTGGTTGTGCTTTCCGTGGTCTCCTCGGCTGTTATTTTCAATGCGGTATTCCAGCGCAGAACGGTGAGCCCCTATGAGCTCATCATGAGCTATTCCGACAGTGAGGCGGAGAATTATCCCCGGAGGCAGCTCTCCTTTATGTCGGGAGAAAAGCTGCTGAAGGGATATGTCTACGGAGAGCAGAATCAAAAAGGAATTATCATAATTGCAAACGGCTTCAATGCAGGAGCGTCGGGCCATCTCGGGGAGGTTTTTTACTTCGCCGACAAGGGCTGGACAGTGCTCGCCTTTGACGGAACGGGAGTCGGCGACAGCCAGGGCGACAGCGTCGTGGGACTTGAGCAGATGCGCCTTGATGTGCTGGCGGCCATGGATTATATTAAGACGGACGAAGCCTTGTGCGAGCTGCCTGTTTTCCTTTACGGACACAGTGCGGGAGGATATGCGGCGGCAACGCTGTGCAATGACGAGCGAGTCAGCGCAGTTGTCAGCATATCCGGCTTTGATTCGCCTTTAGATACCATGCGCTTTTACGCGGCAAAATATGTGGGCGTTTTTGCGGATGTGGAATATCCCTTTATTCAGCTGTATGACCGTTACCGCTTCGGAGAAAACGGAGGCATAAGGGCGACGGAGCAGCTGTCGGAGTCAAAGCATCCCGTGATGATCGTTCAGGGCTCGGAGGATGAAACCATACCCTATGAGCTGAGTATATATGCCGCCTGCGAGGATGAAAACTATGATAATGTGCGCTGTGTTCTCGTTGATGAAGAATACAGAAACCACCATTCCACGATCTGGCTTAAGGCTGCCTCGGCGGAGAAGCTTCTGGAAATCAAGAGCTACAAGGACGAGATGTTGGATACCTATGGCCATGAGCTTCCCGATGAGGTTGAGGAAGCTCTCATAGCCAATGCGGCAGCAGCCGATGGGCTTCTCAAGGATGTAAACGAGGATTTTCTCGGAGAGGTGTCCCGCTTCTTCGAAGAAACAATAAAATAAAAAACCGCAGGAAATCCTGCGGTTTTTGCTGTTATTGCTTACCACTCGGTGGTGTAGTTGTCGAAATAGCCCTGAATATAGACGATGGGAGTACCCTTGTCACCGCTGCCGGAGGTGAGGTCGCAGAGGGAACCGATGAGGTCGGTAAGACGGCGGGGAGTTGTACCCTCGGAAACCATCTTGCCCACAAGGTTTTCGTCCTTCTTTACGATTTCAGCCTTGATTGCGTCGCGGAGAGCTTCGCCGGAGAGCTCGGCAAAATCGTTGTCTGCCAGATACTTGAGCTTCAGCTCGTTGGGAGTACCCTCGAGACCGGCGGTGTAGGCGGGGGAAACGATGGGGTCGGCAAGCTCCCAGATTTTGCCCACGGGGTCCTTGAAGGCACCGTCGCCGTAAACCATGACCTCCACCAGCTTACCGGTTGCCTTGAGAATGTTGTTCTGGATTTCCTCAACGATGTCCTGACAGTCGCGGGGGAAGAGCTTTACCTTGTCCTCGGTGGCCTTGTTGGTGCCGAGAAGACCGAACTTTTCATTGTAGCCGCTGCCGTTTACGGGGGCAGTCATGATCTCGTCAAGACCGAATACGCGCTCTGCGCCGGCAGCCTTGAGAATGCGCTTTGTGCGTGCGCGGGTGTGAATGTCGCAGTTGATGATATTCTTGGTGTAGTCGAGAATTGCTTTGGGGTTGTTGGCGAAGACGATTTCAACTTCGGCGCCGCTTTCGCGGATGAGCTGGGAGTAGTATTCGACATAGTCAACGCCGGTGAAGCGGTGCTTGCCGTAGCCAAAAAGCTCACGGTACTTTTCAAGAGTGAGAACATCGCGATAGGGATCGACACCCTTTTCGTCCATAATGTCCACATCGATGAGATGATTGCCAACCTCGTCAGAGGGATAGGAAAGCATGAGGACTACCTTCTTTGCACCCTTTGCAATGCCGCGGAGGCAGATTGCGAAGCGGTTGCGGCTGAGGATGGGGAAGATAACACCGATAGTCTCTCCACCGAGCTTTGCCTTAACATCGGCGGCGATGTCGTCAACGGTGGCGTAGTTGCCCTGTGCGCGGGCAACAATGGCCTCGGTCATGCAGACGATGTCGCGGTTGCGGATGGGGAAGCCCTCCTGCTTGGAGGCTTCAAGAACGGTTTCAGTTACGATTTTTACAAGGTCGTCACCCTCACGGATAATGGGAGCGCGAAGACCTCTGGATGCGGTACCTACCATACGGCTCATAATAAACACCTCAACAAAATTTTTTTGATGAATGCGAGTGAATTTTTAACGCATGGATTATACAGCAGGAGCCGCATGATTGCAAGAGAAAATGAGAATATTCGGCACATTTCCCATAGTCTTTGCAAATTTTGTGGTATAATTTGAAAAAGCTGTTGACTCTCCCCTTGGGGGATGGTGCATAGTAACTTCGAGGTGATAAGCATGTACAAAATCGGCGAGTTTTCACGACTTGCAAAAACCACGGTAAAGACATTGAGATACTATGAAAGAGAAGGCCTTCTCAAGCCTGCCTTTGTGGACGAAAGCCTGTACCGTTATTATACGGCAAAGCAGCTTTTGGAGCTTGGCAGGATAGTAAATCTCCGTCAGATGGGCTTTTCCATTGAGGAGATAAAGCAGGTTTTTGCGGGGGCGGATTTTCGGGATATGTTGAGCGCGCGAAAAACAGAAATCGAAAATCAGCTTGCGGAGTACGGCTATCAGCTCTCAAAAGTAAACTATGCATTGGAGGAATTATCAATGAAGTATGAGCCTGTAGTAAAGCAGCTGCCCGAGTGCATCATGTATTATAAAGAGGGCGTTATCGACAGCATAGCGGATGCCTCCGCCTTCATCACGGGCAGCGGTGAGGAATGCCTTGCTCTCAACCCGGGAATAAAGTGTGTTGAGCCCGACTACTGCTTTGTGAATTATTTGGACAAGGAATACCGTGAGAGTAATGTTAAGCTCCGTTACTGCCAGGCGGTTACGGAAGCGGGAGTTGAAAGCAAGACCATCAAATTCAAGAAGCTGGAATCTGTAAAGGCAGTATGTATTTATCATAAAGGAAGCTATGAAACTCTCGGTGAGGCCTACGGCTTTATTATGAACTACCTTGAGGAAAACGGATATGAGGCTGCGGAGTATCCCCGTGAATGCTACATAGACGGCATTTGGAATAAGGAGGACCCCGCAGACTGGCTGACTGAAATTCAGGTGCCGATAAAATAAAAGAATCAGCAGTGCTTGCACTGCTGATTCTTTTATATTTCGGGAATAAAGCGCACGGCGCGGCTCTTTTCACAGCGGGGGAGAATGCAGATTTTTTCCTCCTGCTGTGCTTCTTTTTCGGGTATTTCCGGGGAAATATGAGAAAAACCCTCCGAGGCCTCCGTCACCCGCGCCCATACTGCGTCAAAATTCTGAAAATCAGGTCTTTTATCCATGTTGCTCACCCGAAACATTCTATGCTCCGTCTTGCATTAAGGTGCGGATTATGAGATAATAATTTCAAATCATACTAATGCGTGAGGTGTTGGCCATGCCCAGATTTTTCATGGCGGAAGTAAAGGATTATAACGGAAAAGTGCTCATAACAGGCCGTGATGCGGAGCATATCCGCGTTCTTCGCCTGCGCGCCGGTGAGAAAATCACCATATGCGACGGAAAAGGCACGGACTATAACTGCAGCCTTGTGCGCTCTGATAAGGATGAGGCCGAGGCGGAGATAGTGGAGGTCGTAGCCTGCAGAGCAGAGCCCACGGTATTCACCTCCGTGCTCTGCGGTCTGCCAAAGGGAGATAAAACCGATTTTATTATCCAGAAATCCGTGGAGGCGGGTGCCTCCGAAATAGTGTTTTTCTATTCCGAGCGCTGCGTTGCAAAGCCGGAAACGGCGGATAAGAAGTTAGAGCGCTGGCAGCGCATTGCCGAGGAGGCTGCGAAGCAGTCCGGCAGGGGAATGATTCCGCAGGTGAAGTGGATCAAGAAGTTTTCCGAGGTGTTGAGCTATGCTGCGGAGAGCGAGCTGCCTTTGCTTATGTATGAAACAGGCGAGCGTGAGAAATTCCGCAGCGCCCTTGAAAATTCAAGGAATGTGAAAACCGCCGCCATAATAACAGGCCCCGAGGGCGGCTTTGAAAAGAGCGAAGCGGAGGCGGCAAAGGCCTGCGGAATTCACATCTGCTCCATGGGCGAGCGAATTTTGAGATGCGAAACCGCGCCCATCGTTGCGCTGACGGCCCTCATGTACGAAAGCGGAAATTTAGATTGATTATCAAAAATATGAATTTGTAAAGGATGTGCATCTGGAAATGAAACCCGCAAATAACGGAAACCCCGTTCCCGAAAATGCATTCAGACCTGCCGAAGACTATGACGCAACAGTGGATGTGTTTTCCGGTGTACCTCAACAGTCGGCTCAATACTATCAGCAGTATCAGAACGAACGAGCATGGGTGATGCCGAATGATGCAGCCATGATGCCGCCGAATGCTGAACCGACAGAATATGTGCCGAATACGGAAGCCTACGGGGAGTATGCACCAAATGACGGCACCTATAATGGATATGCACCTAATAATGCAATGTGTTATAGCGAGCCTGCTATGCCTTACCGAAATTCCGCAATGTCCAATGAACTGCCATACGGCAAGCCTCCGAAGAAAAACAGAAAAAAGCTGATTATCGTGCTTGCTTCCGCAGCAGTGCTCATACTTGCGGCAATACTGGCATTATACCTCGGCCTGTTCGAAAAACCCTTGGTTGCGGAGGGCGAAATAGCAAGCAGCAAATATCTTAACGGCGATTGGCAGGGAGACGGACCGACGCTGGAGATTGACTCCAAAGGAAGACTTGCGTCGACATTTGCTTCATACGAAAATTATGACAGCACCGCAACCTATGAATATAATGAAGACGGGCTTGTCACATACATTCGCGAAAAGAATGTCATGGAAGGCAAAACATCCTATGTCGGCACAGTGGAAAACACCTACGACGGAGATTTGCTTGTAGAAAAGTGCATCACGAACCAGTGGGACAGCGACGTCTTTGTTGAAACAGTGTATTACACCTACGACAGCGAGGGCCTCCTGATACGAGAGACTCATGATGACGACGGAACAATATATGTTTGCTACTTAACATACGATGAAAGCGGAAAACTCATAAGGGAAGATACTCGCGAAAAATCCAATTATTCTCTCTACTATTACGATTCCGAAGGCAGACTCACAAAGGAGGAATATTACTACGAAGGTCAGTTCGGGGGTATGTATGAGTATTCCTATGATTCCCAGGGCAGACTCGTGGAAAAGCTTCAAAGCAGTGTGGATACCTGCAACTCCTGCTATGTGAGATATGAGTATAATGACAAGGGACTGCTCGTTGCGGTGAGATATACCGATATGTGGAGCGACGATGAGTATAGCATGGAATTCGACAGGGGAATATCCATGGAAGTGTACGAGCTGATAAAATACGATATCGAGTAAAAGAAAAATCCGGCAGCACAAATGCGTCTGTATCACAGACGGCAGAAAATAAAAAAGACACCCATATGGGTGTCTTTTTATTTTACCACTTGTTTTCAACCTTTTCGGCGAAGCCGGGGAAGTCCTTGATCTCAATGACCTTGCCGTCGTCGAGAATTGCCTTGCCGGTGAACTTGCCGAATACCTGATGCTGGTCGCTCTTAATAAGTACAACATCGGTGCAGCTTGCGCGGTCAAGAACGGGAACGAAGTCCATTTCAAAGCGCCCGTCGTCGGAGGTGAAGGTCCAAGGGGACATGAAGTCCTTCTCGTCGCCGGGGATGTTGAACTTGACCTGACTTATCTTGTGAGCCTTGCCGTTGTAGAACAGCATATTTTCGCTGGCGGCGGAGGTGTCGCCGAAGCCGTAGCCGATGTTCCAGCCGAAGGGAACGCCGTCAACGGCGCCGGAGGCGGAGCCCCAGTACCAGGTGTTGTGATAGGTCCAAACGCCGCGGCCCCAGTCAAGAACTGCGAAGCTCTCCTCGGGGTTGAAGACATAGGTCTTACCGTCGTAGGTGCATTCGCCCTTGGCGCGGAGGCAGTTTATCTTCTGGTTGTAGTAGAAGCGGCCCTTGTCGTTGAAGGGAGTGCAGATGACCATGCTCTCCTCGGGAGTGTCAAAAAGCTCAACCTTTGCGGTGAGCTTGCCCGCAGGGCCGAATTTCTCCATCTCGGCGGAGAGAATACGCTTGCCGCTTCCGTCGTTGAGGAAGCTCATCTTGTAGCCCTTTCCCTCAACGGCGATGTCGCCAACAGCACTGGTTTCGGGAAGCTTGCGGCTGCCCAGAGGCATGAAGCACATGGGACTGGTGGTGATTTCCCAGTTCTCTTCAAAATTCAGAAGGCTGATGGAGTCAAGCCCCATATAGCCGTTGTCGTCAATGGTGAGGGCAAGAGCAAATTTGCCGTTGTTGATGAGGTAGTAGTCCCATTCCTTAATGCGCAGCGCGCTTGCCTTAATGTCGGCGCGGTGATAGACGGGGAGGAGCTTCTTGGCAAAGCCGGGCTCCGTAAGATTGCCCTTTTCGTCAAGCAGAGGAATTTCCTTTGTAATCTCGTGCTGATTGCTCATGACTTAAATCTCCTTTTTGATTTTTCTTATGTCCTGCCCCACAAAGGGGAGCTTGGTGAACTCGCCGTCAATGCGAGAGCAAATCTGGGGAGTGTAGCGCTTTTTAAGCTCCTCGTCGGAGAGATTTGTGCTGATAATGGTGGTCTTTCCGTTGACGAGGCGGGTGTTGATGAGTGTGTACAGAGCGCTGACGGAAACGGAGGTGGTCATCTCCGTGCCCAGGTCGTCAAGAATCATAAGGTCGCAGTCCAGCATACGGCTGACCTTGATGCTTGCCGCCTCTGCGGCCTCTGCATCCCGGGCAAATTTACGCATTTCAAAGGCCTCCAATGCGGACACGGCGGTGTCATAGCAGACGGAAAAGCCTTTTTCCGCAACGACTCTCGCGATGCAGGCGGAGAGGAAGGTCTTTCCCAGACCTGTACCGCCCTGAAACAGCATATTCATGCTGTTTTTTGAAAATTCGTTTGCGTAGGTGCGGCAGGTGTTAAAGACAAACTCCATGGCAAAGCGCGTTTCGCCGTAGAGGGACAGGTCAAAGTTGTCAAAGCATTCGTCACCGCTGCGAAGAAGCACGCCTAATTCCTCCGTGAGCTCCTTGTTGTAGAGCCTGCGAAGACAGGAGCAGACCTTGCCCTCAATATAACCCGTGTCACGGCATTCGGGGCAGGAGTAAATGGGCTCAAGCCAGTCCTCCGCATAGCCGTTTCCCACAATAAGCTCTGCTCTCCGCGCCTGAAGCTCCAGGTTTTCCTTTTCCAGCTCCTCAAGACGGAGCTTGAGATTATCGTCACGGCTGATGGTGATACGGACAAGCTCTGTCATGTGCAAACGAAGCTGTGCGTCAATGCTTTCGATTTCGGGAATACGGAGATATATTCTGCGGAGCCTGTTTTCCTGCTCCTGAAGATTGGCCTCGTGAATGTCCGCGAGCTTTGCCCGGGCCCGGGCCAGAAGTTTTCCGTCCAGTGCCATAATTAACACCCTTTATTTGTTGGTATTTTTGACTTTTTCATATACGGCCTTGAGGTAGTCAAGGTCAACATCGGATTCCGCGGTGCCGGAGGCCGATGCGGGCCTGCGGCTGTCCTTTTCCGAGATTTCCTCGGGAGTGTGTATGCCCTTTTCGTGCCATGAGAGCACGATTTTGTTCATGTAGCCCCATTTGAGAGAGCCTGTGTTTGTAACAGTGCGGTCATAGGCGATTGCCAGTGCCTCGGTGTCAAAGCCCATGTCGATCCATGAGCTTATGTACTTGCTTTCCGTTGCGGAAAGTGCGCGGCCGCGGATGTTCAGAGCCTCCTGAATTTTTCCCATGTCGCTGCGCCGTGCGGCGGCGTTGGCTATATATTCCTCCGCCTGCTCAAGGGTGAGGATTTCGCGGTTTGCCCATGCGTAGGCTTCCTTTTCGATACTGCGCATGGTGGGAAGCCGTCCGGAGCCGTACTTTTCGGCAAAAAGCTCCGCGCAGTAGTTCATCATGAGGCATAAAAGCTCCGGAGAAAAGCCCAAATGGTCATAGATTCCGAAAAGCGTTTTCATGTCGGAGGAGGAGAGCATCCTGCCGTAGATGCGCTGGGCCTCCTCAAGGACAGCCTTGAAGCCGTCATCGCAGGAGGAGCGCCGCACTATGTCCTTGGCGGTGTACTCCGGGAGCTTTTCCTCGGGCTCTATGAGCTTTTTTTCTTTGACGGGCGCGGCGGAGCCCAAATCAAGCCTTGAGAGCTTTTCGTAGGCAACCTCGATTTCCCGTGCGGTTTTGCACAGGTCCCGGGCGGCCTTATCCCCGTCAAAGCTGCCGTTGCGGCAGAGCCAGATGTAGAGAAGTGCCACATCACCGTCATGGGCGGCAATGAGCTTGTCGGCTATGTAATTGTCGGGGCTTATGTTCAGCATGGGGCGTCTTACCTCGACTTAACAGAAAATTCAAAATATATTTACAGGGAAACCAATTATAACATTAATTTTGACTTGTAGCAATAGCTTTATATGTGCTATAATACATTGAATTATTATTACAAGCTATATGGTAGAGGTGGAAGTATGCTCGAATTGCTTTCCCCTGCAGGCTCACCGGAATCGGTAATAGCCGCAGTTCAGAACGGCGCTGACGCCGTATATATGGGCCTCGGAGATTTCAATGCACGCCGCAGTGCAAAAAACTTTGATGACGAGGAATTTGAAAAGGCAGTGCGTTACTGCCGAGTCCGCGGCTGCAAGGTCTATGTCACCATGAATACTCTGGTGGGTGACAGGGAGATGAAAAATGCCGCAGAGCTTGCCCGCAGGATTTCCGATGTGGGCGCTGACGCGATTCTCGTGCAGGATTTAGGCCTGCTGTCTGTTTTGAAAAGAACTGTGCCGGATATCCCTCTCCATGCCAGCACACAGATGAGCGTTCATAATCTGGCAGGCGTGGAGGCAGCGGCTAAAATGGGACTTACCCGTGCCGTGCTTGCCCGTGAGCTTTCCCTTGAGCAGATTAAGTATATCAGCAAAAACGCTCCCATCGAAACGGAGATTTTCGTTCACGGCGCTCTGTGCTTCTGTCATTCCGGCCAGTGCTATATGTCCTCTCTCATCGGACGCCGCAGCGGCAACCGCGGCATGTGCGCCCAGCCCTGCCGCATGGAATACACCATGGGCGGCAGAATGGAGGACAACCATCCTCTGTCCCTCAAGGATAACTGCCTTGTGGAGCGACTGCAGGAGATTGAGGATGCAGGTGTTGCCTGTGCTAAAATCGAGGGCCGCATGAAACGCCCCGAATATACGGGAATTGTCACGGGAGTCTATTCCAAGGTCATCAAGGAGCATCGCGCTCCCACTCCCGACGAGATTGCCATTCTTGAAAATGTTTTCTCCCGTCAGGGCTTCACCCAGGGCTATTTTGACGGAGATAAGAAGGATATGTTCGGTGTCCGCGCCGAAGCGGATAAGAACACCGAAAAGCTCTATGCTGAGGCTCGCAAGGCCTATGCCGACAGCGAGATTAACCGTGTGCCCATCCGCATCTACAGCGTTGCCGAGGCCGGCAATGCAGTGAAGGCCGTTGCCGCCGATGAGGACGGACATAAAGTCATGGCCATTTCGAAGGAGCCCCAGAAGGCAATCCGTCAGGCGGTGAGCGAGGAGACCGTGAATGCCCAACTGAGCAAGACCGGCGGCACGCCTTATTTCTGCACCGATGTCCGCAGCAAGGTGGACGACAATCTGTATATGCCCGTTTCCGAGATGAACTCTCTTCGCCGCAAGCTGCTGGAGGCCATGAGTGCAGAGCGCGCAAAGCCTCTTAACCGCAGAAGCCTGCCCATGCCCGAAAAGCCAGAGCAGGTGGCGGCAATTGCGGACCCCGTGAGTATTTATCAGGTGCGCACCGCCGAGCAGCTTTCACCGGAGCTTGCGGAGCTGAAGCCGGAATATCTCTATATGCCCCTTGTGGAAATGTATGAGCATTTCGATGCCCTGAGGCCCTTTACGGATAAGGGTACCGTGCCGGTTGTAATTCTGCCGAGAGTAATCACGGATAATCAGACAAAGGATGTAAGCCGTATGCTTTCCGAGCTTTTCCTCCGTGGAATTAACGAAGCGCTGGTTGGCAACATCGGTCATGTCCTCCTCGCCTGCAGGGCGGGCATGAAAATCCGCGCAGACTTCGGAATGAATGTCTTTAATTCCTACACAATGGAAATGATAGAGAAGATGGGCTTCCTTTCCGCAACGGCGTCCTTTGAGCTGCGCATGGCACAGATCAAGGACCTTTCAAAGCGTGTAAATACGGAGCTTATCGTCTACGGCCGCCTGCCTCTTATGGTTACGGAGCAGTGCATCATAAGCCGCAGCTCCGGCCGCTGCAACTGCAATAATCCCAATCAGCTTTCCGACCGCATGGGCTCTGTGTTCCCCGTGGTGCGTGAGTATGACCACCGCAACGTCATATACAATGCCCATAAGCTCTTCATGGCAGACAAGAAGGACGATATCTACGCCGCAGGACTCTGGGGCCAGCGTCTGCTGTTCTCCACGGAGAGTGCCAGGGAATGTGTTGAGGTGGCAAAATGCTATAAGGGACTGGGCGATTTCCGCCCCAATGTTCTGACAAGAGGACTTTATTACCGAGGCGTTGACTGATATGAAGGTTGTGCTTGCCTCCGGCTCCCCCAGAAGAAAAGAGCTTCTGGAGATGCTGGGACTTGAATTTGATATATGCCCCGCAAGGGGAGAGGAAAAGGCGGAGCCGGGACTCGCTCCCGGTGAGCTGGTGAAAGCTCTTTCTTTGGCAAAGGCAAAAGAGGTGGCGTCTGCTTACCCCGGGGATACCGTGGTCATTGCGGCGGACACCATTGTCTGGGCCGAGGGTGAGGTCTTGGGAAAACCCTCCGATAAAGCCGATGCCCTGCGAATGCTGAATATGCTTTCCGGAAAAGCTCATTCCGTGTTCACGGGAATCTGTGTCATCCGCGGCGATACCGTGCTGGCGGAGGCAGAGGAAACCGAGGTGCATTTCCGCAAGCTTGATGAGGCGGAAATCGAGGCCTATGTGGAAACCGGCGAGCCCATGGATAAGGCCGGCGCTTACGGCATCCAGGGCAAGGCCTCGGTGCTTATAGAGGGAATAAAGGGCGATTACTTTAATGTCATGGGTCTGCCCCTGTGCAGACTCGGTGAGATTCTGAAAACTATTGGAGTGCAGCTGCTGTGAATATAAAGCAATATCTTAAGAAAAACGGAATAAAGCTGGGCGCCATCGTGCTTGTGCTGGCACTCATAATGGGCGTAGGCTCATTCTTCCTCAAGGGCAATGCGGGCCTTCTGAAGAATACCACAGGTGCCGCCAAGGAGCCTGTGCAGAGAATTGTCAGCTCCGTTGCCGAGTGGCTGGAGGGTGTCTACGGATATATGTATGAGTACGATGCTCTCGTTGCCGAAAACGAACGTCTGCGTGCGGAGCTTACCGAGGCGCAGGAGGAGGCGCGAAACGGCTATGAGGCCATTGAGGAGAATAACCGTCTGCGCTCACTGCTGGAGTTCAAGGAAAAGCACAGCGATATGACACTGGAATCCGCAAAGGTCGTGTCCTGGACAACCTCAAACTGGGCTCATTCCTTCACCATCAGTAAGGGCAGCGCCGCAGGCATTGAGGTAGGCGATGCGGTCATCACCGAGTACGGCGTACTGGTGGGACAGGTTACGGAGTTAGGCAAAAACTGGGCCATCGTAAGCACCGTAATTGACATCAATACCAATATCGGCGCCCTTGTTGCCCAGTCCGGCTCTGCGGGTATGCTCATCGGCGACTTTGCCCTCATGCAGGACGGCTACGCCAAGCTCACATATCTTGCCGACGGCGCACAGATATATACGGGCGATGAGATTCTCACCTCCGGCTCCGGCGGCGCCTTCCCACAGGGACTTGTTATCGGCACCGTTGCCACCGTTCAGGCGGAGGCAGGCGGGCAGATCGAATACGGTCTTGTAAAGCCCAATGTTGACCTCACAAGCCTTGTACAGGTTTTCGTGGTCAAGGATTTTGAAGTTATTGAATAAGAGGCGAAACACCTTTGCTCAACGATATTTTTGAATGGAAAAAAGTCCGCAATTTCTTGCAATATGCGGTCTATCTCATACTGACAATGCTGCTGCAGGGCGTTCTGTTTTCCAGAATAAGCATTTTCGGCGTTAAGGGAATGCTGATGCCTGCTGCGGTTGTGTGCGCAGGTATGTACCTGGGCGGAGTGAAGGGCGCGGTGTTCGGAATATTCATGGGTGTTTTCACCGACATGGGCTTTTCCGAAAACACGATTCTGTTTACACTCATTTTTCCGGCGATAGGCTTCTTAAGCGGCTTCCTTTCGGAGTTTTATATCAACAAGAACTTTTTCACATATATGGTGCTGGGAACACTTGCCTGTGCCGTAACGGCGCTTGCGCAGCTGCTGGTGGCAATCGTCTCCGCAGGTGCGGAGCTTTTACCCGGCCTGCTGACGGTGCTGCTCCAGACACTGATTACCTTGCTGCCCATGGCGCTTTTGTACCTGCCCTTCAGAAAGAGAAAAGCAAATGAATAATAACATCATCAAAAAAAGCCGGCTCATATCTCTTGCAGCGGTGCTGCTGATTTTGCTGGTAGTATATTTTGTCTCGCTGTACAAGCTCCAGATCGTGGAAGGCAAGAAGTATTACGAGGAATCGAAAAACAGCGTGATTACAACGGAAACGGTCATTGCCGCCCGAGGCAATATACTTGACCGCTACGGACGCGTGCTTATTACCAATACGCCCTGCCATAATCTTGTCATCAATACGGGTGAGCTGTTCCCCAGCGATAACAGCGTTGATTCCAATGCCGTAATTCTGCAGCTTGTCAATATGGTGCATGAGTACGGCAATGAGTACACCGACTGGCTGCCCATATCGGAGTCACCGCCCTTTGAGTATAAGGATATGAGCGCCACGGATGAAGCCCGTCTCGATGCCTATAAAACGGCGCGAGGCCTCGATGCCAACGCCAGTGCCGTTGAAGTCCTTTCGGATATGCGAAACCGCTATGAAATAGACAGCAACTATTCGGCGGAGGAGGCGCGAATCATCGCCGCCGTGCGCTATGCCGTAAATGTCCGCTATCTTATTAATACATCGGATTATATTTTTGTAGAAAATGCGGACATGAACCTTATTACGGCCATTAAGGAAAACAATGTTGTAGGTGTGGCAATTAAGGACTCCTTTGTCCGCGAATATCAGACGGAGTATGCCGCCCATATTCTGGGCTATACCAACTGGATGAATGAGGCCCAGTATGAAAAGTACTCCGAGCTGGGCTATACCGGTGACACAAAGGTCGGCCAGGAGGGCGCAGAACGCGCCTTTGAGGACTATCTCCACGGCGTAAACGGAACGGTACAGTATACCTCGGCCGAGGACGGCACTGTTATCAGCACCGAGTATACGAAGGAACCCGTGCCCGGTAATAATGTGTATCTAACCATTGATATCCAGCTCCAGGAGGCGGCGGAACGCGCTCTGAAAAACGGTATCGCCTCTATTTCCGCCGAGCTTGCGAATACAGACCAGGTGGTATATATCGATGGCGAGTGGGTGGATAAGAAAACCGAGGTCACCGGCGGTGCCGCGGTCGTGGTGGATGTCAAGACAGGTGAGCCTCTTGCAATAGCCAGCTATCCCACCTATGATCTGACAGCTCTGCTGGATAACTATACCCAGATTGCAAACGCGGAGAATTCACCGCTGTATAACCGAGCTCTTCAGGGCGAGTATGCTCCGGGCTCGACCTTTAAGCCCTGCACCTCCATCGCCGGTCTGACGGAGAGCATCATCAATACCGAAACCCGGCTTGCCTGCGGAGGCATTTATACAAAGTACGAGGAATACGGCTATGCGCCTCGATGCTGGATTTACGGCAGCGGCTCCCACGGCCCGGACAATGTTACCGAGGCACTGCGCGATTCCTGCAACTGCTTTTTCTATGAGGTGGGCCGTCAGTTAGGTATTGACCGAATGGAGAAGTATGCACATCTCCTGGGCCTTGGCGTGGAAACCGGCATAGAGCTTCCGGAGAATACGGGTAATATGTCCAACAGCGCCACCCACTATGACTGGGTAGGTGAGGACTGGACCATAGGCGATACCCTGCAGGCGGCAATCGGCCAGTCCGACAGTATGTTTACTCCGCTTCAGCTTGCGGAGTACTGTGCGGCTGTTGCCAATAACGGCCAGCGCCATTCTGCCTCTATTCTAAAGTATGTCCGCAGCTATGACTACAGCGAGAAGCTTTACGAGCGTGAGGCGGAGGTAATCAGCGAGGTCAAGAGCGAGCAGTATAACTGGGATGCAATCCATTACGGTATGTATATGGTCGCAAACAACTGGGCAGGCTCCGGTTATCATGTTTTCGAGGGCTACACCGCATCCAGCGTTGCCTGTAAAACCGGTACCGCACAGAAGGGCCAGACTGTTTCCAATGACGGTATTTTCATCTGCTATGCCCCCTATGACGATCCCGAAATCGCCATTGCGGTTGTAGTTGAACGCGGCGGCGCAGGTGCAAACTGCGGACGCATCGCCCGCGAAATTCTTGAGGTTTATTTCGGACTCAAGAGCGCCAGCGATATTACTGAAACCGAGGGCAGTCTGCTTCGATAAAAAAATGGACAAATTGTTAAAAAGCCGTTGAAAGACGACGGAAATTTGTTTATAATAGATACAATGACGATGTTTATGAACGGAGGAGTTATATGAATATTGCACTTATGGCACACGATAGAAAAAAAGAGCTGATGGTTCAGTTCTGTATAGCCTATTGCGGTATCCTTGCCGAACACTCCGTATGTGCCACCAATACCACCGGCAAGCTGGTGCAGGAGGCAACGGGCCTGCCCGTAACCCTGTATATGCATGCCGACCAGGGCGGTGCCCAGCAGATAGGTGCGAGAATTTCCTTTAACGAAATTGACCTTGTGCTCTTCTTCTGTGACCCCCAGAATCCAAACGGCTTTGAGGATATAAATAAGATTGAGCGTCTCTGCGACCAGTATCAGATTCCCTTTGCCACCAATGCGGCAACGGCAGAGGTCCTTGTTCAGGGGCTGCGCCGCGGTGACCTTGACTGGCGCAATATCGTAAATCCCAAGAAGAGATGACCGCGCATTAAATTGAATTTGAATGCAGTTATTGCGGAAGCAATAACTGCATTTACCCGTTGAAAGGAAATAAATTTTTATGGCAAAAGTTGAACCGCGCACTCTGTCAGGCTTCATGGAGCTGCTTCCCGCGCCCCAGGTGAAGATGGAAAAAATGATGGAAACACTGCGCCGCTGCTATTCAGTATATGGCTTCACACCCCTTGACACTCCTGTAATCGAATCCTCCGAGGTGCTTCTGGCCAAGGGCGGCGGTGAAACCGAAAAGCAGATTTACCGCTTCAATAAGGGCGACAGCGATATAGCCCTGCGCTTTGACCTCACCGTACCTCTGGCAAAGTATGTTGCCCAGAACTACGGCCAGCTTGTTTTTCCCTTCCGCCGCTATCAGATAGGCAAGGTCTATCGCGGTGAACGCGCACAGAGAGGCCGCTTCCGCGAGTTTTATCAGGCGGATATAGATATCATCGGCGACGGAAAGCTGGATATCATCAATGAGGCGGAGATTCCCGCAATCATTTACCGCAGTTTCTCCGAGCTGGGCCTGAAGCGTTTCAGAATCAAGGTCAATAACCGCAAGATTTTAAATGGCTTTTTCTCTCTTGCCGGTATGACCGATAAGGCAACGGAGATTATGCACACCATCGACAAGATGGATAAGATCGGTGCCAATAAGGTGCGCCAGATCCTCATGGACGAAATCCATATGTTCTCCCACAAGGCGGATGACATCATGGACTTCATGGCCATCAACGGAAGTGTTGCCGAGGTGCTTGAGGCTCTCGAACGCTACAAGGGCATGGACGAGACCTTTGACATGGGCCTTGAGGAGCTCAAAACCGTCACAAAGTATCTTGCGGATTTCGGCGTACCCGAGGAAAACTTCGCCATTGACCTTTCAATCGCAAGAGGTCTTGATTACTATACCGGCACCGTCTATGAAACCGAGATGCTGGACCACCCGGAAATCGGCTCTGTCTGCTCCGGCGGCAGATATGATAACCTTGCCGAGTACTACACGGATAAGCAGCTTCCCGGTGTAGGCATTTCCATCGGTCTGACTCGTCTGTTCTATGTTCTCAATGAGCAGGGAATGCTGTCTGATGAGATCGTTTCCGCCCCTGCGGATGCTTTGGTAATCCCCATGGGCGAGGAGCTGGGATATGCGATTGCCGCGGCAACAGCAATGCGAGACGCAGGTGTCCGCACCCAGCTTTATTGCGAGAAGAAGAAATTCAAGGCAAAGATGAGCTATGCGGACAAGCTGCAGATTCCTTACTGCGTGCTCATAGGTGAGGATGAGATGGCTGCCGGCGTGGTTGCCGTGAAGAATATGGCAAGCGGTGAGCAGCAGCTTCTGACTCCCGCAGAGGCCGCAAAGCTTATTAAGGAAGATATGGACTGCAGAAACAAGATTGCAGTCATAAAGGAGATATAAGATTATGACACAGATGCGTACACATAACTGCGGAGCGCTCCGCATTGAAAATGTCGGCGAAAAAGTCAAAATCGTCGGTTGGATGGAAAACTTCCGCGAGGTGGGCAATAACTTCGGCTTCGTCGTTGTCCGCGATTTCTACGGCACAACTCAGGTCGTCGTTGAAAACGAGGAAATGATGAAAACCTTCAAGGCCATCAATAAGGAAAGCACCGTTTCCGTTGAGGGAACTGTGCGTGAGCGTGACAGCAAGAACGCAAAGCAGGCAACCGGTGATGTGGAAATCGTTCCCGAAAAGGTTGAGGTTCTGGGCCGCTGCCGCTATAACGAGCTGCCCTTTGAAATCAACCGCAGCCTTGATGCTGACGAAACCGCAAGACTGAAGCACCGCTACCTTGACCTGCGCAATCCCGAGGTCAAGAAGAATATCGTGCTGCGCTGTAATGTGGTTGCCGCCCTGCGTCAGGCAATGATGGCTCATGATTTCCTTGAAATCACAACCCCCATCCTCACCGCCTCCTCTCCCGAGGGCGCCCGCGACTATCTTGTTCCCGCAAGAAAGCACCCCGGCAAGTTCTATGCTCTGCCCCAGGCACCCCAGCAGTTCAAGCAGCTGCTCATGACCAGCGGCTTTGACCGTTATTTCCAGATTGCACCCTGCTTCCGTGATGAGGATGCCCGCGGCGACCGCAGCCCCGGTGAGTTCTATCAGCTGGATATGGAGATGGCCTTTGCCACCCAGGAGGATGTGTTCGATGTAATCGAGGATGTTTTGCCTCCCATTTTCGCAAAGTACGGTACTTACGACATTGCCTCCGCCGCACCCTTCAAGCGCATCGGCTTCAATGAAGCCATGGAGAAGTACGGCTCCGATAAGCCCGACCTGCGCATTGACCTCACAGTTCAGGATATCACCGACCTCTGTCAGGGAACTGAATTTCCTCCCTTCGCCGAGGGCAATACCGTCAAGGCAATCGTGGTTTCCGGCTGCGATATGACAAGAAAGAATATTGACAAGCTCTGCTCCGCTGTTGAGGTGCAGGCAGGCATGAAGCCCTATTGGTTCAAGCTGGACGAAAACGGCGAAATCGTGGGCGGCATCGCGAAGTTCCTGCAGGACCGCAAGGATGCAGTCATTGAGAAGCTGGGCCTCACCGAGGGCTGCCTTGTGGGTGTAACCGCAGGCAAGAAGCTGGCGGCACAGAAGACCGCAGGCGTAATGCTCAAGCAGCTTGGCGCCGCAGTCCCCGGTCATATGGACAAGGAACGCTACGAGTTCTGCTGGATCGTTGACTTCCCCATGTACGAAATCGGCGAAGAAAGCGGCGAGCTTGAATTCTGCCACAATCCCTTCTCCATGCCCAATGGCGGTCTTGAAATTCTTGAAAAGGCCGAAAAGGGCGAGGTCGATCCTCTGGAAATCACCGCATTCCAGTATGACCTGGTCTGCAATGGTGTTGAGCTTTCCAGCGGCGCCGTTCGTAACCATGATCCCGAAATCATGATCAAGGCCTTCGAAATGGTCCGTCTCGGCGAGGATGATGTTAAGGCAAAGTTCCCCGCAATGTACAATGCCTTCTGCTACGGCGCACCTCCCCATGCAGGCATCGCCCCGGGTGTTGACCGCATGGTAATGCTCCTTTCCGGCGCACAGACGATTCGTGAGGTAATTCCTTTCCCCATGAACAAGAACGCACAGGACATTATGATGGGTGCTCCCGGTGTTGTGGAGCAGAAGCAGCTTGACGAACTGCATATCGCGGTTACAGTAGAAGCAGAAGAAGAGTAAAAAAATAGGGACTGCAAATGCAGTCCCTATTCTTAAAGGTGTGGTAACATGTTATCAACAATTCGTTCACTGGGTGTAAAGGGCGTAGGCGGCTATGAGGTGACGGTGGAATGCTATGTCACCAACGGTCTGCCGGGCTTTGATGTGGTAGGTCTTCCCGATGCCGCCGTTAAGGAAGCGCGGGAGCGTGTCCGCGCCGCGGTAAAATCCAATGGCTTCAAATTCCCCACCTCGAGAGTGACGGTAAATCTTGCTCCTGCGGATACCAAGAAGATGGGAACGGTTTATGACCTGCCCATTTTGCTGGGACTTCTTGCCGCCGGCGGAGCAATAAAACAGCCGAGCTCCCACTGCGCGTTTATCGGCGAGCTTTCTCTTAACGGTGAGGTGCGCCCCGTAAGCGGTGCCTTGCCCATGGCAATTGCCGCCGCGAAGGCAGGCATCGATGTGCTATTCGTGCCTGCGGATAACGCCCAGGAGGCGGCCTTCGCAGAGGGCGTTGAGGTATATCCCGTTGCCAATGTGACCGAGCTCATAAAGCATCTTCGGGGCGAAGCGGAGATAAGTCCGGCCATTCCCCGGGAAATAGGGGAGGACGGCAGAGCATATCCCGACTTTGCGGATGTCAAGGGACAGGAGAATGTAAAGCGCGCCATGGAGATTGCCGCCGCAGGCGGCCATAATATCCTCATGGTAGGCCCTCCGGGCAGCGGCAAAAGCATGATGAGCAAGCGTCTGCCGGGAATTCTGCCCGATATGAGCAAGGAGGAAATGCTCCGCTGTACGGAAATTTATTCCGTGGCAGGACTCACGGGAAAGAATAATCCCGTAATCTCCACCCGCCCCTTCCGTTCACCCCACCATACCGTGTCGCCTGCGGCAATGTCCGGCGGCGGCGCCACGCCCCACCCGGGAGAAATAAGCCTTTCCCATAACGGCGTGCTGTTTCTCGATGAGCTTCCGGAGTTCCGCAAGGATGTGCTGGAGGTTCTGCGCCAGCCTCTTGAGGACGGCGAGGTCACCGTTTCCCGTGTGGCAGGAAGCGTAACCTATCCCGCAAACTTCATGCTCGTGTGCGCCATGAATCCCTGCAAATGCGGATGGTACGGCCATCCCTCGGGACGCTGCCGCTGCTCGGTGAACGAGGTGCGCAATTACCACAGCCGCATTTCGGGACCGATGCTTGACCGCATTGACATCATTGTGGAGGCACCGGCGCTGGAGTATGAGGAGCTTAAAAACCGCGCCCCTGCGGAAAGCTCCGCTGAAATTAAAAAGAGAGTGAATAAGGCAAGGGCAGCCCAGCAGAAGCGCTTTGGGGAAAGCGATATTTCCAAAAACGCGGATATGGATACCAAGGCCCTTAATAAATATTGTATGCTGACTCCCGAGTGCGAGGAGCTCATGCGCCAGGCCTTCGATAAAATGGGGCTCACTGCCCGAAGCTATGACCGCATCCTCCGTGTTGCCCGCACCATTGCGGATATTGAGGGGGAGGAGAACATAAGCCCCATGCACATTGCCGAGGCCATACAGTACAGAACCTACGATTTTCGGGAGGATACATGAACGATATTATACTTCTTAAATTAGGCGAAATAGTCCTGAAGGGACTTAACCGCCGCAGCTTTGAGCAGAAGCTCATGAACAACATAAAATACCGTCTGCAGAAGATAGGCAGCTTCAAAACCTATCTCATGCAGTCAACGGTTTATATTGAGCCCGTGGACGAATTTTCTGATATGGATGCCGCCTTTGAGGCCATGACCAAGGTCTTCGGCATTGCCTCCGTAAACCGCGCCGCAGGCTGCGAAAAGGATCCCGATGCCATTGCAAAGCTGGCAATTGAATATCTCCGTGAGGATATGATGAATGCAAAAAGCTTCAAGGTTGAGGCAAAGCGCAGCGATAAGCGCTTCCCTCTCACCAGTATTCAGCTTTCTCAGCATGTAGGCGGCGAGCTTGCGGAGGCCTATCCCGAATGTGAGGTTGATGTGCATAATCCCGAGCTCACGGTTCATGTGGAAATCCGCGACCTTGCGGCCTATGTCCACGCCGCCCCCACCCCCGGCGCAGGCGGAATGCCCGTAGGCTCAAACGGCATCGGCGTAACCCTGCTGTCCGGCGGCATTGACAGCCCCGTTTCCACCTATATGATTGCAAAGCGCGGTGTGCGCCTCATTCCCGTGCATTTCTTCTCCTTCCCCTACACCTCCGAGCAGGCGAAGCAGAAGGTCGTGGAGCTTGCGGATCTTCTCACCGCCTACTGCGGAAGAATGACCATTGAGGTTGTACCCTTCACCCATATTCAGGAGGAGATACGGGACAAGTGCCCCGAGGAATACTTCACCCTCATCATGCGTCGCTTCATGATGCGCATTGCCCAGCGTATTGCCGAGGCAAACGGCGCAAAAGCCATAGTTACAGGCGAAAATCTCGGTCAGGTGGCAAGCCAGACCATGGAGGCCATGGCATCCACCCAGGCGGTCACCGACCTTCCCGTGCTCCAGCCGCTCATCGGTATGGACAAGGAGGAAATAATCCGCATCGCGAGAAAAATCGGAACCTTCGATACATCCATTCTGCCCTATGAGGACTGCTGCACCGTCTTTACTCCCAAGCACCCCAAGACCAAGCCCAAGCTCCATGAGGTGGCGGAAATCGAGTCTGCCCTTGATGTGGAGGCCCTTGTGGATGAGGCATACAGCGGTATTGAAAGGATAAAGGTGGGCTATGACGAATAAGGTCTATAATGCGGAAATCCTTTCCGTAGGCACCGAAATTCTTTTAGGCCGCACCACAAATACGGACGCCCGTGACATTTCCCTTATGCTGGGGGAAATCGGTATAAATGTTAAGTATCACACCGTGGTGGGTGATAATCCCCAACGCCTGCGTGAGTGCATTGCCATTGCCAAATCCCGTGCGGATATCATTATTTCCACAGGCGGTTTAGGTCCTACCTGTGATGACCTCACAAAGGTAGTCCTCGCGGAGAGCTTCGGCCTTGAGCTGAAAATGAACGAAGAGGAAAAAAACTGCCTTTATGATTATCTCACCAATAAGGGCTACTCAAAGGAAATGACGGAGAACAATCTCCAGCAGGCAATGCTGCCCGTGGGCTGTACGGTTTTTCATAATAATTGGGGTACTGCACCGGGCTGCGCCTTCGAGGCGGAGGATAAAGTGGTCATCATGATTCCCGGACCTCCCAAGGAGTGCAACTCCATGTTCCGCACCTATGCCATGCCCTATCTGCGCAGCCTTTCCGACGAAAAAATCGTTTCCCATTCCGTGCGGGTTTTCGGCATGAGCGAAAGCGCACTTGACCAGAAATTCCGCGATGAAATGAATGCCATGATAAATCCCACCATGGCGCCCTATGCCAAGGAAAGCGACTGCCTTCTGCAGATAACCGCCAAGGCAAAGAGTGTTGAGGAGGCGGAGGAAATGATGAAGCCCGTCATTGAGCATGTTTGCAATGAGCTGGGTGACATTGTTTTCGGCGTTGATGTTGAATGTGTTGAGGAACGGGTGTTCCGGCTTCTCAAGGAGAAGAACATGACCTTCTCCGCCGCGGAAAGCTGCACCGGCGGCGAGCTTGCCAAGCGCTTTACGGATATCCCGGGCGCCAGCGAATTCTTCCTGGGGGGTGTCACCACCTATACAAACGGCGCAAAGGCGGCCCTTTTGGGCATTGACTCGGCCCTCATTGAGGAGAAGGGCGCTGTCAGCTATGAGGTGGCAAAGGAAATGGCAGAACGGGTGAGAGAAAAGCTGGGCACCGATATGGGCGTAGGCGTCACGGGACTTGCAGGACCTGACGGCGACGGAGTCCACGAGGTAGGCACCGTGTTCGTATCCCTTGCCACAAAGGAAGCAACCTTTGTCCGAGAGCTGCATCTGGGAGCAAGAAGAACCCGCAGCTATATCCGCCGCTGCGCGGGGAATTATATTTTCGATATGATGCGCCGCTATATAACGGGACTTCCGGTAATTACAGAATAAAAAAATCCACTCCGTTGGAGTGGATTTTTTTATTCTGTAATCAGCCTTTAATGGAAAAACGCTGACTGTATTCGCGGTAGTAGCTGTCAAAGCTTTCGGTGTGAAGCGCACTGAGACTGTTGAGATATTCGTGGGTGTCGAAGGAGTCCGCCTCAAGCTCGATCATTGCAACGGCAATGTTGGAGCAGTGGTCGGAAACGCGCTCGAAGTTTGTCAGCAGGTCATTGAAAACGAAGCCGTGGTTGAGGGTGCATTTGCCCTTCTGAAGGCGCTCAATGTGGTGAAGCTTCATTTCATCGCAAAGGTCGTCGATAAGCTCCTCAAGGGGCTCAACTCTGTAGGCAAGGGCAAGGTCGTTGCCCACAAAAGCCTTAACCGCAAGGTTTACAACCTCGGTAACCGCGGCAATGAGAACGCTGAGCTCGTGGGAAGCTTCGGATGAAAAAGCAATGCCCTTTTCGCTGATTTCCTTTGCGCATTCCGCAATATTCAGGGCATGGTCACTCATTCGCTCGAAGTCGTTGATGGTGTGGAGATATTTGCTGACGGCCTCGCTCTGGTCCTGGTTGAGCTCCTTGCCCGTGATATTCATAAGGTAGGTTCCGATTTTATCCTCGTAGCGGTCGATGATGTCCTCGACACGCTCAACGGCGTCGTAACCATCTTCGGAGTAATTGCCTATGAGAGCAAAAGCATCGTAGAGGTTATTCATGGAGCGCTCCGCCATGGAGTTGACGGTGAGGCGGCTCTGCTCAACTGCAAGGGCAGGGTGCTGAAGGAAGCGCTCCTCCAGACGGTCCATGTCCCGCAGATCCTCGGCTGCTGCGGATTTTTCCTTTGCCAGGAAAGCGCAGATTCTTTCAATGCCGGCGAGGAAGGGAGCAACGAGGATGATGTTGATGATTCTGAATACGGAGTTGAGAAGTGCAATGGAGAAGGCGTTCATTTCCCTTGTCATGAAGGGGAAGGAAACAAAGTGGTTAAGGGGATAGAAAATCGCACAGAAGAGCGCAACGCCGATGACCGTAACCACGAGATAGGAGAGTGCGGTGCGCTTGCCGTCGGTGTTTGCGCCTAATGCGGAGAGCAGGACGGGAACGGCGGCACCGATAGCGATACCCATAACCAGAGAGAAGGAGACATCAAAGGTGATGGCACCGGTGATGGAAAGTGCCTGAAGAATACCAACGGCGGCAGATGCGCTCTGGAGAATACTTGTGAAAACGATGCCCACCAATATGCCCACAATGGGATTGGAGAAGGTAGTCATAAGACTGATAAAAGTGGGGTCTGTGCGCAGTCCTGAAACGGAGCCACTCATGGCAATCATACCGAACATAAGCACCGCGAAGCCCATGAAAATGTCACCAAGATGACGGCGTGAGGGCTTGGAGGAGAACATACGGAGGATGATGCCCACAACTGCGATAATGGCGGTGAGCGTTTCCGTGGAGAAAATCTCCACCCAGCCGGAGCTTTCACCGCCGCCGAGATAGGAAAGACAGATAATCCAGCCGGTGATGGAGGTGCCGATGATGGAGCCCATGACAACGCCGATTGCCTGACGGAGCTTCATCATGCCGGAGTTGACAAAGCCAACCACCATGACGGAGGTGGCGGAGGAGGACTGGATAACGGCAGTAACACCGGTGCCTAAAAGAATTCCCTTTAGAGGTGTGCTGGATAGCTTGTAAAGAATAATCTCAAGCTTGCTGCCGGCGACCATTTTAAGACCGTCGCCCATAAGCGCCATGCCGTAGAGGAAAAGCGCAACTCCGGTAAGCAGAGTAAATATATCGGTAATACCCACTACATTGTGTCTCCTGAAATTTATTGAGAAGCCTATAAAACCTCATATTAAATATAATGCAAAAAACCCTTAAAGTCCAGCAAGTTTTGACAAATTGTGTATTATGCGGCTTTTCTTATTTACGACGGCGAAAAAATATGCTAAAATAGCGAAAACAAATGAAATAGGAGACTTGGATTATGTCTGAAATGGAGCTTTCAAAATTCAGAAAAGGCACAAAGACCGTGGCGCGAGTAGCAGGCAGCGTGCTTGATATAATCGAAATTGCCACGGGAAAGCTTGAGCCTCTGACAAAGCTTCCTTTGGTTGGCGATACAATCAGCGATGTGCAGGACGCCGTCAGCATGATGAATGACTATGTCAAGGGCGAATATAAGAATGTCCCCGTAAAGGTCATCATTGGCTGTGCGGCAATCGGTGTTTACATGGCTCTGCCCTATGATATCATACCCGATAACATCCCCTTCATCGGCTTCGTGGATGACGCATTTGTGATTAAGCTGATTCTGGGCACCTGCATAAGCAAGGAGCTTGATACATACCGCCTTTGGAAGGCACAGCAGGCATGATGAAAAGAAATGTCAACGGAGCCTTAACGGGGCTGCTGTTCGGAGCCTTCATTGGGATGCTGTGCTTTGCGGCACAGTATATGAACGGAGGCAATGAGCTGAAGAAAACCCTTGTTACGGCAATTGCCACAGGCGCTGTGGCGGGACTTATGTTCGGACTGTATATCCGCAGCTTTTCAAAGCGTCAGGCGGAGGCGTTTAAATCCGTAAAGGCGCGTCTTGAATGCGAGGGCAAGATTGTCCTTGATGCCGCGGCAAACCATGTGTATGACGGTGAGCCCGTGGGCGGATGGCTGTTCCTCACTGAAAAGGAGCTTTATTTCATGGCAAATCCCATGAATGTGATGAGCCATAGCTGCCGCATATCCCGGGACAATATAGAAAAGGTCAGCCTCATGAAGCAGATGGGCTTTGTAAACGGCGTTGTCGTGGAAACCCACGGCGGAAGCGAGAGCTTCTCTGTAAGCAAAGCAAAGCTCTGGCTGGAAAAAATAAAGGAAGCTTGATGTCAAGCTTCCTTTATTTTTTTGAGAAGAGCCTCACAGCCCTCGATGATGTCGTTGTAGGTGGTGATGAAATCTCCGGTGTACCAGGGATCGGCAATGGGACGGGGATTGAGGGAAAAATCCAAAAGGGAATGCACCTTGCCCTCGGTGTCCGCGCCCACAATCCGAAGAATGTTTTTCTTGTTCCAATCGTCCATGCCTATGATGTAGTCATAATTGTCGTAGTCGTCACGGCGCATCTGAACGGCTCTGTGGGGAATAAGAGGAATGCCGTGCTTTTTAAGAATGCTCACCGTGCCGTGATGAACGGAGTTCCCGATTTCCTCCGTGCTTGTGGCGGCGGAACGGATAATAAAGCGGTCTCCCAGCCCCTGCTCATTCACCATGTGGGTCATCACGGACTCCGCCATGGGACTGCGGCATATATTGCCGTGGCAAACGAATAATATCTTAATCACTATAAAAATCCTCCTCAGATGCCTCATTTTGCCCCATTTTGCAAAGGTTTTTCGGTTATCTCCGTCATTCACACTATAGGATTTGCTATCCCTATTGATTTTTGATTTATCATCTCTTGCAGTTTGTCAACTTCTTCCGGTGTTAGCTGGAGACTGCTCTTATAAATACAAAATCCATGAACCAATAACTCTCCGTTTATATATGGATTGTTTCTATAAAGTCGCGAATAATTGCGTTGACTTTGTCCGGTTGATCGTCATTTGCATTATGCGCTGCCCCCTGAATCATGATGAGTGGAAAACCGGTGCGCTGCTCCCATCTCTTGTTATAGGCAGCAACCTTTCCGACCTTGTCCTTGTCTCCAAGCAATAGAACACTTTTACACGGAATATTCAAATTCTTATTCTCAGGTATGAAGGCCGCCTCACCGATATACATTAGATGACACAGTTCGTTCTTCGAGTAAGAATCTATCATAGTGAGCATGCGCTTCTGTGCAGTCTCCGTTGCTCCGCACATCTTCGCCATTGAAGACCTCAGTATTTTGTTAGGAAACAATTTGCACATCCACTCCAACTGAGTCAGCCAAAACAGATCTGATTTGGAGTAGTAATCTCCAAACGGAACACTATCGACCGAAATGAAGCCAATCGCCTTGGTTGGATGCTGATCAATATAATACTGAGCGATCATTCCTCCGAGCGACTGTCCAATGAATATGGCTCTGTCAATTCCTTCAATTCCAAGGATACGATCCAGTTCATTGCAAACATTGGCATATGTAAATTCATCATATGGTCTTGACTTGCCATGGCACGGGCAATCCCACACCAGTACTTTGAACTCATCTTCGAAGCATGAAATTTGAGTTTCGAATAGATGATGATCTGCCGTCAGACCGGGCAGAAGCACTAATGCAATATCGCTCTGGATTATATTAGTCCAGTAATATGTAATTCCATGTTTGGACGAAACTGATTTCTCATGTAATCCCGTCATGATTACCTCCGCAAAATTATGATTTGTTGCTCATTTCCACTCAGCAATTAAAGGGGGGTGCAACCGACAAAATAGCACACCATCCCATTAAACTAGAATTCTTGTCATATTTCAAAGTCCTTCCTAAAGGCAAGCTAATGCCTCGATTTGCCCCGATTTGCCGAGGTAAATTTTCCTCTCTTTACTACTCCGCGACAGAGCCCATATGGCAAAACAGGGCAAAATACGGCAAGTCAGAGCAGGCAATCGTAGTAAAATCGTAGTAAAACGGGCAACTTCTTACTACTGCCCCTACTACCAACGGCAGATGAACAGTATTCTTATCATCACAAACTATAGCACAGCACCGTTTAAAACGCTATAAAAAAGAAAAATGCTCCGAGTCAGCCGCCCCGGAGCTATTGCATGGCTATATTACGCAAGTACGGCAATACACATTTAAGCGCCGTAGAAATTAAGCTCCTCAATTGCTTTTTCCATGATGAGATGCGTCATCTCCGCTGCTCTGTCAACATCTCTGTTCAAAAGCGCCGAGTACAGCCCCAGCTTGAGCTCGTACATTTTCAGTATTCCGCTGCGCTTGCAGTACATGCTCCAGAGGTATATGCCCTGGGGTTTGAACGAATGATAAAGCAGCGGCATCAGCACATTCCCACTGAGCACAGCCAGCTCGTGATGGAAGCTGAAGACTAGCTCAGCCGCCGCCTCGTTATCGGTGGCGGCCTTAAGCTTGTCGAGAATAGGAGATAGTGCCTCGAGGTCTTCAATACTTGCTTTTTCAATGACCAGCTTAAGACACAGGCACTCCATGGCGTCACGTGTCTCAAAGAGCGACCGGACCTCATTTTTCCTCAGAGCGCCTCCGTTATAGCGCATTATTGCCACAAGCGTTTCCATCGTGCCGCGGCGGCGGTAGTCGCATACAAACACGCCCTGTCTCGGACGCACCTCAACAAAGCCCAGCTTTTCAAGCTCGACTATTCCCGCGGAGATCACCGGACGGGATACACCCATTTTGGTTGAAAGCTCTCTTGCGGGAGGCAGCTGCTCGCCGATGGCGAGCTCCCCTGAAAGTATCATGTTTTCGATTTGCTGAACGAAAAGGTCGGTAAGTGACAGCGTAGTTATCTTTGTAAAGCCCATGTGTCGCCCTCGCTTGCAATATTATCGAAAATGCTCCTGGTATTACCAGCACCCTATAGTGTTATTATATTGACAATTTATATAATTGTCAAGGCACCGCATTACAGAAACTGCTGAAATTCAAGAGGGGAAGTCTGTTTGCGTTGACAAGCACCCAAGGAAGAGAATAGTATTGACTTATAATACTGTGGTAACACCACAAAAAACAAGGAGGAATTGATATGCCAAAGTACGATGCCGTTGTTATCGGCGCAGGTAACGGCGGCCTGGCAGCAGCCTGCAGAATGGCTTATGCCGGCAAGAAGACGCTTCTTATTGAGCGCCACAATCTCCCCGGAGGATGTGCCTCCAGCTTCCGCAGAGGTCGTTTCGAGTTTGAAACCGCGCTGCACGAGATATGCGAATGGGGTACCGCTGAGAATCCGGGCGGATGCCGCAAGACCGTTGTGGACACCTTCGGCACCGAAGGCGACTGGCTCATGGTTCCCGATAACTTCCGCGTAATCACCACCGCCAGCGACGGCAAGACACATATTGATGCCACGCTGCCCTGCAGTGTTGAGGCATTCGTTGACGCAATGGAGAAGTATGTTCCCGGATGCAGAAAGTCGATTCAGGACATTTTTGATTTGGGTACCGAATTCCACGAGGCAGGCGACTACTCCCTCAGCGTTAACGGCAAGACCGACCCCAAGTATATGCAGGAGCATTTCCCCAACTTCCTGCGTCTGGGCAGCTATCCGGTAAACAAGGTCTTCAAGGCCATGAAGATGCCGCCTCTTGCTCAGGACATCATGAACACCTATTGGGGCTATCTGGGCGTTGACGCGGACCGTGTATCCTTCCTGCAGTATGTCAATATGCTGTGGCTGTATGTTAACCACGGTGCATGGATTCCCGCAAAGACCAGCCATCAGCTTACCACAGGTATGCTGGAGAGGTTCCGCGCTATGGGCGGCGAGGCATGGTTCAACTGCACCGCAGAGAAGATTCTCTTTGATGATGAAAAGGCCGTTTGCGGCGTTCAGACTGACAGAGGCACTGTGGAAACAAAGCACATCCTCTGCAACGGCAATCCCACGATGGTTTATGCAACCATGTGTCCTCCCGAGGTAGTTCCCGAGAGAATGGTCAAGCTTGCAAATGCTCGTACCTATTCCGCGCGTATGTTTGTGGTTTATATGGGCCTTGACAAGACCGCAGAAGAGCTTGGTATTCACGACTACACCATCTTCCTGCCCACCTCAGCTGACACGGTTAAAGAGTATAACGACGGCAAGACTATTGAAACCAACTGCAATCAGGTTTCCGTCTGCTACAATGTCGTTAATCCCGATTTCTCGCCCGAGGGTACCTGCGTAATTTCCCTTACCAGCACCTTTATGGATGATGACTGGGCAAATGTTTCGCAGGAGGACTATGTCAAGACCAAGCAGGAGCTGGCTGCAAAGCTCATAAAGCTCTTCGAGGAGCGCACCGGCTATGTGATCACTCCCTACATAGAGGAAATAGAGATTGCAACTCCGTGGACTATGTGCAACTATGTAAATGTTCCTCAGGGTGCAGCCTACGGCTATGAGCTGAAGGATTGGGATAATATGATGCCCAGAATGATGATGCTCGGCACTGAATTCCCTGTCAAGGGCCTCAAGTTCGTTGGCGCATCCAGCATCCGCGGTGACGGCTATAACTCCGCTATATTCAGCGGCGACAAGATGGCGTCAATCACTCTTGCGGAAATGAAGAAAGAAGAGGAGGGCTGAGAAAATGTCAGAGCTTAATTATAAAGTAGGTCTTATCGGCAAGCTGGATATGCTGAAGTTCAAGAACATGCCCAAGGTTCGCGAGCAGGCAATTCAGGCTTCTCCCGCAACACCTCTGCCCAAGACTCTCACCACCAATGAAAAGGCAAAGCAGCGCCATCCCGCAAAGCAGGAGGTTGTAATCTCCGAGATTCGCCAGAACGGTGCAGATGCCAAGACCATAGTTCTCAAGACCAAGGACGGCAGTCCTCTGGCTTATTACAGAGCAGGTCAGTATGTTTCCGTGTCCATTCCCATTGGCGGAACAGTTACCACCCGTTCCTACTCTCTGTGCGGCTCACCCGAGTGGGCAAAGCGCGGCGAGTACAACATCACCGTAAAGCGCGACGATGCAGGCTTCGTATCCCCCTTTATCCAGGATAACTGGAAGGTCGGCCAGGAGGTTACAATCTCCGGCCCTCAGGGACATCTATACTATGAAGGTCTGCGCGATGCAAAGAAAGTCGTTGCTCTTGCAGGCGGCTCCGGCATAACTCCCTTTATGGGCATGGCTTATGCAATCCGCGACGGTCACGAGGACTTTGACCTGACAATACTCTTCGGCTCCCGCACTGCTGACGGTATCGTTTACAAGAAGGAGCTTGACGAGGTATGTGCTGCATGCGATAAGGTACATGTTGTGCATGTTCTTTCCGATGAGGAAAAGGAAGGCTACGAGCACGGATTCATCACCGCTGACCTCATTAAGAAGTACGGCGGCGACGGCGAATACAGCATCTTTATGTGCGGTCCTCAGGCAATGTATAACTTCCTTGACGGCGAGATTGAAAAGCTTGGTCTGCGCCGCAAGTTCGTACGCCGTGAGATGTTCGGTGCAATAAAGGACCCATGGAATCAGCCCGGTTATCCCGAGGAAATCCGCGGCAAGACCTTCAATCTCAAGGTCATCAAGTACGGCGAGGAATTCAACATTACTGCAGCCGCAGATGAAACGCTGCTCACCGCAATTGAGCGCGCAGGCATTTCCGCACCCTCGCGCTGCCGCAGCGGCGAGTGTGGCTGGTGCCGCAGTAAGCTCATCTCCGGTCAGGTGTTCATCCCCGAAAAGACCGACGGCCGCCGCAGAGCTGACCTTGACTTCGGCTACATCCATCCCTGCTCCTCCTTCCCCGCAGGCGACTGCGTGATTGAGATTGCAGGCCCCACTATGTGATTTTTCTGTAATGAAGAGGAACGTAAGCTGTTCCTCTTCATTCTTATAATTATTATAAAGGAAGTGACTGCATGTACCTTACCCCTGAACAGCAGGCCCTTCTTGAGGGCTCAAAGGGTGAAACCATGGCTAAGGTCATGAAAACTCTTGTTGCATTTGGCGATGCCTTTAATGCCACCGGAATGGTGCCCATTACCAGCAAATACGGCCACACAGTCATAAGCTTCGGTCTGGGAATAATGAAGCCTGTTTATGAGCTGTATGATCAGATACTATCTGCCGGCGAGGTCAGCTCCCAGAAGTTCAGCGCCGACCCACGCCCCACCGAAAAAGAAAATGTCCCTGCAAGCCTTCTCCAGAACATCGTATGCGATGTGATGTATTCTCAACAGGGCAAGCTGGAGGAACAGCTTAAAAAGTTCGGCATTATGAGCGACGACGCCTACACCTGCACCTGCTATCTCCCCGAGGTGGGCAACACCCCCAAGCGCGGCGAGATCCTGGCCTGGGCCGAGTCCTCCGCCGTCGTATACGCGAACTCCGTTCTGGGTGCCAGATGCAACCGCAACTCCGGCATCATCGAGATGATGTGCTCCATCGCGGGATTTGTCCCCAAGTTCGGTTTCCTGACTGACGAGGGCAGAAAGGCTGACTGGATCGTGGAGCTTAAGACCACAAAGCTTCCCGATGCACAGCTCTTCGGCTCCGCTGTGGGCATGAAGGTGCTGGAGCAGGTTCCCTACATTAAGGGCCTTGACAGATATCTCGGCACGGAACTGAACGACGCGGCATGCACCTACCTCAAGGACTTTGGCGCTGCCACCGCCTCCAACGGCTCCGTGGGCCTCTACCACATCGAAAATCTCACTCCCGAGGCGGTGGATTACGGCGACAGTCTCATCCGCGAGGGTGCGCAGGTCTACATTGTGGATGACGCGGAAATCGAACGTGTTCGCAACAGCTATCCCTGCATCTGGAAAAACCTTGATGCGAAGCCAAAGCTCTGCTTCATGGGCTGTCCGCACATGACCTACCAGCAGCTCATTGACTGGACGGTGCGCGTGGAGGACGGCCTCAGGAACGCAGGCAACAAAAAGGTGCTCATCCCCACGGTGTTCACTGCTGCCCCGGCGGTCCTGAAGCATTTCGAGGAGACCGAGTATGCTGCCAGACTCAAGGCCACAGGCGTCCATACCGCCTCTCTCTGCCCGCTGATGTTTATGAACAATCCACTTGTAAAGTCACAGCCGGTCATTACTTCATCAAATAAGCTGCGCACCTATTCCAGCGCCCGCTTCTATCCGGAGATGGAGCTTCTGACCATGCTCACCGGCGATAAAAAGGAGGGCGAATAAATGAGTAAGGTATTCAAGGGACGTGTGATCGCAGCCGGCACTGCAAAAGCTGAGGCACTGGTGTCCCACGGCGGCTTCAATACGCTTGCAAGCTATCAGACGCCTATGCTTCTGGGAGACAAGCAGGTGAAATGCTCCGACCAGAACAATCCGGACCTTTATAAAAAGCCTATGCGCGGAAAGGCGCTGTGTCTGCCCGAAACCATAGGATCCACCACCGGCGGTATGGCATTGTATACCGTCTGCGCCACGGGAAAACAGCCAGCCTGCATGTTGTTTTCCAAGCCCATCGATACGCTGGCTGCCTCCGGTGCTATTCTGGCAGCCTTCTGGACGGATGCGAATATGCCCGTCATTGACAGACTGGGTGAGGAATTCCTTGCCTATGTTCAGGACGGAATGATGATAGAGGTTGCCGAGGACGGCACCGTAACAGTAGACTGAAAACAATAATTATGACTTCATAGCCCGTGAACTGTGTTAAAAGCAATATAAAGGGTGTAATTGACCATTATAAGAATGGAGATATTCTCCTATGCTTTCCGCCTTGGCGGTAGACTTGTGCTTGCTGCACTAACGGACGGCGGTGATAATACCTGAAGCAAAAAAGACCACACAGCAGACTTTTGAAGTCTGTTTGTGTGGTCTTATGATTTAGAACCAATACCACAGGCTCGTTCAAAACACCATAAAAAAGAAAATGCCCTGCCAACCGTTATGGTCAGCAGGGCATAAAAATATGCTCGTATATGCGCTTTGACGCAGCTTTTTTGCGTTTATTTAATTTTCAGTGTCTTGTTCTGCGTCTTCATGAGATGACGCTCAAATTTTTTGCGCTCCATGCCCCAGTAGAGCTTGCGCACGGGGGGGATGTGGCCCATGAGGAGCTTTGCGAAGACGAAAAGACCGCAGGGAAAAACGCTCTTCTTGCCCTTTTCAAGAGCATTGACCATCTTCTTTGCCACAACCTCGGGCTTCTGCACGGGGAAGGGCTTATCCACCTTTTTGCCGTCGGCGGCAACCTTGAAGAAGTTGGTGGCAGTGGAAACGGGGTAGAGGCAGGTCATGGTGAGATTCTTGGGCATCTCGATGCGAATACCCTGCTGGAAGCCCTCAAGACCGAACTTTGTCGCGCCGTAGAGAGCATAGCCGGGCATTGCCATCTGTCCCATGGCGGAAATTGTCATGGCAAGATGACCTTCTCTGTCGCCCAGGTGCTCAAGATATTTTGCGTATGTATAAATGGGAGAAAGCGTGTTGGTGTTGAATATTCTTTCGATTCTGTCCCAATCCGTGTAGTCGTATGCCTCGTAGTAGGGGAAGCCTGCGTTGGCGAAGAAGATGTCGATTTTTCCGAAAAGCTCCTCTGCCTCGGCAAATATGGCGTCTATACCCTCCCTGCTGCTGACATCGGCGGCAAAGGGAATGACATTGGCGGCAAAGCCCTTGAGATTTTCGGGCCTGCGTGCAACGGCAAGAATACGGTTGCCCTTGCCCGCTGCAAGCAGCTTCAGAGTTTCGAAGCCTATTCCGCTGGATGCACCGGTGATAACAATGCTTTTGTTTTCAATCATGATGACTATCTCCCTGTTATGAATGACCTCGCGGTATTGCGAGATATAAATGAACAAGCTGACCGTTAGTTAATATTAACATAAAGCGCTGCGGCAGTCAAAACCTTTGGGGCAAAAAAATCCGGTATGCGGCAGCATACCGGATTTTTCGAGGTCTTATGCCTTGGCGATAACCTTGCGGATAACTTTTTCAAAGCGCTTTTTGTCGTAGAGAACGGGAACGGGGTAGACACAGTTTGCCTCATGAACAGCCCACTTGCACATCTGGGGAATGTCCTTCTCCTGAATGTGGTTAAAGCCTGTGGGAATACCCATGCGCTTGTTCATGGCGTAGATTTCGTCAATGAAGGCCTGTGCCTGCTCTGCAGCGGTGCCGTCGGTTTTCACGCCTGTGAGGCAGGCGAGATGAGCTAACTTCTTGTGAACGCTTTTGCCGTAGTCCTCAAGGACTATGGGGAGAATGACAGCGTTTGCGAGACCGTGGGGAGTGTTGTAAAGACCGCCGAGGGTGTGCGCTATGGCGTGGACATTGCCAACACCCGCGCGGCCGAAGGCGTAGCCGGCCTTGAAGGAGGCAATGTGCATTTCCTGACGGGCCTCGATGTCGCTTCCGTCCTTGTAGGCGCGCTCAAGATACTTGAAAATTGCCACAACCGCTTCCTCTGCCCAGGCGTCGGTTTCCTTGGTCTTGTTCACAACGCAGAGGTATGCCTCAACGGCGTGGGTGAGAGCGTCCATACCGGTGCTTGCGGTTATATCCGCAGGGAGCTGGGTGTACAGCTCGGGATCGAGAACGGCGTAGTTCGGCACAAGAGCGTGGTCCATAATGGCGAACTTGTGGTGAGTTTCCTGGTCGGTGATGACCGCGGCAAAGGTGGTTTCGGAGCCGGTGCCTGCGGTGGTGGGAACTGCGACGAACAGGGGAACGAGGTGCAGAATCTTCAGCACGCCCTCCATTTTGGTAACATCCATTTTGGGACGGGCAACCTTGGCAGCGGCGCCCTTTGCCGCATCAATGGAGGAGCCGCCGCCGACGGCCAGAAAGCTGTCGCAGCCGTTGCTGATATACATATCATAGATTTCGTTTACGATTTTTACTGTGGGATTGGGGGTAACACGGCCATAATGCACATACTTAATGCCGGCCTTGTCCAGCAGAGCAGTGATTTTGGGAACGGTTTCCGAGCCCGCGGTGACGCTGCTGACGAGCATAATTTTTTTAGCTTTCTTCTTTGCGAAGATGCCGGGGATTTCCTTAACGGCGCCCACACCCACAAAGGTTTTGGGCCTGGGCCAGGGAACGAATTTTGCGGCGAGAGCGAAGCCGCATTCATAGCCGCGGTAATAGGTCTTGGCAAGAATGTTCATGTTTTACCTCCATAGTTTTTGTATATACATTTGATATAATTTTATCGGTATTTCCGCTGCAAGTCAATGCTTTTTAGCAGCAGAACAAAAAAATCTCTCCGCCTGTGGCAGAGAGATTTTTCTTGTTATTTACCTTCCATGTAACCGTTTTCAATGTACTCGAGGACCTTGCAGGAAACCGCATAGCAGTCGGCAAGACCTTTTTCGTTCATGTTGGAGTAGGTGTCCAGTCTGGTGTGGTAGTAATTCTCCAGCTTATGATTAAGTCCGGTGATGCTGGCAGAGCGCATACCCGCCTTGACAAAGGCAGCACCGTCAGTGGCACCGCCGAGAGGAGGCACCATGCCCTTGCTGCAGCTTATTCCCAGCTCATCGGCGCACTTCATGAAGAGGTCGCACAGGGCGGCATCGGTCTTGGTGGTGCCGTTGAGGTCACGGTAGTTTGCCATGAGGAACTTGGGATCATAGATGGTGTCAAAGGAGTATATAAAGGTGGGAACATCGTCAAACTCGTTCTTGTGCGCCTCGCACCATGCCATGGAACCGCGGAGACCTGCCTCCTCGGAGCCTGCGCATATAACGCCGAACTCGGTGTTCTCCAGCTCAATGCCCTGCTCCTTCAGCTCCTTGAGAACCGCAAGGCCCATGTAGCAGCCGGAGAGGTTGTCGTTTGCACCGTCGACAATGTGACGCTTGTCCTTTTCGGGGTCCCACCAGGACCACATGAAGTACATGCCGATTTCAAAGGGAACGAAGATGAGTCCCCAGAGGCACAGACTGTGAACGGTTTCGGGATTTACCCCTGCAAGCTGCATGATTGCGATTGCAAGATAGAAGAGGGTACCGATGGCGGCAATGACCATGTGGCCTTCAAAGCCCACACCGCCGAGAGCGTAGTTTACGGGCCATTCCCAAACTGCGTCGGAGTGGCCGCAGAAGAGAACGCGGTATTTAACCTCACCCGAGGGCTTTTTTGTTGCCCACATATTGTGACCTGTTTTTTCGGGGAAGAATTTGTCAACAAGAGGGATGTATGCGCCGAACTGGATGAGACAGATTGCCCAACCTATAACGGTGAAGATAATTGAGATAACGGAAAGAACTCCCACCTGGAAGAAGCATAAAGCCGCAGCCAGCAGAGTAAGCGTAAAGGTTATCCACATCCAGCCGAAGAAGGACCAGGGATGCTCCTTGAAGGCTTCAACCTCCGCCTTTTCGCAGCCGTATTCTTCAAGACAGATTTTCTTGAAGTATTCGCTTACCATTTTCTCACCCTCAGAGCCCGGGTCGCGCTTGGGCATGGTGGTGCAGATTTTTGTTATGTCGTCAATCATGAATTTGGCGGCATGCTCTTTGGCGTTTATGAGCGCGTCTAATTTCATAATGTCTTACCTCTTTTGCTTTTGAGTAAAAAATTCTTGTCAGAATTAATGAACTGTGACTATAATAGCATACATACAGTATATTCAACAAGAGGGAAATGCCGTGATTAACACAACTCTTTGCTATATTGAACGCGATGATGAATATCTCATGCTCCACCGCGTGAAAAAGGAAAACGATATAAATAAGGATAAATGGATAGGCCTTGGGGGAAAGTTTGAGGAGAACGAAAGTCCCGAGGAATGTCTGCTCCGTGAGGTGTATGAGGAAAGCGGACTGCGCCTCACAAGCTGGCGCTACCGCGGCATTGTCACCTTTGTGAATACAAAGTGCGCCTCAGAGCTCATGCACCTTTTCACGGCGGACGCCTTTGAGGGGGAAATCGGCCCCTGCGACGAGGGTGAATTAGAGTGGATAAAAAAGTCCGAGCTTATGAGGCTGACTCTGTGGGAGGGAGATAAAATTTTCCTCCGCTTGTTAGATAGCGATGAGCCCTTCTTTTCTCTGAAGCTGTGCTACGACGGGGACGAGCTCGTTTCCGCAAAGCTCAACGGAAGGAACATTTAATGGAAAATGCGCATATATTATATAAATGACAGTATGATCAAATCATACTGTCATTTTGCTTAAATCCTCCGCGGGGAGGATTTGGGAAAATCTTTGTATGGAGGATTATATGAGCATTTATGTTGTAAAACGGGGGGACTCGCTTTATTCCATATCCCGGCGCTTGGGCGTACCTCCTGAAAGCATAGCCTATATGAATCAGCTTAACGATCCGTCGAGGTTGAGCGTAGGGCAGGCGCTGGCAATCCCGGACAATAGCAAACCCGCCGGGGAAATTGAAGTAAGCGCCTATGCCTATCCCAATATCAGCATGGCAACTATGAATGAAACTCTGCCGTACCTGACATACTTCTGCCCCTTTTCAAACCGCGCCGACGGAGAGGGGAATATCATTCCCCTGAATGACGAAGCCCTAATCAGTGCCGCCTATGCCCATAATGCCGCGCCTCTGCTGACAATCACCAACATCGGCGCAAACGGCGGCTTCTCCGGGGATATAACCCACGCCCTGTTTACCGATGACACCGTTCAGAGCAGCTTTTTCAATAATATGCTGCGGCTTCTGCGGCAAAAGGGCTATTACGGCGTAAACTTCAACTTTGAGTACATTTTCCCCTATGACAGAGAGGGGTATAACAGCTTTCTCCGCAGGGCATCGGAAGTGCTTCATTCCGCAGGTTATTTTTTAAGCACCGCCATTGCGCCCAAAAGCTCGGATAATCAGCAGGGCTATATTTACGAGGCCATTGACTATGCCCTTCACGGGCAATATTGCGACAGAGTAATCATCATGACCTATGAGTGGGGCTACACCTATTCCTCACCGAGGGCGGTGTCACCTGTAAATCTCATACGGCAGGTGCTGGACTATGCCGTGACGAGAATACCTGCGGGAAAAATCCTTATGGGCTTTTCCAATTACGGCTATAGCTGGACACTGCCCTGGCAGCAGGGAATCGCGGCCTCGGTAATTTCCAATGCGGCGGCGGCAAATCTGGCAAGCTCCGTTTTCGCGGAGATAAGGTTCGATACCACAGCCCGGGCGCCCTGGTTCAGATATACTCCCGCCGACGGAAAACAGCGTGAGCTGTGGTTTGAGGATGCCCGTTCCGTAAAGGCGCGGCTGGAGCTTGTGGAGGAATACGGTCTTGCCGGAATAAGCTACTGGACCGCAAATCAGCTTTTCCGCGCAGGTCTTGAAATTCTTCGCCGGACCTACAATACAGAGAAAATCACATAATTTTTCAACACATATGAGGGAATTGCCGCTTTCTGAAAAGTATGTGTTGCCTTTTTGGGGTGTCTTGGAGTAAAATGGTATGCGTAAGGATTTACACATACTACGCAGGGTGATTACTATATGTCAGATATGATTACTAAGCTTGAAAAAAAGATGATGTTCATAGTAAATCCGGTGGCCGGCAAGAAGGTCATGGAGAAGAAGCTTGCGGAAGTGCTGACCGTGTTTACAAAGGGCGGATATAAGGTCACCGTTTTCCCCACCATGGATAAGGGGGACGCAACCCGCTATGTCAAGGCCTACGGCAAGGACTATGATATCATCTGCTGCAGCGGCGGTGACGGCACACTGAATGAAACCATTACGGGTGTTATCGATGCGGACCTTAAAACCAAGGTGGGCTACATCCCCTGCGGAAGCACCAACGACTTTGCGGAATACCACGGACTGTCTATGGATGTTCTCGAGGCGGCAAAGAATATCGCCGAGGGTGAAATCAAGGCCATCGACATCGGCGCCATAGGCGATAAGTATTTTATAAACTCCGCAGAGTTCGGAGCCTTTACCTGGCAGGCATATACCACCTCCCAGAGCCTGAAGAACTATTTGGGAGGCAAGGCCTATCTTTTAGGTGCGCTCATGGACCTAAACCGCCTGCGCAGCAACCACCTCAAGGTGGAGATGGACGGGGAGAAGTTTGAAAACGACTTCATTTTCGGTGTTACCGCCTCCTCCTGTAATATTGCGGAAAAGCTGCTGAAGAGCTTCTGCCAGCCTGTTATAGCGGATGACGGTCTGTTTGAAATCGCGCTTGTTATGAAGCCCAATTCCGTTCCGGACCTGAATAAGCTCTATAAGGCGCTGAAGAACAATGATCCCAATACGAAATTTATCAAGTTCTGCCGCTGCACGGGAATGACCATAACCACCGATGAGCCCTTTGACTGGAATGTGGACGGTGAGCAGCAGACCTTTGAGGGAACCTTTGAAATCAAGATCCTGCACAGAAGAATTAACCTCATGTGCTGAAAAAGAACAATAAAAAGCACTCTGTTTGATGTGAACAGAGTGCTTTTTTCATTGCTTCATCAGCTTTTCCGTCAGCGACCGCAGGGGCTTAATAAGCACAAGGGCGATGACGAAGTTTCCCGCGCAGTGGAGAAGGTCAAAGGGAATTCCGCTTATCCACCATGCAAGGGCGCCTCCTGCGCCCAAAATAAAAATCTGGGGAATGGCGCAGAGTGCGCCGAAAAACAGCCCGTGAAGTCCCGATACCACAGCCCAGAAAAGGGAGTCGGTGTTTGCCCTGAAAATGACGGTGACAACAACGAGCAGAGGCCAGGTGTACAAATAGCCGATCCACCAGGGCCCGAATCCGTACATGAGCCCCTCCAAAAGCACAAAAATGCCCACGGAGTACAGAGCCTTCCAACCGAACATGAAGGTGGTGAGGATAATAAGCAGCGCCACAATGTGAATGTTGGGCAGAGAGGCCATGACCACCTGGGAGGCGAACATTAGCGCACCCATAATGGCCAAAAGAGCCATGTCGCGGATTGTAAGCTTAGAATTCATCGTAGCCGGTCTTCAGAATAATCTGATATGCATCGCCGTCGTTAATGGGTGTCGTGTCAACGCCGGTCATGAGCATATTGCCCTCACCGTCGTTGATGCACCACCACTGCTCAAGGGAATCGTCGGCAGCTTCGCCGTCAACGGAGGTAATGAAGAGACCGTATTCGCTCTCGTCGCCCTCAACAAGAGCCTCCTGCTCAAGAGCGCCCCGGAGAAACTCCTCGTTGGTGCCTATGGTAAAATCCTTCTGACTTCCGTCGCCGTGGATAACGGAAACGGTGATGGTTTTGTCAAAGTCGTTGGTGTCCTTTGCGGGACCGAAGAAGTGCCATACAAGGGCGGCTGCGGCAACAAGGACGACTAACAGAATGACCGCGATTAATGTTTTTTTGCTTTTAGACATAAAAATTCTCTCCTTTACTTTGTCGGCAGGTCCACACAAAGCCAAGAAGAGTTCTATCAGGGCAAGAATAAAAGTCAACCAGGGTCCGTAGTTTACTTTGTGCGGCACGCTGAGCAGGCATTCTGACTTATTGCAAAAAGCAAAGCGCGCTTTTCGCAAATCACAGTGACGGCCTCGCGGAGGATTCTCACCTCCATTCCCCTGAACAGCCCGATATATGTGAAAATTATAAAATATAATTGCCCTTTAGTCAAGCAGATGATAAAATCAAAGCGGTGATAGTATGAGAACGGAAAATATAAAATTAGTTGCCCTTGACCTTGACGATACAACCCTGAAATCCGATTCAAGCCTTGCGGAGGAAACCCACGCTGCCCTCATGCGTGCCGCGGAATCGGGCATAGAAATCGTAGTTGCCTCGGGAAGAGCCTTTACCTCTCTGCCCGGGGAAATTCTGGAGCTTGAGGGCGTAAACTATGCCATAACCTCCAACGGCTCCGCTGTTGAAAAAGCAAAAACGGGGGAGAGAATATATTCAAAGCCTCTGCCCGAGTCCGTTGCGGAGGAAATTCTGAACAGATTTTCCCATGCCATGTTTGAGTGCTTCATTGAGGGGCAGCCCTATTGCCTTGCAAAATACATGGAGGACCCCGTTAAATACGGCTGCTCCGCCGCCTATGTGAGCTATGTAAAAACAACAAGGAAGCCCGTTGAGGATATGCGCAGCTTCATGGCGGAGAACATCTCCCGCCTTGACAGCATTGACATCATTTGCCCCACAGCGGAGCTTAAAGCCGAGGTCTATGCCGCGGGAAAAGAAATAGCGGGAGCCTATGTCACAAGCTCCTCGCCCCGCCTTGTGGAGTTTGCATCAGCAGAGGCAGGCAAGGGCAGAGCGCTGCGCTGGCTGTGCGAAAGGCTCGGTGAAAAAGCTGAAAATGTTGCCGCCTTCGGCAACGGCGATAACGATGCGGATATGCTGATTTTCGCCGGTCTCGGTGTGGCGGTGCAGAATGCAACGGAGCTTTGCCGTGCCTCCGCGGATTATATCTGCGAAACCAACGATGAATTGGGCGTAGCAAAAACACTATACAAAATCATAAAAAAAGAACCTGTCTGCTGACAGGTTCTTTTTCATAGGTATTATTATTTGTTTCGCTCTCTGTAAAGCTTTGCCGCCTTTGCCATGGGGATAAGAGAAAGAACGCTGACGATTGCGGCGGCGATGAACAGCTCGTTTACGGGGAGGTAACCCTCGGCAATCCGGGAGATGTCATAGCCCATGGCAGCAGCCTTGTCGGCGGTGACAAAGATGAGGTTGCCGTTTTCGACCACCTGATACACCTTGTCGCCGAAGTGACGGCATATGGGGTCGGCGAGCAGAGGACCTGCCACCATGGGGAAGAAGACGAAGAACATGATGCGGATACCCTCAAACTGACCGCGGTGCTCCTCGGGGTAGAGACGCTTCATCCAAACGGTCATGGACTGCATGAATACGACATAGCCCATGCCCACCATGATGATGCCGACGAAGCAGGGCCAGTTTGCGGCAATGTTAAGGGCGTTTGCGGTGTCAAAGGCGGCGGCATTACGCCCCACGAAGAAGTAGATGAAAATGCAGCCGATAATGCTGATGATAACGGAAAATGCCGCAACGGAGGGAACCTTCTTGTTGTTGATAACCTTGATAAAGGGCAGGGCCAGCACCATTGCAAGGATGAGAGGAATGCCGAGAATAAGGCTGGGGTCATTGAAGCCCAGAGTGTAGTTCATCCAGTTCATAATGTGGATGAAGTAGCAGTTGTAGCCGATGAAGAAAACGCAGAGCGTGATGAAAACCAGAGCAAGCTCGCGGTTTGCCATGAAGCGCTTTATATTGAAGGTGGAGGCAAACTGCTGCCAGAAGCGGCCCTCCTTAACGGGCTTGAGCTTAGGGGAATCCTTCAGCAGGAAGGCGGAGGCAATGCCTATGAGGATGTTGATACCGCCCACAACGGTGAAGAAAACGATGAAGCCCATCTGGGGGTTCTCCGCGGTGGCAAAGCCGTTTACGAACATACCGCCCACAAGGGTACCCACCAGAGTACCGATGACGGGAAGGGTTGCGGCAACGGTGCCTATCTGACCGGAGTTGGAGTCGTCCATCATGTCCGCGTACCAGGCGTTGTAGCCTGCGTCGTTACTCATGGAGCCGAAGAAGCTCATGATCGTGTCGGCGGCAACGATGGTGACACCGATGAGCATGACATTGTTGTAAATCGCGCCCCGGAGATAGTGGGTAAGACCGAAGGCAATGGTGAAAATGCCCCACAGAATTGTACCCCAGACGATGAGCTTTTTGCGGGAGCCTATGCGGTCGGAAAGCGTTCCGAAAAACAGGGCGGAAAACATGGTGGCCGCGGCGGAGCAAATAGTCATGGCGGTGACAACGCCAAGCTGTGCGCCGAAGTCGGAATAAAGGAAGTTTGCAAACCAGTTGTTTTCAATAACCCAGGCAATCTGCGCGGCAAAGCCGATGACAATAAGCAGTGTCCAGTTAAGAGGGCCTATGCCCTTTTTCTCTTTAGCCATTAATCTATCCTCCGATATCTGTTAATAAAGCCGATAACAAGCTCCTTGTATTTTTCTGTTTCAAGCATATAGGATGCCGCGTGACCGCCGCCCTCAACAATCATGCTTTCCGTACAGCAGGCGGCAATACTCTGTGCCATTTCAAGGGGAACAAACTTGTCCTCCGTGCCGCAGATGTAAACGCTGGGTATCTCGGAATCCGCAAGGGCGCAGCGCACATCGTAGGTGTGGAAATCGTAGTGGGCAAGAATCATGTTGGCAAGCTCAAAAATGCCCACGAAGGGGAAGCGGGGCAGATGATACATTTTCCCGATAAGATGGCAGAAAACATCGTGAGCCGATGAAAAGCTGCAGTCACCGATGACGCCGCAGACCTCACCGTTGTGGAAAAGGTCGGCGGAATTCAGCACCGAGGCAGCGCCCATGCTGACACCGTGAAGGAAAATATCATTTCCCGGGAAAATATCCTCCATCTTGTGTACCCATGCCTTTACATCCTGGGCGTCAAGCACACCGAAGCCTATGTATTTGCCTTCGCTTTCGCCGTGGGCGCGCATATGGGGAAACAGCAGGGAGTAGCCCTTTTCAAGATACATTTCCGAAATGGCGCAGAAGTCAAAAACGGGTATGGACTTGTAGCCGTGACAGCAGATAACAGTGACATTTTCCGTGCCTCTGTACAGCTTGCCCACGAGCTTTAAGCCGTCTTGAGTGGTGATGAAAACATCCTCTGTGGGAAGTGCGTTAAACTTCTTGATTTTCGCTGCGTTATATGCGAGAAGCTCCGCGCCCGTAGGCTCAAGCAGGGGAGAAAGAAAGTTGCCGTCTGAACCGGGCTTCGGCTTGTCGCGTTTAATAATAAGGGCAACGAAAACGAAGCCGACTGCCAGAAGGACAACAATTATTATCGCTATAATAAGGAGAATTTTCAATTAAAACACCTCAAGCAACAATTTAACATATATTGCAGAAAAAGAAAATAGCAAAACTTGATTGAAGCGGAATAATACATTATAATGTTCGCAGATTTAATACGAATGGAACTGATTATGAAGAAAATCGTGCTGGGTGTGCTCGCCCATGTGGACGCGGGCAAGACCACCTTATCCGAGGCTCTGCTCTACACCTGCGGAAGCATCCGCAAGCTGGGCAGAGTTGACCACCGAGATACCGCCCTTGACACTCATGAGCTTGAGCGGCAGAGGGGAATAACCATATTTTCGAAGCAGGCACAGCTCAAAACCGAAAAGGCGGAGCTGTGTCTCCTTGACACGCCGGGACACATGGACTTCTCCACGGAAACGGAGCGTACCCTGCAGGTGCTGGACTATGCGGTGCTTGTAATTTCCGGCACTGACGGCGTACAGGCACATACGGAAACTCTGTGGCGCCTGCTTAAAAAGCATGCCGTTCCCACCTTCATATTCGTAACAAAAATGGATATCCCCTGCTGTGACCGCAGGGCGGTCATGGATGACATCCGCGCCCGCCTTGATGAAAACTGCCTTGAGCTTGAGGACACCGAGGCGGTTGCCGTGTGCGACGAAGCCGCCCTTGAGCATTACATGGAAAGCGGCAGCCTTTCCGCGGATGATATTTGCAGACTAATAAGCGGGCGAAAGCTTTTCCCCGTGCTTTTCGGCTCCGGTCTTAAGCTTGAGGGCGTGGACAAACTCATTGAATATCTTGAGGATTATACTCTTGAGTCCCAATATCCCGAGGTCTTCGGCGCAAAGGTCTATAAAATGATGCGGGATAATCAGAATAACCGTCTCACCTGCATGAAGATAACCGGAGGAAGCCTGAAGATAAAAAGCACTCTCCGCTATCTTGACCGTCAGGGAAATCCCGTGGAGGAAAAGATAAACGGCATCCGCATTTATTCGGGAACAAGGTTTGAGAGCGTTGACGAGGCCGCGGCAGGCACCGTCTGCGCCGTGCAGGGACTTTCCGAAACCTATATCGGTCAGGGCCTTGGCTTTGAGGAAAACAGCGATGCTCCCGAGCTTGAGCCTGTGCTTGCCTACCGCGTAAATCTCCCCAAGGGCGCCGACCCGCGCACCGCCCTGCAGAAGCTCCGCATTCTTGAGGATGAGGATCCCATGCTCCGCCTTGTGTGGAATGAGCAGCTGCGGGAAATCCGCATTCAGCTCATGGGCGAGGTGCAGACGGAGATTCTCCGGGACATCATCAAAGAGCGCTTCGACATGGAGGTCACCATTGACCACGGCGGTATCATGTATCGCGAAACCATAAAAGCGCCCGTGGAGGGTGTGGGCCATTTTGAGCCTCTGCGCCATTATGCGGAGGTGCATCTTGCCCTTGAGCCCCTTGAAAGGGGCGCAGGACTTGCATTTTGCAGCCATTGCCCCGAGGATGAGCTTGACCGCAATTGGCAGAATCTAATTCTCACCCATCTTTACGAAAAAAAGCATTTGGGCGTCCTCACGGGCTCACCCGTAACGGATATGAAAATTAGCCTCATCGCAGGCAGAGCCCATGCCAAGCATACCGAGGGCGGTGACTTCCGTCAGGCGGTTTACCGCGCTGTGCGTCAGGGACTTATGAAGGCGGAAAGTGTTTTGCTTGAGCCCTGGTATTCCTTCCGCATTGAGGTGCCGACGGAAACCGTAGGCCGCGTCATAAGCGATGTGCGTGCCATGTGCGGAAGCTTTGACACGGACTCCACCCCCGATGGCAGCTCCATTGTGACGGGACTTGCCCCTGTGTCCGAAATGAACGGCTATGCCGCCCTTCTCATGGGCTTCACCCACGGCAAGGGCAGAATTTCCTGCCGCCTTGATGGCTATTACCCCTGCCATAACGCGGAAAAGGTCATTGCGGAAAAGGAATATAATCCCGAGGCGGATTTGGAAAACACCCCCGATTCCGTGTTCTGCTCCCACGGCGCAGGTGTGAATATAAAGTGGAGCGAGGTTGAAAGCCATATGCACATTGACACGGGCTTCGGCAGGGAAAAGGAAGCTGCCCCCGTGTACCGCCCGCGAAATTTCAGCCTTGACGATAAAGAGCTTGAGGCCATCATGGAGCGCGAATTCGGACCCATTCGCCGCAGAGAATATACAAAACCCGTGAACACGCAAAGCGGCGAATTTCTCGTTGCGCCCACGAAGCGCGAATATCTCATAATTGACGGATATAATGTTATTTTCGGCTGGGACGAGCTGAAGGAAATGGCAAGGCACAGCCTTGACGATGCCCGTGAAAAGCTCCTTGATATGCTCCGCAGCTACCGCGGCTTTAAGGATTGTGAGCTTGTGCTGGTGTTTGACGGCTACAAGGTGCAGGGCAACCCGGGCGAAAAATTCGACAGCGGCAAGGTGCATATAGTGTACACAAAGGAAAACGAAACGGGAGATATGTACATCGAAAAGCTGGCAAACGACATAGGAAAAAACTATTCCGTGCGTGTTGTCACCAATGATTCCCTCATTCGCCTTTCCGCGTTGCGAAGTGGCGTGCTGCGAATGTCAAGCCATGAATTCATAAACGAGCTGCAATATGTTTTAGAACAGATTTCGGGTTATACAGATGGAAAACGATGAACTTATAAAACGGGCGGAGGACCTGCGGGCAAGATGCGAAAGGCAGGTCTGCGTCACCCACACGGCATTTCTCACCCCTGCGGAGCAGTATGCCCTTGAAAAATGGGCAAAATTTACCCCCGATTGCAAAATGCTTCTTTTCGGCGGCCATGAGGAATGTGAGCGCAAGGCGGCCTTCTTCCTGCCCTTTTACATGGAGAAAGAGGACTTTGACGCCTCGGAGTATATTTCCGTGCTTCGGGCGAAGGCAGGCTTCGGTGAGCCGGGGCATAGGGACTATATGGGGGCGATTCTCGGCCTGGGCATAAAGCGCGAATGGCTGGGAGATATATGGGTCAAGGGGGAAACGGCGGAAATCTTCTGTCTTCCTTCGGTGGAGCGCCATTTGCTGGACAGCCTTGATAAGGTGGGAAGATACGGCGTTAAAATGAGCAAGGCGTCACTTAATGAGCTTGAAGCACCGCAGCGCAAGGTAAAGCATGTGACCTTTTCCGTCAAATCTCTGCGCTTTGATGCCGTCGTTGCAGGAATGTTCAATCTATCCCGCACCGCGGCGGCAGGCTATATCTCCGCAGGCGATGCAAGCCTCAACTACTCCCAGTGCCTTAAGACCGATGCTCCCGTGCATGAGGGCGATGTCATTTCTCTTCGGGGCTGCGGCAAGGGAATCGTGGGTGCCGAGGGCGGAAAAAGCAGAAAAGACCGCATTTTCGTAAACGCGGACATTTTTAAATAAAAAAAGTCCCTGACAGGTGTCAGGGACTTTTGATTTTTTACTTTGCGTATTCAACGGCCTTGGTCTCACGGAGAACGTGAACCTTGATCTGACCGGGATAGGTGAGCTCTTCCTCGATTTTCTTTGCGATATCTCTTGCGAGGAGAACCATCTGATCCTCGTTGACCTCTTCGGGCTTGACCATGACGCGAATTTCGCGGCCTGCCTGAATTGCATAGCTGCCTGCGATACCGGGGAAGCTCTTGGAGATTTCCTCAAGCTTTTCAAGGCGCTTGACATAGTTTTCAATGTTCTCGCGTCTTGCACCGGGACGGGATGCGCTGATTGCATCGGCGGCCTGAACGATGCAGGCAACCAGAGTGCGGGGCTCAACATCGCCGTGGTGTGCCTCGATTGCGTGGATGACGGCTTCGTTTTCGCGGTACTTCTTTGCAACGTCAACACCGATGGTGACATGGCTGCCCTCGACCTCGTGGTCAATGGACTTGCCGATATCGTGCAGGAGACCTGCGCGCTTTGCGGTGTTCACATCGGCACCCAGCTCTGCGGCGATAAGGCCGGCAATGTGGGAAACCTCGATGGAGTGCTGCAGCACATTCTGACCGTAGCTGGTACGGTACTTCATGCGGCCCAGGAGCTTTACGATCTCCTGATTTACGCCGTGGATGTTGGTTTCAAAGACAGCTCTTTCGCCCTCAGACTTGATGGTGGCGTTAACTTCCTTCTGTGCCTTGGCGTACATCTCTTCGATGCGTGCGGGGTGGATTCTGCCGTCGGCAATGAGCTTTTCCAGAGTGAGACGGGCAACCTCGCGGCGCACGGGGTCAAAGCTGGAAACGGTGATTGCCTCGGGTGTGTCATCAATAATGAGGTCGCAGCCGGTGAGAGTTTCAATGCTGCGGATGTTGCGGCCCTCGCGGCCGATGATGCGGCCCTTCATCTCGTCGTTGGGGAGAGGTACGACGGAGACGGTGACTTCGCTTGCATGGTCGGCGGCACAGCGCTGGATGGCGGTGACAATGATTTCTCTTGCTCTGTCCTCTGCCTCTTCCTTGTACTGTGTCTCGATTTCCTTGACCTTAACGGCCATTTCATGGGTTACTTCGTCCTTAAGGGCATTGATGAGGTAAGCCTTTGCTTCCTCTGCGGTGTAGCCGGAGACCTTTTCCAGCATCTCCAGCTGGCTCTTCTTGATAAGTGCGATTTCCTCCTGCTGGGTTTCAATCGCGGCTATCTTCTGGTTCAGGGTTTCGGTTTTGCGTTCGAGGGAATCAGTCTTGCGGTCAAGATTTTCTTCCTTCTGCTGCAGGCGTCTTTCCTGCTTCTGCAGCTCGGCACGGCGTGCCTTTTCCTCGCGCTCATACTCCGCGCGACTTTTGTGTATTTCTTCTTTTGCTTCGACGAGAGCTTCTCTCTTCTTGCTCTCGGCGCTCTTTATGGCGTCGTTAATTATTCGTTTTTCTTCTTCTCTTGCTTTTTTAAGAACTCCTTCAGCGCTTTTTTCACTGCGCAGGATGCTTATAACAAATCCGATTACGAATGCAACAACAATCAGAACGATTGATAACCATAATTCCATAGAAGTAAACACACCTCCATTCTTTAAGAATTTTGTGGTGGTTTTCTGTGCTGGGTTTTGCTGTGGCTTGCTGTGATATTAAATTAATCTAGCGAAAGACAGACCATCAAGCGTATCTGTCCGAAAAATTGTAACTAATATTCAAACGGTGCCTCCCCGGGCATCGTAAATATTATCCGATTTATTTTAGCCCGAATGCGGAGTTATGTCAAGTGTTTATACAATAATATATTAAATAATATTAAATATTTGTATGGGCTTTCCGGCCTTGTAGACAGGCCGATGAAAATCGGGTATAATCAAGGGGAGGTGATTATACCCTTGAATTCACTTACCTATATTTTTCCGGCAGTAACTTTGCTGCTGATAGTTTTGTTTTATTTCGGAATGCCGTCTTTGAAAAAAACGGAGCTTGAGTCCCCGGAGGAGAAGAGCTTCTGCCGCCTGGACTGCATTTTGCTTGCCCTTATTGTAGTTTTATACTCTGCCGTGGCTTTTTATAATCTCGGTGACACGAAGGCGCCCCAGAGCTTTTGCCGTTTTCAGAGTAATGACAGCGTCACCGTGGATCTGGAGGAGGAGACCTCGGTAAATGAAATTCTCTTTTACTCGGGGCTGAACACCGGCAAATGTGTGGTTGAATACTCCCACGACGGGGAGTTCTTCTATGCCGTTGGCTGTATGGACCAGAAATATTCCGCCCTGCTTAAGTGGAACAGCGTGGAATTCATGGACGGCATGGACAGCGAAACCCGCTATATCCGTATCACCTCGGACTCCGACCTGTATATAGGCGAGCTGTCCATACGCACGGCAAAGGGCGTTGCGGTAGGTGAGGGCGAGCTTTTCGATGAGCAGGAGCTTGTACCCGACTATATGACCTATCTCAACAGCAGCTATTTTGACGAAATCTACCACGCCCGAACCGCCTATGAGAATATTGAGGGCATATATCCCTATGAGATTTCCCATCCCCCCTTGGGCAAGCTGATTATTGCCGCAGGCATTGAGCTTTTCGGCATGACACCCTTCGGCTGGCGCTTTTCGGGAACACTTTTCGGCGTTCTCATGCTGCCCGTTCTGTTTGTGCTTCTGAAGAAAATGTTCGGCGGCACGGCGGTGCCCGTCTGCGGCACGGCAATTCTTGCCGCGGACTTCATGCACTTTATCCAGACACGAATTGCCACCATTGATACCTATGCCGTGTTTTTCATTCTGCTGATGTACCTTTTTATGTATCTGTATGTCACAGGAGGAAGATTGAGAGACCTTGCCCTTTCGGGCATCTTCTTCGGCATAGGCGCCGCCTGCAAATGGACCTGCTTCTATGCAGGGGCAGGCCTTGCGGTCATATGGCTTCTGTATTGCCTCCGCAATTTTGACATCAAGAAGTACATTAAGAACTGTCTGTTCTGTCTTGCCTTCTTTGTTATCGTTCCCGCTATTATCTACTATGTAAGCTACTTCCCCTACGGTCAGGCCAGTGGCATGAGTGGCGTGGGAATGTTCTTTACAAAGGACTATGCCGATATCGTGTTGGGTAACCAGCAGTTCATGTTCAGCTACCATTCGGGCGTGCATTCGGAGCATCCCTATTCCTCCCGATGGTATCAGTGGGTGCTTAACATCCGGCCCATTCTCTACTATCTTCAGTACTACACCGACGGAAAGCGATCCTCCTTCGGCGCGTTTCTCAATCCCGTGCTGTGCTACGGCGGACTGGCAGCGATTTTCGTTAATGCCTATCTTGCCCTGTTTCGCAAGGACAGAACGGCGGAATTCATCGTTATCGGCTATCTTGCCCAGCTTCTGCCCTGGGTGTTCATTACCCGCACCACCTTTGAGTATCACTATTTCCCCGCATCGGTGTTCCTGCTTTTAGCCATATGCAGAGTGTTCTCTCTTATGAAGAATAACCGCAAGGACTGGCGCGTCAGCGTTTACGGCCTTACGGGAATGGCCGTGGTGCTGTTTGCACTGTTCTACCCCGTGCTTTCGGGAAAGCTGGTGGACAGCAGTCTGGCGAGCACTCTTCTTAAATGGATGCCCTCGTGGCCGTTTTAAGACTTGATATAATTGCCGATTCGTGAGATAATTAATAGAAATACTTTTTTTTGGAGGATTTTTCCCATGATTGCACTTGGCTCTGACCACGGCGGCTTCGCCCTTAAGCAGGAGGTTATTAAGCACCTGGAGGCAAGAGGCCTTGAATACAAGGATTACGGCACCTATTCCGATGCCAGCTGTGACTACCCCATTTACGGCAAGGCAGTTGCCCACGCGGTTGCCGACGGCGTTTGTGATAAGGGCATTATCATTTGCGGCACAGGCATAGGCATTTCCATTACCGCAAATAAGGTTCCCGGCATCCGCGCCGCACTCTGCGGCGATTGCTTCTCCGCCGAGGCAACCCGTCTCCATAACGATGCTAATATTCTTGCCATGGGCGCCCGTGTAGTAGGCCCAGGCCTTGCCCTGAAGATCGTAGACACCTTCCTTGACACACCCTTCTCCAATGACGAGCGCCATGTTCGCCGTATAAACCTTATTGAGGACTGATTTCTTTGCCTAAGAACAATTCGGAGTTCTATCCCGGAAAAAAGCAGAAAAAGCGCAGACCTGCGTTTATAATTTCTCTCGTTGTGCTGACGCTGCTTGCTCTGATGCTTCTGCTTTTCTACGGACTACAAAAGTATATAGTTATAACCAATGACGGTCTGCATCTTGATATCCCCATGCTTTCCGACGGAAAGTCCCACATCGTAATCAATGATGAGGGAGAATCGGTGAAAGTCTATGACCCTGTGGACATTGAGCTTGTAGTGGGTGAGGCCGACTATGAGAATGTAGCAGCCACCGCGGGAAAGGACCTTGAGACCGAGGTGAAGGCGGATTACATTTCCGCAGGCTATGCCACCGCCGATAACATCCGCAATACGGCGGCTGCAATGCAGTACGGCAATGCTCTTGTCATTGAGGTCAAGCCTGCCTCGGGTATGCTGGTTTACAATTCTCAGGTTGACTTTGCTCTTGCCTACGGCACCTCGGGAAGTCTTGACCTTGCCTCTGTGGTAAGCGAGCTCAAGGGCGGCGAAAAGGAAATCTACCTTGTGGCGGAAATCTGCTGTCTGAATGACAGCACCGTGCCGGACCGCTATCCCGGCGTATCACTGAAAACCTCCGACGGAGAGAATTACACCGACGGCAGCGGCGGCTGGATTGATCCCTACAGCGCAGAATACCGCAAGTACATTGTGGATTTGTGCAAGGAGCTTTCCGATATGGGCTTTGACGAGATTTGCCTCAACGGCTTGAGACATCCCGTGTCAGAGGGAACGACCTTCCTGTATCCCGGCACATCAAATGCCAATGCCACACCCATAACCGCTTGCTCGGGCTTTGCCCTCAGCATTACCCGCAGTCTGAAGAATCTTGACGCCAATGTGTCCGTGCGGCTTAACAGTGAAACGGCCTTCGGCAGCGGTGAGGATGCCGCAATGGGCCAGAATGCGGAGCTGTTCTTTAAGATTTTTGACCGCGTTTACTATTATGTTGATGTCGCCGCGGCGGCAGAAGCCCTTGAAAGTGCGGAAAACTATGTGGAGCTGGGCGATGTGAATCTGCGCTTTGTTCCCGTATGCTACGGAGCTACTCCCGAAACCGCCTGCTGGGTGTTCATGCAGGGATAAAATGAATACAAAAGAGGCTTTTGGAAAATCCAAAAGCCTCTTTTTTCTAAAATAAAACCCCGGCAGAGAGCCTGCCGGGGAAATCCCGCGAATGCCGTTGGGGCCCGATTATAACCTGCACGATTGGGCAGGTGGGTTGCCTCAGTTCTGTTTCGCTGCTTCCAACATCCGGCACAAGCCGGGAGGCCTGCAATCCGCAGACTCATATCGGCATCCCTTATAAGAGATGTGGGTTTAACGGGCCTTAAGCCACTTGAGTGACACCACGCACAACGCAGGATTTATCTTTTTGTTACATACTATGCTGCGGGGCTGAAACTTATTCTTCCTCTTCGTCGTCAAAAAGAAGAACTGCAAAATGCTCGTAGACATCCTGAAGCTTGTCGTCGTCATCAATGCTCTCGAAAAGCTCGTCGCCGTTTTCGTCGGGAACGATGCGGAGAATGATGATGCCGTAGTCGGGATCGTCTTCTGCAATGTCGGTGGGCAGGAAGGCTGCATAGCTTTCACCGTTGTAGTCCATGGTGTCCAGCAGCTCCAGCTCAAACTCGTTGCCGTCGTCGTCTATAATAGTGATGAAATCATTGCCGAAATCTTCGCTCATGTTTTTTTCCTCCTGTTGTAGGTTTTCAAGCACATTTTAAACCATGAGCGCATATAAATCAAGAGCTTAAGTCCTCAAGAAGCAGTAGTAATTCATTCCTGCTTTCCGCGGGAATACCTTTTTGAAGCAGCTCGAAGTCTGTATCGTTGAGAGTTGCTGTTTCGATTTCGGTAATGTTTATAGGAGTAGCGGATGCCCCACGGTAAACGGCGATGAAGCCGTCGCAGTCCCGGAGATAGTATTCTGCGGCAGGGGGCGCTTGGTCTTCCTCTGCGGGGACTTCGGCTTTGGGAGCGCGCAGCGCGGCAACGCAGACAAGGGCGGAAAAAACCGCCAGCACCGCGGCAGCGGCGATTCTACGCTTGTTTTTCATGTTAATCAACTCCTTCTCATCCTTAATTATCCCCGCGCAGGGGAAAAATAAGACCTTCAGGGCAAAAAAATTCACAAAAAATATATGATTACTTGACATAATATGTTATAATGCTATTTCAGTATAAAATGCCTGAAAAATTGCTATATACCTATCTATACATATAATAAGCACATACATAAGGAGGTGTGACCGTTAAATGGCAAAAAATGAAACCAAGCGTTCCGGCGGCTTCTGGCGTGTACTCGGAACAATTGTTCTTATTGGCATACTAACCGGTCTGCTCTTCACCTGCATTTTTGCAGTGTACATTAAAAACTGTATCATACCCAGCAGTGAGCTGGATCTTGACGATTTTAACCTTAACCAGTCAAGCACTATATGGTATCAGGATGAAAGCGGCGACTGGCAGGAGCTTGTAACTCTCTCCGGCTCGGAAAAGCGTAAATGGGTAAGCCTTGATGAGATACCCGATTATATGGAGCACGCTCTTGTGGCAATTGAGGATAAGCGCTTCTATAGCCACAACGGTGTTGACTGGCTCCGTACGGGCAAGGCTGCGGTAAATATGTTCACCGGAAGCAGAACCTTCGGCGGCTCCACCATCACCCAGCAGCTTATTAAGAACCTCACCCATCAGGACGATGTAACCGTTCAGCGTAAGATTCTTGAGATATTCCAGGCTCTGGAGTTTGAAAAGAAATACGATAAGGACGACATTTTGGAGTGGTACCTCAATGTTGTTTACTTCGGCGAAGGCTGCTACGGCGTTCAGACTGCGGCACAGACCTACTTCGGTAAGGATGTGAATGAGCTCAGCATTGCGGAATCCGCGGCCATCGTGGGCATAACCAATCTGCCCACCTATTATGATCCCTTCTACAGTGTGGAGCAGAATAAGGAGCGCCAGGAAAGCGTTCTCAAGTGCATGTATGACCAGAAATACATCACCAAGAGCGAGTATGAGGAGGCTCTGGCAGAGGAGCTTGTGTTCGTACGAGGTGAGAATGAGCCCCGGGAGCCTGTTGTATACAGCTACTATACGGAAAATGTCATCCGCGATGTAATTGAAGACCTTGTGGAACAGAAGGGCTATTCCGAGCAGGTTGCGGAGCATCTGCTGTATAACGGCGGCTATCAGATTTACTGCTGCATGGACAAGGAAATTCAGAATAAGGTTGAGGCCATATATACCGATACCTCACTGCTGCCCCAGTCCACAAACGGCAACACGAATCAGCTTCAAAGCGGCATTGTCATAATTGACCAGTACACGGGCAACATTGTTGCTACTGTAGGCGGCACCGGCGAGAAGACGCGAAACTTCGGCTATGACCGCGCAACCCAGGCGACAAGACCCTCCGGCTCCTCCATAAAACCCCTGGCGGTTTACGGACCTGCCGTTGAATACGGACTCATCACTCCCAACACATGGGTGCTTGATGCGGATAGCGAAAAAATCAGCCTTGCCCACGCACCTGCCGGCTGGTATCCCAAGAACTCCCCCAACACATATGATGGCGTCATAACGATTCTCACTGCTCTGCAGGAGTCCAAGAATACCGTATCCGCACAGATTATGGATAAGCTGACACCCTCGGCGTCCTATGATTTCCTGACGAACCGATTGAATTTCACCTCTCTCGTGGAGGGCGACTGCGACTTTGCGCCTCTTGCGCTGGGCCAGCAGACCTGGGGTGTAACCGTCCGCGAAATGGCACAGGGCTTTGCAGCTCTTGCCAATGACGGTGTGCTCACCCAGTCCCGCACCTATCTTCTCGTGAAGAACTCCAAGGGCGATATTGTGCTGGATAACCAGCCCAAGACTCAGGTGGCCTTCTCCCAGAATACCGCGAGAGTAATGACCTATATGCTCAATAACGCCGCAACCTACGGTACAGGCTCCGCGTCAAGGCTCAATAATATGCCTGTTGCGGGCAAGACGGGTACCACTACCTCAAACTGCGACCGCTGGTTTGTAGGCTATACTCCCTACTACACCTGCGCTGTGTGGACGGGTTATGACACGCCCCAGTATATGTCCTTCAGCGGCAACCCCGCTGTAACCATCTGGCACGATGTCATGGCATCAATCCATGCGGACCTGCCCTATAAGGACTTTAATATGTCCTACGGCGGCGGCCCCACAAGTATCTTCGGAACCCGTGAGGAGCTGGAAAAGCTGTACACCGGCGAAGATGAGGAAGAGGAAGAAAGCGAAGAAGGCGAAGAGGGCGGCGAGACCGGCGGCGAAACCGGCGGCGAGCCCGAGGTAAGCCCTGAAGAATAATTAAGGAGGACAGAACATGGCAAACAAAGTGCTTGAATACAAGGGACATCCCCTGCAGAGAGCAGGAAACATTGTGTACTATGGCAGCATGGCTGACAAGTACATCATCATGCTCCAGATTCTTGAGACCAAAAAGGTCAAGGATATGGATGTAGCCACCAAGGTTTCCGTCCAGCTTCAGCTCACGGACCCCAATCTTAAATCCCGTGACCGCGTGGTTAAGAAGAGCGAGAAGGCAGGCTTCTGGGAAGCAATGGATGTTGCCTCCGTATGGCTTGAAAGATCTTTAGCACAGAAATAAATAGCATAAACGCTCCGATCATTCATTGGTTGGAGCGTTTTTCTTTTTTGAAGAAAACCGAAAATCCATATTCATTCCGCTTCGGGCGTGCCTGAAGCGGATTTTTTTATTTCTGTTGCACTAAACTGTGCAAAAAATGCCGCTGTGGAGCCTATGGGTGAGAGGTGATAGGAAAATGAAGGACAAAAAGTCCCGGAAAGCCGATGAGCTTCTGAAAATGCTTGCCGAGTCCTCTCCCAATGACGCGGTGAAGCTCCTGTTCCTCGGGGAAGAGGACCTGTCAATCCTTGACGGCCTCGACCTGTCTCTCATCAGCGAAATCAAGCGCAGTCCCAGCGGGGCTGTGGAAATGAAGTTCGTTGACAGACTTGCCGTACTGCGGGAGCTGCTTGAGCTGAAAAAGGCGGACGAAAAGCAGCGTGACGACGGCAAGAGTATTTTTGCTGCTCTGGACAGAGCAGCACAGCAGCTTAAATCGGAGGAGAAAACCTAATTGAAGTTTGACAGCTTTTCAAAAACACAGCTAAAGGCGCTGTCCTGGTGGAGCGATTCATCACCCTACGCGGATTATGACGCAATCATCTGCGACGGCGCCGTGCGCAGCGGCAAAACCCTGTGCATGGGCATTTCCTATGTGTGCTGGGCCATGCGGCGCTTTGACGGCATGCGCTTTGCCTTCTGCGGCAAAAGCACAGCCTCTGTACGGCGAAACATGATCGAGCCTCTGCTGCCCGTGCTGACGGACATAGGCTTTGAGGTAAAAGAGCTTGTGAGCAAAAACTATATGGATGTTTCCTACATGGGACGTACAAACCGCTTTTACCTCTTCGGCGGAGTTGACGAAAGCTCCGCCGCCCATATCCAGGGCATGACCTTGGCAGGCGTGCTCATGGATGAGGTGGCGCTCATGCCACGTTCCTTTGTGGAGCAGGCCTGCGCGAGATGCTCCGTGGAGGGCTCGAAGATGTGGTTTAACTGCAATCCCGAGTCGCCGCGGCACTGGTTTTACCAAGAGTGGATTTTGAAGGCTGAAAGCAGAAACTGCCTGTACCTGCACTTTGCTCTGGAGGATAATCCCTCACTGTCCCGAAAGATTATCGCCCGCTATAAGAGTATGTACACCGGCGACTTCTACCGCCGCTTCGTGCTGGGCGAGTGGGTGTTGCCCCAGGGCAGAATTTACGACTTCTTCGATGAAAGCATGCAGACAGACCCGCCGCCGGATTGCACGGATTTCGCTATGTCCTGCGATTACGGCACCGCAAACCCCAGCTCCTTCGGCTTCTGGGGACTGAAGGACGGAATCTGGTACAGACTTCGGGAGTATTATTACGACTCCCGAAAAGAGGGAAGGCAGAAAACCGACGCGGAATATGTCGCGGAGCTTAAGAAGCTCTGCGGCGAAAATGCCCCTTCCCGCGTCATTGTTGACCCCTCCGCCGCCAGCTTCATAAGCGCCCTTCAAAGGGAAGGTATTCACGCGCAGAAGGCGGATAACGATGTGCTCAAGGGCATAAGGCTCACCGCAGATGCGCTGAAAAGCGGCAAAATCAAAATCTGCCGCGGCTGCCGTGACCTTCTGCGGGAAATATGTGAGTATCGCTGGGACGAGTCAAAGGACCGCGAGGCGCCATATAAATTCGGCGACCACGCCATGGACGATATGCGCTACTTTGTCACAGCCCTCAGCGAAAATCCGAGCCCCTTCGGCGCGGTCTGGATAGATAGGAGGAACTGATGAAATTATTTTCGGGAAAACAGAAAAACAGAGCACCCTCCGTACAGATACGGCAGAATGAAAGTCATCCCTTCGGCCTGCTGGATTCTTATGTGCCTCTGGGCGGCGGTGAGATTAAGCTCTACCGCCAGATAAGAGAGGCGGTGCCCGTGGTGGATGCCGCCATACTCAAGATAGTCCGCCTCACAGGAGGCTTTGAGGTGAAATGCACCGACAAGACCGCCGAAAGAGAGCTTGCGGAATTCTTGAAAACCGTAAATGTGGGCAGAGGACAGAGAGGTCTGAACACCTTTATCTCCGCCTACCTTGACTCCATGATAACCTGCGGCAGAGCCGTGGGGGAAATCGTCACTATGGGAAACCGCGATATTGCCGCGGTAATCTGCGGCAATGTGGAGGATGTGCAGATTAAGGAGGGTGAAAATCCCCTGGACTTCACCCTCTGCGGAGCAAGGGGCTTCGGGATTTCCGAGCCCTTCCCAAGACAGAATCTTCTGCTGTTCACCCCCTTTAACCCCGAGGCGGATTCGCCCTACGGTGTTTCCATGCTCCGCAGTATGCCCTTTCTATGCGGCATCCTGCTGAAGATTTATCAGTCTTTAGGCATCAACTGGGAGCGAGCGGGCAATGTGCGCTTCGCGGTGGTGTATAAACCCCAGGGCGACATCATCGACAGAGCCGTGGCCCAGGAGCGCGCCCAGCAGATTGCCGAGGAATGGTCGGCGGCTATGCAAAGCGGCAAAAACGGCGCCGTGCGTGATTTTGTGGCCGTAGGCGATGTGGAGATAAAGGTTATCGGTGCGGACAATCAGATTCTGGACAGCGAGGTCCCCGTGCGCCAGATTCTGGAGCAGCTCATTGCGAGAACGGGCATTCCGCCCTTCCTGCTTGGCCTTAACTGGTCAACAACGGAGAGAATGAGCGCCCAGCAGGCAGACCTCATGACCAGTGAGCTCACCGCCATCCGCAGAACGCTTACCCCGGTCATTGAGAAAATATGCTCTCTGTGGCTGAGAATGCACGGCTATGCCTGTTCGTTCAATGTTGAATGGGAGCCCATAAATCTGCAGGACGAGGTGGAGGAGGCGAGAGCACTGCTCTTTAACGCCCAGGCACAGCAAATTATGGAGGGTAAAGAAGAATGAAAATCATCAAAAGCGGAGCCTCCGGTGGCGCGGTAAACACCGAGGAGGAGCTGCAGGCGGTAAACGCCTTTGCAAAGGCGGAGCTGAAGGAAGAGGATGTTTATATCTTCTCCGTTTTGCTCTGCGATAACGACATTGACCGCGACTTCGAGCGTTTCTCCAATGAAACGCTGAAGGAACTGAGCGAGCTCTTCGTGGGCGCAACAGGCATCTGCGACCACGAATGGAAGAGCGAAAATCAGGTGGCGAGAATTTATCGCACGGAGCTTGTCTGCGACACAGAGCGCAAGACGGCAGACGGCGAGCCCTATGTTTTTCTCAAGGGCTTCTGCTATATGCTGAAAACCGAGGCAAACGCGGAGCTTATCCGGGAAATTGACGGCGGCATTAAGCGCGAAACAAGTGTGGGCTGTGCCGTTGCAAAAAGCGTATGCAGCATCTGCGGCGAGGAAATCTCCCTATGCGCCCACGAAAAGGGCAGGGAATACGGCGGAAAGCTGTGCTTTGCCTCCCTTGAGGGTGCTGTTGATGCCTACGAATGGAGCTTTGTTGCCGTGCCTGCCCAGAGAAACGCAGGCGTTATGAAGAGCATGAAGGAGGAAGCACTGAAAAAAGAGGCAAGCCTGGGAAGACGCTATCTGGGTGAGCTTAAAAAAGAGGTGCTGCGCCTTTGTCTCACCGTAGACGACAAGCTATACTCCGCGCTGGAAAAGAGCGTGGAATATATGGATGCCGAGGCGCTTATATCCATGAAGGATGCCTTTAATAAGCGCTCGGAGGAGCTGTTTTCTCCCGTGACACAGCTCCCCGGCAAAAACGAAGTCACCGACTTCATCGGTGACGAGTACAAAATCTAAGGAGGACTTATATGAAAGTCAGTTTTGAAGGAATCGGCGAGCAGGTAGTTTCCTTTGCCGCCAACGGCGAGGTAAAGGGCGCATTTGTGAAGATGAGCTCCAACGGCACCGTTGCCGCCTGCTCCGCAGCAGAAAATTTCATGGGCTACTGCATTAACGCAGAGGACGGCTTTGCGGATGTTCAGACCCACGGCTACATCACCTGCCCCTATACCGGCACAGCACCCCATGTGGGCTACAATCAGCTCACCGCCGATGCAAACGGTAAGGTGAAGACCGCACAGACCGGCAGAGAATATCTCGTTCTCGATGTTGATACCACAGCCAACACTCTCGGCTTCATTATGTAAGGAGGTAAAGGAATATGGCTTACAAGTTTAACGAAATCAAGCTGGACAAGGGTATGTATTCCGAATCCGGCAAGAGCTTCGAGCAGGTCCTCGAGAGTCTCGACCCCAATGAAAACTACAAGGGTACTCCTTTAGAGGGTATGGACGCCTTCCAGCGTCAGCTCAAGCGCTTTGACATCAAGGTCCGCGGCGCAGGCAGCGACACCGTGGAAAAGTTCTTTTCCACCTCCGAAAGCGCCGTGCTGTTTCCCGAATATGTGTCCCGCAGCGTAAAGGCAGGCATGGAGGAGGGCAACATTCTGCCCTCCATCACCGCCTCCGTCACCCACTTTGAGGGCATGGATTACCGTTCCATTTACTCCGCCGCCTCTGAAGAGGACAAGAGTCTGCGCTATGTAGGTGAGGGCGCACTTATCCCCCAGACCGAAATCCGCAGTGCCGACCACCTCGTGAAGCTCCACAAGCGCGGCAGAATGCTGGTCGCCTCCTATGAGGCAATCCGATTCCAGCACCTGGACCTTTTCTCCGTAATGCTGCGTCAGATAGGCAACCAGATCATGCGTATGCATCTTGAGGATGCCATTGATGTTATGACAAACGGCGACGGCAACAGCAATGCCGCTGTGCAGCTTTCCGTGGGCGGCAATGAGCTCGGCGGCACAGCAGGCACTCTGACCTACTCCGAAATGCTGAACTTCTGGAACAGCTTTGACCCCTACACCATGAATACTCTGCTGGCATCTCCCGATGTCATGATGCAGATTCTCAAGTGCTCCGAGTTCCAGAATCCTCTCACCGGCCTGAATTTCCAGGGTACCGGCGAGCCCGGCAATCCTCTGGGCGCAAAGCTCATCCGCTGCAGCGCACTCCCCTCCGGCACCGCCATCGGCCTTGACAAGGGCTACGCCCTGGAAATGGTTTCCGCAGGCGATGTTGCCGTTGAGTATGACCGTCTTATTGACCGTCAGCTTGAGCGCGCGGCTATCACCAGCATCTCCGGCTTTGCAAAGCTCTACGACAGCGCCTCCAAGGTGCTGAAGGTCTGATAATCAGGAGGGGAGCGCTGCTCCCCTCATTTGTTCGGGAGGTAACTATGAGCTACACAAATGAAGACATTAAGGCAAGGGCGGAGCTGCTCTGCGGCGGACAGCTCTCCCATGAAAGCGAAAGAGTGCTGGAGGCCTTCTGCGCAGCGGCGGCAGCGGAGCTTGAGGCAAAGCTCCGTCAGAATGTTAAGCCCGGGGATATAAGCGAGCTTTTTGTCACCGCCGCAGGTATGCTGGCCCTTGCCCTCTGCATGGAGCTTGAAAACGGCGGCAGCGGCGATATCAGCGCATTCAAGGCGGGAAACCTCTCCGTCAATTTCAGCAACGGAGAGTCGGGCTGCTCCGCCGCAGGTCTGCGAAAGGCCGCAGAGAACATTCTCTCCGCCTACCTTGAGGGAGAAGGCTTCAGCTTCGTGGGGGTGAGAGGATGAAAATTGCCCACAGTATATTTCAGCGCTTCGGTGAGGACATTACCGTAAACGGCGCATCGGCAAAGGGCTTCATATCCCCGATTGCTCCCCAAAAGCACGACAACATTAAAAAACCCACGGCGGTGGGAATTCTAAACGGTGCGGAATATCTCCTCATCACGGAATGCGCCATGTCCGCCTGCGGCGGTGAGGAGGTCATTCACCGCGGAAAGCGCTTTTCGGCCCTTCGGGCAGAGCCGATTTTCTACTGCGGAGGTATTTCTCACTATGAGGCGGTGCTTCGTAAGAAGGGCGGTGCCGCAGATGTTTGATTCCGTACTCAACTCGGTAATCTCCACCCTCGAGGATGAGGGGATACCCGCCGTGAGAAAATACCCCGGCTGTGTGCTGGACAGAAGCACCGCCGCCGTTGCGGTGAGCCTTAAAGCAGGCAGCATCACCGCCTCCGGCTACGGAAATTACATGGGTATCTACGAGAAAAACGGAGATATTAAAGAGCTTTACGGCCACAGGGCAGAGCTTAAAATCGGCATGGAGATTTACACGCCTGCGGCAGCGGATAAGGCGGAAATTCAATGCACCAAGCTGCTGAATGACATCTGCTCCTGCATCGGAGGCATCAGCGGAGTGAAGCTGAAGAGCTTCGAGGGCGGTGAGGCGAAATACGACTCCGAAACGGAGATGTTTCGCTGTGAAAGTACGGTTGAGGTCACCGTTTATCTCGTATGCAACAGAGAGGAAAGAGGCCGCTTCACGGACTTTGTGCTGAAAGGAGAGCTTAAATGACAGTGAGAGAAAGACCCGGCATTTATGCCGAATACAGGGTAAACAGCAGCTTTACGGCGGCAGACGATAGCGTTACCGTGGGGGTTGCGGCACATATAAACGGTGACGCAAGCTCCGCAAAAAGCATTGTCTCCTACATGGATGCCGTGGAAAGCTACGGAATATGCCCCATGACAAAACTCATAAAAACTCTTTTTCTGAACGGATGCGGCAGAATCCTTGCCGTTCCCGTAATCGGAGAAAACTATCCCGACGCCTATGCACGGCTTTTAGACGGCGGCGCAGACATAATCATCTGCGACAGCAGAAGCGAGGATGATCTTCTCACCATGAAAAGCGCCCTTGAAAATGGGGAATACGCCATGGGTATATGGGAGTGCGATGAGACTGCAGACCGATGCGTTGAGTATGCCCGTGACATGAATTTTGAGCGTCTGATTATTTGCGCAGGCGCGGATGAAGCCCAGGGCAATCTTGCCGCCGCTTTAGCAGGCGTTATTTCCTCGGAAAAGGAGCTTTTCCTCAACGGACACGCCCTTTCAGGTGTGGGCAATCTTGTCCGTTCCTTTACGGAGCGGGAAATTGAGGATCTGATTGCAGGTGGAGTAACACCCATCGAAAACGACGGCGAAAGCGTCTGCGTTGTGCGCGGCGTTACCACAAAAACCAACACAGACGGTATTGAGGACAAAAGCCTTCGGGAAATTGCAACGGTTATTACGGTGCAGGAGGTGCTCAAAAGCGTACACAGTGCCCTGAAGCTTAAGTTTGCCCGGGCAAAAAACGACGCTCTTACCCGGGGAGCAATCCGCTCCCAGGTGGCGGTGGAGCTGGAAAAAAAGCTCGCCGCAGGCAAAATCGCCGACTACGGCAATATCCGCGCTGTTGCTGACACAAATGACATAAGTCTCTGCCGTGTGGATTTTGAATTCTCCGTGGTCTGCGGACTTAACACCATTATGCTGACGGCATATCTGAATGTGTGAGGAGGTAAAGAATATGAACATTACTTTTCCCACCAGCAGCGATATCTATCTTGAGGCTGACGGCAAAAAAATTGCCGCCGTTCAAAGCTATCGCGCGGTTTCCGACAAAACCGAAAAGCTTATCGAGGCCTTCGGCAGCTCACGGCCCGTGGCGGTGCTTACCACGGGACTGTACCACAGACTTGAGCTGACACGGCTCTATGCTACCGACGAGGCCATATCCGACGGCATTGATTTTCACACTCTCGACGACTTCTCCGTGGTCATCGTAAAGCCTGACAGACGCATCGTTTACACAGGCTGCCGCTGGAGCGGCATTGAGGAGAACGGCAGATTGGGCGAAACCGTTGCGGAAAAGGTGAGAGTGCTTGCGGCAAAGCGACTGGAGATGGAGGCATGAGTATGGATTTACTGCGCTTCAAGGTTTTGCGCGCCTTTGGTGTGGCACCCTGGTCGGAGGAGGCAAAGGGGCTCACGGAGGAGATGTGCCGGGAATATGCCGCCCTTCTTGAGGGCGAAGAGGAAGGGCAGAGCAGCGCGGCCTTTGACGAGAGTGCCTTTAATTCCGCTATGACAGGAGAATATGAAGCTCACCACGATACCGCGACTACAAGGCCTGCGGCCGCAAAGACACAGCTGACCGCCATGTCGGACTACATTGAGCGTGAAATGCGCTGCCGTGACAACGGCTTTATCACCTATTAGGAGGAATTATATGCTGACACCCATGAAATTCAGAGACTTTACATGGCCCCACAATCCCTGCACCTTTACCGTGGAGCACCGCCGCGCCCTTACAAGCCGCAAGCTGCCCTTTCAGGCATATCGTATTCAGGATATGGGCGAGGACCTTTGCGTATTTAAGGGCGAGGGTGAATTCGTGGGGAAGAACGCCTACGGGGATTTTCTGCGTCTTGCGGAGCTGTTCATTGATGGAAGCCCCGGTATGCTTACCCATCCCGTCTGGCCTGCAACGGAGGTTTACTTTGCCTCTCTTAAGCTCCGTCAGGAACCGAAGGAGAATTATGTAAACTACGAATTCGAATTCTGGCAGAACAGCGACGGTAAAAAGCGGGGCGCGGTGAAGCTGCAGCTTGCGCCGCAAGCCTACAGGGTTGAGCAGGGCGACGGCATAGGAGATGTGGTACTGAAAACCGGCGTTGCCGCAGATGAGATACTGCGGCTTAACCCCGAAATTATGAACATAAATGAGCTTACGCCCGGCAGTGTGCTGCGGCTTTCGTCGGAGGTGTGACATGAGAGGTATTCTTTACACAAAAGAGCTTTCACCCTACGAGCTGCCTCTGCTGTATGAATGGGATGTATGCCACGGCATGGGTGAGACCTGCGATTATTTTGAGGTGACCTGCCCCTTCGAAAAGAGTATGCTGCATAAGCTCGCCGATGCAAAGCTCTTTCGGGGTGTCAACAATGAGGATACCGTATTCTACGGCGTCGTTGACGAGTACACCATTGTCTGCGATGAAGAGGGAAGCCGAGTTACCGTCCGCGGCAGATCCATGTCGGCGCTTCTCTTCGACAATGAGGCCGAGGCCGCAAGCTATGTCAGCGTCAGCCTTGACACGATTATTGCCTGCCATGTGACGCCATACGGCATCGGCAAAATCGAAAAAAGGTCTATGCCTCTGCTTTACCGCTTCAATGTGGCCTCCGGCGAGAGTGAATGGAGCGTGCTTTCCCGATTCTGCCGCTATTCCTGCGGAGTGCAGCCCCGATTTTCAAGAGAGGGAGCATTGCTTCTCAAGGACAAACAGGGCCCTGTGAGAACAATCAACAGCGGCTCCCGCGTTTTCTCCCTTAAGCGTCACGACTGCCGCTACGGAGTTATTTCCTCGGTGCTGGTTAAAAACCGCGTTACAGGTGCAAGATACACCGTTCACAACGAGGCCTTTGAGGCCCGGGGCGGAGTCAGCCGCCGCGTGCTCACCGTTCCCAAAACCACAGGCGCCGATGCCATGCGCTACACCGGGGAGTATCAGATTCGGGAATCGAAGCGTGGAAAAAACATCATTGAAATCGGCGTGACAACTCAATTTGCCGGCTTTGCCGGAGATGTGGCGGAGCTGAATCTTCCGGATGCGGGACTCTCGGGAAGATACAGAATAGTCAAATCCCGATGCTGGGCCGACGGCAACGATGGGGGAACCTATCTTACTCTGGAGGTATGAAAATGTGGCTTGACGATATTAACCGCAGAGACAGAGAGCTTACCGCCTCAAGCGGAAGATTGAGCATCGGCGGAGCCTTGCCTGCGGCGGAGACGGATTCGGAGCACCGTGACATGTGCATTGTGAGAGCCGGCGGCGTTCTGCGAATTCCCGCTGCGGGGGAAAAGCAGCTTGTTTTGGCCTGCGACAACGGGGAATACGCCCTGTTGGGCAGAACCGACGGTGAAATCCCTCCGGGCATGGAGGCAGGAGAAATCTATATTGAAACCGAAAATGCCGCTGTTCTCATTATGAACAACGGCAAAATAAAAATCAGGGGAGAGCTTGAAATCTCAGGCTCACTTACTGTGAACGGGAGGTCTGTTGATGGAGCTTAAGCTGGAAAACGGAAAATATATAGCCCGAAACGGCGGTGTGGCAACGGTGAAGGGAGCAGAGGAGCTTGCCCAGCGCATTACCATGAAGCTGGCGGCGAGAAGAGGAAAATTCTGGCCCATGCCCGACTACGGCAGCAGACTTTATACGCTGCTGCAGGGTGTTAAGCCCGAGGATAGAAAGACCGCCGTCCGGGAATATGTGGCGGAGGCCCTTGCGGATGAGCAGGGCATAAGCTTTGACAATATCAGCATGGAGGTGTCAGGGGACACGCTTGTGCTCAAGCTTGATTTTACTTATTCCGGCGGTACTCTGCAGGTTGAAACCGCCATTGGGGAGGAAATATGAAAACTATTGATGAAATATACAATGAACTGAAAACCGCCTTTGAGACGGAGACGGGAATTGCTCTCAATGACGGCGGCGACATGGCTCTGCGCTTCCGCGTCTTTGCGGCACAGCTTGCCTCCCTTCAGGCACAGGCCGACTATGTGGAACGACAGTGCTTCCCCCAGACCGCTGTGGGCGAGGCTCTCAACACCCATGCGCTTCAGCGCGGACTTTCGAGAAAGCCTGCGGAAAAAGCCGTAGGCACAATCCGCTTTTATCTGAATGCACCTGCAGAGAGTGATATTTCCGTGGCCGCAGGCACCCGGTGCATAACCGCGGATGAGCTGGAGTTTGAGGTGACGGAAAGCGGAGTGATATCCCCGGGAAGCACCTTCTGCGATGTTCCTGCACAGGCTGTGAAGGCAGGAAAAAACGGCAATATTCCTGAAAACACCCTTGTATTCATGGAGCTTGCGCCCGTGGGCGTCAGCGGCTGCACAAATACCGCACCCTTTGACGGCGGCCGTGATGAGGAAACAGACGAGAGCTTGAGAGCTCGTGTTATTGACAGCTTTTACAACGCAGAGAACTCCGGCAATACGGCATATTACAGAAATCTGGCTCTATCCGTTGAGGGTGTTGCCGCCGTCAGCGTACAGCCGCGGCACAGAGGACGCGGCACTGTGGACATCACCGTTGCGGGGGAGAACGGCATACCTGCGCCTCGGGTGCTTTCACAGGTGTCTCAACGCATGAACATCAGGCGTGAAATATGTGTGGATGTCAATGTCTCCGAGCCGATTATTCATCAGGTCGATGTTGACATAGAGCTTACCGTAAAAGAGGGAGCTGACTATGCGGCGGCTGCGGCAAGAGCAGAAGCGGCAATAAGAGACTATTTCACGGGTAAGCGCTTGGGCAAGGGTGTCAAGAAAGCGGAAATAGGAAGCCTCATCTTCGGCATTGAGGGCGTTGAAAACTACACGATTAACTCCCCCGAGCACGACCTTGCGGCAACTCCTCCCGTGCTGCCCGTGCTGAATGAGCTGACCATAAGCGAGGCGGTACAATGAGCTATTCCGATTATCTGAAAAACACTCTGAAGCCTCTGGGAATCTACGAGCTTGATACGGGCATCGGCAGCGCCGAGCTTAATGCCCTCGGGGCGATTATGGATGAGGTGGAGGAAAAGCTATCCAAAACCTACAGAGAAATGCTGCCCATGACGGCGGAGGATGAGGGACTCCGAAAATTCGAAGGCCTTTTCCCCGGGGCTGCTTCCACGGAAGACACTGCCGCCCGCAGAACGGCAGTAAACGCACTTATGCGTTTGAGGGAATACGATTGCAGCGATCAGGGACTTAATATACTGCTTTCCGACTGCGGAATTCCCGCCAGTGTCTACGAGACAGACACAAAGGAGGTCCTGAATGTAAGATTTTCAGGGATTCAGCCTGAAGGCGAAGAGTTAAAGAGGCTCAAGCAGCGCATTGAGGCGATTTTGCCCTGCCATCTTGAGGTCATATATGAATAAAGAAATCGCCCGAAGCCTTGCTTCGGGTGATTTTCATTTAACCAGATTGAGGATAACCTCCACCATTTTCTCCATGGCCCGCACCGGGATGAATTCATGGACACTGTGGAAATTCACACCGCCTGTGGAGAGATTGGGACAGGGCAAGCCCTCATAGGACAGCCGCGCGCCGTCCGTTCCGCCCCGGATGGGAACAATTTTCGGCTCAACGCCTGCGTCACGGAAGGCCTTTTCCGCATTGCTGATAAGCTCCATGTGAGGCAGGATTTTTTCCCTCATGTTATAGTAGCTGTCCTTCATCATAAGCTCAAGGGTGCCTGCTCCGTAGAGCTCGTTGAGCTGCGCCGTCAGCTCTGCCACAAAAGCCTTGCGGGCAAGGAAGCTATCCATATCGTGGTCGCGGATTATCATGGCTATGCGTGCCTCCGCTGTGCTGCCCTCTATATCATGGATATGATAGAAGCCCTCGTAAGCCTCCGTGCAGGCGGGGATTTCCTCCTTGGGCATACGCGACACGAAATCCGAGGCAATGAGAACTGCGTTTTTCATCCTTCCCTTGCCTTCGCCCGGGTGAATGCTCACACCGTGAATGCGGATTACCGCAGAGGCGGCATTGAAGTTTTCATATTCGAGCTCGCCTAACTCGCCGCCGTCAACGGTGTAGGCTGCTTCTGCATGGAATTTTTCAAAGCTGAAATGGTCGGCGCCGCAGCCGATTTCCTCGTCGGGAGTAAAGCACAGCGCCATGCCGCGGTGGGGAATTTCAGGGTGGGAGAGAAGATATTCTACGGCGGTGATTATCTCCGCAATACCCGCCTTGTCATCAGCGCCTAACAGAGTTGCGCCGTCGGTGATGATTATATCTTGGTTTACATAATTCAACAGCTTGGGGAAGCTCTCCGCTTTGATGTGGCACAGGTCACCGCCCTCATAGCGCACAATGCGGGCCTTGATGTTTTCCCCGGGCGCATCCGGGGAGGTGTCCATATGGGCGATGAAGCCCAGAGGCGCAGCGTCGGAGAAATTGGCAGGAAGAAAGGAATACACCCTGCCGAATTCGTCAAGCTCCGCCTCAAGACCGAGAGACTGAAGCTCGGACACAATATATCTGCCCAGCTCAAGCTGGCACTCTGTACTGGGTACAGCGGCGGAGCCTTCATCAGAGCCTGTGGGGAAGGAAACATATTTTAAAAAGCGTTGGGTAACTGTCATTTGTATCACTCCTAATAAAAATATTATACCACAGTTTTGAGAAGATAATAAAGAGCAGGAAAAAGAGATGGGGGAGATGCTTTGCTGCACAGAAGGTATATGCAACAAACTACAAATAACTTGCTTAAATATTTATATAAATATATTGACAAATTAGCGAAACGCGATTATTATGAGCTTATAAAGAGAAAAGGAGAAGTATCCAATGAAAAAGACACTTTACAGCCTTATGCTTTCCGACGAGGTGGTTGCGGAGATTGACCGGCTTGCTCACAAGCTCGGAACTAACCGATCTAACCTCATAAACCAGATTCTTGCCGAGAAGGTTAATCTCGTGACTCCGGAACGCAGAATTAACGATATATTCTCCGCCATAGAGCAGATGCTTCTGCCTTCAAGAGACCTGGTTCCCTTTTTTGCCCCCAACGCCCTCACTATGAGCATGAAGAGCTCTTTGGAATACAAATACCGCCCTACGGTAAAGTACGAGGTGGAGCTCTACAGAGGAAATGAGGAGGCTCTCGGTGAGCTGACGGTGAATTTCCGCACCCAGTCCATTGCTCTGCTTAATTCCATGACGGAGTTTTTCCGCATCTGGAAGAGCGTTGAGGACGCGCATCTGCGCCCCGTTTTGGGTATAAGCTCCCCGGAGTATGCCCTTTGCGAGGGCAAGTTTGTACGCACCATTGCCATACCCGACAGAGAATGCAGCTCCGACGAGCTGGCTCGGGTCATATCCGAATACATCAAGCTATTTGACACAATGATGAAGGGCTATCTTGCGGGGAAATACGATGCCCACGCTATTGAAGCCTGCTACTTCTCATTCCTTCGCAGGAGCCAAATCCTCATCTGACAGGAGGTCGGAAAATGAACAGCAAGAATCTTACACAGAAAACAATTGAAGCCATTAACAGCGCACAGAGTAAGGCACAGGAAAAGAACAACCAGTATGTCACCCCGGAGCATCTGCTGTACGGACTCATTGCCTCCGAGGGAGGACTTATCCCCACAATGCTGGGGAAAATGGGCGTTGACCATGCCTCGGTTTTGAGGGAAATCGACGGAGAATTAGACAAGCTGCCCAAGGTCAGCGGCGATGTGGACATCTATGTTTCCGCCGACGCAAACCGTGTGCTCAATGCCGCGGATAAGGCGAGAGCCTCCATGGGCGACGAGTACCTCTCCGTGGAACACCTCATGCTGGGCATTTTTGCCGCGGCAACGCCTGCGATAAAGAGAATTTTCGCAGACCACGGCATCACAAAGGGAAGATTTACCGAGGAGCTTTCCAAGGTGAAAAGCGGCCCTGTTACCGGGGACAATCCGGAAAGCACCTACGACGCGCTGACAAAATACGGCTCCGACCTTGTGGAGCGCGCCCGCAGCAACGAGCTTGACCCCGTAATCGGCAGAGATACGGAAATCCGAAACGTAATACGCATACTCTCCCGAAAAACCAAGAACAATCCCGTGCTCATAGGTGAGCCCGGCGTGGGCAAAACCGCCATTGCCGAGGGACTTGCCCAGCGCATTGTCCGCGGAGATGTTCCCGAAGGACTGAAGGACAAAACCGTATTCTCCCTTGACATGGGCGCCCTCATTGCCGGCGCAAAATACCGGGGAGAGTTTGAGGAGCGTCTCAAGGCGGTTTTGCAGGAGATTAAGAAGTCCGAGGGCAGAATAATTCTGTTTATTGACGAGCTTCACACCATCGTGGGCGCAGGCAAAACCGAAGGCAGCATGGATGCCGGCAACCTGCTGAAGCCCATGCTGGCCCGCGGTGAGCTCCATTGCATCGGCGCGACCACCCTTGACGAGTATAGAAAATACATCGAAAAGGATGCGGCTCTTGAACGCCGTTTCCAGCCCGTCATGGTGGATGAGCCCACGGTGGAGGACACGATTTCCATCCTCCGCGGTCTTAAGGAACGCTATGAGGTGTACCACGGCGTAAGAATTCACGACAACGCCATCGTTGCCGCCGCAACACTATCCAACCGTTATATCTCCGACCGATTCCTTCCCGATAAGGCCATCGACCTCGTGGACGAGGCCTGCGCCCTTATTCGCACGGAAATCGACTCCATGCCGGCGGAGCTTGACGATATCCGCCGCAAGATAATGCAGCTGGAAATCGAGGAAATGGCCCTTAAGAAGGAAACCGACCAGCTTTCCATGGACAGACTGGAAAAGCTCACGGAGGAGCTTGCAAACCTCAAGGATAGCTTCAATGAACGCAAAACTCGCTGGGAAAGCGAGAAAAACAGTGTGGAGGAGGTCAAAAAGCTCAAGAGCGAGCTTGAGAGAGTCCACGCAGAGATTGAAAATGCCCAGTTGAATTACGAATACGAAAAGGCAGCACGCCTTAAATACTCCGACCTGCCGCAGCTGGAAATGCGTTTGGCGGAAACGGAAAAGCTATGCGAGGAGCGCAAGGCGGAAAGCCTTGTGCATGACACCGTCACCGATGAGGAAATCGCCGGTATCGTGGCAAAATGGACGGGGATTCCCGTAAACAAGCTCATGGAGGGCGAAAGAGAAAAGCTCCTTCACCTTGACGATGTGCTTCACAGACGGGTAATCGGTCAGGATGAGGCGGTACAGCGTGTCACCGAGGCAATTCTGCGCTCCCGGGCAGGCATTGCCGATCCCAACCGCCCCGTGGGCAGCTTCATGTTTTTAGGCCCCACGGGTGTGGGTAAAACCGAGCTTGCCAAGGCTCTTGCGGAATGCCTCTTTGACGATGAGCACAACATGGTGCGCATTGATATGACCGAGTACATGGAAAAATTCTCCGTGTCCCGTCTCATCGGCGCTCCTCCGGGATATGTGGGCTACGACGAAGGCGGTCAGCTTACGGAGGCGGTTAGACGCAAGCCCTATTCCGTGGTGCTGTTTGACGAAATCGAAAAGGCGCACCCCGATGTTTTCAACATCCTGCTGCAGATTCTCGATGACGGACGCATCACCGATTCCCAGGGCAGAACCGTTGATTTCAAAAACACGATTATCATCATGACCTCCAATCTGGGAAGTCAGTATCTTCTGGAGGGCATCAACGAGGACGGCGAAATTTCCGAAAACGCAAGGGACATGGTCATGTCCGAGCTGAAGCGCCGCTTCCGTCCCGAATTTCTCAACCGACTTGACGAAATCCTCTGCTTCAAGCCTCTGACCAAAAATGAGCTTTACGGCATCGTGGATAACCTTACGGAGGCTCTGCGGCGCAGACTCAATGAGCGCAGCCTTGACCTTGAGATTACGCCGGAAGCAAAGCAGCTTATCATAGACCGCGGCTATGATCCTATATTCGGCGCAAGACCTCTTAAGCGCTATTTGCAGTCGGCGGTGGAAACACTCATTGCCCGTACTATCCTTTCGGGCAGCATTCCCGCAGGCCACACCATAGTTGTTGACACCGAAAACGGCGAGCTTGTATGCAAATAAAAATACGCAGATGATTTTTCCGCAGGGCGATAAGGATGCTTCACCGGATGTGGGCTGAATGGAAAATTCTATGCTCGTTAAAGCACAATACAAGCAGATTTGCGGAGGCTGATAATATGGAAAGGGTAAGACTTAAAGAATTGAAGATGAACTCCAGAAATGAGGTGCTGCAGTTCCTTAAGAGCCTTTGGAATGAGAAGCAGACCAAATGCCCCATATGCGGAGATACATTGGAGCTGCTGCACACCGGTGCAAAAAAGAGCAGCTGCGATTGGCAGTGCAAAAAATGTGATAAAACCTATAAAACGCTTCATTTACTTGACGAATTAAATGAACAGATGCCGAATTAGGCAAATATAGTATTATCGAGGAAAAAACCCGCCAGAGACGCCTTTTCCATGGCGCCCCTCGGCGGGTTTTTTATGCTGCTTTCTTATTGCATAGCCGTATGCATATGAGCTTTTTTACTTAAGCGCTGAAAAGAAATCCTTTACAACCTCGATGAACTTTTCCGTTGCCGGTGAAGGTCGGGTGCCTTTTCTCACGGCGATGCCGATGTCGCGGTAAATGGGGGTGTCAAACTCCTTGAGCACGATGTTAAAGGGCATACGCTGGGTTACAAGCTCCGACAGCACGGAAACACCCAGACCGCTTTCCACCATGGCCATGATGGAATAGTCGTCGTTGACCTCACAGAAGATGTCCATGGGATTTTCGAGCTGCTCATGGAGCCGGGAAAGGAACTTGGAAACCTCATTGTTGCCCTCCTCGGTGAGCTTGATTATGCGCTCATTGCTGAGCTCCTGCACGGGATAGATGCTGCCGCTTGCTCTGGGATGGTCTGCAGGCAGCACTGCCATGAGACGGTCGCGGCGCAGAAGCGTGAAGTCAATCTCATCTGCATAGGGGGCGGATATGAAGCCGCAGTCGATTTCACCGGCGCGGATGGCATCCTCCGTGTCGGAGTATTCCATGTTCTGAAGCTGAAAGTCGATACCGGGATATTTCTGCTTGAACTCCTTGAGAATTGCGGGCAGCCACTGGGTTGAAACGCTGGCGCAGGAGCCGATACGGATAAAGCCCGTGTCCACACCCTTCAGCTCACTGGCGCGTTCACGCATACTCTGATATTTTCCGCACAGCTCTTTGATATAGGGCAGCATTATTATGCCGTCCGAGGACAGAGAGAGTCCGCCGCGGCTTCTGTGGAGAAGATTGAGCCCCCACTCCTCCTCAATGTCCGCAACCATGCGGCTCACGGCGGATTGAGTATAGCCTAACTGCTCGGCGGCCTTTGAAATGCTTCCCAGCTCCACAACTTTTAAAAATGCCTGATACTTTCGGATAGACATAGCACACCTCTGTATTCCTAAAATTCATACAATGTATGATTTATATTCGCTTGAGTAATAACTGACTGTAGTATATATTATATACATAAAATATGCAACAGCAAATAAATCAGCTTTTGAGACGAAAGTCTTTCTTCATATGTTTCCAATCTCTCTCTCTTATTTCGCAGGTGGGTTCCGACTCCTGCGAAGCAAAAAAGCCCGTGCAGCAGCACGGGCTTTTTTGCATATGTTTTGCATTTAGCCGCCGAAAACGGAAAGCAGGAAGCCTGCCGCAATGGCGGAGCCGATGACGCCGGCCACATTGGGGCCCATGGCGTGCATAAGCAGATAATTGTTCTTGTTGTACTTTTTACCCACATCCTGGGATACGCGTGCCGCCATGGGAACGGCGGAAACGCCGGCGGAGCCGATGAGAGGGTTGATTTTGCCGCCGGAAACGCGGTACATGATTCTGCCGCCCAGAAGTCCGCCGATGGTGGAAACACAGAAGGCCGCAAGACCTAAAAGGATGATGAACACGGTCTGCCACTGAATGAAGGTGTCGCCGCCCATGGTGGCGCCAACGCTTGTGGCAAGGAAGATGGTGACAATGTTCATAAGAGCGTTCTGGGAGGTGTCGGACAGTCTGTCTGTGACACCGCACTCACGGAAGAGGTTACCCAGCATGAGGCAGCCCACAAGGGGAGCAGTGGAGGGCAGAAGCAGAATTACGAAGGTTGCGACAACGATGGGGAAGATAATCTTCTCGGTCTTGGAAACCTCGCGGGTCTGCTCCATCTTGACCTTGCGCATTTCGTCGGTGGTAAGCAGCTTCATAAGAGGCGGCTGAATAAGGGGAATCAGCGCCATGTAGGAATAAGCCGCAATGGCGATGGGTCCCAGAAGATGGGGCGCAAGCTTTGTCGTGGTGTAAATTGCCGTGGGGCCGTCTGCACCGCCGATGATGCCGATGGATGCGGCCTCGGGACCGGTGAAGCCGAAAAGGGTAACCGCGCCGAAGAAGGCAACGAAAACGCCCATCTGTGCGGCGGCACCCAGAAGCAGGCTCTTGGGATTGGCAAGCAGAGGACCGAAGTCGGTCATGGCGCCTACACCAAGGAAGATGAGTGAGGGATAGATGCCTGCCTTGACGCCGATGTAGAAGAAGTCAAGGAGACCTGCGTGGCTCATTATGTGACCGTAGCTGTGGAAATAGGGGCTGGATTCGTCGAGAAAATCCGCCCAAAGCTCGGGATGGTAAAGGGCATTTTCACCGCCGAGAGCAACAAAGTAGCTCAAATTCGACAGCAGACAGCCGAAGGCGATGCCGCAGAGGAGAAGAGGCTCAAACTTCTTCACGATACCTAAATAAAGAAGAACAAAGGCAAGGATAATCATGATGAGGTTTTTCCAGCCACCCTCCATGAAGAACGCGGCGAAGCCGGATTCCATCACGAGTTTTTGGAGAGTACCTAAAATATCCATACTTCCTCCTTATGCAATGACAACCAGAGGAGTACCGGTTTCAACCACCTGTCCCTTGGTGACGGCAATCTGCGCAACGGTGCCGGCCTTGGTGGCGGTTACTTCGTTTTCCATCTTCATGGCCTCAAGGATGAGCAGCACATCGCCCTCGTTTACCTTCTGACCTTCGGAAACATTGATTTTAAGAATATTGCCGGGCATGGGGGATTTTACCGCTTCGCCTGCGGCAAGTGCCGCGGCGGCAGGTGCGGGTGCGGGAGCTGCGGCAGCTGCGGGCACTGCGGCAACGGGTGCGGGGGCTGCGGGAGCAAGGGCTTCGTATTCGTCAATGAGCATTGCCTCGCCGGCCTCAACCTCAACCTCATAAACTCTGTTATTTAAAGTGACCTTATATTTCATTCGTCCTTGACCTCCTTGATGGAAATGAAGCGAAGCTCATTAAGGGGCTTACCCAGAGAATCGGCAACGATGGCCATGATCATGGCAGCATCTTTAGGATCTGTGTCATAGAGCTTCAAATCGCCGGCGGAGCCGGGTGCAGGCTCTGCTTTTGGAGCTTCGGGAATTGCCTCCACCGCTGCGGGAGCTGCTTTTGCCGCTTTTCCGGACTTTGAGGTCATAACCTTGCCCATGAGCATAACAACGCACATGAGAAGAACAAGACCGAGAAAAACAACGCAGTAGCCTAAAATCGCAACAAGAGAGGCGTTGCCGATGCTGATGTTTATCAGTTCGTCCATAGATTATGCCTCCGTAATGGTGTAGCGAACCTTCTTTTCCTCCAGCTCGCGGCGCTTCTCAAAGAAATTCTCCGCAACCTGAGGGAAGGCGATGTAGCTGAGTACATCCTCCTCGCATCTTGCGGTTTCGCCCAGATGCTCCTGCGCCTTCTCAAAGGTGTCCGTGGGGAGGGAATCGGCGAAGCGGCCCTCGATGGGCTTCTCACCGCCGAGAATCTTTGCTCTGATTTCCTCGTCAATGGGAGCAGGAGTGCGGCCGTATTCACCGCGGCAGTAGGCTTTTATTTCGGCACCTACATTTTTATAGCGTTCACCGGCTAAAACATTCTGGACAGCCTGAGTGCCGACCAGCTGGCTGGTGGGAGTAACAAGGGGAGGATAGCCCATGTCCTTGCGGACTCTGGGAGTTTCAAGGAGAGCATCCTCAAACTTATCAAGAGCGTTCAGCCCCTTAAGCTGACTCAACAGATTTGAAAGCATACCGCCGGGAATCTGATAGGTTAGACACTGGGTGTCGGTTGTCATGGAAATGGGATTGAGAGTGCCGTCGGCGATGAATTCTCCGCGGATGGGCTTGAAGAAGTTTGCCATCTCAATAAGAATCTTTTCGTCAAGGTCAACCTCGTAGCCCAGCTCCTTCAGTGCGTAGAAAAGGGTTTCCGTTGCAGGCTGGCTTGTGCCGCCGGAGAAGGGGGAAATTGCGGTGTCGATGACATCGGCGCCTGCCTCAATGCCCTTGAGATAGGTCATGAAGGCGAGACCTGTGGTGCTGTGGGTGTGAAGCACAACGGGAAGGTCAACGGCATCCTTGATGCCGGAAACAAGGTCATAGGCGTTGGCGGGGGTGAGAATGCCTGCCATATCCTTTATGCAGATGGAGCTTACGCCCATTTCCTTTAGTTCCTTCACCATCTCCACATACTTGGCAATGGTGTGAACGGGACTTGTGGTGTAGGAAATTGTGCCGGAGGCTTCAGCTCCGCACTTTATGGTTTCCTCAATGGCAACCTTAAGGTTGTTGGTGTCATTGAGAGCATCGAAAATGCGAATGATATCTATGCCGTTCTTGACGGAGGCGCGCACAAAGCGGCGGACTACATCGTCGGGGTAATGCTTGTAGCCTAAAATGTTCTGACCGCGCAGAAGCATCTGCAGCTTGGAATTGGGCATTTTGCTCCGTATTTTGCGAAGTCTTTCCCAGGGATCCTCACCGAGAAAACGCAGGCACACATCAAAGGTCGCACCGCCCCAGCATTCTACAGAGTAGAAGCCGGCCTTGTCCATGGACTCGAGAATCGGCTCAAATTTCTCATATGGAAGGCGTGTGGCTATTAGCGACTGATTGGCATCGCGAAGTACTGTTTCCGTAAACTGAACTTTCTTCATTTTTTCCTCCCGTTTTTTTAGTTTTTTGTACAATTAGTATAGCATATTTTTTCGCAATTACCAACAAAATATGGAAAAGCAACCGCAGATTCTATAAAAACACCAAAAAAACAAAAAAAGAGAGTACCTTTCGGTACTCTCTTTTATTAATTTCGGTGAAGTATTAAATCAGACAACACCCTGTGCCATCATTGCTTCTGCAACCTTCAGGAAGCCGGCAACGTTTGCGCCCAGCATCATGTCGCCGGGGTGGCCGCACTCGATGGATGCCTTCAGGCAAGCCTGGAAGATGCTCTTCATGATGTTGTGCAGCTTCTCGTCAACTTCTTCGAAGCTCCAGCTCATGCGGATGGAGTTCTGGCTCATTTCGAGGCCGGAGGTAGCAACGCCGCCTGCGTTGGATGCCTTGCCGGGGGTGTAGAGGAGGCCAGCACCGCGGACTGCATTGATTGCGCCGGGAGTCAGAGGCATGTTTGCGCCTTCAAATACTGCGAATGCGCCGTTTGCAATAACCTTCTTTGCGCCTTCTTCGTCCATCTCGTTCTGGGATGCGCAGGGCATTGCGATGTTGCAGGGAACTTCCCAAATGTTTGCGCAGCCTTCAACGTACTTGGCACCGGCAACTTCGTCAGCATAGACGGAGATGCGTGCTCTTCTGTTCTGCTTGATGTCGAAGAGAACATCGAGGTTGATGCCGTTGGGATCGTAGATGTAGCCCTTGGAGTCGCTCATTGCGATAACCTTGCCGCCCAGCTGGAAGACCTTCTGTGCGCAGTACTGAGCAACGTTGCCGGAACCGGAAACGATAACGTCCTGGCCCTCGAAGGACTTGCCGTTGTACTTAAGAACTTCGTCGGAGAAGTAGCAGATGCCGTAGCCGGTAGCTTCGGTACGTGCGAGAGAACCGCCGTAGGTGAGGCCCTTGCCGGTGATAACGCCGCCGTCGAAACGGTCAACGATCTTCTTGTACTGGCCGAACATGTAGCCAACTTCGCGTGCGCCGACACCGATGTCGCCTGCGGGAGTATCGGTGAACTGGCCGATGTGACGGTAGAGCTCGGTCATGAAGCTCTGGCAGAAACGCATGATTTCAGCATCGGACTTGCCCTTGGGGTCGAAGTCGGAGCCGCCCTTGCCGCCGCCCATGGGGAGGGTGGTCAGGGAGTTCTTAAGAATCTGCTCGAAGCCCAGGAACTTGATAACGGAAAGGTTTACAGAGGGATGGAAACGCAGACCGCCCTTGTAGGGGCCGATTGCGGAGTTGAACTGTACGCGGTAGCCGCGGTTTACATGGGTAACACCATTGTCGTCAACCCAGGGAACACGGAACATAACCATGCGCTCAGGCTCTACGAAGCGCTCGATGAGGCCGGCCTTTTCCCATTCGGGGTGCTTGTCAACGACGAGCTGGAGGCTCTCGAAAACTTCTTCAACAGCCTGCAGGAACTCGGGCTGGTTGGGGTCGCGCTGCTTAACGTCAGCGAGAACTCTGTTAAGATACTCGTTAGTGATCATTGCTTTTTCTCTCCTATGAAAAAATTTTGAAAACTAAAATTCAGGTAATATCTCACTTCGAAGTCGATATTAACCCATCGTTCAAATTTTAGTCCTATTGAACGAAAATCACAATTGTGAGAAATGCTGAATTATTGCTTGTATTTAGGTCAAAATTGACAATTTTGCCTTGTTATTTTATTAACTTTTGCCAATGCTTTATGAAATGTGCCAAAGCGTGTTGACAAATTACGCAAATGCGTATATTATCTTAAACGGACAATGCAATTGCATAATTTATCTCGAAGGGAGAAATGCATATGAATAACATTCTGCGATGCAGCGAATGCGGGGCGATTATCTACTCCTGGGAGGAGACATTCTGCTGGCATGACCGCCGATGGGTATGCGGCGAATGCTTCGATGCTCTTGTGGGTGAGCTTGACCGCATAGAGGCGGCTATGCTCATGGGCTGTGAGGTTGCCTCCGGGGAGGAGCTGCGGAATTGATAAAAAAGTCGCCCTGCAAAAGCAGAGCGACTGAAAATATTACTTTTTAAGCTTTGATTTCAGCTTTCCGAAGAAGCCTGCGGCTTCGGGCTGGGGCGCGGGCATGCGAAGCTCCAGCACAACCCGGGTGAGATAGATGTTTGACATGGTGAACTCCAGCAGACCGTCATCAAGCTTCTTTGCGGTGATGGACACCTTGCGGACATTGTACTCAAAGCTGTCGCTGTCCATGCTGCCGCGGCAGAGGTACTTGGTTTCGTAGCGGATTTTTTCGCCTGAATCGTCCCATGTGATGCTTTCGGGCTTAATGATGTCTATGGCGAAGTCATCGAAAAACTCGTTGAGCTCGGGACTGTAGGCGCGCATCTGGGTGGTGAAGTTGCGGACATGGGGCTCGGACTTATCAATGGTTTTGGCTGTGTTATATGCGGCGTTGGCATCATAATCGGCTAAAAATCTTCCGCCGTATCTGCGGATATCCTTGAAGCCTCTTGTCTTTTTCTCCACATCAACATCGGGCTTTATGGAGCCGGCGAAATCCTGCCAGCTGCTGCTGTAATCATCTATGGGTGCCATGCTGTGCATCTCCTTTACGGGTGATTTGGTTTTTGCGGCGCTTATTCATGCTTTGATTATACCATAGCAATGTGCGATTGCAATAAAAACAAATGATTATGTGTAAAAGTAGGGAGGGAATGGAAGGTGGATTCGCCCGACTGCGGTCGGGCCACCTCGCGGCTCTGACATGCCACCGGCATGTCATTCACTACCGCCCGGCTTCGAATCCTTTTCCCACCAAACAAAAAAGACAACCTCTCGGTTGTCCTCTTTGTTTGCTGTATTTGCCCCAAACGGTGCGTAGAGGTAGGTAATTTGCCCCAAAAGTACACCAGTGGGTGCCCGACAAGCGGGAATTCAACGTGCAAACTTCATCTATCTTTTCGCGCATTTCTACGTATCATTCGTCTTGCTTTTATCTTTCCGAGGGCTCCGGATAAATACATGGCAAGAACGATCAGCATACCAAAGCTTAAACCCAGTCCATCGCTGGCAATACGTTCATACAAGCTGTTTGGTGTATCCAGTCCCATTGCCTCTATTGCTACAAATGCTATCATTCCTATTAACGCTGCAACCGTTAACCAGAACAATCTCATCTTGATTTTCTTGTTGATCTCCTCTGCATAATCAGACAGGCTTAAAGCTGTTTCTTTTACCTCTTCATTCATTGTCTCGCTTTTCCTTTCTCCGTTTATGATTTCCGGGATACTAACCCCATAGAATTCTGCCAGTTCTACCAGCAGACTGATGTCAGGCATATTTGCTCCGGTCTCCCATCGAGAAACCGTCCTTCCGGAAACATTCAGCTTTTCAGCCAGATCTTCCTGAGTTAAATCTTTCTCCTTCCGGAGTTCTTTCAGAAAGGCTCCTATTCTTAGCTGTTCCATGTTTCTTTCCTCCTTTCGCAGACAGAGTATCTCAAATCACAATTATTTAACACGACACAAAGCGAGAAATGCCGTATTTACAGTATAGACATACTTGTCCGGTGTGATTTCAGTCAATAAATAATTCTAATTTGCCCCTCCGTATCCCATCTTCACAGTCAGGTCGTGCAGGCTCTTGTCGTGCTGGGCCTGCGTGATCGCGCCGTGGTCAAGGAAGGTTGCCAGCAGCGCCACCTGCCGGTCGTAGAGGGCCCTGCGCTTTTCCTCCGGGGTCAGGGTCTCCCACGCTGCGTTGTTCGTTGTGTCCATCGTGCCACCGTCCTTCCTGCTGGTGGTATTGTACCATGCCGCTGTGCTGGCTTCAAGAGCAGGCACAAAATCGCGGGATATTCTGTCGAAAGATTCGCACACAGACCGCACAAATACCGGTTAAAGTTGCAGGAAAGTCGGCCCAAATTTTGCACAGAGATCGGGTAAAGTCGCCCGAAATATCGCTTAAAGCCGGGTAGAGATGGTTGGATAAGTCGCGGATAACTGCTGGATATTGGCTTTAGAGATAGTGGATATTCGGGTAAAGATACTGGATAAACGCGAACAGAGCACGGTGAAAACTGGCCAAAATTATTTAGAATTCCGCTGCATTTCCGGTAGAGCAATATTACAGAAAATTGGAGATACCCATAAAACCCGCCCAAAACCGGCGAAAAAGCCCTGAAAAGCGGCAAAACCGCGTTAGAGTTCCTTTTCACTCCGGGGAGAGTAATTTAGAGTTCCAAACAGAGTTGCTGAAAACTGGGTTAAACTACGGCCGAAAAAAGTGGATATTCGGGAAAGAAACCATGGATAACTCCTTGGATATTGCGGATAATACGGTTAAGAGACGCTGGAAAGACGGTCAAAAATCCGGTTAAAGTCGGTGAAAAAACGGCTCCAGTTCCGTGGAGAACTACGTACAAATCTGCACAAATACCGTACACAGACCGGCCAAAATCGGCGGAGAGATCCTGAAAATAACGCGAAAAAGCCCTCGACAGTTGGTTAGATTACCGTCTGCCGAGGGCTTGATTTATGCTACATATTTCTGTTCCACTGTGGCTCCGCACTTAAAGCGCACCTCGATGTGGTCGTCCCACACGATGATGGCCTCGACCAGCGTCTTCATGACGCTGCCGTCCCTGTCGTCTGTAGCGTCGCCATCCTGCATGTGCTGCTGGAAGTCTGCCAGCCACATCCTCACCGTGGCGTATCGGGCCTCTGCTGTCTGGAGGGCCCGCTGCCGGTCTTCCAGTGCTGCGAGCTGCTGGCTATAGTCGTTTACCTGCGCGTTGTAGTAGGCGTCGCTGATCGCCATCGCCCGTTTCTGCTTGTGCAGGTCGAGCACCCGCTCCTGCAGCTCTATGATCTGCTGCTCCACTTCGTCCATGGCCAATTTATTGCTGGGCTGCATCTCTACCTCGGTCTCGGTCTGTATCACTTCGAGGAGCGCTCCGGCATCCTCAATCATGGCTTCCACGGCTGCGTGGTAGGTGGCATACAGGACATCTTCGTTTACATGATGACTGTCACACACTTTTCTGCCGTTCACAATGCGGTTGGCACAGCCCCAGCTCTTGATTTCCCGATTTTTTGTAAATGACCCCGCGCCGTTCCCACATGGAAAAGGCGTAGAGATTGATACCGGCCTGGCGGGTGAGCACTGCGTCACGGGAAAGTTTATCAATCAGGAACATTTTCGGGAATGGTTATACCCCTATATTTTCAATCTTCCTTCGAAGATATTGTTTTCAAGTTTATTCGTTCATTCATTTTTAACCAACGGACACGGCTTTGCATGTCCTGTTACAGCCTAATAATTTGGCTGTTTGCTGTGATGCGGTCCACTAAGGTCTGCATCAGGTGTGTGTCTTCTGCCGCATTGATCCATCCGGATAACTCGCGGTTTGTAATGATAATAAGGCTTCGTTCTTCATTGAGGAAGCTGACTGCACGGTAAAATAGTGGTAAGTCCTCCGGCGTGATGTTGGCGTACATCACGTCGTCGATGATAATGACCGAGCAATCCAATATGTAACGGTATATAATTTCCGTTCTGCGGGATTTGTCCTTGTTTTTGATGACGCGCAGGAATTCTTCGATATTGCAGTAATATACGGTCTCTTTCTTCCGCAGGGCGATCTGGCCGATATGCGCTGCCAGTGTGGTTTTGCCTGTATCACACTTACCGATGATAACAAGGTTCTGCCCTTCGTCGATCCACTGCATATTTTCGAGCTGTTCCACTTGCCACGCGATCCCCGGTTTAAGTCGTGTAGGATCAAATTCTCTTTTCGGCAACCTGCTCGCATTCGTATGCCGCTTGATGGCTGCCTGTCTGCGAAGCTCCAGTTCCTGACTCAGTATATAATCCAAATAGTCTATGTTGGATAATACTTCTTTGTCCAAATCGATCTTGCCGTGTGCGAGGTTTTGCAGATTCAGCAGCCGTGCTTTTTCGTATAGTTCAATCAAGTCTGCCATTCTGTTCCTCCGCTATTTCCTCTGCACGCTTTTTACAGTGGTAAAATGTGCTTTCCGTCATCTTTCGTTTTGCCATCCCGAGCCCGTAGCGGTAAAGCAAATACGCCTGCAGCTCATTGAGTGAGCACTTTTTCACCCGTATGCAGTACAGTATGGCTGATTCCACTTGATCGACGGTGTATGCCTTCGCCAGCGAGACTATCTTATTCATCTGGGAATTTGCATACCTGCCGTTCTGTTCACGGAGCATGGCGATGAAATCTTCGACATCTTCTACATCATCGAACACACGGCGTATGGCGTTTTCTCCGACAGTTTCCATATCTATCGTATCATCTTTGTATGGGATATCCCCGCCTGCTTCAGCTGACTTGCGGCATTTGTGGATCAGCTCACCGGTGTCCGCTCTGTAGAACATGAGCATGCCATCGTTTTCTTCTATGCGTATTGTGTCGTACTGCTTAACGCGGGAATGGGGCAGCTCATATTTACTCCAATCGTAGATGACAGCATGTTTATCTGAAACCGCCCGGATTGCCACCTCAGTGTCCTCAGTCTGCACTTTGGTGAGATGCTTGGATTCTTCGCGGAACAATTCCCTCGGCGCTTTCCGTGTGCGGTCGTGCGTAGTGCCGTTGCACTCCTTGTCCAGCCACTCCAGTGCCGCGCTGTTCAGAGAGTCAATGCCTGTATACAGCCTGCCTTGCAAAAAGCCTTCTTTCACATAGCGAACAAAGCTCTCAACCTTGCCCTTTGTCTGTGGGTCACTTTTGTGGCATAGTACAACACTGAATCCTGCCTTGCGGACAAAGTCTTCAAACTCCGGCACCAGCGTGATGTTGCCGTACTTTTCACTGATAACAAACAGCCTGTCTTGGTCATATAGGATCGTCTGCGTCCTGCCGCCGAAATAACGGAAGGCATACTTGTGGGCGTCAACGGCTGTCTTCGTTCGGAAGGGTTCTCGGCTGAAATACACGAAGCGCATCCGGCTGTATGACAGTACCATACAGAAAAAGTACACACGGATGTTGCGGTCGTACATGTCCTTCATTTTGAACTGTCCGAAATCCACCTGTGATTCGTAGCCGGGAGGCGTTTCCTCGCGGAAGGATGTGGGACGTTCCGACGGCTTGATGTAGCCGGTCTGCTCGCGCAGGTCTCTCACGTATTTGAAGAAAGTCGTTTTCTTACAGTTGAAGTCCGGGAACTGATCCTTGATCCGATACATGATGTTGGTTGCCGGCGTCTGCGGGCAGATCTTCAGGATGCTAATAATAAAGGCGCGGTACTGTTCGAGATACGGGGTGTTGTTCCGCAGGTAATTATCGAAGGCTTCTTCATCCAGCCTCAGCCATTTGTTTGCGTTCGGCACGGAGATGCCGATCTTCTTTGCGATTGTCGTTGTTGGTACACCCAGCGATTTAAGGTGCTTTAGCTCTAAAAACTGATCTTTGGAAATCATGGTAATTTTTCCTCCTTTATCTTTATTTGATTTCCAAATTAGGCGAGGACAATCATACGCACCACCTCCGAGGGTATTATATAGCAAGAGACCGCACTGGGTACAGTCCCAATGCGGTCCCAATTGCGTTTTGGTAGCAGGTAGCACAGTAGCGGCCGTTTTAGATAGGTTTAGCTATATACGCGCGCACGCACGCGCGCGTGCACGCGAGAAAAAAACATTTCTCATGTGTAGCTCTATATTTTACTGATTTACTGCTACCTGCTACTATTTAAGCCGATTCTACACTCTGTGAAAAAACCGACCTCAACAACAGTTTTTTCCTGCTGTGAGATCGGTTGCCTGTGTTATGCTTTCAGTCTCTGATCGCTGCTGATGAAGGCCTCCGCGGTGAGTCGCAGGCCCAGCTTGAAGCCGAGTGTAAAGGCTGTTACCTCCGTCATGCCGCTCAGCTCCGAGGTCCCGTCCTTGAATTTTCCGAAAGTCTCTTTCTGCACTTCGGTGAGCGCCTCCGTCAGCTTCTCTTCGTTACGGGTGACGAGCTGCATAATATGCGCGTATTCTCCTGTTCTGCAGAAGCTGCGATCTGACGGGGTGATATTTCCGTAGTATAGCTCTTCTATGATGCTTTCCATTGTCCCGCCTCCTTTGGCAGCACGAAACATACCAGAGAAGGTCGGAAATAGCTATCCGTAATAGGCAATATTAATGAAAAAGTAACAAGTACAGCGTAGTTTTATTTAGTGGTAATCAGCAGTCTGCTCCGCCGTTTTTCATATACTCAGAACCTACGGTGAAATTGTATTTCACAATGCCCAGATCCACCTTGCTGAAGGGTCCACCCTTATCGGTAAAATCCACACTGCCGTCCTCGTTGAGCCGGATTTCAAAACTCTGCTGATTGATTGCAGTCGGTGCGCGAAGAGCCATCTCCACACCGAAATCGAACCAATCCGGCCGTGCTCCCTGTACACTGGAAACCTGCTCCGCGGTTTTCGATTTGCGCTGTTTGCCCTGATGCTCACCATAGCCGATGGCAATAACGATCACCAGTCGTTCGCCGGCTCCGATCTTGGCAGGGACGCCGTTTTTCTGGAAGGTTCCCGCCCAGCAGGTGTTCAGCCCCATGCACTGTGCTGCCAGCACGAGCTTTTCGCCGTAGTATCCGATACGCTCTTCCAGCGTATCATCGTCCGGTCCTACACAGGCAATGACACTTGGTGCGCTGCCCAGGCCCATGACCTTGCTCAAAATACGTTTAAACGTATTTCCTGCATCTTCAATTAATTGTAGGTGCAGATTGCCATCTGCGTTTACCATGTCAATTAGTGCTTTGAGCTGATCAACTTTCTCTTGCTCGATTTTTCGGTTCTGATATGCACGTACTGAATGGCGCACCTGAATCGCTTCTATTTCAGTCATAGCATTTACTCCTTATGTGTTTTAGGTTACGGATCAATAGTCTCTTTAATGCATTGTCTGCCAACATGTGCCAACCACATTTGAAATAGCCCTGCACTCTTGGAATGGATGGACTGGATGATGCGAAGAAGCTACTCCGTGGTGGCAGCATCGGTTAGGCGCTTTTTCCCATCGTCAGCAGTCATTTTCAAACCGTGACAATTTGTCACAGTATCATTGCCTTCTCTTATAAACCGATATTTTAGCTTTTGCCAATATGCCAGCGAATCTTTGCTGTCGGTTATAACGCAGATGGTATCAACGATTGAAAAATACCATTCTTCCTCTGTCTCTTTTCACGCAGTCCGGATAGGCTGGTCTTTATATAATTATATTTTTTCGTTTTCAGCCTTAATTGTATACCTCGTAAGTATTGAAAAAACATGCTAAGAATTCCCGGTCAGAGCAAAGCTGCAAATTCTCTTATTTTTCAGTCCGAGCCCTGATATCGTTCAGCCATTCGCCTTTATATTTGAAATACCTCGGGCCGGCGACCGATTGTTTCGCGTTGAGTAGGTGCTTAACCAATGCGGTCAGGGACCAGATTTCGCCGTTGTATTTCACATGCTTATCATCGTAAACGGTGCAGGTTTCCCCGGAATGTTCATTCCCTACACAGCAGAATTCAATTGTTTCTCCATCAGCAATATTGCACAGTGAAAAGCGGAACGGCGATAGGCGTTCCTGATGCTGTTCACTGATTTCCTGTGCCAGCTCTTCATCCTGCTGTTCTGCGGCTGTTGCTTTCCACTTTTTCAGTCGGTGCTTGTATCCGTTTATTTCTGCGATAGCTTCGAGAATAGAATAAGCATCCTCGGGTGGCATAGCGTAAAACTCGCGGATGCGCTTTTTGCCGTCGATTTCTTCCGTGGAACGCAGGTCAGGGTTCAGCTTGTCCAGAATGGAGTGCAGCTTTTTATCTGAGAGCGCAGAGTCAACCTCGTAAGTAGCATACACACGGAAAGCAAACGGCACTGCCGTGCTCCGGTTCAGTTCGTCCAAGCGCTGCTTTACGTCCGTGGCGTAGCCAATTTTGACGTATTCTTTGAAGGACGGATTTGTAAGTATGTATATGTAACCCATTATATTTCTCCATTCTTCGCTTGTTCCAATATACGCTCAATTCGTGCTTTCGTTTTTGTTTTTATTTCACCGGAGTCATTAATTTTATCATATGAAAGATGGCTCACATCAAAAGGAACTGATTTGCAGGTGCTTCCTTCCTGAAAATAGAAAACCATTCTTCCGGTACCGACATGCTTTAAGGCGTATCCTACTTCAATCATGACATTATGGCGAGCTCCGGTCAAATCCGCAATAAAAATATCACACTCGCGAATATCCCTGTACATTACTTCTCTAATGTCGAATGTTCCTGTGTCTCGTGTACCCAAATCAGTTAGTTCCAAATGAAGGTCTCTTGCGACCCCTTTAATTGCTGCAATCCGACACTCTGCGCGGCTCTCTTCATCTTCACCGTCGTGTTCTGCGGATGGGTACCATCTTGCAAGAAATGCTTTTTTCGGTACATGCTTATATATTTCATCATATAGATTGATAACATCATTTATATGGAGTTTTTCTACTTTTCCAATGTTATTTTTCTTTATCCAAGATAGAAAACCACGGTATTTTGATGGATCTGTTAATTTGTAATAAGCCAATGCCCCTATAACTGCAATATTAGTAGTTGTTGCAGAGATGCGTGATTCCGAAAGAGCGGTCTCTATTTCCGTAAGCTGGGACTTCAGTTTTTCAACAGCACTTTCATCTTTTGGCAGACTACCGTTGCCTACTAAAAAGAGATACAATTCCACAAAAAAGCTGCATTTTTCGGCATCAATATATTTGCTGATTTCAGGAAAATATGAAAAATCCACATTTTGAAGTGTTTTCCTTGCCAAATAGTAATTAATGCCAAAAGACGGATCGGTTTGGATTAACGTATCGGAAAAAACTTCTGGATGGTTCAGAATGACTTTAAGGTTCTCCTCTAATTTCAGAGGGATCTGCTTAGCATTAATGTTATGAAATATCGCTGTAGAATACTGTTTTTCTTGCTCGTTTGTTTGGCAAAGTACTAAGCAAAAAGGCACTTTGAAATCAGCTACCACTTCATCAGCCGCCGATAAGCGGTGATTCCCATCAACACGGTTCAACTTTACCATTTTTTCATCAAATGCAATGTGAGCGATTCTATTTCTATCGCCAGAATCATGATAGAAAACACTGATGGTAAAATTCCCTAATTTATTTTTCCACGGTTCTTTATTCTGTATTGTTTTGAAAAAAGCATTAACATCACTATAGTTTTTTTCTGTTTCCAGTGACACAGACAATACCACTTCAGGGAAAAATCTATATTCACCCTTGTTTAAGAATGTAGCCATTTCACCTTTGTGATCTTCTATCAGTTTCCGCTGAACATCCGGATTTTCCTTTGATATTCTGCTTAATTCTTTGAAGCTTGCAAAGCCGCGCAAGCAAAGGAAGCCTCCCATGGAGTATTCTAATATCCCGCTCAGTTTTACCATAATTATCCCTCGCTATCTTTGCGGTTCTTATCTAACAATTCTTCTAATACAGTCTTTTCCGGAGATACCACATATCCCCAGCCTGCGTTGCACTGTGTTCTGAACGCCAAGCCATTCATGCGGTCAACAATCAATTCGTCTGTAATTTCATACATTGACACAATGTCTTTATTCAGAATGCTTTGTATGTCTTTTGGCTCCACTAAGGTAATTGCTATTTGCGGAGATACGGGAAAATTAATGTGAATGGCATCGCGTAGTTTATAGGAATAAATTCCGCACATAGGCAGGACAAACGGCTTATTTGTTTTGTTTACAGAAAAAGTCACAATGAAAGGATCGAAGAAACCACTTTCCTGAGCCAGATTTATACCCTGTACGGCTGCAAAGTTATGCTGATCTTGCACTGATAATAAATGCCAAAATATCGAATACTTATCTACTTTCGATGTGATTGATGGATCACGTGCAATTAAAGCATACACAAAGCTCTTTACATTGTACTGAAATTCAGGGCTTATAACAAATCCCAGCTCGTCGAAATCTGTATTATCCACGAACTGTAATACTTTTGCAAATGGCGCTTCGATATTATCATTTAGGTATTTTTCGACTTCTTCAGAATAGTAGCCAAACTGTGTGTTGATGGTTTTCGCGTGGCCATTAGTGCCTAAAACACCTTTATTGACGTCATAATAATAAAAACTGTGGTTTTGGTTCTCAAACCTCTTTAACACACATTTCGGCATTTGAATATGAGAATTCACGCCATTTTCGCTCAATTCTGTTCACCCAACAATTCATGATCAAACTGTGCTTTGGTCTTTGCCTGCACAACAGGCAGCTGCTGTTTCATAGCAGCAATCAGCTTATCGATTTCAACATTTCCTATAAAGATCGATTTTGCGTCATGATCAATGTGCGTCCAAGCAGCAGTTGTTAAAACCTCAGAACCTTTTTTGCTAATTGCTGTGCGGAACTCACTTTGTTTCTGTCCCATTTCAACTAAATAGTCTAAATTATGTTCATTCATATCACGCAAATTTTTGATGTCCGCTAACGGTGCTACCACTTCTATTGCCTGCAAGATCGGCTTAAAAGAATTATCACCAGCCCGCTGGCATTCTACATCTAATTTTTCTAAATTTTCAATTGCATGATATAGCGCAACAATCAAGAACATACGATCAGCTACGAACATGCTGTTTGCGTTGCCATTATCCCATGGAGTTCCACCATGATTTCTTTCAAGCGCATCAAAAAAACGATCTGCTTGAACAAATACAGCATTCCACCATTGACAGACTTGACAGGATAATATCCAAAGCTGCGTACTATTCATTTTTTTATTCTTTATATCTCTACGCATGTATTATGATTCACCCAGCAATTCTTTTTCAAACTGTGTTCTTGCAGCGTTCCACTCTGCGATGGCCTCTCTTCTGAGTCGGTTTGCCTCGGAGCGTCTTTGCATAATTTCTGCGACAATCTGATCCTGCTCAGGTTTATCAGGCAGCGGGATTCGAACAGCTTTCAGCGTGTCCGTATTCACACCGGCCTGATTATTGAAATTTGTACACAGAAGCTTCCAGTAGCCAATACTCAGGAGCAGGTTGAAGAAATACGCTACATAGTAGGGGTTCACACCGTCTTTGACAGTAATACGTGTCATGTGGTTCGATGCCGCACAAAGGACGTCAGAATCAAACACTGTGGTTTTTCCAACCCATTCAGGGGAGTTTGTGTTGTTGAAAATGACTTCGTTCTTTTTGCAGTAATCGGCGTCCTTCAAACCCGCACGAGGTACATATTTTTTGGTGTCAAATGACAGTTCCCCGTCGGGGGTTATGCTAAACGGGCGCAAATGGGGCACACGCTGCTCATCCGGCAAATCGTCGGCCTGATCCTGTTTGCCTGCTGCAAAGCCGGAAACGATTTTCTCGCTGATGTCGTCTACACTTACAGTCCGATACGGCAATTCTTCAATCTGCTTTCTAAAATGAGAAAACTTCGGTGAATAGTAGTCAGCGTCAATACGCCCTTCAATGCTCGCCACGGTCGTAGCATAAGCAGTTTGCTTCGTTGCAGAAAAATCGAACGTTAGGCCCAATCTATCAATGAGGTATATGGGATTTTTGCGTAGCAATTCATTTGATAACAATAATTTCCTTTTCAGTTCATTTGGTTGAGGACTATGCTTCAATTTCGTATTTGGCACAGGAATAACAAGATTTTTTACATCGTCATCAGATAATCTCGGATGTGTATTACCTGTCATCATATGAATTGTTTGCTTTAGAATGACATCAGATCTAAGTATGTTACTCAGCAATTCACCAGAAATATTTTTCGCTTTTGGTCTTAAAACATGAAATTCAGGAGAACAAATACCATCAAATGTTGCCAGCCATACCTTGTTTAAATATGGGCGCAACTTACCATAAAGGATATCACCTGCTTTAAATACAGATGCACTTCCTTCCGCTTCTTCTTCGTTACGCAACAAGCAACCTGTATTACTTTCAATACTTGACATCCCTATGTATTTCAAATTGGAATCTTTTGCAATAGTTTTGTCTCTAATAAAGTCAACTATTTCAAACAGTCTATATGCCTGAACTTTGCAGCTACTACGGATTCTATTAATGGCTTCTCTGCGCTCAACATGATAATATTCTGTTCCGAGTGAGCTAGATTCAATTATTTCCCCCAGGTAAACCGAAAAACACATCAAATTATGCCTACCTGGGGTCATGCGAAAAAAGGTGTTGCGTCCTTCTGAAATTCTTCGTACTTCCGGATAATCTCATCGAGCTGAGAATCGGTTTTGCGTCCGGTGGCGTCATAACCGATAAACTCCGGAGCTGCCATAAAAATTGCTTCGTTCTCGTCCGGTTTTTCATTGGCTTTGCGCTTGCGGACAAAGATAATGGACGCTTTCACGCCTGCGCCAAAGTGGGCAAAGGCGCACTGAGGCAAGCTCACAACCGCAAGCAGTTGGAACTTCTCCAAAATGAAATCGCGGACATACTGCGCGGAGCTGTTTGTCAGAACGCCGTCGGGCAGGACGATTGCCGCCTTGCCGGTTCCGGGCTTCAGGAACTCCCAAATGCGCTCAATAAACAAAATTTCAGAACTCTGGCGTGGACGATCCTTTTCCTTTCCTTTGGAGTCCTTTGACTTGCCCAATTCATAATTAGACAAATACGGCTTTTCCACCTTTGTTATCGTAGAGCCGAAAGGCGGATTCGTCAGGATCAGATCAAACTTACCCGCCTCAAATCCGCGATTATGGTCGTGCATCTTATTAATGCTGTCGAGGGCATCAAAGCTGATGACGTTGGTGTGTCCGTCATCGTGAACAATCATGTTCATCTTTGCTACGCGGGCAATTTCGTCATTGATCTCGATGCCGTATAGGTGCTTGGAAGCAAAGTCATGCCAGTAGTTAAAGTAATCCACTGTGTCTTTGTCGTAATACTCGCTGGCCTGCGAACGCATATAGTCCAGTGCGTGCAGCAAGAAACCGCCGGAGCCACAGGCAGGGTCAAGCACATCCCAATCATGTTCCGGCTTCATCATTTTAACCGCAAACTCGATAATGGGACGCGGGGTAAAATACTGACCGAAGTCACCCTTGAAAAAACCGTCCATAAACTGCTCAAATGCTACACCTTTAACATCAAGGTCAGTTTTGTTGAGGTTTATTGATTCAAGGTGAGATACAACTGTACGGAGGACACGGTCATCGACCTTAATCGAATCCGTGAATACTTCCGGGTCTTTTACCTTTTGCTCGTTGTACAGCGCATTGATACGTTCCGCCAGCTTAGAAGACGGCTCATGCGTTTTAATCTGGAACTGGTACGGCTCTCCCTTTTTGCGGGGTTTCTGCTCATCGCTGATTTTGACAAATATCAGTTTGCACAGCTCTCCGAAAGCCGTAGGCGGGGATAATCTGCCGCCGCCCCACAGGGTTTGATGGCATTTCTTGATCGCTGTAATCAGGTCTTCACGCGGTACCGGCTTAATGTCCGGTGCCGTTTTTCTTTTGCCCTGACTGTCGGTATATTCACCGCCCTTGTAAAAGCGGAATTCCTGGGGCTTTCCGTATGCCTTCGGCAGATCGGCAATGATGTTTTGCTCACGCTCATATATGCCGGTGCTATCGTCGGTAAAGTCCAGAACCTGACGCGTTGCGCCGGCGATAATTACAACATACTTTGCGCGCAGCTTCACCCATGTTGCATTTCCAACACCCTGCTCGATTGCCTGCAAAAATTCCGCATCTGTAACGCCGTCTTTTTTGCATTCGACAACTGCGTAAGGCTTTTTGCAATCATCGTCTTCGAAAATAACAATATCCGCGCGATCCGTGGGTACGCGGTCTGGGATCGTCACCTCAACCTTCACGCGGTTGGCCGGATAATCGTATTCATAAATCAGATCCGCCCAGAAATCTGCGCGTACCTTTTCCTCAGGATCGCTGTAATTTTCACTGTGGTTGTCCGAGGTGACATATGTAATTTTCTGCTTGGTATCAGGCCCTGTGATGTTTATATAGCCGTCTTTTATAGCTCTTTCAAGGTTAGTCATTTTGTTTCCTCCTGCTTTTTCGGAAAAAGTTCAGCGTGCTTTTCCATCAGATAGTCCATAGCAAAATCAGGATTATCGCTTAACGTATAGTTCAATTTCTTTCGAAGGAATTCGTATTTGAACTTATTATCCTGAATGATCGAGGACCATTTCAGCACTGAAATCTCAATACGGCCGTCATCGGAGTTATATAGGTTTCCTCCGCCTTGGGTTCGATTTTGCAAACGGTTTATTACATATGGATCAAAGTCCTGCCCAAGAAGAATAAACTTCCACTTGGTGGTGGCCTTATCAAACATAGGGTTATTTGCAACAGTTAACGCATAGTCCTCAATCTGGTCAACTTCCTTTTTTGTAAGTGTCATAGTTGGACGTTTCAATTCTACAACCAGATGTTCATATTGCTCATAACCGTTACAAATCTGATTATACAAACAAATGTCCGGAATCCTCGTTAAATTTTCTGTTGCTTCAGGGGGAATGTCCGGAATCAGTTCACTCCGTCCAAGGCACGAAATGTGAGCCTGAAGCAGATTTTTCAATGATTGGTCAGAGGTAAGCAATGCATATTTTTCTCCGAACACCCACAGTTCTTTTAGCAACAAGCGGTGAAATTGCGTACGTTCTTTTATTGGCTTTCCCACAGAGTCATTGTAAACCATCTGATCGAGCAGATAAATAAACGTCAAACGGTCACTTACAGTTTTCGCTACATCAATGATTTCTGGCAGGTGGGTATGTGTTAATAGCTCTGCAAGGTCGTTTTGCTGCTCTTCTGTCAAATTGAATACTTCTGTCAAAATTGTCTTGATGCTCGAAGGATTCGTATTGATCGCTTCACGCATCAAACGGTATGTAAGCTTCTTCGCTTGCGTGGGCGCAGATTTTAGCTGAGGTACAACTCTGTTGACCTCCACAGCCAACACATCGAATACGCTTTGTTCAGCTCTGCCAATATCATCAACGGGATCCTCCGAGTATGGATAAGAGCCCTCGGCCTTAATACGGCCAATTTCTGCAACTGCGTCATCATTTTCCTGCTGTTTCAGGATTTCCTTCACATGTTTTCTGGCTTCACCTTCGAAGTAGGCATATGCAGGATCTGCGTTGCCCATCGCCAGAGTATTCTCCTTATGCATCGCTTCGAAACAATCGCCCAGCAAATAAAGGGAGAGTTCACCCTCCTTAAGGCGGCCGTAGTCTTTTTCATCATATACAACGCCACTATTGCCGCAAATGTATTCTTTTCCGGATATCGATTGTTTCCAGTGGATAAAGAGGGCTCTTGCCTTTTGCTCAGGTTTACCTTCTTCTGAATATGTATAGATTTGCTCTTCTTGACTCTCAATATAATTGGTGGGATCCAGTTTTACACCATTATATTTCAACGTAATATCGCTATATGCGAGGAGGTAAGGAGCAAACGTCGTCAACAATTCCGGAATCATAGTTACATTATCTGCTAATTTGCTGACGGCGTTAACCTTAGCATCCTGTATGCCGTGCAAATGGACTATGGTACCACAGCTATCTGCACTTGCTGGATCTGCAACGTCACTAAAATCAACATCCATCTGCGAATTGGAATTTATCTTGATTTCATATCTATATTTTTTCCCGTCTGCAGTTGAAAATGTTGTTTCCCAATCAGCAAAAATACCTACCGATAAGCATTTATATCTACCCTGTCCCAGTTTGCCGTGGTATATACGCCCACCGGGGCTTTTATCAGACACGGACTTTTGTGACGAGCCGTATTTCCCAAAATAGTCAGTGACGCTGTCATATGGTATCCCATGGCCATCATCATATACAAAAATGCCGGTAACCTCTTCTGCACCCTGAATGCCACCATATTCGAATTTTACCTCTATATTTTTGGCATCTGCATCGCACGCATTCCAAATTAGTTCTTTTATGGCATCCTTCGGAGATCCTTTTATACTTCTGTCAAAATGCTCCGGCGTCATTTGCACGCTCATTGATTTATAGCCCATGACTTATCCTCCAAAATATTATGGTCTATTTTATAGGCCAACATAATAATAAATGGTTCAAAGACCGATAATCAGGACTGCTTTTCATCTTTGATGAACTCGATAATGTCATTTAGTTCGCAGTTCAGCGCATTGCATATATTTCTCAGTGCTTCGGTGCTGACGTCCTTATCCTTGCCCATCTGGGTCATGGTATAGTGGCTGACTCCAGCAGCTCTTTCAAGATCGCCCTTTGTCATCCTACGATCCAGCAGCAGATGCCAAAGCTTCATATAACTCACAGCCATTTCAATATCCTCCGATATCGACTAAATTCTTTCTTTATTATATTCCTCAGTCGAACATTTTTCAATCATGAAATACGATTTTCAAACAAGATGTGCGTCTCGCGCGCAAGTGAGGGGATTTGATCTATGACCGAGGGGATTTGAACCTCGCCAAATACGGTTATATATCGTCCTGACTCAGAAAGAAACTCAAGAATGACGGCAAAACCCTTTGAAATTCGGCCTATTTTATAAGAATTTTCCTAATAATAAGGTTCAAATCCACCCTCCGCTAACTTTTTCCGACTGATTTGCTTCGTGCATTAGTCCCAAAAGGTGCGCGGAATTTTAACCCAGAAAATGAAAAAAACGGCTCCGGAGCGGTCTGATTGACCAATCCGAAGCCGATTTTCATAAATTTTATTGGTGATAGTCGTTCACATGACCGAAATAAATGTGCCTCACAAATTGGCTTATAGTTTAGCCCCTTCTGCCTTGCAAAAATCGTATCGGAGAAATGGATGTATTCTTTTGCTTATCTGCCGGCAGAATAGTAATTTGTTAAACTACACGCTTTGCCTCAAATGCAAGCTTTACGCCTTTTATAATGGCACAATACCCCGTGATGTCGCCGTCCTTTGTCATATTGAGGACGCAGGCAAGCTCGCCGTTGCCGAACTGACTCTTGAGTCCGCACTCAAAGTGCATATTGCCGTCGTCCAGCTTTTTGGCGCTGGCATTATCCGAAAACTGATAGGTCAGCCACTTCAGCATTTTCATCTTGCCGACGCCCGTCACAGTGCCGGTCTTGCCGTCCTCTGCCCAGTTTACGTCTGCAATAAGCTCAAGGGGATGAGTTCCCATGAAATGAAACTGTCCCTTGCCTTCCATATGTTCTGTCATAATGTTTTCTCCTTAATCAGAATTTTACAAAGCCCGTTTTTGACCCCATGGGGTAACCCAGAGTCCACTCGCACTCGCCGCAGACGTGGCAGGGCTTCCGCTGCGCGTTGAGCTTTTCGATGTAGCTTTCGGCGCTTTGAATGTACATATTTGTCTTGATGGGGTGACTGCACTTCGGGCAGAACACCAGATAATTTGCAAAGCTGTCATACACGCCAGCTTTTCTGTTTTCCTTTTCCTCGGGAGAAAGCGCCCGCGGGGAAATTCTTTTGTTTACCAACATAGCATTTCCTCCTGTTAAATGACATGCTCTCTCTGCATACTGTCATAGTGCTTATCGAGAACGGGAGCGATGACGAATCGCACGAGCTTCATGTCAAGATTGTAGTAATATACTGAAAACAGTGCGGCAACGGCAAGTGTTCCGCAGCCGAGAATTTTTGCGGCAATCTTCATAGCTTCACTCTCCTTTACCAGCCGAATTCATCGTCATAATCTACTAACGATGGGTCGATGGGCTCCTCATGCAGAACGTTCTGCATATACTGGTTGACAGCCTTCCTTGCCTCGCTGCAGGGAACTATGCGGCAGTCCATGAGGGAATGGGGCACCCACATGATGTGGAACTTGTCGCTGTGTTTGCGCATTTCCTCCTCCAGCAAACCCTGTGCACCCGCCATGCCCTTGCAGCCTATGTCGTCGTACATGACTATCATATCGCAGTTAAACTTTTCTGCGGTTTCCCACATCTGCATAAGATGGCGGTTTCCGCCGACGGTATGTGTACGCATGGGAGTTCTGCCGTGCCAGTCTGCCAGGTCCTCCATCATGATTTCCTCGTCCTCGGTGTCAACGAGATTGTGGCCCGTGAGGGAGTCCATATTAATGACTGCCAGAATCCCCCAGCAGTTGTACATCCATAAAATTACGTTGGAGTTGTAGGTGGAGCCGCAGGACCATGCCAGTGCTCTGTGACGCACGTGGTCAAAGGGCTTTATGTCCTTTCTTACGCAGCGCTCAAAGATCTTCAGTATCTTTTTGTTTGCCTTCAGAAAGTATTCATTGCCGCCCTGCTGATAGAAGTAAATTCTGAACATGCCCTGCACAACGGGGTTCATGGCACCGTTATCGGAATTGGCATAGATGTCCCAGCGCTCGTGGGAGCCGCGATTAAATTCGTTTGTGTTTTCAAGGTGCTTTTTGAAGGCATCCCAGTCGAACTTCTGCCCAAGCTGCTCCTCAAGGAAATGAATTGCCTCATAAATCTCGTGAACGCCCAGCTCCTTGGTGGTGGGGTCATCGTACATCATGGGAGTCGTAAAGGGATGTACTGCCTTCTTGCCGTTATTGGAAAGAGCTCTCCACATGGCGATGTTGTCCATCATGTTGGCATCGCAGGGATTGTTTGTGGTGAGCCAGCAGTTTCCGAAGTCGGGATACTCGTTTTCAACGGCAACGCCTGTTTCCACCAGCGGAAGAGTGCACATATCGCCGGGTATGCCGCAGGCGATTGCCTGATCAACATAGTAGCAGCCAAGCTCTTTGCGAAGCAGCGGCATCATGAACGCGGCGTACTGCGGCACGTTTATGCCCTCAAAACCGGGAAAACCGTGGATTATGTGCTTAGGCAGGGTGTAGTCAAAAACGACAGTCTTATCTGTCCACTCGTTCTCACCTAGACGGCGGTCAGCGCGAAGCATGATCCACAGCGCATTTACGGTGTCGGAAATCATGCACTCGCAGGCTGCCATGTCTGCGCGGAGCACAGGACCTCTGTCGCCGTCCAGCCATTTGTCTATCATGTGGGGAGTATTGAGATATGCTGACAGCCATCTGTATTTCCAGAAGGCCTTGGCAAGCCTTACGGGATTTCGCATGATGAGTCCCGCCATGGTGATCCATAGCTTTAACCAGTGAGCAAATGCGTAGGCTGTGTCCTTGACGCCGCGCCATTCACGGCGGGCGTATAAGTTTGTTCCGTCTATGTATCTCTGTCCGAGATAGTGGCAGGGCTCATCGCCTTTTATGAAATGCTCGAAGGTGCCGTACTGCTCCTTCATGCTGACCTTTCTTTTCCACATAGCTTAACCCTCCTGTGAATCGTTGTGGAGCTTCTTGATTTCAAGTGACTCCACAAAGGCCTGAAAACGTGTTCTCAGTTGTCCCACGGCGGCATTGGCGTAATCGGTTTCTATCTGGCAGGTGGGGATTGCCTCAGGGAGATTAAGTCCCTCCGCCAGCCACTTTGCCGCAATGGCACGCTCATAGCCCCAGTACTCGCAGAACTTCATGTTCTCGAGAATTATACCGTCTGCATGGTACTCCTTTGCCTTGCTGAACATATACATACGGCGGTCAATCATTACGTCCGCGCCCATGGAACGCGGGCACTGATTTTCCATGAGATAGTACTCGGCAAGGGCGTCAAGGGCGCTCTGCCCCTCCTTCAGTTCAATGGGAGTTCGTCCGGGGAGTGAGCCGAAGCAGTAGCGGTCGGCCACCACCATGGCGCCGCACATTTCGATGAGCTTTGTAAGCTCGGGGTTGTCAACCTCGGAGCCCACAAGCATTACCTTGGTTCTAAACCAGGGCTTCGGGTCGGGCTCGCGGGTCTTCAGCTCATCAAGTGTTTCCTTCAGCTTGTCCATGATGAGGTACTTTGGACATGTGAGGGATACGAGCTGGATTACATGGAACTCATAGCCCGTGATTACCGGGTTGTCGGCTTTTTTCATGTCACCGATTTCAGTGATTATGCGGCAGAGCTCGTTGTGCTGCTCAATTGCCTTCCGCAGCTTTTCCTCGGAGAAGTCGATGCCGAAGATTTCTGAAAGGGGATTTATGATTTTTTGCTCCAGCTGGCGTCTGAAGTAGCCCGCGTACCATTCGCCTTTTTTAATCGGCATATCAATGCAGGCAAAGTGAAATTTTTCGTTGGGTATCAGCTTGCAGTAGTCAAAATACTGCTCCATTCTGTTCATGGTGGTGCAGCATTCCTGCCCGATAAGCGCCGAAACAAAGTTGTAGCCGCCCTCAAAAGCCCGCTCCAGTATGCTCTTTGAATACGAGCAGGAGCGGTTTGTCATGTAGTAGGTGGCAAGGTCGGGATTGGTGCAGCCCGGTGCTCTCAGCCGCACACCGAAACAGCCATCAACGTCCAGCAGCGGCTCGGGTATGTACGAGCAGTCGTAGGCAAGGGCAAGCTTGCCCTCTGCACAGGCCTTTTTGACAAGCTCATTGTTCGCGTCCTGAAGTAGGTTTTCAAAGTAAATCAGATGCTTTAGGTCTTTCATTTGAGCGAATCATCTCCGTTCTGAATTTTTCAATAAGTGGTACTTATATCTACTTTAATATAATTTTGAAGTTCAGCCGAATTTTTGTCAATAATCAGTCAATGTACTTTGATACGCAAACATATATGCAAAGTCAATCTATACAAAATCAAATAAAACACCGAAAATTGTACGAAAAAAGCACGCGAAAATGCGTGCTTAAATCAACTGTAAAATACTTTTTCCGCCTTAACGAACATCTCACCGATGAGGTAACCAAGTTCATCGGGCCCGCAGTCTATATCAAGGGCCATTTTCTGCAGATAAATACCCACCGCGCCGCTTACAACGTAGCTGCTGTAGAGCAGAACCTGCCTGTCATCGGTACTGCGTCTCTGACGCTCCGCTGAAACCGTGATGCAGATTTCCCGCAGGAGGTTTTCAATCTTATAGATAAAGGCAAGGTCGCCGTTATTACCGAGAAGCAGGCGTATAAGGCGGTCGTTATTCTGAACGACTCTGAACACCGATTCAATGATGGGGTGCTTTCCCTCGACGGACTTGTAAGCCATAAGCTTCATACACTCGCCCTTTAATTCGTCGAGAAACCTGAGTTCAACGGTGTCTATGAGGTCGTAAATGTCCTTGTAATGCTTGTAAAAGGTGGAGCGGCATACGTCTGCCTTGTCGAGTATTTCCCTCACCGAAATTGACTGATAGGGCTTGAGCTCAATGAGCGACAGCATGGCGTCCTCGATGGCTTTTTTGGATTTTCTGACATTGCGGCTTTCCATTCGCTTCGCCTCCGTATAGTGTATATGCTTCCATACAGCATGTATGTTATAATTATACCAGTATGTTTTCAGATTCGCAAGGAGAACGTGGAAAACAGAAATATGCCGAACGCGCATTTTTCAATGAGCGACCTTCACGTCTTTATGAGAAAGCTTTCATGACAATCCGTCAAATAGAAACGGTGGACAAACTGTCGCCACTTCATTTCATGGTTCAAATCCACCCACCGCTAACTTTTTCCTGCAACACGGCTCCGTAGTGTTGCCCCAAAAGGTGCGCGGGATTTTTGCTCTGAAAATGAAAAAACCGGCGTCGGAAAGGCTTTTGAGACCAATCCGAAGCCGGTTTTCATAAATTTTATTGAGTTATCGGACATAATCGCCCGATATGTATGAAAATTGCCTGATTTATCTGGTAGACAAATCAGGCAATTTATTTGGTGGGGGAAGGTGGATTCGAACCACCGAAGGCATTGCCAGCAGATTTACAGTCTGTCCCCTTTGGCCACTCGGGAATTCCCCCATATTTATTTGGATGCGGTGGAGCTGGTGGACGGACTCGAACCCCCGACCTGCTGATTACAAATCAGCTGCTCTACCGACTGAGCTACACCAGCACGATGTCAGCTTGGATATCATAGCAAATACTTATGTTTTTGTCAACACCAAATGCTTAATTTATGAAAAAATTTTTACCGGGAGGTTTTACATATGAATCTGAAAGAATTGTCGGAGGAATACAGAAAGAGCGGTCTTGCCTGCAGGACACGGGCGGACAGGCTTAAACCTTTGCTTCAGTCGCCCGACTTGTGCGAAATGGAACGGCTTCGCCTGCGGCGCAGAATTTATACTCTTGAAACCATGGGCAGAGAAGCCCTGGCCACCGCTAAATACCTTAATAATTATTACGGAGATGATGAATATGCAGAAAATCAGCAGAGAAGAGGAATATCAGGCCTTGAGGAGCTTCCTGAAGCTGGCCTCGGCGGAAAGCTCCGCGGCGGAGCTCGTGCAATGTGCGATCCGGGAAGCACTTACGCCGCGACAGCGTCAGCTTGTTCAAATGTACTATTTACGGCAAATGCCCATGCAGACTATTGCCTGTGAGCTGGGTGTCGCTCCGTCCACCGTTTGCCGCACTCTGGCAAGAGCCAGAAAACGCCTTGAACAGTGCCTGAAACACGGCGGAAGAAGCTTCATGTATCTACTGGACAACTGAAGCGTTTACTTTGATGCGCTCTTATGGTACAATAGCCCCGGAGGCAAGATATATGAAAACAAAGCTTCTTCAGACTATCATATTAATATTATGCGTATCTCTTCTCCTTTCGGGCTGTGCCTACATTCAGCGTCAGGTTGATCCCCATGCAGGCATGGTGGAGGTCTTTAACGGCACAAGCAATGTCTGGATTGAACCCCAGAAGGATGTTCCCGTAAATACCATAATTGCAGATGATTTTGTTCTTGACCCCGACGGCAACAGGGGCTACTGCGGCGGTGAATACTCCTCTGTTCTGCGAGGTGTTGATGTTTCCGAGCATCAGCAGGAAATCGACTGGCAGCAGGCCGCTGACAGCGGCGTTAAATTCGCAATTATCCGTGCCGGAGGCCGCTATTACGGCGAAGAGGGAGCTCTCTATGAGGATGACTTCTTCAAAAAGAATCTTCAGGGAGCCATAGACGCAGGCTTGGATGTGGGTGTCTACTTCTTTTCCCAGGCAATAAATGAACGGGAGGCCGTTGAGGAAGCGGAGTTTGCTCTGTCGCTCATTGACGGAGCAGAGCTTAAGCTCCCCGTGTTCATCGACTGGGAACGCATAGAGGGTGGCCGAGCCTATGAGCTTGACGGCGACACCATGACAAGCTGTGCGGAGGCCTTCTGCGAAACCGTGAGGGATGCCGGATATGAGGCAGGTGTTTACTTTAATCTTGACACCGGCTACTACGGCTATGAGCTGGCGCGCCTTACGGACTATATGTTCTGGTGCGCCTGTCCCGGAGATTATCCGTACTGCTACTATGCCCACGACATTTGGCAGTGCTCCTTCAGCGGAAGCGTCCCCGGAATAAACGGTGTATGCGACCTCAATATGATGTTCATAAAATAAAAAAGACAGGCTGTGCCTGTCTTTTTTATTTTAATATCTGAAAACTCGCCCGGGCCTGCGCTCACGAGCCTCCGGATATTCGCCGGCGCCATAACCGAGAATGCAGTTGCCCACGCCGACATATTCGTCGCCTATGCCCATGCTGCGGAGAATTTCTCTGCCCTCGGGCATTTCGGAAACCTCCCTCGCTCTGTGTATCCAACAGGAATCCACGCCCACGGCGTGTGCCGCGTTCATGAGATTTCCCATTACCAAAGCTCCGTCCTCTACCCAAGTGCGGACATTTTTATCGGCCAAAACCATAATTACGGTGGGAGCACCGTAGAAGGGATCGGCATCGCTGCCCATTACCCGGGCATTGAGCTCGGAGAGCTTTGCGATAATTTCCCTGTCCTGAAAAACCACCATAACGGGTGACTGTCTGTTCATTCCCGTGGGGGCATAAAGGCCTGCCTTAAGAATGGCCTCAAGCCGGGAATCGGAAATCTGCTCGGCCTTGTAGCTGCGCACGGAACGGCGCTCCTCAAGGCATTTAAGCACCTTATCATTCATCATTGTCATTATCCTCACTTTTATACTCAAGCGCTCCTGAACGGGAGGCCTCAATGGCGGCCTTTGCCGCCGCAAGCTCCTCGCGCATGACCTCTATTTTTTCGTCCATTTCGCTGACCTTTGAGAATAGCTCCTCAAAATGCTCGGGAGAATTCCCCCTGTTCAGCTCATAGTACAGGCGACCGATTTCGTTGAAAACCTTCTGCTGGTCCTCTAACTCGCCGTTTATCAGGACATTGAGCTTCGCAATATTCGCATAGCATCTTGCGGTGGTGGTGCTGCGGTCATAGGCATCTCTCACGGCATCGGTCTCGGCAATGCTCTTTGCCTTATTGCCGATGGCTCTGATAGTACCCTTTATCATGCTTGTATAGTTTGCCATGATTAAGCTCCTTCCTCCTGACGGTTAACGAACATTTTCGCGGGGTCAGGTTTCTTTACGGCCTTGACTATAAGAATTGCCAGCGCGGCAGCGGCGCTTATGGCGGCAAGAAGCTGGGATACGCGGATATCCGTCTGCCCAATATACAGACTGTCGGTGCGGAGCCCCTCGATCCATGCTCTGCCGAGACCGTACCAGAATATGTACAGCCAAAAGACCTGTCCGTCATATTTGCGCTTACCCTTCTTTACCCAGATGTGAAGGAGAATGAATCCGATTAAGTTCCAGAGGCTTTCGTAAAGAAAAGTGGGGTGGACATACACTGTTTCCATACCGGGATAGGTGAGCCCCATGCGGCAGAAAATATCCGTCTCCGCGCCGAAGGCCTCACGGTTCATGAAGTTGCCCCAACGGCCCACAGCCTGGCCGATTAAGAGACCGAAGGAGGCCAAATCTGTCAAAGCGAAGAAGGGGATTTTTTTTGCTCTGCTCCATATCAGGGCGACGATAATGCCGGTGAGAACACCGCCGTATATGGCGAGACCGCCGTTCCATATGGCGATTATTTCGCCGAAGTTTTCCGAGTAGTAATCCCATTTAAAGGCCACAAAGTAAAGCCTTGCGCCGATGACACACAGGGGAATCGCCCAGATGATAAAGTCATACAGGTTGTCCTCCGTAAGACCGAAACGGGGCGCACTCTTTGCGCAGTACAGCGCGGCAAGAATCATGCCGCAGGCGATGATTACCGCATAAAAATAAATGGGCTTGCCGAAGAGATTAAAGGATGCGGGAGGATTAACCGAAAAATCCCCGAACATGGGGAAGCTGATTTCGGCGCCTCGCATCATAGTTGCTGTAAGAAGATTCATAATGCACCTCATTTAAGCGGCAGTACCACAGACATGGCAAGTCTGTCGTCTGCCAAATACTCTGTGAGGAAGCTCTCACACTCGCGGATATCAATATTTTCAAGGGTTTCAAAGCTGTCTAACGGATCATAGCCCTCAAAGCAGCCGTCCATGTGGGAAAGGCACAGAGTGTCAAAGCTCTCAAGACCGCGGAGTCTTGAGCCGAAGGAGGCTTTTCTTATGCGCTCAAACAGCTCTTTATCAAGACCGTTTTCACGCACGCCCGCCACGGCGGACTTTATCTCCTGAAGCACCGCTTGGGGGTCCTTGCTCTCGCCCTCGAAAATGATAGTGGCCGTGCCTGCCGCATAGTCGGTTTCATAGCCGTAATCCCGGCTTAAAAGACCACGGGAATAAAGACTGTTATAGAATTTGCCCGACGCGCCGAAGAGCGTTCTCAAGGCAAGCTGGGAAACGATTTTCTGACGGAAAAGCTCCTTGCCCTTGAGCACGGGTGTTACCTTTGCGCCAATGAAAAACTGGGGTGCGGAGACCTCCATGCGGCTTTCGGTATAGCTCTCAAGAGGAAATGCGGATTCCGCCTCGCCGAAGTCCACCTCCGGCTTTGAGCCCTCCATGCTGCCCAGCTCCTCAAGGGCAATTTCATAAATGCGCTGCGGGTCAAAATCGCCTGCAACGCAGAGCACCATGTTCGTGGGATTATAGAAGGCGGCATGGCAGGCATAGAGAGTGTCGGCGGTTATCTCCGCAATGCTCTCCGCGGTACCCGCGACCTCATCTCTCATGGGATTGTGCTCATACAGCAGCTTCAAAAGAGAATAATAGGCACAGCGGTAGGGATCATCGTCGCCCATGCCGATTTCCTGCCCGATGATGCCCTGCTCCTTGGCAACGCTCTCCTCGGTGAAATAGGGCGTGGAAACAAAGCGCAGCAGCATCCGCAGATTCTCCTCAAAGCCCGTGCTGCAATCAAAGTAATATGCCGTTGTATCGCCGGAGGTGAAGGCATTGGGCTGGGCGCCGTTCTTTGAAAGTGTGCTCAAGGCGTTGTCGCCGTCGGGCATATCGAACATCTTATGCTCAAGGAAATGGGCAACACCGGCAGGTGTATCATACCATACTCCGTTGAGCTTGAAGCGGCGGCAGGCTCCGCCGTAGCTGGTGGCAAAAACGGCATAGCCTTCTTTGAAATCCGGCTTGGGAATTACAATAACGGTGAGACCGTTGGGGAGAACACCCTCATACACGGTCTCGCCGATTTTTCTGTACTCTTTACTCTTCATCATCAGCTTCTTCTCCGTTTCCCCGGAGGAAATACACAGCGTCAAGCACCACGCTGTCGGCAATGGCGATTACATCCTCGCGGCTAACATTTTCGCACAGCTCCGCTAATTCCTCGGGCTCATAATCAAGTCCGTCAATAATATTGGCAAGCCAGAAGCCCTCCAAATCCCCGGCGGAATCGGGGATTACACGCAGAGATGAGGCAATGCCCGTTTTTGCGGCATTGAGCTCCTCATCGGATATATTGCCCATTCTCACATCCTCAAGCTGGGCGAGAATTTCGGCCTTGGCATCCTCGTATTTGTCAAAATCAATGCCTGAAAATACGCACATGAGTCCCTTGTGGGTGTCTACGGTGCTGGTGGCAAAATAGCACAGGGACAGCTTTTCGCGGACATTCATAAACAGCTTGGAGGTTACTCCGCTGCCATAGACACAGTTGAATACGCTGATGGCGGCAATATCGGGCTCCTCCATACATTCGCCGAGTCGGAAGCCGAGAGCCAACTTGCCCTGAGTTACATTCAGCTCCTCGGTGAAGTACCTCGGCTCGTTTCCCAATGCGTTCATGCGGATATCCGTTCCGATTTCATAGTCGAGCTCGCCTCTGGGCATACCGCAGAGTGCATCGCGGAACACCTCCGCCACTGCCTCGGGCGCCTCACTGCCGCAGTAGAAAATCTCCACGGGGCAGGTGGAAATGAGATTGCGATAATGCTTCGTGAGCTTCTGATAATATATGCCCTCGGCGCCGCTTTCCGTGCCGAGACGGGGAACGGCAAAGTCCTCATAGCAGCACATTTCCTCATATAAACGCTGAACGGAATAGCCGATTTTATCGTTGACACGGCCGCGGATGCGCTCTAACAGCTTTTCCTTTTCGCTGTCAACATAAGCGGGGAGAAGCAGACCGCCCTTGGTGTTGGGGGAAAGCAGCATTTCGCACATAAGCTCGGCGGCGCTGCGCATGACACCCCTGCCGGGGAGATAGGCCGTTGACGGCATATTGGCGTAAAAGCCGATGCATTGAATTTCACCTATGCGGCGCACGACGGGCTCAATGCAGGTGCCGTAAAGCTCGTCAAGCGCGGCGGAGATGCTCTCCATGTCGGGATGGTATCTGGTGCCGCGGCGCAGAACATAGGGGAGAACTGCGTTCAGGGATGCAGTGTCGCGCCGGTGCTGCGTAAGCAGGTTTATGCTCATGCAGTCGGTTTTGAATTTTTTCGTGTGCAGGCAGGTGAGGCTTACGCCCGGCAATATCTCTGTTCTGACGGTTTCCATTTTCAATTCTCCTTTGACGGGACTATTGAATTCATTATTAATAAACTATTATACCACAATTATCCTCCGTATGGTATACCTTTTCCGTCGTATTTTTCGCCGTTTACGGTTATTTCCTCCTCGTTGATCTCAATATTGAGCCTGCCGAGACGAATTCGGCAGCTTGGGAAAGCCTCGGGGAGGGCAGGGCGTATATACAGTCTGCCGCCCCAAAGCTTCAGTCCCAGCAGCTCCTCGCACACCGCCCTGAAATACCAGCCGGAGGAGCCCGTGTACCAGGTCCAGCCTGCCTCACCAGTATGCCCGTGGGCGGAATAGACATCCGCAGGTATGACAAAGGGCTCCGCCATATAGCGGCGGAGGTCGTGATTCTCCGGGAGAAGGTCGCGGAGAATGCTCCAGCCATCCTCCGGTCTTCCCCGCTTTATGCAGGCCATGGCAAGCCAGATCGCTCCGTGGGTGTACTGACCTCCGTTTTCACGGAAGCCTGCGCCGTAGCTTCGGATATATCCCGGGTTGCGCTCACCGGAGGTAAAGGGCGGAGTAAAGAGCTTCACAATGCCGTTTTCCCGGTCGTAAAGCTCACGCAGAGCACTTTCCAGTGCCATGTCTATGCGGCTGTTTGATGTGCCTGTGCAGAAGGCCGCCCAGCTCTGGGAAAGAGAATCTATGCGGCACTCTTCGGATTTTGAAGAGCCCAGCGCCGTGCCGTCGGGCCAGTAGCCACGGAGATACCACGCGCCGTCCCAGGCCTCATCGGCGCTGCGGCACACCGACTCGGCAATGCCGCGGTAGTAATGAGCATCAGGTTTACATAACAAAATGAGCAGGTCGGAAAAGCGTTTTACCGTGTTTGCAAAGAAAAAGCTGAGCCACACACTTTCACCCTCGACTCTGTCCATGCCGTCATTCCAGTCGCCGCTGCCGAAAAACAGCAGACCGTGAGGGCCTTTTCCTCTGGAGATACAGAGGTCAACGGCGCGCTTGGCGTGGTCGATTACCGTTTCGCAGAGAGAGGATGCCTCGGGAGCTTCGTAGCGGTCACGCTCCTGCTCCGCCAACACAGGTGAGTTTACATAATTCACAAGCTCCCGACAGAAGCTCATGTCGTCTGTCTTTTCGATATACTCGCAGAGCGCCCACACAAGCCACAGTAAATCGTCGGAGCATCGGGTGCGTACACCTCTGTCGCCGTTGGGAAGCTCGTGCCACCAGTGCATGACATCCCCCTCAACATACTGATGGCGGCAGCATTTTAATATCTGCTCCCGTGTATATTTCGGGGATATGAGCAGGAGATTGACCGCATCCTGAAGCTGGTCACGGAAGCCGAAGGCTCCGCCGCTTTGATAAACCGAGCTGCGCCCCATGAGCCGGCAGGCTATGGTCTGATATGCCGCCCAGCCACTCATATAATGCGCTAAAGCCTTTTCACGACAATCAAGGCGTAATGCGCCTGCAGTGCTGCGCCAATGACTCTTTGTAAGCTCAAATTCGGCGAATGCCGTATCAGGTTTACATAAGTCTGAAATCTCTTCTTCGGAGCAGAAGCCGCAGGCGAGAATCAGAACGGGGGTATCGGCATAGACTGCGGCAAAGCAGGGAGAACTGATGAAAGAGGTTTTGCCGTCATATTCACCCCGAAGCGCTGAAAGCTCGTCACCCGTCCAGCCGATTGCCTCGCTTGACGAGGCAATGAGAAAGTCCCTGTCATAAGGAAAACGGGCGGATGAGGCATGAAAAATGCGGTTTACATAATTTGAAGACACCGCCAGAGCATCCTTGTCGCTGTCAGAGAGAATGAGGGAGGTTTTCCAGCAAAGCTGTCCTGCCGCCGCACCGAGATTTTCGACAATCAGCACCCGAGCATCCGTCTTTTCGGGAACGAAGGCGGTGCATCGGAAGGCACCGTCACCTATGCGCTTTTCCCACACGGCATAGCCGAAGCCGTACTTCACACGGCAGGGTATTCCGTCATTGGCGGCAAAGAGACTGCAGCGGTGTCCGTTGGCGCTGAATTCAAGAGTTTCAGGTCCTATTACCGCAAAGGGATCATTGAGCCACGGATTTACTTTACACTCCCGGGCGTTACCGTACCATATATTGCCCGTGCCGCTGTCGGCGGCAATGCAGCCGAAGCGTCCGTTCGTGAGAAGCTGTGACCAAGCGCGTGAGGGCAGACTTTGGTTTACATAAAATACAAAGCTCCCGTCTTTGGCGTATTCATATTTCGGAAGAGTGTCGCTCCTGCGTGGTGCGGATTCGGGAAGATAGTAGCGCACATGACGGCGGCGCATCGGCGGCGCTTCACCGAAAATTGCAGAGGCACAGTTGCTGACGGCCTCCACTGCCTCCGGAGGAATCAGATGGATGCCGCCGTGGCAGTCGAGTAAGGGCTCAAGCCCCTGCTCCGTGAGAATATCCCTCACAAGGCTGTGCAGGGGACGGGTATATTCGCCGCCCTCATCCGCCACCATGGCAAGGTCTGCATTTACACCGCATAAGCGCAGAAGACAGAATTGAAGAACCGCCTTTCTGATGTCCTCACTGTGGGTTTCATAGGGGACATATACAATGGGAAAATCACCGGAAATTCCGTATTTCCAAAGACTTTCCTTGGAATACCAAGGCTTTTTAAGCTGCCGTGGGAACATGAGACTGCGCAATAAACCCATAGCACTGCCGTACTCCGTTTTACCGAGACACAGACGGGCAGCGCACATTGAGGGGATTGCGCCAAAGTCAGCAGAGCCTGCGGACAACATACGCTGCGCCCCTACATAGGCGGCTTCGCACTGCTCCGCAACGCAGAGAGCAAAACGAAGCTCGCAGCTTTCCCCGGGGGAAAGCTGAAGCTCTGCGGAGGCGCTTACATAGGGTGCGGAAAGAGCGCCGAGAGCGCCGCAGCGGTCCGCGCTTACACTCATTTTCCTGCTGCAGGCAAGACAAAGCCAGTATTCGGGGCTGTTACCCCGCGGCAGGCGGCGGATAAGGAGAACATCGCCGTCCATATGGGCGGTGAGGCCTAAACGCCAATAAGCGGGATGGTTAACATAATCTGAATAATCCGCCAGCACGGGCTCAAAGCTGAAAACCAGCTTTCCGCATAATTCCCTGTCGGAGCAAAGGGAAACAAAGCGGAGCTCACCATTCTCGCTTCCTGCCGCGGCAAGTCGGCAAACGCTTTCCATACCCTCTCGGCGGAGACGGTGGATTACCTGTGTTTGACCAAGCTCCCACAGGCAGCTTTCATACTCCTCGTTTGCCTGAGGAAGCAGCGAAAGGCGGCGGCCCTCACATTCAAAATAGAGCTCCGCGCCGTGACCGTCGCCTATGGGACTTCGGGGCGCGGAATATACGAGCATATCTCCAAGAGTTGAACGGGTAATACCCGATTCGGTTGACATAATATTATATTTGCCGTTAGACAGCATGGTGCAGCAGGGATTTTCAAAATCAACGGCGCTGTCTCGCAGAGTCCAGGGAGAGGTCTTTTTTCGCTCACCCTTGTCGGCGGCCTCCGCAAGCCGTAAAACGGGGGAATTTAAGGGGAGCTTTTCCTCGAGAAGAGCCTTGTAGGCTCGCATACAGGGCTCTGCCATGAAGCGTCGGGTGACAATGCCGTTTTTAATGAGGTTCGTCACGGAGAGCATACTCATGCCCAAATGATGCGCCATGTAACAGCGCACCCTTTCACCGCCTGCACCGCTGCGTGAGGCGGTGAAGTCAATTGCCTCTATAAAGCCGAAGCGCCCCGATGCACCCGTTTCCTCAAGACGGTGCAGATTTTTAATGGCGGAGCGCGGCTCTGCCGCAAGGGCGAGGAAGGTGGAATAGGGGGAGATTACAAGCTCCGCATCCTGACCGCGCTTTAATGCCAAATCGCCGCAGCCGTGAGCCTTGTAGCGGTAATTGAGGGCGGAATCCAAAGAGAAAAAGGCGCTTTCGGATATGCCCCACACCCCCGTGGGACTTTTTCGCTTCTGCTGAACATGGAGACAGTAGCGTGCGGTTTCATATATGAGGCTGTCGGGGCAGAGGGGAAGAAACAGCTCCGGCATGAGGTATTCAAACATGGTGCCTGTCCAGCTTGCCATACCCGTATAGCCGTCACTGCGGCGCAGGGCGCGGCTTAAAGCCCGCCAGTGCTTTTTCGGCACATCCCCTTTGGCAACCGCCAAATAGCCGGTGAGCCGTGCCTCTCCTGCCAGCAGGTCATAATGAGCCGGAGAAAGCTCGTTTTTCTCCAAATCCGCACCAATGCGGAAAAGACAGCGCCTGCGGTCGTAGAGGGGCGAAAAATCCATGGGAGCAATCAGCGCCGCAGCCCGTCTTGCAAGAATGGGGCGGTGATGCTCAATCAGACCGTTTTTTAGAGCTATGAGGCTCGCACAGAGGTTGCCGCTGTCAACGGTGGAAATATAGCGGGGAGACAGGGGGCGCAGTGACAGAGTATCGTACCAGTTGTAGAAATGTCCTCTCCATTTCGGCATACGCTCCAGAGTATCAAGCATATTTCCGATGAGAGGCAGAGCCGCACCGTGGTCAATGCCCAAATCCAGGGCGCAGAGCGCGGACACCAAGGCAAGACCGATATTGGTGGGGGAGGTACGGTGGGCAAGCCCCACAGGCGGCTGCTCCTGAAAATTATCGGGGGGAAGGTAATTATCCCCTGCGGTGCAGAAGCTCTCAAAATAGCTCCATATATCCGCGGCACAGCCCATGAGATACTTTCTCTCCGATGAGGGAAGCTCGTAGACGGGCTTTGCGGGAACGGACAGAGCAAGGGCGCACAGGGGAGCGCATATCCAGAAAAGTCCCACGGCCTTTCCCAGCACCGAGGGTGAAAAGACAAATAGCACAGCACCCGATACCACTGCAAACCACATGTTCAGCACATAGGCGGAAAGACTTCGCTTTTTAAGGTCGGACTGGGCAGAAGTTTCCCATTGCAGAAGATTCTTATGGGAAAGGCACATACGCCACATACTCACCGAGACGGCGGATAGGGAAATCCACGCCTCATAGGGCAAAAACCACAGACGCACAAAGGTGCGCAGAAATGCCGCACCTAAACCGTGGAACAGCCTGCTGTGATAGCGGCGGCGAACATTTTCGCTGTTGAGAGCGAAAAAGTCGGTGATGGCAATGAGAAGCTGGGTGCACAGAGACAGCAGAGCCGCGGATGCGGCAAGAATCAAACCGCGCTCAGGGTATAGTAATCCCAGAAAAACCGAGATGAAGGTGAGCACGGGAACAAGAGAACGGCGCAGAGAGTCGCATAGTCTGAAACGCTCAATATCGGGCAAATCCGAGCTTCGCCTGAATATGAAGCCGGCGTTTTGCCAATCGCCCCGAATCCAACGGTGGCTTCTGCGGTAGTAGGATATGGGGGAGACGGGAAAGCTGTCGGAAAACTCAAGATCGCTGACATAGCCGCCTCGAAGATAGGCACCCTCCGGTGCGTCGTGGGAGAGAATTTTTCCGCAGGGCAGATGCTTTTCGGAGCAGACAACAAGGCACTCGGCATCAATGATGCCCTTGCCGGAAAAGCCGCCGCGGCGAAACAAGTCCATGTAAAGCTCACCGCAGAGCACGGAATAGGGCTCGCTGCCGCCGATACCCGCGAAAAGACGGGAAAAATCCGTTGCGGAGGCGGAGCGCAGAGTCGTGCTCATGCGGGGGTGGAGAATACCGTGGCCGGCAATGACCATGCCGCGCTCACGGTCAAGCACGGGAGCGTTAAGCGGATGGAGCATGGTGCCGATCAGCTCTGTGAGGGAATCGGGATAGGGCCTTGTATCCGAGTCAAGAGTGATGATGAACCGTGTTCCCTGAAGCGCGGAGGCATCGCCTGCGGCAACACGAAGCTCTGACTCTTTTCCGCAGAGGAGCTTTGCAAGAGCCAATACGGCGCCCCGCTTGCGCTCGAAGCCGCAGTAGCTCCGGAGCTTTTTATCCTCTCTGCGGGGACGAAGAAAAAGATAGAAGCCTCCGCCGTACTTCCTGTTGAGAGCCTCCACGCTCTTTACGGCGGAGGAAATCAGCGCCGCGTCCTTGTCGGTGACGGCGGTTTTCGCCTCGGGCAAATCCGCGAGAATTCCGAAAAGGAGATTTTTTCCGCCCTTGCGGTTTGACAGCATAAAATCCTCGAGATTTGCCGTGAATTTTTCGGCGCTGTCTCTGTGGGTGAGAAGTGCGGAAACAACGCAGACGGTTTTGCCCTCCTCCGGAACACCGGAGGAAAGGTCAAGCCTCGGCAGACGCACGGGACTTATATATTGCAGGACAATGTTATCCCGAAGAGCTTTTGTCAGCTCCGTTATGGGGAGAAACAGAAGCAGTGCCGCCACAAAGCTGTGGGAGATGAAGCCGCAGAGAAGCGTAACAGACAGAGACAAAAGAATGTTGGCAGTGATGTACCAGTAACCCTTCTTTTCCTTCCGCGGCATAAGATGAAATCCCACATGACGAGCCTCACCCCGGGAATTTTTACAGGTTTCCAGAAGCTTTTCCGCAAGACGGTATTCCTCCATGCCCTGTTCTCTTGCCAGCTCGCAAAGGCGGCGGCGGTAATAGGCGCGGCTGCTGTCCTCCATGCGGGGATAGATGCCTGCAGGATCGGACATAAGCAGCCTTTCGCAGACATCAACGCTTTCCAAAAGACTCTGCATATCCATGGAGGAAACCTGTCGGAGAGAGCTTATGAGGGCGGAAATCTCCTCCGCATCGTCGGACAGACGGGAAACGGCGGAGGAAAGACTTATTACAAGGGCGGCACGGAGAAAGGCCGGGAAAAGATACAGCTCCTTATGGGGCAAAACCGTAAAGCTCTGAACGCCCTGCAAAAATTCACGGCAGACCTCTGAATTAATCCTTCCGCCGCAGGAATTCACAAGGGAACGGCAAAGAAGCATGGACACGACGCCATCTTCTGCTGCACGCAGCTGCTTTTCCCGGGAAATATCCGCCGCAGCCGTCTTTGCCTCACGCACCGCAAGATAGCGGTTATCCAAGAGCCATTCTGCAGACTTGGGTACTTTTGAATTCTCCGAGGCCATGTCCTCCGCCAGCTTATATGCGGCGTTTATTTTATGAACAGCCGCCTCTATAGCCTCGCACAGCTTTCGGCTTCTTTCTCTGCGGTCTGCCTTATACAGACGGGCAGATGATGCGCCTATGTCGAAAAGCTTTTTGTTTTCCATGCAAATACCTCCGTATTTCGTACATAAATTACAGTTTTGCCAGCATCGGTATTTGTTATGCGAAAACGAAGATGTATGAGAAATATCATTAAATAAAAATATTTTTAATGTGCAAAGGAAAAATGCTTGACAGATTGGCAATGGGAGAGTATACTCTGTAAAGTCAAAATGCTTTACAGGGGGTATTGCGCCATGGCAAACAGCAGAATTCAGAATGCCATGCTGTTTGATTTCTACGGCGAACTGCTTACGGACAAGCAGCGTGAATACTTTGACCTGCACTACAATGAGGACTATTCTCTTGCGGAGATTGCCGGAATGAGCGGGATTTCCCGTCAGGGCGTTTGGGATATCATCAAGCGCGCCGAGGCAATGCTTACCGAGGTGGAGGAAAAAACGGGACTCATAAAGCGCTTTATGGAGCGCAATGAGCAGATTGACGAAATTGAGCGGGAGCTCATGGAAATGGGCGCCCTCAACGGAAGTATTCAGACTAAGCTTGACAGCTTGAAGGTATGATTTGCGTTCGGCTCCGTCTGACGCAAAAGAGTTTAAGACAGACGAAAGCGAGGAAGAAAAATGGCATTTGAATCATTGTCCGATAAGCTTTCCGCTGCCTTTAAAAAGCTTCGCGGCAAGGGCAGACTTACTGCCGCCGACGTAAAGGAAGCCATGAAGGAAGTGCGCATGGCGCTTCTGGAGGCTGACGTAAGCTACAAGGTAGTCAAGGAATTTACCAAAAATGTTACCGAGCGAGCATCAGGCAGCGACGTTCTCGAGGCCCTTTCTCCCGCGCAGCAGGTAATCAAAATAGTCAACGAAGAGCTTGTTAAGCTCATGGGCAGCGAAAACCAGCGCCTTTCCATCGGCTCCAAGAGCCCCAGCGTTGTTATGCTGGTGGGTCTTCAGGGTGCAGGTAAAACCACCAACGGCGCAAAGCTCGCCGCATATATGCGCAAGCAGGGCAAGCGCCCTCTGCTGGCTGCCTGTGACATCTACCGTCCCGCCGCAATCAAGCAGCTGGAAACCGTGGGCAAGCAGCTTGACATCCCCGTGTTCCAGATGGGTACCACAAACCCCGTGGATATCGCAAAGGCTGCCATTGAACACGCAAAGAAGCACGGCAACGACCTGGTGTTTCTCGATACCGCAGGCCGACTCCACATAGATGAGGAGCTCATGAATGAGCTTCAGAACATCAAGGAAGCCGTTGAGCCCTCGGAAATCCTGCTGGTGGTTGACGCCATGACAGGCCAGGACGCGGTGAATGCGGCAAACGCCTTTAACGATGCTCTCGGCGTAACGGGCGTCATGCTTACAAAGCTTGACGGCGATGCGCGAGGCGGCGCGGCCCTATCCATCAAGGCCAGCACCGGCAAGCCCATTAAGTTCATCGGCGTGGGCGAGAAGCTCGACCAGATTGAGCCCTTCTACCCCGACCGCATGGCAAGCCGAATCCTTGGCATGGGCGATGTTCTCACTCTCATCGAAAAGGCCGAGCAGACCTATGACGAGAAGAAGGCCCTTGAGCTTGCGGAGAAGATGAAGGAAAACCGCTTTACTCTTGAGGACTATCTGGACCAGATGCGCCAGCTCCGCGGCATGGGCGACCTCAACGACCTCGTTGGTATGATTCCCGGTGTGGATGCCAAGGCGCTCAAGGGTGCCAAGGTTGACGAAAAGGAAATGGCCCACATTGAGGCAATCATTCTCGCCATGACTCCCAAGGAGAGAGAAAATCCCTCGGTCCTGAACTCCAGCCGCAAAAAGCGCATTGCCGCAGGCAGCGGTACCTCCGTTGTGGATGTAAACCGCCTTCTGAAGCAGTTTTCCGCAATGCAGACCATGATGAAGCAGCTCTCAGGCAAGAGCATGAAGAAACTCCAGCGCAAAATGGGCGGAGGCGGCTTCGGCGGACTCGGCGGACTATTTTAATCAGTTTACCTGTACGATTTCGTACTTGTAATATAGAGATATTGTGAAACCTGCGGAAATGCTTCCGGTCGGGCTGACGCAATATCGAAAACGCAATTTTAAAGCGAATAGAAAAATGGAGGTGAAACATAAATGGTAAAGATCAGACTTCGCAGAATGGGCGCAAAGAAGGCTCCCTACTACCGCATCGTCGTTGCTGACTCCCGCAGCCCTCGTGACGGCCGCTTCATCGAAGAAATCGGCACTTACGATCCCATGGCAGAAGGCGCAGAGAAGATTAAGGTTGACATGGAGCGCGCTAAGTACTGGATCGATAACGGCGCACAGCCTACCGATACCGTTCGCGGCCTGCTTAAGAAGGTTGAGGCCTAATAAGGAGAAACTACCTGCATGAAAGAACTTTTGACCTATATTGTACAGAGCTTAGTCGATCATCCCGACGAGGTATCTGTGACCGAGCGCGTTGCCAACGGCGAAACCGTGTTTGAAGTGCGCGTTGCTGACGGCGACATGGGCAAGGTCATTGGCCGGCAGGGCAGAATCGTTAAAGAGATTCGTATCCTTATGCGGGCTGTTGCCCAGAGAAAGGGCAAAAAGGTTTCCGTCGATATTATGGACTAAAACCTGAAAAAGCGAAGAATTCGAGCTTCAGGGCTCGGATTTTTCGCTTTTTTTAGATACGGTGCACCGCTTCAAATAATCGCTATTGCGTCAGCACGACCGGTAACAGCTCTGTTAGTCAAGTACACTCGCGCTCTTTTTAGATACGGTGCGACGCTTCAAATAGTCTCTACTGCGTCAGCCCGACCGGTGACAGCTCTGTTAGTCAAGTACACTCGCGCTTTTTTTAGATACGGTGCGACGCTTCAAATAGTCTCTACTGCGTCAGCCCCACCGGTGACAGCTCTGCTTTTAAAACTTACGGCGGCGTTTAACTTGAAATGCGTGGATAAGTGCATATCTGCGGCGCGTAATTACATAGAATAGTGAGAAAAGCTTGAATTATTTCAAGCTTTTTTGTTGTTAAAATGTGCATATTGTGGTACATTATACTATGTATAAATAGGCATCGAAACCATGGAGGTTATGCTATGGATAAACAGAGATTTATTGAAGCGGGAAAAATCGTCAACACCCACGGTGTGCGCGGTGAGGTCAAGATTCAGGTATGGCTTGACAGCCCCGAATTCATGAAAAAATTCAAAACAGTTTATATAGACGAAAAGCCCGTGAAGATGCTTTCATCCCGCCCTCACAAGGATATGCTCATTGCGTCCCTTGAGGGTGTCGCCGATGTAAATGCCGCCATGTGCCTCAAAAACAAAACCGTCTACATTGACCGCAAGGATGCAAAGCTCCCCCGGGGCACCTACTTCCTTCAGGACATCATGGGAGCCTCCGTCATTGACGAAAAGGGAGACGAAATCGGCAAGCTCGTGGACATCATGGAAACACCTGCCTCCACGATTTATGTGGTCAAGGGTGAAACGGAGCATCTTATTCCCGCAGTTCCCGAATTCATCCTTAAAACCGATGCCGCCAAGGGCATCATCAAAGTTCACCTTATCGAAGGAATGTAAACATGAGAATTGACATTATGACCTTATTCCCCGACACCGTAAACGCCGTTTTGCACGAAAGCATTATCGGACGCGCGGCAAAAAAGGGAATTGTGGAAATCAACTGCGTTCAGATACGGGATTACACAGAAAACAAGCAGATGCAGGTTGACGATTATCCCTACGGCGGTGGCTGGGGCTGCGTCATGATGGCCCAGCCGCTGAAATCCTGTCTTGATGATATTATGTCAACTGCAAAGGGCAGAAAAAGCCATGTGATATATATGTCGCCTCAGGGAAAGCCCTACAATCAGGAGACGGCGAAGCGCCTTAAAAACGACTACGACCATCTTGTGCTCGTGTGCGGTCACTATGAGGGCATTGACGAGCGCTTCATCGAAGAATGTGTTGACGAGGAAATCTCCCTGGGAGACTTTGTGCTCACGGGCGGAGAAATCGCCGCCATGGCGATTGCGGATTCCGTTTGCCGCATGGTGCCGGGTGTGCTCTCCGACGAAGAATGCTTCACCGGTGAAAGCCACTGGGACGGACTTCTTGAATATCCCCAGTACACGCGCCCCGAGGAATGGCAGGGGAGAAAGGTGCCTGAGGTGCTGATTAAGGGTGACCACGCAAAGGTTGATGAGTGGCGGAGAAAAAAGAGCCTTGAGCGCACCATGGACAAGCGCCTCGACCTCTTTGAAAAGCTGGAGCTTACGGACAAAAAGGACCTGAAGCTCATAGAGGAGATTAAGAAAGAGCGCAGCCGCATGAAGCTCACGGAGCCGATTACTTATCGGCTTGCAACAGAGGATGATCTTGAGGGCATAATGCTCATTGTGCGTCAGGCGAGAAATCTCCTGAAAAAGCACCGCGTAGACCAGTGGCAGGGAGAATATCCCGCGGAGGAAAACTTCCGCATAGATATCGCCAAGGGCATATGCTATGTCATTGAGTACGGCGGAAGAATGGCCGCCTTCTTCACCATGGCGGATACGCCTGAGGAGGATTATGTAAACCTAACCGACGGAAAGTGGCACGGCAGCGGCCCCTACTGTACGATGCATCGTGCCGCCGTTGCGGCAGAGTTTCGCGGCACGGGACTTTCCGAAAGAATTTACGAGTTTGCGGAGGAAATCGCACGAGGCAAGGGCATTCACGAAATGCGCGTTGACACTCATCGCAAGAACAAGGCTATGCTGGCGCTTCTTAAAAGAAAAGGCTATGTGTACCGCGGCAATGTGAAGGTGTCCTCCGAGCCCGGTCACGATCCTGCGCGGCAGGCCTTTGAAAAAATCGGGCTTTAACAGGAATCCCCCGGTCGCCTGCGGCGACAGGCCCCTTTAGCAAGGGAACCATGAAAGCTTAGGCTTTTCGCTGCAGGAGCTGTATAGATGTCCGTGGCGCGGAAGTAAAGATGTGTGAAAGCGTCTGCATCGGGGGCGTGAGAACTAAAGCTTAGTGCGGATATGGTTTCTGTGCGCCACACTTCTGCTGACCGAGGTTTCCAAAGGGCATAAGCCCTTGGTCGGGTTTCTTTTGCCACTTTTTTGGCGACACAAAGAAAAGTGGAGAAAATGTGAGAAATAATAATCAAATGCATACGATACAGACGGAGAACAGATGAATCTTACTAACATAAACGAAATAAAGGAGCTTCTGGGAAGACACGGCTTCCGTTTCTCAAAGTCCATGGGGCAGAATTTCCTCACCGCTGCCTGGGTACCCATGCAGATTGCCGACGAGGCTATGCTTGATGAGAACACGGGTGTTATGGAGGTGGGCCCGGGCATAGGCTGTTTAACCGAGCAGCTTTCCGTGAGGGCGGGCAAGGTCGTGGCCGTGGAGCTTGACAAGGCCCTAAAGCCCGTGCTGAAGGAAACCTTAGCGGGCAGAGATAATGTGGAAATAGTTTTCGGCGATGTGCTGAAGCAGAATCTGCCTCAGCTTGTAAAAGAAAAATTCGGGGATATGCGAGCCTGTGTCTGTGCAAATCTGCCCTATAATGTCACAAGCCCTCTCATAACGGCGTTTCTTGAGGCGGGATGCTTTGACACGATTACGGTTATGATACAGAGAGAGGTGGCAAAGCGCATCTGTGCCAGAGAAAACACGGCGGACTACGGTGCCTTTACGGTTTTGGTGCAGTGGTACGCGGAGCCTGAAATCCTCTTTGATGTGCCGCCAAGCTGCTTTATTCCCCAACCCAAGGTTACATCCTCCGTTATCCGGCTCAAGATAAGAGAAAAGCCTCCCGTGGAGGTCAAGGATAGGGATACCTTCTTCCGTGTGGTGCGTGCCGCCTTCGGTATGCGGCGTAAAACTTTGCTCAATGCTCTGTCTGCCAATTTCGGTGAAATCGGCAAGGAGAAGCTGGAGCAAATCATTGTTTCTTGTGGATTTGATGCAAAAATCCGCGGAGAAGTACTCTCGATTGTTGATTTTGCAAAAATAGCAGACGCTATTTGCGAAATAAAATGAAAAAATTTGTAAGCATAGTGCATTGATAAAATGCTTAAAAAAGTGTTAGTCTAATCATAGTAAATATCGAAATTATGAAAGGGAGGAAATACTATGAAATTAACAGCTAATGAACATATTACCAAGTGGGTTGACGAGATGGCAGCTCTCTGCAAGCCCGAAGAAATCGTCTGGATTGACGGCAGCGAAGAACAGCTTGAAGAGCTTCGCAAAATCGCAATGTCCACCGGTGAAATGATCAAGCTCAACGAGGAAAAGCTTCCCGGCTGCTACCTTCACCGCTCCGATGTCAACGACGTTGCCCGTGTTGAAGGCCGTACATTCATCTGCTCCAAGCGTCAGGAGGACGCAGGCCCCACCAACAACTGGATGGACCCCGAAGAAATGTACGCAAAGCTCTTTGAGATATACGACGGCTCCATGAAGGGCCGCACAATGTATGTAATCCCTTATTCCATGGGCGTTGTGGGCTCCGATTTCGCAAAGTACGGCATTGAGCTCACCGACAGCATTTATGTTGTTCTCTCCATGGCTATCATGACTCGCATGGGCAAGGAAATCCTTGACCAGCTGGGCGACAGCCCCGACTACATCAAGGGCCTCCACTCCAAGGCGGAGCTGGATCCCGAAAAGCGCTACATCGTTCACTTCCCCGAGGACAACACCATCATGTCCGTCAACAGCGGCTACGGCGGCAACGTCCTTCTGGGCAAAAAGTGCTTCGCACTGCGTATTGCTTCCGTTCTCGGCCGTGACGAGGACTGGATGGCAGAGCACATGCTGATTCTGGGCGTTCAGAATCCTCAGGGCGAAATCCGCTATGTCTGCGGCGCCTTCCCCTCCGCCTGCGGCAAGACCAATCTGGCAATGCTCATTCCCCCCGAGGCTTACCGTGAAAAGGGCTGGAAGTGCTGGACCGTGGGCGATGATATCGCATGGCTTCGCATCGGCGAGGACGGCAGACTTTGGGCAGTAAACCCCGAGAACGGCTTCTTCGGCGTTGCACCCGGCACCAGCAACAAGTCTAACCCCAATGCTCTTGCAGCAACAAGAAAGAACACCATTTTCACCAATGTTGTCCGCAATCTTGACGACAACACCGTTTGGTGGGAAGGCATGGATAAGAATCCTCCCAAGAACGCCGAAAACTGGAAGGGCGAAAAGTGGGACTGCACCGACGGAAGCAAGGGCGCACACCCCAACTCCCGCTTCACCGCACCTGCAATCAACTGCCCCTGCATCAGCCCCGAATTTGAGGGCAAGACCGGCGTTCCCATCTCCGCCATCATCTTCGGCGGCCGCCGTGCAAAGACTGCTCCTCTGGTTTACCAGTCCCGTGATTGGGACCACGGTGTATTCGTAGGCTCCATCATGGCCAGCGAGACCACCGCAGCAGCCACCGGTCAGGTGGGCGTTGTCCGCCGTGACCCCATGGCAATGCGCCCCTTCTGCGGCTACAACATGGGCGACTACTGGCAGCACTGGATTGACATGGGCAAGAAGCTCTCCAATCCTCCCAAAATCTTCAATGTCAACTGGTTCCGCACCGATGACCAGGGCAACTTCCAGTGGCCCGGCTTCGGCGACAATCTCCGCGTAGTGGAATGGATTCTCGGCCGCTGCTTCGGTGAGAACGATGCGGTTGAAACCGAAATCGGCTTCGAGCCCAAGCCCGAGGACATTAATCTTGAGGGTACCGATGTTTCCATGGAGACTCTGAAGGACCTGCTGGGCGTTGACAAGGAGCTGTGGCTTGAGGAATGCAAGGGCATCCGCGAGTACTACGCACAGTTCGGCGACAAGCTCCCCAAGGTGCTTGCTGACGAGATTGACGCTCTGGAGGCCAAACTCAAATAAGCAAAATTTTCCGCCGGCATCATAAAAATATGCGTGCCGGCGGGTTTAATAGAAAGGACAAGAAACAATGAGCAAGAAGTATGTGTATCTGTTCTCTGAAGGCAACGCAAAAATGCGCGAGCTTTTGGGCGGCAAAGGTGCAAACCTGGCAGAGATGACCAACATCGGTCTACCCGTACCCCAGGGCTTCACCATATCCACCGAGGCCTGCACCCAGTATTATGAAGACGGACGCCAGATTAATGACGGAATCATGGCAGAAATCATGGAGTACATCGTAAAGATGGAAGAAATCACCGGAAAGAAATTCGGCGATCTTGAAAATCCTCTGCTTGTTTCCGTGCGCAGCGGCGCCCGTGCATCCATGCCGGGCATGATGGATACCATTCTTAACCTGGGCCTTAACGAGGATGTAGTTGCCGTTATGGCAAAGAAGTCCGGCAACGCCCGTTGGGCATGGGACTGCTACCGCCGCTTCATTCAGATGTATTCTGATGTTGTTATGGAGGTCGGCAAGAAGTACTTCGAGCAGCTCATTGATGAAATGAAGGAAGCTCGCGGCGTTACACAGGATGTTGAGCTCACTGCCGAGGATCTCAAGAAGCTGGCAATGCAGTTCAAGGCCGAGTACAAGTCCAAAATCGGTGAAGATTTCCCCACCGATCCCAAGGAACAGCTTATGGGCGCTATCAAGGCAGTTTTCCGCAGCTGGGACAACCCCCGTGCAAACGTTTACCGCCGCGACAATGATATCCCCTACAGCTGGGGCACCGCTGTCAATGTTCAGATGATGGCCTTCGGCAACATGGGCGATGACTGCGGCACCGGCGTTGCATTCACCCGTGACCCCGCCACCGGTGAGAAGAAGCTCATGGGCGAGTTCCTCACCAATGCTCAGGGCGAAGACGTTGTTGCAGGTGTCCGCACTCCCATGCCCATCGCACAGATGGCAGAGAAATTCCCCGAAGCATACGAGCAGTTCGTTAATGTATGCAAGACTCTTGAAAACCACTACCGCGACATGCAGGACATGGAGTTCACCGTTGAGAACGGCAAGCTCTATATGCTCCAGACCCGTAACGGCAAGCGCACCGCACAGGCAGCTCTTAAGATTGCCTGCGACCTTGTTGACGAGGGCATGATAAGCGAAAAAGAAGCAGTTGCAATGATCGACCCCAGAAACCTGGACACTCTGCTTCATCCCCAGTTCGACGCCGCTGCGCTGAAGGCAGCTACCCCCATGGGCAAGGGCCTGGGCGCATCTCCCGGCGCAGCCTGCGGCAAGGTCGTCTTCACCGCTGAAGACGCAAAGGAATGGAAAGAGCGCGGCGAAAAGGTCGTTCTCGTTCGCCTTGAGACCTCTCCTGAGGATATCGAGGGCATGAAGGCTGCACAGGGCATCCTCACCGTTCGCGGCGGCATGACCTCCCACGCAGCAGTTGTTGCCCGCGGCATGGGTAAGTGCTGTGTTTCCGGCTGCGGCGACATTAAGATGGACGAGGAAAACAAGAAGTTCCAGCTGGCAGGCAAGACCTTCGGCGAGGGTGACTTCATCTCCATCGACGGCTCCACCGGTAAGATTTACGACGGCATTATCCCCACTGTTGATGCAACCATAGCAGGCGAGTTCGGCCGCATCATGGCATGGGCTGACGAGTTCCGCCGTCTGAAGGTACGCACCAATGCCGACACTCCCTATGACGCAGCAAAGGCACGTGAGCTGGGCGCACAGGGCATCGGCCTCACCCGTACCGAGCATATGTTCTTTGACTCCGACAGAATCGCCGCATTCCGCGAAATGATTTGCGCCGACACTCTGGAGGAGCGCGAGGCAGCCCTTGCAAAGCTGCAGCCCATGCAGCAGGCTGACTTCGAGGGCATTTACGAAGCAATGGAAGGCTGCCCCGTAACCATCCGCTTCCTGGATCCTCCCCTCCACGAGTTCGTACCCACCGAAGAGGCTGACATCAAGGCTCTCGCTGACGCACAGGGCAAGCCCGTTGAGGCTATCAAGGCTCTCATCGCTTCCCTTCATGAGTTTAACCCCATGATGGGTCACCGTGGCTGCCGTCTGGCTGTTACCTATCCCGAAATCGCTGCAATGCAGACCCGCGCTGTCATTAACGCAGCTATCAATGTTCAGAAGAAGCACCCCGAGTGGAACATGGTTCCCGAAATCATGATTCCTCTGGTGGGTGAGGTTAAGGAGCTCAAGTACGTCAAGGACGTTGTTGTCAAGAATGCTGACGCAATCATTGCCGAAAGCGGTATCGACATGAAGTACCTCGTGGGTACCATGATTGAGATTCCCAGAGCGGCACTCACCGCTGACGAGGTTGCAAAGGAAGCAGAGTTCTTCTCCTTCGGCACCAACGACCTTACCCAGATGACCTTCGGCTTCAGCCGCGACGACGCAGGCAAGTTCCTGGGCGCATACTACGACAAGAAGATTTACGAGAACGATCCCTTTGCAAAGCTGGACCAGACCGGCGTAGGCAAGCTGGTTGAGATGGCCTGCAAGCTGGGCCGCGCAACCCGTCCCGAGCTGCACCTCGGCATCTGCGGCGAGCACGGCGGCGACCCCTCCTCCGTTGAGTTCTGCCACAAGGTCGGTCTCGACTACGTTTCCTGCAGCCCCTTCCGCGTTCCCATCGCCCGCCTTGCAGCAGCACAGGCAGCCATTAAGGAAAGCTGATTTTTCACAGATAACATCAATTCCCCGTATTTGAAGAAATACGGGGAATTTGACTTATCGCCCCAAAGAGGGCAAAATTCTGTTGCAGATTGTAAGGCACTGTGGTTTAATTTATGTAGAAAACATCATCCCGTTAAGGAGAAAAACTGTGAAGAAGCGTACGAAATGGATAATAGCGGCTGCTATTGTGCTGCTTGCAGTAATTGCGATTGTTATACTCTCAAAGCCCGCTCACTACGGCAAGGTTGTGGTGATTGACGGTCTGGAATACGGCATGACTCCAAAAGAGGTCGAAGAGGTGCTGGGAGCCCCGTACGATGTGATAGACCCAAACAGTAATCTGAGCGACAAAGAGGGCGCAACATATATTTACAGGCTCGAGCTTGAGGGACACACCGCGGATGTGACACTGATGTTTGTGAAAATAGCCATGCACCAGGAATTGTGCAGTGTTATTGTGGGTATGAGCAATCTTGAGGAAAACGAAGCGGAATTTATTGCGGAAAGCATCCGCAATTCGCTGATTTCGGAATATGAAAATTGTGAGGGCTATTACTGCGAGGACGAAGAGATCGGTCTAAACCACGGAGCAATCGGCCTGTATTGCAAGGTGAGAAATGAACACGAACGGGTGTTCTTTGACGGATACTGCAACGATTACGAAGAATATTTTGCTCATATATTTGACTAAAAAAGAAGCACACGCTGTGTGCTTCTTTTTCGTATATTGTCACTCATGTCCACATAGAGTACATTGGGTGATGAAATGAAGAAAATCAACTGGAAACTGCTTATAATCTGCATAGCCATTCCTTTGGCGGTGGGCGGACTTTCCACCCATTTGACAAAGGACAACATGATAATGTTTGAGTATATAAAAAAACCGCCGCTTTCGCCGCCTGCGTGGCTATTCCCCGTGGTATGGACAATTCTCTACACACTCATGGGCATCGCGTCATACCTCGTTGCTTCCTCCGATGCGGCGCCGCGAGAAATCAAAGGTGCGCTCATATTTTACGCCCTGCAGCTGGTTTTTAACTTCCTGTGGTCCATAGTATTCTTTAACCTTGAAGCCTATCTCTTTGCGTTTATATGGCTCGTTCTCCTATGGGCGCTCATTCTTATTACCGCAATCAAATTCTTCGGAATCAACAAATGCGCAGGGTGGCTCATGGTGCCCTATCTTCTGTGGGTGGCATTCGCGGGCTACCTGAACTATGCAATCTACAGGCTGAACTAACAAAAAAGGACACTTCCCGGAAGTGTCCTTTTTTGTTAGTTATAAATATCGTTTGCGTCCATGAGCTTTACATCAATTTCAAGAGTCTCGCCGTCGCGCCAGATGGAGAAGGTAATGGTGTCGCCCACATCCATGCTGTCCTTTATACCAGCCAAATCAGCGGTGGCGAAAACCTCCTGACCGTTTGCAGCGGTGATAATGTCACCTGCCTTGACCCCTTGCTTTGCGGCATCAGAGCTTGAATCAACATTGGAGATATAGAGCCCCCGGGGAATACCGTAATACTCGGAGACCTCCTCGGGAATTGCACCCACGGTTATTCCTATGGTAATGCGTCCGTACACGGCACCGTCAGCCATAAGAGATGAGAGGATAGACTTGATGGTGTCGGTGGGGATCGCAAAGCCGATGCCCTCAACGCCGGAATCGGCGGAGATTATCTTCATGTTTGTAATGCCGACCACCTGACCGCGGTCATTGAACAGGGGACCGCCGGAGTTGCCCTCGTTAATGGCGGCGTTGGTCTGAAGGAGATTCATTACAGCACCGTTATAATTGACGGAGCGATCCTTGGCAGAGATGATGCCGTTAGTCATGGTGAGCCGGTATTTCTCGCCTAAAGGATTGCCGATGGCAATGGCGGCGTCGCCGATGTTGACCGTGTCACTTTCCGCGAACACCGCAGGGGTGAGTCCCTGAGCGTCAATTTTGAGAATGGCAATGTCGCTGACGCTGTCGGCTCCCACCAGCTTTGCCTCATAGGTGGAGCCATCGGTGAGACCGATTTCCGCATTGACGCATTTATCAATGACATGGGTGTTGGTGATGATATAACCGTCTGCGGAAACGATAATTCCCGTGCCCCAGCTGTATGCCGTGCCATCCTGCTTCTCCGCCTTGACATACACAATTGACGGAGTGCATTGGTCGTACAGCTCCTGAAGAGTCAAAGCGTCGCTGTCGCCGTCGGCAATTGAGAGCTTCAGGCTACCGCGGTCATCCACCTTTGGCAGGTAAATCTCGGCCTGTGTGCCGGTGGTGGAGGTGTAATAATTGTCTAAATAATCACGGAAGTCATCGGGCATTACATCGTCTATACTGTATTCGGGTATGTCGCCAAAGTCATCGAAATAGGGAGACGCCTCTAACCTGTTCATCATTAGCACGAGAAAGAAAATACAATACATCAGCACAGCCAGACCGATGCCGATATAGAAAATGGGCCGTTTGTAGAAGGGCTTGCGCCGCGGCTTCTGTGCCGCAGACTGATTTGCTGCGGCCTGATTTACAGGCTGATTCAGAGGTCTGTACCAACCCTCGTTGTTGTACCAATCATTATTCATGGATATACCTCACTATGCCAGCGGTAAAGTAAAGACGAATTCCGTCACACCGTCGCGGCTGGTCACGCCGATATCCTCGCCGTGACTGTTAATTATTGTTTTTACAAGATAAAGGCCGAGCCCTACACCGTCTTTGTCAAGACTGCGAGAACGGTCGGATTTGTGGAATCGGTCAAATATGAAGGGGAGATCCTCCGGGGGAATGGTCTCGCCCTTATTCTTTATGGATACATAGGCTTTGCCGCCGCGCTTATAAAGGCGTATTCTGATGGTGCTGCCGTTTTTCGCAAACTTCACGGCGTTATCCGTGAGATTATACAGCACCTGGGTTATGGAGTCACGCTCGGCGATGACCATAATGGGATCCTCGGGGAACTGGGGATCAACATCCAGACTCTTTTCCGTGGCTCTGGACTCAAAGCTCAAAAGCGTCTGGAGCGTGAGCTCGGAAAGGTCAAACTTTGTCCGCTTTGTCTTGTCAAGAGCGCGGCTGCCTGCCTGAGAAGCATCCAGCATACTGCGCACAAGACGGGAAAGACGACGGGTTTCGTCAGCTATTTTACGGAGATATTTCTCCTCCTGCTCCTTGGGAATGGTGCCGTCAAGGATGCCGTCGGCAAAGCCGGCAATGGTGGTCATGGGAGTTCGCAGCTCGTGGGAAACATTGGCTATGAACTCCTGGCGCTGCTTGTCGGACTTCTCCAAAGAGTCGGCCATGTTATTGAAGGAATCTAAAAGCGTTCCGATTTCGTCATCCCGGTGGTCGGGATTGTACACGCGCACGGAGAAATCGCCGTGGGCAAACTTGCTGGAGGCGCGTGTCAGCTCATCCAGAGGCTCTGCCAGCTTCTTGGAAAACAGCAGCGACATGAGCATTGCTATGAGCATTACCGCGGCGGAAACCGCAAGGGCAACACCGATGAAGGTGCGCCACACACCCATAAGCGCCATGCTTTCCGAGGAGACGAAGACATAGCCGATGACCTCGTCGGCATGCTCAATTGGCTTTGCCACAACAAGCCTCTGCTCGGAATAAAAGCCGTCAAGAGAGCTCAATTCGTTAAGACTTCCCGATAACTCCAAGGCACGCATGGTGGCCGTTGAAAGCTGCTTGCCCTGATGCTCGGGACAGTACAGCACCAAATCTGAACAGGACAGCACATTGCCGTCCTGATCACAGATAAATATATGATTCCGCGTGCTGCTGGCAATTGAGCTGATCGTCATGCGCAAATCCCAGCTTCCCAGCTCCTCCTGACGGATTATTGCGGAGGCGGTGCGGGCTATTTCGTCGGCGTTGTCATTAAGCCTGTCCTCGGTGTCGTTTATGAGAAAGCTCCTGCCGAGAAAAAAGAAGGTCGTGCCTATGATGAGAAAACAACTCAATACCAGAACGGCGGTGGCTAAAAAATTCCGGAAATAAATACTTTTCATTTCACAACTTCAAACTTGTAGCCGACGCCCCACACGGTTTTGAGACACCACTTGTCAGAGACGCCCTCCAGCTTTTCGCGGAGGCGCTTGATGTGAACATCAACAGTGCGGGAGTCGCCGAAATAGTCAAAGCCCCACACCTCGTCAAGAAGCTGGTTGCGAGTGAAAACTATGTTGGGAGATGCGGCAAGGTGATACAGAAGCTCCATCTCTTTGGGAGGAGTATCAATCTTAACGTTGTCGACAATAAGCTCGTAGGAGTCGAGATTGATGACCAGCTTGTCATATACAAGCTTTTTCTCCTTGGGGGATTCATCGGGCTCCGTGCGGCGCATTACCGCGTGGATGCGTGCAAGAAGCTCTCTGACCTCGAAGGGCTTCGTCATGTAGTCATCGGCGCCGATGTTAAGTCCCGCGACCTTGTCGCTTGTCTCGCCCTTGGCGGTGAGCATGATGATGGGAACACCGGAGGTTTTGCGGATTTCCTTGCAGACCTGCAGACCGTCCATGACGGGGAGCATGATGTCAAGGAGAATAAGGTCGGGCTCAAAGCTCGCAAATTCGGCAAGAGCCTTGCCGCCGTCGTAGGCAACGCGAACCTCAAAGCCGTCCTTCTCCAGATAAAGCATAAGGAGCTCGGCAATGTTGATATCGTCTTCAACAATAAGTGCTTTCTTATTCATATTATTTCCACCTATCTTAAAGATTGTAAGCTGATTATACATTAATTATACAACAAGCGTAAAGCTAAAGGTGAATAAAATGTAAAAATATGATACTCTGTGGGAAAGCGCATAAAGCTCGTTTTTATTCAACTTCGAATTTCATCATTTCGATATAGCGTGTAACAAGTGCGCCCTCGCCGCCTGCAGCAAGATAGCGGCGGAAGTATTCCTTATACTCCTCATCGTGGCCCAGCATGGCGTGGGCGATGGCGGCGGCAGATAGTGAATCGTCACGCTTCGGATTCAGCTCAATGGAGAGATTCGCGTACTCCAGCGCCTTCTCATAATCCTCTTTTTCCAGATAAACCTGGGCGATGTTGTTATATGCCACGGCATCGGGCTCAATATCAACGGCCGCCTGCAGACACTCAAGGGCGCGGTCAAAGCTGCCCAGCTCTTCATAGCAGAAGCCTGCGTTTATCAGCGGGTCGGCTATGTGCTTTATAGCCGCGGCGCGTTCATAGTGAGATACGGAGATGTCATAACGGCCCAAGTCATCGCTGCACATTCCGCTGAAAAATTCCACCGCAAAGCGTTCATCGTTGGTTTCACAGTCGGCACGCAAATCCTCAAGCTTGTCCAGCGCGGCATTCGGCTTTTTGTTATTCAGGTTATGCAGAGCTGCATAGAAAATCTTTTCCTGAGCGGGCTTGCCCTCAAAGGCATTGCCCACCAGCTCGCCATAGGCGCGTTTATAGGCCTTCTTTATGGCGTGGGTGTCGGAATAACCGCTGTTTTTCTTTATGAAGGAGGCGATAAGCGCAAGAATAATGATGCCCGTGCGAATAAGATGCCCTGTGTCAACTACGCCTTTTGCGACTATCTCATAGACCTGAAGTCCGATGACAACGGCGGCAAGTGTGCCGCTTATAATAATCCAGCCTTTTTTGCTCATAATCCACCTCGTAAAAATTACTGTAATTAATATGACATTATGCGGGCAAAATTGCAACCGAAAAACAGAAAAATAGTTCTTGACTTTAGACGAAATCTGAATTATAATAGGCAAGCTGAAAAGTTCATACTTTTGTACTCGGAGAAGTCGCGTAGTCCGGCCGAGCGCGCACGATTGGAAATCGTGTATACCCCATAAGGGTATCGAGGGTTCAAATCCCTCCTTCTCCGCCATAAAACAAGTCCCCCATCGCATGATGGGGGACTTGCTTTATGCATTATAAAGGGATTTGAAAGGCGGCTCTTGGCAACATGCCGGTGGCATGTTGCAACCGCCGTGGCTTTTCCGCAGAAGATAGAATTACTCCTCCGTCTGGCGGCAAAGTGTACTGCCGTGTAAAAAACGCGTGGGGTTAGTGCGAGAGGGGATTGGTTATTCCCTCTCGCAGAAATTGAGCGAAGCGGACTGCGCAGCACCGAAGGTGCGGCGGGAATTCCGTCTCCGCCAAAACAAAAAACCACACCCTTCGGTGTGGTTTTTGTTATGGCGGAGACGGAAAGGATTGAACTCTTGACCTATACGGCGGTAAATGCTGCGAAGGCAGCACCTTTGCGATACTTCAGGAATTTTCTTTGCCGATTTTCCCCAGTACTATTCTTGCAAGCACGAGGAATACTATTGAAAACACTAAAAGCATTACCCACGACTTTCCTAAATGCGAAATCGTATACTCGAAAAATGTTTCCATCTCGTGAGGAACGTTGATTCCCTGCTGCTGCAGCTTCAAGGGCAAATCGTTGAGGTTTGCAGTTGTACCAAAGCCTTCCATACTCCATCTGCAGGTTGCAAACCACGAAATGATTTCAGTAGAATCGCTTAACTTGAAAATCAGACCTGAAAACAGAATTTGAGGCATCAGCAGTATCGGCGCAACTGTCATGGCTCTGTCGGCGTTATAGAAAAGGGAAGACACAAAAAGTCCCATTGCGGTTGCGGAAAATGCCGTAATAAAAGCGGTAATCAGGATTTCAAAAAACGGCTGCATAAGGAGACCTTCCTCCGGCAAGCCTATTAAAACGCTAAATCCCACTGTGAGTATCAGGGCCTGCAGTAAGCACAGCGTGCCGAGTACTACGATTTTTGAAATAATATATGAGCTTAAGGATAACCCTGCCATATATTCTCTTTTCAGAATTGTACGCTCTTTACATATCTCCTGGATCGCATTAAGCATTCCTATCCAGAACGCCGAGCACGAAAGGGCAAACAGCAGACTCTTTGTCATTTCGTATTGCTGATACTCATTGCCGTCTGCCACAAGTGAAATCAGTACCGCAAGAAGCGGCGCCTGCAGCAAAAGCAGCAACAGCCTTTGCTTGTCATTGGCAACGAGCCTGAAATAGCGTGAGCATAAAACCTTTGCCTGCTTCAGCCTGCTCCCTTTACCGGCTCTCGGAGCTTCATTTGTCTGATGCTGCGTGATTGAGCTTCTTCTTGTGCTGTCAAACTTGTTGCGCCAATAACTTGCATTTTCCGTAATCAGATTATATACATCGACTATATCATTTACATTGAAAAACTTCAGTGCTTCATCATATGAGCCCAGGAAGCACAGATTGCCGCCCTTTCCCATAAATGCAATTCTGTCGCACATCTGAAGCTGAAGGGTGCTGTGCGTTACCAGTGCGATGGTTTTTCCCGAATCGCTCATTTTCCTCAATGAGAGCATTAAGCTGCGCTCTGTTCCGGGGTCCAGACCGGAGGAGGGCTCATCCAGGAACAGCAGGTTGGGATCTGACAAGAGTTCAACTGCAATGCTGGCCCTTTTCCTTTGGCCTCCGCTAAGCCGCTTGATGAAATTTCCCGTCTCATCCTGGAGCTCGACTAATTCAATGGCACGCTTGATCGCCGCATTGCGCTCGCTCTCCGTTGTGTCTTCGGGTAAACGCAGCTTTGCGGTATATAACAGCATATCGTACAAAGTCAGATTGTCGTAAACGATATCCGATTGCGGCACATAACCTACAATACTCTTCAGGGAATCGAAATTGCGGTATAGATCCACACCGTTAATAAGCACAGTACCTTTATCGGGCTTCAGGTATCCGCACATACAATTCAGTATTGTGGATTTTCCCGCACCTGAACCTCCGATGATGGCAATCAGCTCACCGGGCTTGATGCTCATTGAGACATTGTTTGTTGTCACAACACGGCTGCCGCCCTTTTCTCTGGTAACCAGTATATTCGAAGCCTCTACGGAAACGCCGCTATTATAGCAACAATAGAATATTGTGCCGGAAGTAAAAATGAGCTTGGAATTTGTGATTAGAATTACATCTTTTTCATGCAGCTTTACTTTACCGGTTATTTGCTTGTTGTTTACGATGACGCCATTGGTGCTGTTGTTATCAATTATATAATGACTGCCGTTTTCGTAAGTGATCGCGGCATGGACTTTCGATACGGTGACATGGGGGAGTGTTATTGAGCAGCTTTCGCTGCGCCCGATAGTAATGGTGTGCATTCCTCTTATAGGCACAGACAGCCACTTGTTATTGGAGTGCTTGGACGAAAAGGTGAATAGTACTCCGTTCGGGATAGCTTCCCGGCGGTTATCTATTCGTACAATATCACCGTCGCTGATTAAGCTCGAATAGATAAACGAATTGTTGTGAATAAGTCCGTTCGTGCTGCCTTCACTGGCGTATTCGTGCTTGTCCTCAATGATCCACTTGTCATTTTTGCGGACAAATCGGCCGTGCTGATACGAAACGAGCTTTGATGTGAGTATTATATCATTTTCAGGTCCACGCCCGAAATATACAGTATCCTTTCCGAACATATCAAGCTGAATGCTGATAGGCTCTCTGTTCCAATCGAATATTGTAACTATATAATTACCGGTTATATTCTTATAGTCAAAATATCCTATCGTCCTGTTAAAGTCATTTAGATGCTGCATATTATTTGTACTCATATAAAAACCCCAATGTATAAAAAAATAAAATGCCGAATGAAAAATGTGACTTTTATTAGCGGAGCTATCGGTTTCGGTTACAACAGCAATATTTTACCATAATTAATCGAGTAATGAAATATTATGTTGAAATTTTTAAAGAAAAAGTGTGATTTTGCAAATTGCGCATAAAATAAGTCGCTTTAAGTATGCTTGAAGCGACTCGGTCGCCGCAAAGCAATACCAAAACAAAAAACCACACCCTTCGGTGTGGTTTTTGTTATGGTGGAGACGGAGAGGATCGAACTCTTGACCTGTACGGCGGTAAACGCCGTACAGGCGGCTATGCCGCCGTTTAATTTAAATCGTTTCGCTCGCCGCTAAAGCGGCAACTGCGAAACATAATATCATGAGGTCAAGAGTTCAACCCACCCATTTCAGCATAAAAAAAGAGCCACCTTACGGTGACTCTGTTTTTTATGGTGGAGACGGAGAGGATCGAACTCTTGACCTCATGAATGCCATTCATGCGCTCTCCCAACTGAGCTACGCCCCCATCAGCATGAGTATTTTAGCAGATGGGAGGGTAGTTGTCAACACAAAATTGCGAATTCCCTTATTCGACGGAGGCGGCGGCCGTTTCCTTTTTTTCGGAGGGGATTGTAACGCCTATGCCGTTTATTTCCACGCCCTCGCTGACATTCACCAGCAGGTATTTTACGCCGTTTATGGTGCGGGCATGGATTAAATCCTGCCTGTCGGGATTGACCTTAATCACCACATCGGGAGTGCGGTATTCCAGCATGCGGTCATTCATGAGATTCTGGGGCGGAATCTCCGCATCCTCTCCGAAGGCGGCGGCATAGCGACCTGCAAAATCCTGCACCTTGCCGCTGTCAACACCGCAGGCGCTTATAAGCTGCTGCACCTGCTTTGAGGAAAGCTTCAGGGTTTCGGGAAGCTTTGCCTCCTTATGCTCGGTGACAATGCCGTGAAGCTCGGAATGGATATCCTGCACTAGGTCAGCGCTGCAATCATCGCCCAAGGCCTCTGCAAGCACACCCTTGAAGGTGTCGCGCTGGGTGTTGACGGGCATGATGGGGCGCACATTGAAAATGTTGTTGAGGAAGGTATCATAGCCCGTAACTGCGCTGCGGCTGTAATACAAGGCACTGTAAATGTTGGTGGCGCGGTCGTCAAAGGCGGGGAAGGTAAAGCCTAATTCCGGGGGATATACCACCCAGTCAACACCGCGGTCACGGCAGGCGGCGGCAGCGGACTCATAGTGCAAAACCGCATTGGTTTCCTTAACGGGGCAGATGGAGCAGACAAAATAGTTGTGCTGGGTGTCGCCTGCATCGTTCTGATACTCGCCGTCGGAGGACTTGTAGGGAACATCGTAGCAGTCAAAGGCCATGAGAATGAGATAGTTCACATCAAGCTCAAGGGACATGGCAATCTTGTTGTAGAGCTTGTCCAATGCCTCCTCGTCATTGAGCTTTGACTTGCGAAGCTGCATGAGAAGTCTGTGCTCATCGCTGTCCACTACCTGCTGGGTGCGGAAAACAATGTCGTTGAGCGTCTTGCCCATGCTTCCGCCCAGGGCTTTTTTCAGAAGATTCAGATATTTTTCCTGCTCGTCAAGGGGCATCATCTCCAAAGTTTCCTTAAACTTGGTGATGATTTCACCGCGGGTGTTGACATAGCAGCCGTAGATTGTGGAAATATTGCCTCGATCCTGTTTAAAACGGCGGCGAAGCTCCGCCACTTCCTTATTAATCATCTGTAACCTCGAAAAGAAAAAATGTACCTGATGATTTTAACGCATTTAAAGGTGCTGGTCAAGGCAGAAAAAAGGTGATAAAATGTCGTCGGTGATATTATGATTTACGAAAACACACAGCGCGGAATATTCATTGACCGTCCCAACCGCTTTATTGCCCATGTGGACATTGACGGAGTCACGGAAACCGTGCATGTTAAAAACACGGGGCGCTGCAGAGAGCTGCTCCTTGAGGGCGCGGAGGTCATTCTGCAGAAATCCGATGACCCGAAGCGCAAAACAAAATATGACCTCATAACGGTGAAAAAGCCCAATTTGGGCTGGGTGAATATTGACAGTCAGGCGCCCAACAAGGTGGTGCTGGAGTGGCTGAAAACGCAGAATTTTGACCTCATAAAGCCCGAATACACCTACGGCGGCTCAAGGCTTGACTTTTACCTTGAACGGGGAGAGGAAAAGTGGCTCGTGGAGGTGAAGGGCTGTACCCTTGAAATTGAGGGAAAGGGCTATTTCCCCGACGCAAAATCGGAACGGGCCGCAAAGCACATGAGAGAATTGCAGGGGGCATTAATGGAAGGCTACCGCTGCGCCGCCGCCTTTGTCATAGCTATGGAGGGGGTTGACACCGTGTATCCCCACGTGGAGCGGGACCCTGAATTTGCCGCCGCCTTTGAAAATGCAAGGGCAGCAGGCATTGAGATATGGAATCTCCGCTGCGGCGTTACGGAAAATGAACTCATAATAAAAAATACCGGACTTTAAAGTCCGGTATTTTTCATTCGTCGAACATATAGCTCAAATCTTTTTTGTATATGAACTTGGGCTCGGTGCGCTTAATAAGGCGGGGTATGCTCTTGCGGTATTCAAAGATAACAATAAGCGCGCAAACCAGCATCATCCATGTTACAAGGGGAATATCGATGACAACAATGGAAAGCACCCAGGCGGTGAGGGCGGCAACTATGGCGGCAAGGCTTATGTAGCGGCGCAGAAGATATATGCCCGCGAAAATAAACAAAACACCAAAGCCCAGCTCACCGTTGAGGAAAAACGCGCAGACGCCGAATGCCGCAAGGCTTGACTGCCCCTTGAATTTGCTCATGTAGGGGAAGTTGTTGCCCAGAAGAGTACAGAGCATGGCAAAGGCGCGCCCCACCTCGGGAATATCGTAAATGCTCATGAGCCAGCCGCCCAAAAGCACGGGGAAGCCAAACTTAACAAGCGTCAGAGCCACAAGCCATGCAAGCTGCTTGAAATTCGTATCCTTCAGAAACCGGGTAATGCCGAGATTTGTTCTCTCATACGCCAACAGATTCCTCTTGAAAATGAGGTGGGAGGCGAGGATAAGAGTGTTAAGGCATCCCATGTAGTAGGAAACTGCGGCAATTATGACGAGAAGAAGCACTAACAGAACCATCAGTCCTTGTCTCCCTTCTGCCTTATTACTATGCGGACAGGAGTTCCCTCAAGGCCGAAAACGGCACGAATCTGATTTTCAATATAGCGCTGATAGGAGAAGTGGAACAGCTCCTTGGTATTGCAGAAGATTACGAAGTTGGGAGGACAGATGCCTGTCTGTGTCATATAGTAAATCTTCAGACGGCGGCCCTTGTCCGTGGGAGGCTGAACTCTTGCCTGAGCATCGGCAAGAACATTATTCAGCATACCCGTGGTAATGCGCATATGGCTCTGGTCGTTGACAAAGTTGATGAGCTCAAAGATACGGTCAGTGCGCTGGCCTGTTTTCGCGGAAATGAAAATCACGGGAGCGTAGCTCATGAAGGAAAGGTCACGGAGCACATCCTTGCGCATTTTCTCCATGGTGCCGGTTTCCTTTTCGATGAGGTCCCACTTGTTGACAACGATGATGCTTGCCTTGCCTGCCTCGTGGGCAAGACCGGCAATCTTTGTGTCCTGCTCGGTGACACCCTCACGGGCATCAATCATGATGAGGCAAACATCGGCACGCTCAATTGCCATCTGGGCGCGCATGACGGAGAATTTCTCCACGCGCTCCTCAACCTTGGATTTGCGGCGGATGCCTGCGGTATCTATGAAAACATATTTGCCGTGCTTGTTTTCAAATTCGGAGTCAACGGCGTCACGGGTGGTGCCTGCCACATTGGAAACGATAACTCGCTTCACGCCGAGAATATGGTTTACAAGAGAGGATTTGCCCACATTGGGCTTGCCGATAACGGCAACATGAATGCGGTCATCCTCTTCCTCGTCCTCATCCTCGGGAGGGAAGTATTTCATGCACTCGTCCAGCAGGTCGCCCGTGCCGTGGCCGTGAATGGCGGATACGGCAATGGGGTCGCCGAGACCCAGCTCGTAAAATTCGTAGATAGCGGGGTCGAGAGCACCTGTGGAGTCCATTTTGTTGACGGCAAGCACGCAGGGCTTTCTGGAGCGCAGCAGCATATTAGCAACATCCTTGTCCGCGGCGGTGACACCCGTGCGTACATCGGTGACCAGCACGATGACATCCGCGGAGCTGATGGCGATATTTGCCTGCTCGCGCATGAACATGAGTATTTCGTTATCGGTGGTGGGCTCAATGCCGCCGGTGTCCACAATATCAAACTTTCTGCCCAGCCACTCGCATTCTGCATAGAGTCTGTCACGGGTGACACCGGGAGTGTCCTCAACTATGGAGAGACGCTTGCCCACTAACTTGTTGAAGAGCATTGATTTGCCGACATTAGGTCTGCCGACAATGGCAACAAGAGGTCTTGCCACTCTGATCAACCTCCGTTCTGATTGTATTTATAGAATTGATCCCTGTGGGGATCACGCTGCGGGAGCTTTACCTCGGGCAGGCAATCGCCGCTTATGGCATCCCACAGATTGAAGCCGTCCTGCTCAATGGGATATATAGGAACACCCAAAGCCTCGGAGGCCTCCTCAAGGGTTACGTCGTCGAGAAAATCCATTTCCTCGCGGCGCAGCATATTCTGGGAAATGAAAAGTCTTTTACCCAAATCCTTTCCCTTAAGCTGGTTTATGAGGTCCTGACCGGTAATGAGTCCGGTGACATTTATGCTGTGACCGAAGAAGTCGTTCTCAATGGCGTAAACGGTACCTTTAATATTATCATACTTCTCCGCCGCTTTGCAAACAAGTTTTTCAAAATAAGGTGCAACGGACACTCCGGTTGCAATGGAGAAGGGAACACCGTCGGGCTTTTCCGACAGCATGAGGGCGGAGTTGAACTCCGTTTCAAGCAGCCTTATCATGCCGACGCCGTTCTCAAGCTGTGTATGCTCCTCATAGAATTCATCGGGGGGAAGCTCTATCCCTGCGCAGATGTACAGCTCGTCGGAGCAGAAGAAAATCCGGGTGCCGTGTTTTTCAAGACACTTTTCACCGAAAGCATTTACCTGCTGGATTGTCTCTCCGGCGTGCTCCGGGGTAAAGGGAGTAAGCTCAAAAAGTCCCTCCCGGAATTTCGTGAGGCCCACGGGCACGACGGAAACGCTGTGAACATAGGGGTACAGGCTCTCCAGATCCTCCATGGTGCGCTGAAGCTCGTCACCGTCATTGAGACCGGGACAGCAGACAATCTGACAGTTCATGGTGATTCCGCCCTCTGCAAAGCGGCGCATAATCTCCATGCACTTTCCGGCGTTTCTGTTGCGGAGCATCTTTTCCCGAAGCTCCGGATTTGTGGCGTGAACGGAAACATTGATAGGGCTTATGTGCAGATCGATGATGCGCTGAATTTCACGCGGAGAAAGATTTGTCATGGTGATGTAGTTCCCCAGCAGAAAGCTCAGGCGTGCATCATCGTCCTTGAAATACATGGTCTTGCGCATGCCCTTGGGAAGCTGGTCTATAAAGCAGAAAACACAGTTGTTGGCGCAGGAACGGGGCTTGTCCATGAGGTAAGTCTCAAACTCAAGGCCTAAATCCTCGCCCTCGGACTTCTCCACATGAAGGGTATGCTCCGTGCCTTCTGCGGTGCGGATGACAATGCTCAAAACAGTGTCATAGGAGAAAAACTTATAATCCATAACATCGATGATTTTGTTGCCGTTAATGGATATGAGCTCGTCACCCTCGTGGGCTCTGTGCTTCAAAGGACTGTAGTCTTCAATTTTTGAAATGACATTCTTCATAATTTACCACAGTTAATATGTAACAGTCGGAACTAATGAGCAAACGAAAACTGATGCACAAGAGCAGATTGCGAGAAAATTTCAGATCCAAAAAGGCGCTTTTTCAAAGGAATACTTTGTGTGTTTCAAGGAAAAGCAACGAATTTGAAGCTGAAATTGGCTGCAATGGGCCGCAGTGTATTGGTTGGAGTTTGCTCTGATACAAAAGCAAAAGGGGGAAAAAGAGCAAATCCTTTTCCCCCTAAAGCATTTTAATTACTTTTCGTCGATGGTGATAACCTGACGACCTTTGTACATACCGCACTCTGCGCATGCACGATGAGGCATTTTGAAAGCGCCGCAGTTGGGGCACTTGGAAAGTGCGGGAGCGGTGAGCTTCCAGTGAGAGGAACGTCTCTTATCTCTTCTCTGTCTTGATACTTTTCCCTTAGGGACTGCCATGGTGACACCTCCTGATTAATAGCTGTTAGAGCAGCGTTTTTTATTTATCCAAAAGCTGCTCAAGCACAGCAAGTCTTGGATCTATTTCTTTCCTGCAACCGCAGGGGCCGAGATTTAAATTTGCTCCGCATCTGGAGCAGAGACCTTTGCATTCCGGATCACAGAGGAACTTGGTTTCCATGTCCAGAACAAAGAGAGTGGACAGAGTTTCATCAAGATCCAGCTTGTCTCCGTCGAGAACAAATGCTTCGGGATCTTCACTTTCGCCGTCGCTGATAAAGGCATTCAGCTCCTGGACCTTAACGCTGTCAAACTCGGTGCCGCATCGGTCGCAGACGCATGTCATATCGGCGCTCAAAGTACCCTCGAGTGTCAGGATACCGGCTTGATTATACACTCTGCCATTGGCTTTGGGGGCGGACTTGTACTTAACGATGGAATCAAATTCAAGCCCCTCGACGGAAAGCTCACATTCAAAGGGAACCTCGCCTCCGGGAACTTCAATTATTTCTCTCAAATCAAGCAACATAGCACACCTCTCCATAGTCGCCTAAACATTATAGCGAAACAAAGTTTTGTTGTCAACTGCAAAATGCTGAAAAATACGCTGAAAAAGCTGAAAAAATAAACGGAAATCTATGTGTATTTTAACCGATACGCCCTTACGAGAAACGCAGTGATTGAAGGTTGGCTTTTTATATCCGCCCTCTTATATTTTCCACCTGTGACTTCATGGCGTCAATGATGATCGCGGCATCAAGACTGTAAGCCATGGCGTCAAAGCCCCGCTTGTAGCCTGCTACCACCGCATCGGGGCTGCCGCCGAAGAGCATACAGAATTTTCCCGCCTCATGGCAGGCACGGAGAATGCGGTCAAGGGCTGCCTGAAACACGGGATTGGAAAAGTCGCCGGGTATTCCCATGGAAATACTCAGGTCAAAGGGCCCTACGAAAATACCGTCAACACCCTCAAGGGCCACTATCTCCTCAATGCTCTCCAAGGCACCCACGGTTTCACACTGAGGAATAACCAGAGTTTCCGCATTGAAGTGGGCCATTACATCGGGAACGCTTCCGGGGATGTCATGGCCCCAGCCGTCCTTCCTGGAGGGACAGAAGCCGCGCTCGCCAATGGGGAAGTATTTTGCGTATTTTACTATTTCCTTAACCTGCTCCGGACTGTGGACATTGGGGATGATAAGTCCCTGGGCGCCTACATCCAGCAGCTTAAGAATGGCGGGGCGGGATGAATCACGTACGCGGCACAGGGGAGTGAGTCCGCAGTTTTCCGCGGCGCGGATGAAGTCTGCGCTGCTCTCCGCCTCAATGGGCGAATGCTCGTTATCGATAATTACGAAATCAAAGCCCGTTCTGCCGATGCACTCCATAACGCTTACGGAGGCGGTATCAAAGAAAATGCCCAGAGGCTTTTTGCTCTCGGACAGTTTTAGCTTAAGCTGATTTTTCATGCTGTCACGCTCCTTTTTATACTTACATTATAACTTGTAAAAGGCGGATTGCAATGATAAAATACTATTATAAATACATCGGAGGTGCGTAATGAGCGCTTACACAAGAGAGTATCTTGAGCTGCTTTCCGAAAAATATCCCTGCGAGGCGGATGCCTGCATGGAAATCATAAATCTAAAGTCGATTCTTGCTCTGCCCAAGGGTACAGAGCACTTTATCAGCGACCTCCACGGCGAATACGCCGCCGTGCGTCACATCCTCAACAATTGCTCCGGCGTTATTCTCGAGAAGGTGCGAAGCCTCTTTGAAAAAAGCATCGGCGAGGAAAAATGTCGGGATTTGTGTACCCTTATTTACTATCCCAGGGAAGTCCTTGCCGCCATGCACGAAAAGGGCAATGTGAGTGAGGATGAGCTTTTTGAAATCATTCGTATGCTCCGTATGCTGACGGAGATGCTCTCCAGTAAATATACCAGAGGCTATGTGCGCAAGCAGATGTCGCCCAAGTGGGGAAATGTACTGGATGAGCTGCTGCATCTGCAGAGAGACGAGTATTCAAATCAGCACAAGTACCACGAAACCCTCATGCGCAGTATCGTCTCCACAGGTGCTGCCGACGGCGTTATTGAGGCTCTTGCGGAGCTTATTAAGCGGCTGGCTGTGGATAAGCTCCATGTTGTGGGCGATATTTTTGACCGAGGTCCCGAGCCTGCGCGACTCACCGACCTGCTCATGGAGCATCCCAACATCGACATCCAATGGGGCAATCACGATATTCTGTGGCTGGGCGCGGCATCGGGAAGTCCTGCCTGCATATTCACGGTGCTCCGCATCGCGGTTACATATGACAATATGAACCTCATAGGCCGCCGCTACGGAATTTCCCTGCGCCCCCTCATGGCCTTCGCGGAGAAGTATTACGGCGCATCGGACAAGGATAGTCTGAAGCTGGCTCTGCATATGCTGGGCTTCAAGCTGGAGGGAAGAATAATAAAGCGCCATCCCGGCTACGGAATGGACTCCCGACTCATGCTTGAGCGCATAGACTTTGCCGCCAATACCGTGAGACTTGACGACGGAGTTTATCCCCTGAACACAGACAAGTGGACAACGATAGACCCCGAAAACCCCTATGAGCTTAACGACGATGAGCTGGCGCTCATAGATGAATATGTCACCGCCTTCAGAGAGAGCCAGTCTCTCCGTCGCCATATGGATTTCATTTACCGCAAGGGCAGCACCTATCTCTGCTGCAACGGAAACCTTCTGTACCACGGCTGCATACCCATGACCGAAAACGGAGAATTTGCCCGAGTGCGCCACGGGGGAAAATGGTACAGTGGAAAGAGCCTGATGGATTACTCCGACATCATTGTGAAGAGCGCCTGGGCAAAGCATGACGAGTCCGCCCTTGACATGATGTGGTATCTGTGGTGCGGCAACGACAGCCCCTTCTCGGGCAGGGTTTTCCACACCTTTGAGCGCGCCGTGGTTGACGACAAAAGTACCTGGGTTGAGCCGAAAAACCACTACTTTGACTTTTGGGAGAATGAGAAGGTCGTAGGTAAAATCCTCTGCGAATTCGGCCTTGATCCGAAGGAAGGACATATAATAAACGGCCACACACCCGTGAAGGCGAAAACCGGCGAAAGCCCCATAAAGGCGGAAGGAAGACTGTTTATAATTGACGGCGGCTTCTGCGAGGCATATCAGAAAACCACGGGCATAGCAGGCTATACTTTGGTCTATAACTCCCACGGTCTGAAGATAAAGGCCCACAAGCCCTTTGACGGCGTTGCAAAGGCCATATCCGAAAACGCCGACATTGAGTCCGACGCCGTTCAGGTGGAGCAGTTTAACCGCAGAAGATTTATTGCGGACACCGACGAGGGCAAAAAGCTCCTGTGCCGCATTGATGCGCTGGAGCAGCTGCTCCAGGCCTACAGAACGGGAGAAATCGAGGAAAGATAAATATCCGGCGTAAAAAAACAGTTCCCATAGGGAACTGTTTTTTTATGCTTTCTTCAGTCTTTTCTTAATGATTTCCAGCGACTTTTTTATGAGGTCGCGGAAGATGAAGAGGGATGCCGCGCAGACAAGCAGGGCGAAGCCGATATTAAGCAGGGAATTGTTTGTCATATACACCCAGCTTGCGGCGGCAAAGGCGAGCAATGCGCCGAAGAGGAACAGAAAGTCCACCCGGATATGCACGGTCTTGCGCAGCATATAGTTGCGGATGATTACATTTACCGTGAAGCCCAGCAGCAGAGCGATGTTTGCCGCCTGAATTTCCATTTTGCCCACGAGCAGGTGGAAGCAGACCACATTGCACACCGCGGCAAAGAAGGTGGAAAGAAAAATCGTTCCCGTCTTTTTCTCCGCACCGAAGATGTTGCCCTGGAAGGTGCTGAAGATGCTTACGCCCGTTGCCAGAATATACAGAGGAATGAGACCGAAGCATTCTCTGTAATCACCTCTTATGAAGAAGGGGAACACGAGCTGAATCGCCGGGAGGAACAGTATGCTGCCCACGGCAAGGAACTTTATATAATAGTTGGCGGCGGTGGAGTAAAGCCGGGATTTATCGCTGTCATTGCCCTTGGAATAGGCAAGCTCCTGCCACGCCATGTTGAAGCAGATTGAAACAAGGGTCAGAGCGTAGGTGAATTTGCCTGCCGCGGCATACAGACCGTTGGCCTCAAGACCTAAAACATTCGTAACCGCCACGCGATTGTAGCCGGAAAGGAACCAGAAGCTGGCGGAATTAAGGCACAGAGGCAGGGAAAACTTCACCATGCTCTTCACAATGGCGCTGTCGTAAAGGCTGAACTTCAGCTTCCGGAAGAGGTGAATCCTGCTCTCCATTATGGCTATCTGTACCGCAAAGCCCAGTATCATGGCAAGATACAGAGAGTCGATGGTCATGCCGAAGCACAGAATCATGACAATATTGGAAAGGGAGTTCACAAGGCTTCCTATAATGCCCGACACAGCGAACACCGTATTATAGCCCAGAGCGCGGGAAATGTAGGAGTAGATATTCTGCAGCATGGTGAACAGTCCGTAGAAGTAGATGAACACCAGATAGCTGATATCGGAGAAAACTCCCAAGCCCACGAAAAGCAGGGTGTAAAGCACGAAGGACGCGGTGAAGATGACTATGCCGTTGAAGACGGCCTTGTACTTGCCCTCTTCATCCTTGTAGTCGAAGATATAGCGCATGATACCCGACCATATCTCCATGCAGATGACGGGAACAAGTATGTTCAGATAGGACACGGAGGTGTCGTAATAGCCCATGTCACCCGTGGCAATGCGTGCTGTATAGATGGGCAGCAGGAAAAACGATATTACTTTTGTCAGAACATTACCGGCAAAGTAGATTGCCGAGGACTTAAGAAAACGTTTTGCTGAATCCATTATTTTTCCTCTTCGGGCTCAAAGCCGTCGCGCCACCAGGCGTCAAAGGGATGAACCTCGCGCTTATCCTCGGGAGGAGGAGTCATATAGTCGCCGTAAATGTTGGTGAGGATTTCGTCATAGTTTGCCGGGGCGGGGAACTTGTAGCCTTCAAAATCCATGAGGATGGGATTATCGTAGCCCTCTCTTGCGGAAATGGTTTTGGGAACATTCACGGAGAAGGTGAGGAAGCCTACGCGCTCGCTTTCGTCATAGGGTGCGCGCATGGCGATTTCCTCGATTTCCGCGCAGATTTTATGGGTGTCCATCTTGCCGTAGTGCTTATAGATGAAGTAGCGCTTTACAAGGCGCAGGGGGTCGGCGGTGGGGACAAAGGGACGGGTCGTGAGGCTTATGAGCTTTATAAGCTCCTTAAGACGGGGATTGCTCTTTTCCAGCATGGGTTCGTCGGCGGGAACACCGTCAAGAGGGAAGATGTCAATCCACACGGCGGTTTCAAACTCATCGCGCTTGTCGGTCTCATGGCCTGCGGTGCGGGCATCCTGAAGCTTGATGAAGGGGCAGATGCAGCTCTTTACATCGCGGTAGGTTATGGCATACAGATGCTCTGCCACAGGCTCATCCTTGCACATGGCATAAAAGCGCTCATAATCGGGGCGGGGCATGCAGATGTCAATATCATCGTCCCAGGGAATGAAGCCCTTGTGACGGGCGGCGCCTATAAGGGTGCCGTAGGCAAGATAGTAGCGCAGATTATGCTTTTTGCAGTATTCATCGAAAAGCACGAGCATATCAAGCTCAATTTTCTTCAGTTCGTCAAATTCAATCTTTTTCATTTTATCTCCTCAAGCACAGCCTTTGCGCGGCTGTGCCAAGTGTTTTCCGAGGCTTCCTTTTTCAGAAGCTCCATGTATTCAACGGAGCTGCGCTCAATAAGCGCAAGCTGTGCCAAGGCGGTGAAGCTGTCGGCATCCTTATATATGTGTACGGAGTCGTAATTGCGGCATTCGTTCATATCCGAGGTGATAATGGGTTTTCCTGCGGCCATATACTCAAAGAGCTTCACCGGAGATGTGGCCTCGGTAATCTCATTGATGACAAAGGGGATTGTCATTATGTCGCAGCAGGCGATATAGCCGGGAAGCTCTGTATAGGGCACTGCGGGAACATAGATGACATTGGGGAGCTTTTCAATTTTTGAACGCTCCATGTCGTTGTCAATCTTCTTGCCGATAAGCAGCCAGCACCAATCGGGGTGAGCCTCTGCCACGGCGCGGACAATGTCGTAATCAAACCATGAGGCAAGAGCGCCGTAGTAACCCAGCACGCAGGAGTATTTGTGCTGAAGGTCAGCGTATTCCGCATTCTTCTCCGCAGGGGCGGAAAAGAACTCATAATCCGCCGCATTGGGGGAGAAGATGACCTTTTTACACTTCTTCTCTGCCTCGTCATAGAGCTTTTTCGCGGTGGCAACCACAAGGTCGGCGCTCTCCATGATTTCCTCGTGTACCTTCACGGCGGCGTCAAGGTCGGCGGCGCCGGAGACCGTGACGGAAATATCGTCAACATATTCATACTCAAGCAAATCGGAGTGATACTGCTTTGAAACGGGGATGCCCGCGATATTATATACGCAGGTTACGACCTTTTCGGCATTGCGGCAGATATCGTCAACACGGCAGGCAAGGTTTTCGTTTACGAGGAAGACATTTTCCTCCACCTCTTTTATACCCGAAAAGCTGTCATACTGACGCTGGGTGGTGAGGAAAATTACCGCCGCGCCCTGCTCGGCGTAGCTGTGGGCCATCTGCTGGGCGCGCTGGAAGAGGAAGAACCACTCCACGGAGGGAGTGAATACCATGACGGTTTTGCCCGCTGTCTTTTCCGCCGCGGCTTTGATTTTTCCGCCTGAAAACAGCTTTGCGCAGGTTTTATACCAAACATAGCGGAGCTTGGCCCAAATGAAGGAGAAAACCAGCTTCATGGTCTGGCGAAGTCCTGATTTTTTAAGATAATAGGCAAACTTTTTAATGCTGCTCAACTTCCTTGCCTCCCTTGGATTCCTTGATGTTCAGTAACATCCTGCCCAGGAACAGTCCCATGACAACGGTGGTGAACAAAACATCAAGACAGTTGCCCGTGACATAGCCCACCATCAGGAGGATATCAAGCGCCATGGCAAGACTCAAATTCTCGAACACATTATCCCAGTTGCGCTTAAACAGCGAGCGCAGGGAATACCACAGAGCGAAGATGACATAGGGGACCATGAAAATCGCTACGCCCACCGCACCCAAAGAATAGTACTGGGCGAGATAGTCGTGCTCTAACTTGCAGATGTTGGTTTCACGGGTGGCGGATATGCCGAAGAGCTTGTCCGCGGGATCATCGTTTTTATCCACAACGGCAGTGATGATATGGGACTCCAAATAGCGGAAATCGAAGCGGGTGTCAATGGGCTGCTTCATCATTTCGTACCAGAAGTCGGGGTCATAGTCTAAAGGATAGGCCACCTTGCAGTAGCTCCACTGCAGGGAATACTTCTCGAAGTTGTCGTTCATGTATTCAACGCGATCCTCAAAGGACAGCTTGTAGTAGGCGTCAATATCCTTCTCCGTGAGCTTCTTCTCCGTCTTTGCGCGCTCCTCGTGGAGCTTTTCCGTGGCAATAGCCTTGCCCACAACGGGAGAATTGGGGAGAACGGTTATTATAAGCACCGTGATAACCAGAAGCGAAGCCACGGGCGCAATGTACTTTTTGATGTCAGCTCTGTTGAGCTTCTTCGTGAGAACTGCGGAGAAAAGCACCACAACGATGAAGGCCACAAGCTCAAGCGCTACACCGTAGGAGGAGGTCTGGGTACCCAGCATTATCATGGCAACTGCGTGCATGAGCACAAGACCTACGCGCCATACCTTGAAGCGGGAAACCATGCGGTAGAGAACTATGGGGTATAGGAACATGAGCAGGGCGGCGGTCTGGTTTGCGTAGCAGAAGAAGCCCTTGGAGGTGAGCTCCTTTGCGTCGTAATCGTGCACCGCGTCGGTGAACCATGCAAAGATATTTGCGGAAATTGTCTTGTTGGTGTAGGAGGAAAGGGAAACACAGAGCAGATTGGAAACCACGATGACGCCCGTTACCACGACACAGATAAACTCAATGCAGCGGTAGAACTCCTCCTTGCTGACGCACAGCTCATAGGTGAGAAACAGTACAAGGAAAGGCATGAGCATACGCACAACATAATATGCCTCGTGCACCATGCTGTAGCCGTAATTGTCGGGGGCAACGGATACAAAGTCCACATTGGTAAGATGGTGGATGACAAAGTATGCTGCGGCTATGGCCAGATATACGAGAAGAAGCACGGAGCTTTTTTTGCGCAGGTTTCCTTTTAAATCGCAAAGGAAGAAGAAAAGCACCATGGCACCGATCCACAGCACCGAGGCCAAGGGCGGAATGGTGAAGCCGATGACGGCGGAAAGCTTCTCGGTATAAAAATAGTAGCAGTCGAAAAACGGCTGTACAAGTATGAACGCAATAAGCGACAGCTTCAGTAGCTTTGCGCTTTTGCTGTCGGAAAAGGACTCTTTGCCTGCTAAAGTCAAGGTTTGTACCTCCAAAGGACATAATAAAACAAATTACATTCTACTATAATACATATAATTTTGCAAGAGTTTAGCGTTTTTCTTGCGCATTGACTTTAAACTGGATTGCTTGTATAATTATTAAGTTAAGAGGTGCTTGACATGAATATAAAGAGAATTAACAGAGAACTTCATAAGCGCTTCGGAGACCGCGTAAATGCGTCTTTTGAGGATAACTGCATTCTGCTGCGCGGAGAGCTCGATGAGTGGAGCGAGGTTGTGGAGGCAGGCCAAATGGCTGCAATACCCAAGGGGAAAATCCATGTGGTGAACGACATCCTATGCTCCGGCGCCGAAGCACAGGAAATGCATATTTCTTCTCTCCGTGACGATGCCCTTGAGGGGGAGACACCCGATGTGCTTATCATCGGCGGCGGTATCTCCGGCTGCTCCATTGCCAGGGAAATGGCACGCTATAAGCTGGATATCCTGCTTCTTGAGAAGGAAGCCGACCTTGCATTAGGTGCTTCCGGCAGAAATGACGGCGAGGTACACCCCGGTGTTGACCTTTCAAAGGGTTCCTTAAAGCACAAATATGTGCGCCGCGGCAACGCCATGTACGACGAAATCTGCCGTGACCTCTCCGTACCCTTTAAACGCGTGGGACAATATGCCTGCTTTAAGGACAAACGCCTAAAGCCCATTATTTGGTGCTATGCGCAGTACCGCAGAATCCACGACGGCATCAGCGACACTCGCATTGCCTCCTCCGAAGAAATCAAGAAGACTGCACCGCGCCTGAATAAGGACTTTGCCTTTGCGATCTCCAACCCCAATTCAGGCTCCGTGAGCCCCTACAACCTCACCATTGCCTATGCGGACAATGCCGTGGAAAACGGCGCGAGGATTTCTCTCAACACCGCAGTGCTGGGTATGGAAACCGAGAATGGAAAAATCATCTCCGTTGAAACCAACAGAGGCACAATAAGACCGAAAATAGTTATTAACGCCGCCGGCGTATGGTCGGATAAGATAGCCGAAATGGCCGGTGACCGCTTCTTCACCATCCATCCCCGCCGCGGCACAAACTCAATACTTGACAAAAAATGCGGCGACACCTTTGCCACCATCGCATCCGTTGTGGGCGTGAAGACCGCCGCAGGCAAGAGCCATACAAAGGGCGGCGGAATACTCCACACCGCCCACGACAATCTTCTCATAGGCCCCGATGCGGTGGAAACCTATGAAAGAGAAAACACCGCCACAACCGCGGAAAGCATCGAGAGAGTTTTCTCAAAACAGAAAATAACCATGCCCACTCTGTCTGAGCGGGAAATCATTACATATTTCACCGGTGTCCGCGCACCCACCTATGAGGAGGACTTCATCATTGAGTGGGGCAGAAAAACGGAAAACATCTTCCATGTGGCAGGTATCCAGTCCCCGGGCCTTACCACAGCCCCTGCTGTGGCGGTGGATGTTTCCGCAATAGTTGCGGAAAAGCTGGGCGCGGAGAAAAACGGGGACTTTAATCCCGTGAGAAAGGCAATCCCCGTGCTCAACGAAATGAGCGACGAGGAAAGAGCAAAGCTCATTGAAGAAAATCCCGACTACGGCATCATCATCTGCCGATGTGAGGAGATAAGCAAGGGAGAAATCCTTGATGCCCTGCGCTCACCTGTGTGTGTTCCCACACTTGACGGCATTAAAAAGCGCGTGCGCCCCGGTATGGGCCGCTGCCAGGGCGGCTTCTGCTCACCCCTTGTTACAAAGATTATTGCCCAGGAGCTGGGCATTCCCGTCACGGAGGTAAGAAAATCCTCCCTTGATGCTCCCATTGTTTTTGAAAGCAGAAAGGGGGAGAAGGCATGAAGTACGATGTAATCGTCATCGGCGGCGGCCCCGCAGGTCTTGCGGCGGCGGTATCCGCCCACGACAACGGCGCAAAGGTGCTCATAGTGGAGCGTGAGGAGCGCCTCGGCGGTATGCTCAAGCAGTGCATCCACGACGGCTTCGGCCTCACCACCTTCGGCGAAAAGTTAGCGGGCCCCGAATATGTGGAGCGCTTTATGGATATGGTGCGTGAAAGAAGCATTGAGTGTTCTCTGCAGACCTTCGTTACACGCATTGACAAAAGGGAAGACGGATTCGATGTTGTAACCGTTTCCGCAAAGGGAATTGAGCATCGCGAGGCGAAAAGCCTCGTCCTTGCCACTGGCTGCCGCGAGAGAACGGCAAAGCAGGTTTTCATCCACGGCACCCGTCCCGCAGGTGTTTTCACTGCGGGAACTGCACAACATTATGTTAACCGACTCGGCGTCATGCCTACGCAGAAATGCGTCATTCTCGGCAGCGGCGACATAGGCCTTATTATGGCACGCAGACTCACCCTTGAGGGGGCGGAGGTGCTGGGTGTTTATGAGATAAATCCCACTCCCTCGGGACTTACCAGAAACATTCACCAGTGCCTTATTGACTACGATATTCCCCTTCATCTGAGCCACACCGTCACAAGAGTTTTCGGCAGGGACAGACTTGAAGCGGTTGAGGTTTGCAGGGTCGACGAAAACATGAAGCCCATGCCCGAAACCGCGGAGAGAATCGACTGTGACGCCCTCATTGTTTCCGTGGGCCTCATCCCCGAAAACGAGCTTGCGGAAAGCATAGGTGTCATTCTCGATAAGCACACCAAGGGCCCCTATGCCGACGGTCAGCTCATGACAAATGTGCCGGGTGTGTTCACCTGCGGCAATGCTCTCCATGTAAACGACCTTGTGGACTTCGTTTCCGCCTCCGGCGCGGAGGCAGGCCGAAATGCGGCGCTTTTTGCCGGAAACTCAAGGAAAACCGTGGATATGAGCATCGGTAAGGAATTTCAGTACATGGTGCCGCAGCAGCTTGACTTAAACTCCGACAACTCCAAAATCACCTTCTGGTTCCGTTCCGCAAGGGTGCAGAAAAAATCCGTTCTGCGGCTTAAGGTGAACGGGGAAGAGGTATGGAAAAAGAACTACCTTTCTCTGCGTCCTCCGGAGATGCAGGAAATCAAACTGGACATGACAAGCTTCGGAATCGACGAAAGCTCCGCCGTCACATGGGAAATTGAGGAGGTGCAGGCATGAGAGAGTTTAACTGCATCGGCTGTCCCCGAGGCTGCCTTCTCCATGTGGAGGAGGTAAACGGCGAATTTGTCGTCACGGGCAACACCTGCATACGGGGACATGATTTCGCCATCAGCGAAATGACCTGCCCCAAGCGCACCATCTGCTCCTCGGTGAAAACTGTTTTTGCCGATGTGCCCGTGCTCCCCGTAAGGGTTTCCGCAGACATTCCCAAGGACAGAATCTTTGATGTAATGGCGGAAATCAATAAAGTTATGTTAACTGAACGAATCGGGCGCGGAGATGTTATAATCCCCGATGTGCTGGGACTTGGAGCTGATGTTATTTCCACCAGCGATGTGTTGGTCAGAGAAGAAATTAAAATTACAATATAAACGGTAATAAATTTTGGAGGGAAAATTATGAGCAAGCCTTTGGTACTTACCTATGATGTGGGTACACAGAGTACCCGCGCCGCCCTTGTGGACAAAGAGGGCAACATCGTTGATAAGGTTCAGATTAAGTACAAGGAGCCTTATTTCAGACAGGAGCCCGGCTGGGCAGAGCAGAAGACCGACTTCTATTTCGCCCATATGTGTGCCTGCAGCAAGGTGCTTCTTGACCGCAACAAGGAAAAGGAAAGCGACATCATTGCCGCCGCCATCACCGTTATCCGCGATACACTTGTGTTCCTTGACGAGCACAACCGCCCCACCCGTGACATCATTCACTGGCTTGACGCAAGAAAATGCGAGTTTGACAATCCCTTCCCCGCATGGAAAACGGCAGCCTTCAAGCTGGTTGGCATGGATAAGGGCTCCAAGATCGGCTACCGCACCTCCAAGGTAAACTGGGTGCGCCAGAATCAGCCCGAAATCTGGAAAAAGACCAAGAAAATCGTGTGCCTTCCCGCATACCTTAACTACCGCATGACGGGCAAGCTCGTGGACTCTCCCGCAAACACAATTGCCCACATCCCCATGGACTGGAAAAAGAAACAGTGGATGGGCGAAAATGACCTTACCCGCTGCCTATATGATGTTCCTCAGGAAAAGCTGTATGACCTGGTTCCCTCCGGCGAGGTGCTGGGCTATATCACTGAGGAGGCCGCAGAGCTCTCCGGCGCTCCAAAGGGCCTGCCCGTAATTGCCACCGGCGCCGACAAGGCCTGCGAAACTCTGGGCCTCTCCGTTGCCAGCGATGAGAAGGCCGCAATCTCCTTCGGCACCAGCTCCACCATTGAAATGTACAGCGAAAAGTACTTTGAGCCCCAGCAGTTCCTGCCCTCCTATCCTGCTGTTATCAACAATGCGTGGAACCCCGAAATTCAGGTTTTCCGCGGCTTCTGGATGCTCAGCTGGTTCATTAAGGAATTCGGCGACAAGGACAGAGAAACCGCTGAAGCTATGGGCATCAGCCCGGAGGAATACCTCAACAACAAGGCCTCCGAGGTGCCTGCAGGCTGTCAGGGACTTATGCTTCAGCCCTACTGGACTCCCGATGTTCTCAAGCCCGATTCCTACGGCGCAATCATCGGCTTCTCCGATTATCACACCCGCTATCATGTGTACCGCGCCATTATCGAGGGCATCTGCCTCGAGCTTTATATGTCCATGAAGGCCATGGAAAAGCGCGGCAAGAAGAATATTAAGGAGCTCTTTGTTGGCGGCGGCGGCTCCAAGAGCGACCTCGCCTGCCAGATTCTCGCCGATACCTTCGGCCTGCCCGTAAAGCGCATCCACACCCATGAGGCCTGCTCCATCGGTGCGGCCATGGTCACCTTCGTTGCCAAGGGTGAATTCAAGGACTTTAACGAAGGTATAAAGAGCATGGTTCATATAAAGGATGTATTCACTCCCGACGAAAAGAACCATGAGACCTACATGAATATGTACAACAAGGTTTACCGCAAGATTTACAAGAATGTAAGACCGCTGTACGCCACTATGAATAACCTCAAAGAAAGGAATATGCTGTAATGAGCCACAAACCTTATGAGGGCTTTGAACCCAAATGGGTCATGGACCCTGCACCCGAGGGAAGCTACCGTTCTATCTTCCGCTGGGGCGATCCCAACTTCTTCAAGGTCCCCAAGGAATCACTGTACAAGATGATGAAGGAAGTCTTCAAGATGACCGACGAGGACTTCAAGGAATACTCCGACGATATCGGCTGGGACAAGGTCGAGCTTCCCGACCACCCCGTGAAGCTGGCACAGGAGCATCTTGATGCTCTGAAGGAAATCGTAGGGGAGGAGGGCTTCTCCATTGAGGATTATGACCGCCTTTCCGTTGCCTACGGCTTCACCGCCTACGATGTTCTCCGCCTGCGCCACAAGATTATTGACTCTCTGCCCGATGTTGTTCTTTACCCCGATACCACCGAGCAGGTGGAAAAGATCGTTGCCTATGCAGATGAGCATGACATTCCTCTCTATGTCTACGGCGGCGGCAGCTCCGTCACCCGGGGCGTTGAGCCTGTGAAGGGCGGTATTTCCCTTGATATGCGTAAGCGCTTCAACAAGGTGCTTTCCTTCAATGAGATTGACCAGACCATCACCGTTCAGGCGGGCATGTCCGGTCCCGACCTTGAAAAGACCCTGCAGAATGCTCCCGAGCTTTTCGGCGCAAAGCGTCAGTACACCTGCGGCCACTTCCCCCAGAGCTTCGAATACTCCTCTGTGGGCGGCTGGACCGTCACCCGCGGCGCAGGTCAGAACAGCACCTACTACGGCTGCATTGCAGACATCGTTCTGTCCCAGAAGTACGCAACCCCCATCGGCCCCATTAAGACCAGCCACTATCCCCGTGAGGCCTGCGGTCCCGACCTTAACCAGATTATGATGGGCTCCGAGGGCACCTTCGGCGTTCTTACCGAGGTTACTCTTAAGGTCCACCGCTGGATGCCCGAAAACCGCAAGCGCTTCAGCTACATCTTCAAGACCTGGGACGATGCCATGAAGGCAGCCCGTGAAATGATGCAGCACGAGTGCGGCTTCTCCTCCGTTTTCCGTCTTTCCGATCAGGAGGAGACCAACATGATGCTCCGCCTTTACAATGTTGACGATACTCCTCTGTATCCTCTTCTTGAGAAGATGGGCTACAAGGACATGGAGCGCTGCCTCTTCCTGGGCTTCACCGACGGCGAGAAGGGCTACTCCAAGAATGTTGCAAAGAACATTGCAAAGATTGCCCGTCAGCACGGCGGCTTCCCCCTTACGGGCTATGTCTGCAAGAGCTGGGAGAAGGGCCGCTTCAATGACCCCTATCTCCGTGACACCCTCATGGACTTCGGTATCACCACGGATACTCTGGAATGCACCGTCAACTGGTCCAACATGGAGCAGGTGCATCTTGATGTGCGTAAAATTTGCCACGCTCTGCCCAACACCGTCGTTACCACCCACATGAGCCATTGCTATCCTCAGGGCGCAAACCTTTACTTCATCTTCCTCACCCGTATGCAGGACGAGAAGGAATTCAAGGCCTATCACAGCACCATTCTTGACGCAATCCAGCGCAGCGGCGCCTCCATCAGCCATCACCACGGCATCGGCAAGATGTTCGCTCCATGGCTTGAGGGCTACATCGGTGAGAAGGAATACGGCGTATTCAAGGTTCTGAAGAACTACTTCGACCCCAAGTACAACATGAATCCCGGCGGCACCATCGGTCTTGACCTCAAGCCCGAGGAAAAGAAGTTTGACCGCCAGTACACCGATTACGAAAAGCAGCAGAAAAAAGACTGATTCGCAATAAAAAATTCCCCGACAGCGTCGGGGAATTTTTTTGCTCTTTTTGTATTGCAGAGGTGAAAAATCGGTGGTAAAATAACTTGTTAGGAAAATTTGCAAGTTTCCCTGCGAGAATCAGCGAAAGGAGGCCGTGTCCTATGGAAAATATGGATAACATGGACTTCGAGACTATACATGATAAACAGTTCGATGAATTGTTTCAGCTTCTTGAAAACCGACGAATGAAGGAACTCAAGGGTATCCTCGAAGAAATGAACGAATTCGACATTGCAGAATTCGTTGCAGAGCTTGACGAGGGTATGATGCCCGTGGTGTTCCGTCTGCTTCCCAAGGGGATGGCCGCCGACGTTTTCGCAAACTTTGAGGCTCCCGAGCAGGAGCTAATCATTAACTCCATCACCGACTCCGAGCTGGGTGCCATTATTGAAGAGCTCTATGTTGACGACGCCGTTGACATGATGGAGGAGCTTCCCGCAAATGTGGTAAAGCGTGTCATGCGCACCGCCACTCCCGAAACCCGAAACCTCATTAACCAGTATCTCAAGTATCCCGAAAACTCCGCAGGCAGCATAATGACCGCGGAGTTCGTGGACCTCAAAAAATACATGAATGTAAAGGAATCCATTGCCCGTATTCGCCGCATCGGTGAGGACAAGGAAACCATTTACACCTGCTTTGTCACCTCCGCCGACCGCAAGCTTGAGGGCGTTGTTTCCGTCAAGGAGCTGCTCCTCAGCGACGATGAAACCGTGGTGGAGGACATCATGGACACCAATATTGTCTTTGCCATGACCCACGATGACCAGGAGGAGGTCGCGGAGAAAATCTCCGACTACGACCTCATGGCTATCCCCGTTGTGGACAGAGAAGGCCGCCTCGTGGGCATCGTCACCGTCGACGACGTCATCGATGTTATGGAGCAGGAGACCACCGAGGACTTCGAAATCATGGCCGCTATGACACCTTCGGACAAGCCCTATTCCCGCACGGGTGCCGCGGAAATGTGGAGACTCCGCGTGCCATGGCTCATGTTCCTAATGCTTTCCGCCACCTTCACAAGCATGATTCTCAACTCCTTTGAGGATGCGCTTTCCGTGCAGACCGTGCTCATCGGCTTTATCCCCATGCTCATGGGTACCGGCGGCAACTCCGGCGCCCAGTCCTCCACAGCGGTTATCCGAAGCCTTTCCATTGGCGATACGGAGCCTGCGGATGTGTTGAGCGTCATCTGGAAGGAGCTTCGCGTTTCCGTGCTTTGCGGCGCAACTCTTTCCGCTGTAAACTTCCTCAAAATGCTTTTGGTTGACCGGATGCTGCTGGGAAATCCCTCCGTAACGGTCATTGTTGCGGCAACGGTCTCTATCTCTATTCTGTTCATCGTCATGTTCGCAAAGGTTGTGGGCTCGACCTTGCCCATAATTGCGGAAAAAATCGGTGTTGACCCTGCGGTCATGGCAAATCCGCTGATTTCCACCATTACCGACGCTGTATCCCTGCTCATCTATCTTGAAATGGCAAAGGTATTCCTCCATATATGACAGTAATTTTTGAAAAAATGGCCATGATGGTCATATTCCTCGCCGGCGGCTACATCTTCGCAAGAATGAAGGTGGTGGGACCGGAATTCAACAAGGGCCTTTCAAAGCTTGTTATAAACTTTTTCCTGGTGGGCCTGATTCTGTCCTCCGTGGTCAACAAGGAATTTGACATGACCGGCGGAGAGCTCCTTTTAAGCCTCGGGCTGTGGTTCGTTATGATTGCCGTCAGCGTTACTCTTGGATGGCTGACTCCCCGCATTTTTCGCATGAAGTCAGGGGATACGGGTATGTACAGCCTCATGGTGGGCTTCATGAACAACGGCTTCATGGGCTTTCCCTTGGTCGTTGCCATATACGGCGCAGACGCGCTGTTCTTTGCGGCCCTCTCAAACATTCCCTTTAACCTTGTGCTTTACACCCTGGGATTAATCTTCCTCAACAGCGGTGAAGGCGGTCAGAAGGTGAATTTTAAGCGCGTTATCAACGCTCCCATTGTTGCAACTCTGGCGGCAATACTCATCCTTGCATTTAAAATCCCTCTGCCGGGATTTGTTGAAGATACCTTGGGCTATATGTCCTCGGCAACCGTACCCCTTTCCATGATGTGCATCGGCGTATCTCTGGGAGGCGTTGCCCTGAAGGACGCATTCTGCCACCCGAGACTGTATCTTATCAGCCTCATGAGGCTTGTTGCTTGCCCGCTGATTACATGGCTTGTGCTCAAGGGCATTGTGGCCGATCCCGTTATGTTGGGTACAATTGTGCTGCTTTCGGCAACACCAACGGCGGTTATATGCACAATTCTCGGCATCGAAAACGGCCGCGACGGCATTGAATCCTCCGAAGGCGTTTTGCTTTCAACGGTGCTGTCCACGGGTACAATACCGCTTCTTATTTCAATACTCGGATTATAAAAATCGCAGGAAGATTTCCTGCGATTTTTTCTTGACAATCATGCGACATTATGATATCTTTTTGATATCAAATAGATGGAGGCTTTTTCTAATGAAAGAAATTATTCTCAATAATAAGAAAAACGGCATGGCAATGCTGCTCCTCTGCATTGTTCTTTATCTTGCCGGTATCGGCGTTACCGTACTGGGTACAATCATGCGCAGTGACATTATAATTGCGATCGGTATTTTGTGGCTCTGCATTGGCTGGGTACCTTTCTTGGGCCTGCGCATTCTGAAGCCTCAGGAGGCACTTGTTCTCACCCTTTTCGGCAAGTACGTGGGAACTCTCAAGGATGCAGGCTTCTACTATGTAAATCCCTTCTGCGGTGCCGTTAATCCCGCTGCAAAGACCAAGCTCAATCAGAGCGGCGATGTGGATAACGGCGGAAAGAACGTTCTTGCGGCTCTGGGCAATGCAAACGCCGCCGCGGCAATGGCAGCGGAATCCGCAGGCAAGAAGATTTCCATGAAGGTTATGACCCTTTCCAACAGCCGTCAGAAGATTAATGACTGCCTGGGCAACCCCATTGAAATCGGCATTGCAGTTACCTGGCGCGTTGTGGACACTGCAAAGGCAGTGTTCGACGTTGACAACTACAAGGAATATCTCTCACTGCAGTGCGACAGCGCTCTGCGCAACATCGTGCGCCTTTATCCTTATGATGTTGCACCCAACGTAGATACCACAGGCGACGGTGTTGCCGATGAGGGCAGCCTCCGCGGCTCCAGCGAGGTCGTTGCACAGCGCATACGTGACGAAATTCAGAGCAAGGTTGCTGACGCGGGCCTTGAAATCATCGAAGCACGCATTACCTACCTTGCCTACGCCCCTGAAATTGCTGCAGTCATGCTTCAGCGCCAGCAGGCAAGTGCAATCATTGATGCCCGCAAGATGATTGTTGACGGCGCAGTGGGCATGGTTGAAATGGCACTTAACCGCCTTAATGAGAGCGAGCTTGTGGAGCTTGACGAGGAACGCAAGGCAGCCATGGTTTCCAACCTGCTTGTTGTTCTCTGCGCAAACCACGATGCACAGCCTATCGTAAATTCCGGAAGCCTTTACTGATATGGCAGAGAAAAAACAGATACCCTTAAGGGTTTCCGCAAAGCTCTATGATGCCATAGCCGCATGGGCGGAGGACGATTTCCGCTCGGTTAATGGACAGATTGAGTATCTGCTGACGGAATGCGTCAAGCAGCGTAAGAAAAACGGCAAATACGTTTCCGACACCATTGATGAACCCATTGAGCTGGACATTGAGTGAGATTTTTGAACGGAATGCCGTAAAAGAAGATAAAAAACACCCGCTTCGGCGGGTGCTTTTTGCTGCTTAATATGATGAATTTGTCTAACTGATTTCTTTCTCGGTACGAATATTCTGTGGCGACAATTCCTCTGCTCGTAACGGTTTTGGGACTGGGTTGAGATAATGCAGTCCTTAAAAAATTAAAACAGCCAACCGTCGGTTGGCTGTTTTAATTTTTTGAATTTCAGCAAAATTTTTTGAAAATTTTATCCCCCCATGGGGCTTGCGGGGCGATTTTTTGCGTGCTATTCTGTTATCACAGTAAAGAATATGAGGTGAAGCAGATGGCAGAAAGCTCTTCTTCCGTTAAACTCACCGAAAAAGAAGCTCAGCTTATCAGAATGATACGGGAGTTGGGTTTCGGTGAAATCCGCATCTTCGTTGCCGACTCACAGCCGGTAAGAGCCGAAGAAATAAAGAAAAGCGTAAAATTTAATTAATACAACCGACTGAACAACAGCAGGTCATATCCGCAAGATGCTTGCGGAATATGCGCCTGCTTTTTGTTTTGTCAGAAAAGGAGAAAAAATGTCAAAAGTAAAAAAATCCATTATCACCGCCATATGCATAGCTTTGTGTGTGGTATTACCCCTTGCGTTTCACAGTGTGCCCAATGCAGGCTCAATATTCTGCCCCATGCACATTCCCGTGCTGCTCTGCGGACTCATATGCGGCGGTCCTTTAGGTCTGCTTTGCGGTCTTGCAGGTCCGCTGCTTTCAAGCCTCATGACAGGCATGCCTCCTGCGGCAATACTTCCTGCCATGATGGTTGAGCTTGCAGCCTACGGCTTGCTTGCGGGACTTATTATGAAGCTTGTACGCACGGGCTCCGCTTATGCCGACCTTTACATCAGCCTTGCTGCCGCAATGCTCGGCGGCAGAATACTGTCCGGCATTGCAAAAGCACTCATATTCGCAAAAGGCACCATGAGTATGTCCGTTTGGGCAAGCTCCTATTTCGTTACCTCTCTGCCCGGCATAATCATCCAGCTTGCAATCATTCCCTCTTTGGTGTTTACCCTTATGAAGGCAAACCTTATTCCCGAGCGCTATCCCAAATCATGTGAATAACGGTCAGATGTACTCCATATCTCTTAAAGGACAGCCCTGCGGGGCTGTTCTTTTTATCCTCGGCAGCAAAAAAGCAGGTGTAAAACACCTGCTTTTTGTTGTTTATCGTGTTTCGAGCTCGTAGCCTGCAATGTTCATATATTCATCGAAGCTGCACTGACGGTCAATGATGCCGTCCTCGGTGATTTCGATTATGCGGTTTGCCACGGTCTGGGTGAGCTGATGGTCATGGCTTGAGAAAATAACGTTGTGCTTAAAGGCCTCAAGACCGTTATTGAGCGCGGCGATGCTTTCAAGGTCAAGGTGGTTGGTGGGCTGGTCAAGCACAAGGACATTCGCGCCGGAGAGCATCATTTTGCTTATCATGCAGCGCACCTTTTCGCCGCCGGACAGTACCTTGACGGGCTTATATACATCGTCGCCGCTGAAGAGCATTCTGCCTAAGAAGGTGCGGAGATAGCTTTCGCGCTTGTCCTCGGAAAACTGACGAATCCAATCCATGAGGTCATAGTCGCAGTTTTCAAAATAGCTGTTGTGGTCCTTGGGGAAGTAGGCCTGAGTTGTGGATGCGCCCCATTTTACGGAGCCGCTGTCGGGCTCCTCCTCGCCCATGAGGATTTTGAACAGCATGGTTACCGCAAGCTCGTTTTTGCCGATGATGGCGATTTTGTCCTCTTTGCCCACGATGAAGCTTATGTTATTGAGAAGCTTAACCCCGTCAACGGTTTTGGAAACCTCGGTGACGAAGAGTCTGTCCTTGCCGGGCTCGCGGTCAGCCTTGAAGCCTACCCAGGGGTAGCGGCGTCCGGAGGCGGGAAGCTCCTCCACGGTTAGCTTATCAAGAAGCTTTCTGCGGCTTGTGGCCTGACGGGACTTGGACTTGTTGGCGGAGAAGCGGGCGATGAAGGTCTGCAGCTCCTGAATCTTCTGCTCCGCCTTCTTGTTCTGGTCCTTTATGAGCTTCTGCATGAGCTGGCTGGATTCATACCAGAAATCGTAGTTGCCCACATACATCTTGATTTTACCGTAGTCGATATCAACGATGTGGGTGCAGACATTGTTGAGGAAGTAGCGGTCATGGCTGACAACAAGCACCGTACCCTCATAATCCATGAGAAAGTCCTCAAGCCACACAACGGAGTTCAGGTCCAGATTGTTGGTGGGCTCGTCCAGAAGGATGATGTCGGGATTTCCGAAAAGAGCCTGGGCCAGCAGGACCTTGACCTTCATTCGGGGGTCCATGTCCGCCATCATTGTCTCGTGGAATTCGGGGGAGATGCCCAAGCCCTGAAGAATGCGGCTGGCATCGGATTCGGCTTCCCAGCCGCCAAGCTCCGCAAACTCCTCCTCCAGCTCTGCGGCGCGAAGTCCGTCTTCGTCGGTGAAGTCGGGCTTTTCATATATGGCGTCCTTTTCCTTGCCGCAGTTATAAAGGCGCTCGTTGCCCATGATTACGGTGTCCATGACGGAGTAGTCATCGTACATATTCTGATTCTGCTTCAGCACGGACATGCGCTTTTTGGGATCAATATGCACGGAGCCCGTGGAGGGCTCAAGCTCTCCGGAGAGAATGCGGACGAAGGTGGATTTGCCTGCGCCGTTTGCACCGATTATGCCGTAGCAGTTGCCGGCGGTGAAGGTTAGGTCAACGCGGGAAAACAGAATGTTTCCGCAGAAATTTATGGAAAGGTCATTTACTGATAGCATGATTTTTACCTCGGTTTAAGAATAATTGATATTTTATCACACACCTGCTCTCTATTGCAAGGGGAGAGGATTTTTGATATTATCCGATTGAGGTGATTATATGAGCATCACAATAAAGAATAAGGTTTTCCACCTGCGAACGGAAAACACGAGCTATATTTTCAGAGTTACGAAATTCGGCCATCTTGAGCAGCTGCATTACGGTGCGGCGCTTCCCGAGGATGACTACGAAGCTCTTGCGGTGAAGCACGATATTCAGCTGGGCAGCAGCGTCATGTACAGTGCAACCGATGACAACTACTGTCTCGACAGTCTCTGCCTTGAGTGGTCGGGGCTCGGAAAAGGAGATTTCCGTCAGACACCCATAGAGATGAAAATGGCTGACGGCAGCTTTGCCGCGGATTTTGTGTACGAAAAGCATGAGATGTTTGAGGGCTGCGTACCCATGGAAAGCCTGCCCACGGCATATGATGAGGATGACAGCTGCGAAACAATTGCGGTCACCCTGCGCAGCGGAGAGGTACGCCTTGTGCTTTACTACACCGTATTCCCGCAGACGGATGTTATAAGCCGCCGCGCGGTTATTGAAAACTGCGGCGGGGAGATTTCTCTGCGCCGCTTTATGAGCTTTTCTATAGACCTTCCCGACAAGGGCTTTTCCCTGCACACTCTTGACGGCGGCTGGATTAAGGAAACCCATCACCATGTGCGCCCCGTGGAATACGGCATCACGGTGAATTCCTCTACCACGGGCGCAAGCTCAAACCGCCACAATCCCGGCTTTTTCCTCTCTGCATTCAATGCCAACGAGGACTTCGGCGAGTGCTACGGCTTTAACCTTGTTTACAGCGGAAATCACTTCGGATTGGTGGAAAAGTCAAACCATGACCTTGTGCGCGTGCAGCTTGGTATTAACCCCATGAGCTTTGAGTGGAATCTCAAAAAGGGTGAGCGCTTTGAAGCTCCCGAGGCGGTTATGACATGGTCGGACAGGGGACTTAACGGCATGAGTGGGAATTTCCACCGCTTCGTAAATCACCACATTGTTCGCGGCGAATGGAAGCTGAAGGAGCGCCCCGTGCTTATTAACAACTGGGAGGGCTGCTTCTTTAAATTTGATGAGGACAAGCTCCTTTCTTTAGCGAAAAATGCGAAAAGCGCGGGAATTGAGCTGTTTGTCCTTGATGACGGCTGGTTTGGCGACAGAAACAGCGACACCGCAGGTCTGGGCGACTATGACGTGAACATGAAAAAGCTTCCTAACGGTCTCGGCGGTCTTGCGGAGAAGATTGAAAAAATGGGCATGAAGTTCGGGCTTTGGTTTGAGCCCGAAAGCGTTAACCCGGATTCAAAGCTCTACCGCGCTCACCCCGACTGGGCCATTAAGCCTCCTGCGGGCGATGGCTGCCTCGGCAGAAATCAGCTTCTTCTTGACCTGACGAGGGAAGAGGTCCGCGATTATATCGTTGAGAATGTGGGCGGCATTCTGGACAGCGCAAAAATAAGCTATGTGAAGTGGGATATGAACCGCCATATGTCCGATGCCTATTCGGCACAGCTTGCAAATCAGGGGGAATTTTACCACCGCTACATTATGGGGCTTTACGAGGTGCTGGGAAGAATATTCACACCCCGCCCCCATATACTTTTTGAAAGCTGCTCCTCCGGCGGCAACCGCTTTGATTTGGGCATGCTTTGCTACTCACCCCAGGTGTGGTCCTCCGATGACACGGATCCCATTGAAAGACTCAAAATTCAAAGCGGGCTCAGCTATCTGTATCCCCAGTCAACCATGGGCGCCCATGTATCCGCCGCACCGCATCAGCAGACGCTGCGCGACACGCCGCTTTCAACCCGCTTCAATGTTGCGGCCTTCGGCGTTTTAGGCTATGAGCTGGAGCTTAAGTACCTCAACCGTGTGGAGCTGCAGGAGGTCAGAGAGCAGGTGGAGTTTTACAAAAAGCACCGCCGCACACTTCAATACGGAAGATTTTTCCGCTTTGACGAGCGCAAGGACAACAAGGTACACTGGCAGGTATCGGCGCCTGACGGCAGTGAGCATATTGCGGGCCATTTCCAGACACTCTGCACAGCCTCCGAGGGCTATGACGAGCTGCCCCTTAAGAATTTAGAGGCAGGCAAAAAATATCGCCTTAAGGGAAAGAAGCAGCGTCTTTTCATAAAGCGTCTGGGCGGTCTTGTGAAGCATGTCATGCCCATTGAGCTTGATCCCAACGGCTTGCTTTTGAGAACAGGGAATAAGCTCTTCTCCATGAGTGACGGCGCAGAAAATTATGTAAACTACGGCGCAACCCTCATGGCCGGCGTGAAGCTGAATAATCAGTTCATGGGTACAGGATATAACGAAAAGCTGCATATGCTTGGAGACTACGGCTCCGTGCTGTACACAATTGAAAAGCTGTAACAAAAAATCCCGTTTCTCTGAAACGGGATTTTTTCGCCTTGAAGCCGAGGTGTAATCGTGGTATTCTAATAGCACATATAAATTTCAGGAGAAAAACAATGACGGAGAAGCTATATTACACAGACAGCCACATGAAGAGTTTCACCGCAAGGGTGCTTTCCTGCCGTGAGGCTGAAGGAAAAATTGAGGTTGTTTTGGACCGTACGGCCTTCTTTCCCGAGGGTGGAGGTCAGAGCGCGGACACGGGTAAAATCGGAGAAGCACAGGTTTTAGATGCCCGTGAAAGGAATGGGGAAGTAGTACATTATGTAAACTCGCCATTGAACGAGGGTGAGGAATACGAGTGTGAAATAGACTGGATGCAGCGCTTCAGAAGAATGCAGAATCACTCCGGTGAGCATATTGTATCGGGCCTCGTGCATAGTAAATACGGATTTGATAATGTTGGCTTCCACATGGGAAAAGATATGGTTACCATCGATTTTGACGGTGATATTTCCCGGGAGCAGCTTCGCGAAATTGAGCGCGAGGCAAACCTTGCCGTGGCGGAGAATCTGAAGATAAAAACAAGCTTTCCCGATGAAGAGAAGCTGAAAAGGCTGGAGTATCGCAGCAAGCTGGAGCTGACGGAGAATGTGCGCATTGTGGAAATTGAGGGTATTGATATGTGTGCCTGCTGCGCTCCCCATGTTAGCTCCACCGCAGAGGTGGGAATCATAAAATTACTTGCCTCAGAAAGACGCAGGAGAGGCGGTGAGGGTGTCAGAATATCCCTGCTTTGCGGACTTGACGCATGGGAATATCTCTGCAAAATTCAGGACAATAACTCCGCGGTTTCCGCAATGCTTTCCGTGCCGCGTGAGGAAACGGACAAGGGCGTTGAACGCCTGCTGAAGGATAACGAAAAGCTCCGCGCAAGAGCAGCCGAGCTGGGCAGGGAAGCGGCAAAACTCCGCACCGCTGCAATCGAAGAAACCGAGGGCAATATCTGCATATTTGACAGCGTGCTTGAGGAGCCTGCTTTGCGTGAGATAGTCAACACCGCTATGGAGAAATGCGGCGGAATTGCGGCGGTTTTCTCCGGCAGTGACGAGACAGGCTACCGCTACATCATGGGAAGCAGAAGCGTTGACCTCCGGGCCAACGGGAAAACGATTAATGCCGCCATTAGCGGCCGGGGAGGCGGCAAGCCCGAGATGATTCAGGGCAGCTGCACCGCAAAAGCTGAAATAATTCAAGAATTTTTAAGTAATTTCAAAATTTAGACATTTGACCGAAAATAGTCTAATTCAAAGCATAGAAAATGGGGAAAAATGCAACAATTGCAACCAAAACACAATTGACAATTCTATGACACTTTGGTAAAATAGTTCCGGATAATAAGGGCGTTCCATGCCCTGATTTAAAAAGCCAAAAAAATTTTTTATTATGGGGGGTTTTCTGTTGAAAGACCTAAAGCATCTGATCTACTTTGAGAATCTGCTTCAGGAAGCAAACAACGAACTCGTTAAGAAGGGTAAGGAAGATGGCAAATTCGCTATCGGTTATACCTGCTACTTCATGCCTGAAGTTCTTCTCGACCTGCCCGGCTGCTTCTCCGTTCGTCTGAGAGCACCCGGCTGCACTTCTCCCGACATCGCAACCTACTACATGTCCGGTCGTGTATGTCACTATGGCCGCAGCCTTTTCGAGCGCGCACTCGAAGGCGGCTACAACTTCCTCGATGCACAGATGGCAACCGAGACCTGCACCGTCACCTGCCGCTTCCAGGAGCACATCAAGCAGAAGAAGCTCGACAGCGTTTCCGATATGGACGTTATCAAGAACGACAAGTTCTTCTGTGAATTCTCCGACATTCCTTTCAAGAAGGATGCAAACGCAGTTGACCACTACACCAAGCAGCTTCAGGCTCATGTTCTGAATCCTCTCAAGGAGAACCTGGGCATCGATACCTCCGATGCAGCTCTCCTTCAGGCTATCAAAGAGCACAATGAAATCTGCGAAATCATCAACGAGATCGGCGATTACCGCAAGGCAGAGAATCCTGTCATCACCGGTTATGAGTTCCACGTCATCCAGCTCGTCTCTCTGGTATGCCCCAAGTACCTCATCATTGACAAGCTGAAAGAGACCGCAAAGGAACTGAAGACCCGCAAGGCCGACAAGAAGTGGCCCTTCCGCTGCAAGGTCGTCCTGGCCGGCTCCGAGAACGACGACCCCGAATTCACCAAGCTCATCGAGAGCTGCGGTGCAGAGGTCGTTTGCGACCGTTACTGCTACGGCGCAGTAGAATCCCGCCAGCCCATCGAAGTTAAGGAAGGCGAGACTCCTCTCCAGGCTATCGCCCGTCATTACCTCGACACCTCCAACTGCCCCCGCTTCATGCCTCAGCATGATATGCGTGAGCGCAAGCAGCGCATCGCAGACCTGGCAAAGGAATACAACGCTGACGGCGTTATCGTTGTTTCCAACAAGTTCTGTGAGTACTGGTCCTACGAGCGTGTCATCGACACCATCGTTCTGCAGCGTGACTTTGGCCTTCCCGTATGCTCCATCGAGAAGGAATACATAAACGGTGCTTCCGGCCAGCTCCGCACCCGCTTCCAGGCATTCGTTGAGAGTGTTGAGATCAAGAAGATCCAGGAGGGTAAGTAATTATGGATATCAAGAAATTAGCAAAAGACTTCTGGTATGGCAAGCCCCATACTGCTGAAGAAGGCGGCCGCCGCCTGGGCGATATTCAGATGCCCAAGACCGGTCTGTACTACCACCGTGAGTGGCGTGGTGTGAAGGATACCTTCTACTACTTCCACAATATTTGGATGTACAACTATGTCCACATGGTTATGGATATTGTCAAGTTCGGCAATCCCATCAACTTCCTGAAGGGCACTTGGAGATACCGCTGGATGGGTCAGTCCTACCTGCCCGTTATCCACTGGTTCGACCGTGGCCTCGCAGGCCTGCGCGGTGAAGCTCTTCGCGCATCCGCATTGCACTACCGTGCAATGGTAAGCGCAGCTCTTACCCAGATCACTCGTATGTTCGACGCAGACGTTCGTCTCAACGGCGGCAAGAAGAACGACACTTACATGCACACCATCGCAATGAAGGAAACCACCTGGGGCGGCATGGTATATCCCTGGAGCGACAAGTTCCAGTATGTCCCCGTTGAGATGATTCCTTACTTCGTAACCTGCCATGTAAACAGCCACACTGTTCACAACTACATCGACGCTGTTCAGTCCATCGGCCTGCCCGCTGACCCCTGCCCCATGTGCCAGGCAGAATCCGGCCTGTTCGTTCTCAACGACTTCCCCGAGTGCTCCCCCATGTTCATCACCTGCAACGAAGCATGTGACGGCTCCGTCGGCACTGCAGTTCTGCAGGACTGGTTCTTTGATAAGCCCCTGTATGCTCTGACCATGCCCATGCTGTTCGACGATCCCCTGGTAAAAGAGAACTGCATGAAGGACATCGAAGGCTGCTGGAAGTTCATCGAAGAGCAGACCGGCGTTCCCTTCAACTGGGATCTTCTCGTTGAGTGCATCGAGCGCCAGAACAAGATTCAGGAGTTCGAGTGGGAGAAGTGGGAAGTAGCAGCAAGCCCCAAGGGCAACTACCCCATCAACGGCGTTGCACAGGCTCTGTACCGCATCTTCTCCAGCCAGTACGGCGATCTGCCCATCTGGCACGAGACCGACAAGAAGGTTCGTCCCATCCTCGAGAAGTGCGTTGCTAAGGACATCAAGACCTTCCCCCAGACCACTCACCGCGTTCTGGCATGGTCCTGCGCACCTCTGTACTACTCCAACTGGTGCACTTGGGCATACAACTGCTGGGGCCTCAATGTTGTCATCAACATGGACTCCCTCATGTTCAATATGACCATCCGTACCGACTCCTACGAGCACTGCCTTGAAGACATTGCTGTTTACCATATGTGGGCTCCCATGCGCCGCATGGCAGTCGGTGGTATGCACCACATCTTCGAGTGCTGGGAGTACATGGAGAAGTTCAACTGCGACATGGTAGCAATGTACGACCAGCTCGCATGCAAGGGCATGCAGGGCGTACACGGCATGTTCGAAGACGAGTTCCGCAAGAGAGACATCAAGGCATTCTGGATGCCTCATGCACTTCCCGATAGCCGTATCGTTTCCCGTGCCGAGATTCGTCGTCTCATCAACGACTACATGACCACCGTTATGCACGAAGAACCCCTCGATCCTTCTCTCCTTGAGATCGACGACGACATGACCTGGTAATAGGAGGAATATATAATGAAGTGTCTTAAAAAAGTAGTTGGCATTGGCGCTGTTGCTTATGCTGCACTGTTCGCAGTATTCTTCTTTGACCTCGACGGTAAGCTTCTGTTCAATGTTGTAGAGCCCTTCCTCGTAAAGCACTATGACGAGATGGAGCGTCCCGACGTTCTGAAGACCGCATACGACATGAACAAGTACCCCAAGTACGACGCATAATTGCTATATCAAGTTAATCTTGCCATCCCGTCCTCACGGACGGGGTGGCAATCATTAAAAAATGTTTGTTAATTGATAATCAAAAATATGGAGGCAATACATATGAAGTATTTTGGCGGCTGCGACGTAGGTTCCACCTACACCAAGGCAGTTATTC
>JAUMWD010000023.1 GCA_030529825.1 Bacillota bacterium
ATCTCCTGTTGTGGAGGAGGAAGCTATCCTCATTGACGACAGTCCCATTTATGACCGCGAAGGCGACTTTGAGGTGGAGGAGCGTATCCGCCCTTTGGTCCTCATCCTCTATCTTATTTTCGCAATTCCCATCGGCTTGGCTCTGATCGGTATTCTTGCCGTTATCGGTATTGCACTGTTAGCCCTCTCCTGCTATGTGGGTGCAGTGGGCGTCGGTGTGCTTTCCGCCGCCTTCTCCGTCAACATCACGGTGTTTGCCGATAGGCTGATTGTTCTTGGTGCAGGACTTGTAATTACTGCAATCGGCGTTATTCTTGCATGGTTCTCCATCTGGTTTATGATTGTCAGCTTCCGCGGACTCTTCCGCGGCATTGTGGCTCTCGGCCGCAAGTTATGCGTGAAGGAGGTTGCCGTCAATGGGTAAGATATGGAAAGTTCTCGGCATAATCGTCGGCATCGCTCTGTTGTTGGGCATTATCTGCATTGGCGTCGGCTTTATCACAGACGGTAACCTGGACAGAATCAAAAACCTGCTTGAAGCAAACTACGGACTTGGTAATCTCCGCAGCATTTTTGAAGAGCTCATGGAAAAGCTCCCTAAGCTCAATCCTCTGACTTGATATAAAAAAATCTCCCATCACTTGATGGGAGATTTTTTTATATACTTTTTTCGCCAATAACGGTTATGCCGTGTTTTTTGAGAAGCTCCGCGGTTACGCCGTCGCCTTCCGTGAGCTTACCCGAAAAGCTGCCGTCGTAGATTGTGCCGCTGCCGCAGGAGGGACTGTTTTCCTTCAAAATCGCAAGCTCTGCGCCGAACAGCTCCGCAAGATACAGTGCCGCCTCCGCGCCTCTTGAAAACTCCTCGGTCACATCCTCGCCGAGCCTTGAAACCACCTTTCCCTCACGGCGCTCAGAGGGAGTTCGCGGAGTTGTAAGTCCGCCATAGCACTCGGGGCACACGGGAATGAGCTCATACTTTTCTTTGAGCTCCTTGAGCTTTTCACAGGGAAGTCCGTTGTTGCCGCCGTCATAGCGGCAGTTTACGCCCAAAAGGCAGGACGAAATCAGTGCTCTTTTTTTCATCGCTTCAGCCCCATAAACGCACCCACTGCACCGCCGATAATATGTGTGAGCTGGGAAATATTATCCTTAAGGGTGAATGCATCCACGATTTCACTGCCGAGATACAGCACTAAAACAAGGATGAGAGTAATGGGAATGTATCCGTTTTTCATACCTGCGAGTGATGCCATGACAATCATCATAAACACGACTCCGGAAGCGCCCAAAAGCATAGTGCCCGGGAAGAAGATCCAATGCACAAGGCCTGATATAAACGCGGTTATAACAATGGCTATGAGTATTTTTTTGCTGCCGTAGCGCTCCTCAAGGCTGGGACCGAGAACAAGAATCATCATCATATTGGCTATGTAATGGCTATAGTCGGTATGGCCCAGCACATGGAGGAAAAATCTCGGATATGTAAGAATATCCGTCAGATTTGAATGCCAGACGCTGAAAAGATATGTATTTGTCCATCCGTCTGTAACCTTGTTCAGCAGCAGCGCAGCCAGAGAAATCAGCGCAAAGGTCAGCGTTACAGGGGCATTATACTGAAGTCGGAAGAGTTTTTTCATTTGAGCATCTCCAATGCGTCTTCATAATACTTTTTCGTTCTGTCGTCAAAGCAAACCATGCGCACCCGTTCGATTTCTGGGTGTTCAAACATATATTCCGCAATGGACTTTACGGCAATTTCAGAGGCCTTCTCCAGGGGGAAATGATACACACCCGTGGAAATGGAGGGGAAATCAACGGTCTTGCAGCCGTTTTCCGAGGCGAGCTCAAGGCAGGAGCGATAGCAGGACGCCAGCAGCGCAGGCTCATTTCTGTTGCCGCCGTGCCATACAGGGCCCGGAGTATGGATGACAAATTTTGCAGGCAGATTGTAGCCCTTTGTTATCTTTGCTTCGCCGGTTTTGCAGCCGCCAAGAGTGCGGCACTCCTCCAGGAGCTTCGGACCGGCGGCACGATGGATTGCACCGTCAACTCCGCCGCCGCCTAAAAGAGAGCAGTTTGCGGCGTTTACTATTGCGTCAACGCTCTGCTTTGTAATGTCGCCTTTTATTATTTCAATATTCATATTCACACCTCAAAGCGCGTTAATGTCCGAGATAAGTCCGTCTATATCTTCTTCCCTGCTTGCCCAGCTTGTGCAGAAGCGGGTTACGGTGTGTCCGTCATCAAGCCGCTTCTGAAGGGAGAATGAGTATTTAGCCGAGAGCTTTTCAAGCTGTGCATCGTTCAGAACGGGGAAAAGCTGATTTGTTGGAGAGTTGTAATAAAACTCGATTCCCTTATCTGAAAAGGCGCTTCGCAGCTTGTCCGCCAGACGCATTTCATGGGCGCCCGTCTTGAAATACAGCTCATCCGTAAACAGGGCTTCAAACTGTATTCCCAAAAGCCTGCCCTTGGCAAACATACCGCCGCGCTGCTTAATCATATAGCGGAAGTCCTTTTTCAGGTCTTCGTTTAGAATCACGACCGCTTCGCCGAAAAGTGCGCCGTGCTTCGTGCCGCCGATGTAAAAAACATCCGTCAGCTCCGCAAGCTCCTGAAGCGTGGGTGTATAGTCAAGCGACAGTGCGCAGGCAAGCCTTGCACCGTCAACAAAGAGCAGAATTCCGAGCTCACGACAGGTCTTTGAAATTTCCTTCAGCTCGGAGAAAGAATACACCGTGCCGGTTTCCGTGGGCTGGGATATATACACCATGGCAGGCTGAACGATATGCTCAAAGGATTCGTCAGCACGGTGACGGAGGACATACTCTCTCACCTGCTCTGCCCTTATCTTGCCGTCTAGACTGGGCAAGGTCAGCACCTTGTGTCCCGTTGCCTCGATTGCGCCCGTTTCGTGGGCCTCAATGTGAGCGCTTTCCGCCGCTAATACGCCCTGATGTGGACGAAGTGCCGCGGCAATCACCGTTGTGTTGGTCTGCGTTCCGCCCACGAGAAAATGCACATCGGCATTTTCCGCCTCGCAGGCCGCCTTTATTTTTTCACGGGCGGCATCGCAATAAGGATCAACGCCGTAGCCCGCGGTCTGAACATAGTTTGTTTCCTGAAGCCGTGCCATAATTTCAGGCAGCGCGCCCTCAAGATAGTCACTCTCAAAGCGTATCATTTTCTCACCTCAACCTTGACCTTCTCGCCGTCAGAGGACAGTTTAACTCTGCCTACATTCTCGCCGTGGCGGGAAATAATTCTCTCGGCGATGGCGTCCTCCACATCCTTTTGTATGGTGCGGCGCAGATTTCTCGCTCCGTAGGTCACGGAGTAGCTCTTCTTTACAAGGTAGTCCACAAGGCTTTCATCCCAGGTGAGCTTCATGCCCCGTTCTGCCATGGCAGCCTTTGTCTCATTCAGCATGAGCTCTGCAATGCTCTTAAAGCTTTCCTCGGAAAGCTGATTGAAGCTGATAATCTCATCAACGCGGTTAATAAACTCGGGGCGCAGGAACTCATTGAGTGCCTTCATCATTCTTTCACGACTCATATCGCTCACAGAGCCGCCGAAGCCGATGGTTCCCACCTTTGAATTGCTGCCTGCATTGGTGGTCATGACAATGACAGTGTTTTCGAAATTAACCGTTCTGCCCTGAGCATCGGTAATGCGCCCGTCATCGAGAATCTGGAGCAGGATATTCAGCACATCGGGATGCGCCTTTTCAATCTCGTCAAAAAGCACCACGGAATAGGGCTTACGGCGGATTTTTTCCGTAAGCTGGCCTGCCTCGTCATAGCCCACATATCCCGGAGGTGAACCGATAATGCGGGAAACGGAGAATTTCTCCATAAACTCGGACATATCGAGTCTGATAAGACTTTCGGGCGAATCAAAAAGGTCGGCGGCAAGACGCTTCACAAGCTCTGTTTTACCTACACCCGTTCCGCCTACAAAGATGAAGCTTGTGGGTTTTCTCTTGGCCTTGAGTCCCACGCGGCTGCGCTTAATGGCACGGCAGACGGCATCAACGGCCTCGTCCTGTCCCACAATGTGCTCCTTGAGTCGCTCATTGAGCTTTGCAAGGCGCTCATATTCGTCAGCGCAGATGCTGGAGGCGGGGATTTTTGTCCACAGCTCAATTATACGGGCAAGATTTTCCGTTGTGAGCTGCGGCTTACCCACAGCGTCAATCACGGCAATTTCCTGCTCACGCTGCATTTCCCTGCTGCGAAGCTCCGCAATGCGGGCATAGCGCTTGTCAAGCTCCTCATCGCTCATGCCCGTGGCATCATCGCTCATGAGGGTTTCACGCTCAAAGCGGATATTTTCAAGGTCACGCTCCGCCATCATGCGGTTGGTTATATCCTTATCCTTCAGATTTACATCAGAGCAGGCCTCGTCAATAAGGTCTATGGCCTTATCGGGAAGGAATCGGTCGGTGATATAGCGCTCGCTCATGCTTACTGCCTGGCGGCACATCTCATCGCTTATGGCAACGCCGTGGTACTCCTCATAATAATGGGCTATGCCCTTAAGGATTTCAACGCTCTCCTCAACAGAGGGCTCATTTATGGTCACGGGCTGGAAGCGTCTTTCTAACGCGGAATCCTTTTCAATATGCTTGCGGTATTCGGTGAAGGTGGTTGCTCCGATGACCTGAATTTCTCCTCGGGAAAGCGCAGGCTTCAGGATATTCGCGGCGTTCATGCTGCCCTCGGCATCACCTGCGCCCACAATGTTATGAACCTCGTCAATGACTAAAATAACATTACCCTGCTTGCGTATTTCCTCGATAAGGCCCTTCATGCGGCTCTCAAACTGGCCGCGGAACTGGGTACCCGCCACGAGCGCAGTGAGGTCAAGAAGATAAACCTCCTTGCCCCGGAGCTTGTAGGGAACCTCGTCATTTGCAATACGCTGGGCAAGACCCTCGGCCACGGCGGTTTTGCCTACGCCGGGCTCACCGATGAGGCAGGGATTGTTCTTCTGGCGGCGGTTCAGTATCTGAATGACGCGTTCTAACTCTTCCCTGCGGCCAATCATATTGTCCAGCTTACCCTCGCGGGCGCGGTTAGTCAGATTGATACAGTAATTATCAAGGAACTTTTTCTTTCCCTTGCCGCCATCCTTGCTGTCCTTCTTGGGCTGAGCCTGCTCGCCTTCCGCTGAATTTGCGGCATTCTGTCCGTTTGCGCCGCCGAAAAGGCGGTTTAAGAACGGGAATGTTGCGGTTTTGCCATCATCATCGGCAGAGGCATCGTCACCGCTGAACTCGGGTACATCCTCACCGCCGCCAAGCATGCTCATCATATCTCCGGCGATTCCTTCAATATCCTCATCGGAAATACCCAGCTTTTCCAGCATATCATCCACAGGCTTTATGTGCATTTCTCTGGCGCATTTGAAGCACAGTCCTTCATTCTTGTTCTCGCCGTTTTCCATCTTGGTGATGAAAATTATTGCCATATTCTTTCCGCATCTTGAACATAATTTAGGTTGCATTGCTTACTCCCTTCTATTGTTAGGGTTTATATTAAACTGCTGTTTTACTCATTAATTATCACAATTTCGCTGTCGCGCGAAAGCAGAAGCTTACCGCCGCACAGCATGACATTGCGGACACCTCTTGCGTCCCTGCGGCAGATTTCATTAAGACCGTCATCGTAGAGCAGGGCTTCGCCGCCGCTGATGACAGCGATTCGGTCATCTGCCGCCACGGCCATCCGCAGGATTTCGCACTCTGCGCTTCCCTTTTTTCCGCCGTTTTTACCATAGCATATAAGCCGGCTTGTTCCGTCGCCGTTTAGCATTTCAATGAGAACAAATCCGTCTCCGAAGGCGTATTCACCAAGAGTGCGGTCAAAGTCCACAGCCTTTGCAATACCGTCCTCATCCGCAAAGTAAGCGGCGTTTTCCGATATAATGCAGAGCTTTTCCTCCAGCCACGCAAAATCTATGGCAAGTGTTTTTTCTATAAATACGGAGTATTGCTCCTTCTCGCTGTCAAGCTCAAATACATGAACCGTGCTTCCCATTTCGTTTGCCGTCAGCACCGCCAAAATATTTTTCTCCGAAAGCGCGGCTTTTATTATGAAGCCCGAGGCGCAGTACCATTTGTAAATCGGTGAAAAATTTTCATCATACACCGTTGCGCTTCCCTTATATCCTGCTTCCTCCGTACAAACCGCAGCATAGCCGTTTTTATTAATTGCAGTTGACATAATTTTATTATTAATCAAATTATGTCGTATTTCATTGCCGTCAGAGAGAAAAATCTCGGCTTCGCCATATATGACGGCATAGCTCCCCGCTGTGGCTGTGTACGGCTCTGCAAGGGTGTTTTCCAGGGTGCAGATTTTTTCTCCCTCTAAATCATAAGCGGAGATTTCCTTGTTTCCCATGCAGAAAATCGCATTCCCTGTGGAAAATGTCTCACCGTATGTATCCATGCAAAAGCTCTCATCCGCCGCGCTGCAGGCAGACAGAAAAAGCGTACACACAAGAATAAGGCTGAAAATTTTAGATTTCATCAGTGTTCCTCAACATCATCTCGCCGACTTCTCCGTCATACCAGACTCTGTTGAGATACAGTCCCTGAGGTGGCATGGTGGGTCCCGTCAGTCTTCGGTCACCTATTTCCAACAGCCGAGGAATATCCTCGGGTATCAGCTTACCGTAGGCTGCATATACCATTGTTCCCACCATGGCCCTGCACATATTATACAGGAATCCGTCGGCGCAGATGCTTACGGTTATGAGGTCGCCCTCCTTTTCCACATTGCACCAATGCACCGTTCGTACAGTTGTTTTTGTCTCCGTTCCCAAGGAGCGCACCGCGGCAAAATCGTGGGTGCCCTCAAAGGCCTTGCCCGCTCGCTTCATAAGCTCGATATCCAAAAACTGCGGATAGAAGCAGGCGCGTTTTTCCAAAAACGGATCTCTGATATTTGAATTGTGTATCTTATAAATATATTCTTTTTTTATGCAGGAGGAGATGGCGTTAAAGTCATCGGGTACCTCCACTGCATCTACAACCGCGATATCGTCGGGCAAACGGGAATTTGCCGCAAGAGCTATGCGGTCTGTGGGGATTCGGCAATCGGTGCGGAAATTGGCGCAGTAATTCATGGCATGAACTCCCGCATCCGTGCGTCCGCAGCCGGTGAGCTTCACGGGATGCTCGCAGATTTTGGACAACGCCTCCTGCACCGTCTGACAAACGGAGACATCCTCCTTCTGAACCTGCCACCCGTGATAGCGGCTGCCGTCATATCGAAGTTTTATTGCGATATTTCTCATAATCCGAAGTGTTTCATCACATATATTGCCGCAAGGAACAGGGCGCCCAGCAAAAGGGCAATCCAGTCCCGTCCCATGAGCTTGAGCTGTTTCATTCTTGTTCTGCCCTCGCCGCCATGATAGCAGCGGCTTTCCATGGCTACTGCAAGCTCATCCGCACGGCGGAAGGAGGACACAAACAGAGGCACAAGAATGGGCAGCAGCGCCTTTGCACGCTGCAGCAGGCTTCCGGTTTCAAAATCAGCGCCTCTCGCCTTCTGGGCGGACATTATCTTGTCAGTTTCCTCAATGAGCGTGGGTATGAATCGCAGAGCCATGCTCATCATCATGCTCATTTCATGCACCGGCACCTTGATTTTCTTCAGGGGATTGAGCAGAAGCTCCATACCGTCCGTAAGGGCAATTGGGCTTGTTGTATAGGTGAGCATGAAGGTTCCCATAATGAGGAGGATGATTCGAAGGCTCATCATAACCGCCTTTTCAATACCCTCCCAGGTAATTGGCCAGCCCTCTGCCACAGGCGTTCCCTGTGTATAAAAAATATTCAGCAGCGCCGTAAGGATGATGATGAATATCAGCGGCTTGAGACCTTTAAAGGCGGATTTTGGTTTGATTTTTGAAATTGCGAGGCTGAAAACCGTCACCGCAATAACTAAACCGTAGCTCGGCCAGCCCGTTGCGGAAAACAGAGCTACGATATAGATTATGACCAGCAGCAGCTTTGTACGGGGGTCAAGGCGATGCACCACGGTATCACCGGGGAAATACTGGCCGAGGGTAATATCACGAAGCATTATTCACCCTCCTTTCCCAGTTCAAGGAGAGCCGATAGCAGCTGCTCGGTGGTATAAATCGCACGGGGGATAACCACTCCGCGTTTTTTCAGAGCCATGGCTATTTCCGTGGGCACAGGTACATTGAGCCCTATTTCCTTAAGCTCCTCCGGATTGGAGAAAACCTCCTCGGGAGTTCCGTCAAAGCGCACATGTCCCTTGTTGAAAACAATTAATCTATCTGCAAGACGGGCCACATCATCCATGCTATGGCTTACGATTATTACGGTGGAACCTGTGCGGTTGCGGTAGTCCACAATGGTCTTGAGTATCTGCTCGCAGCCCGAGGGGTCAAGTCCGGCGGTAGGCTCGTCAAGAATCAGCACACCGGGGCGCATGGCGATGACGCCGGCAATGGCAACTCTTCGCTTCTGGCCTCCCGACAGCTCTAAAGGAGAATTCTCAAAGAGCGTTTCGGATACGCCTACCAGCTCTGCGGCCTCCTTCACACGCTCGTCGATCTCCTCATCGGAGAGCTTCATGTTTTTGGGGCCGAAGGCTATATCGTTATAGACGGTTTCCTCAAAAAGCTGATACTCCGGGTACTGGAATACCAATCCCACCTTGGAACGGGCTTCCTTTGTGGCGATTTTAGAGGCGTTTATATCGCTTCCGTCAATTTCCACTGTGCCCTGTGAGGGCTTGAGCAGTCCGTTCAGATGCTGGATAAATGTGCTCTTGCCGCTGCCTGTATGACCGATGAGGCCCACAAGCTGGCCGTGGGGAACCGTAATATTGACATCTTCAATTGCAATTTTTTCAAAGGGCGTGTCTGCACTGTATATGTGTGTCAGGCCGCTTACTCTTATCTCTGACATTTTCTTTATCCTAATTTCTCTGCAATTTCCTCTGCGCATTTCTCAACGGTGAGCGCATTAAGGTCAAGGGAAAAGCCTTTTTTATTGAGTTCGTACAGAAGCTCTGTGGTTGCGGGAACGGTAAGCCCCTCTTCCCTCATCAGCTCCACCCGGGAGAACACGACCTCCGGTGCTCCGTCGGCAATCACTCTGCCGTTTGACATGACCACAACACGGTCTGCTCCCACGCACTCATTCATATGGTGGGTTATAAGCACAACGGTTATGCCCTTTTCGCGGCAAAGCCTTGTTACGGTTTCTATAACCTCACGGCGGCCTCTCGGATCAAGCATTGCCGTGGGCTCGTCCAGCACCACCACCTGAGGTTCCATGGCGATGACACCTGCAATTGCCACACGCTGCTTTTGTCCGCCGGAGAGCAGATGCGGTGCGTGCATACGGAATTCATACATATCCACCTGCTTAAGGGCGTTGTCAACGCGGTGGCGGATCTCCTCGGAGGGTACGCCGAGGTTTTCCGGAGCGAAGGCCACATCCTCTTCCACTACATTTGCTACTATCTGGTTATCGGGATTCTGAAAAACCATACCCACGGTGCGGCGAATTTCAAGAAGCTTATCCTCATCCGCGGTATCAATGCCGTTTACAAGCACCTGCCCCTCTGTGGGAAGCAGAATTGCGTTCAGATGCTTTGCCAGAGTACTCTTACCGCTTCCGTTATGGCCGAGAACGGCAACGAAGCTGCCCTTTTCAATTTCCAGGGATACGCCCTTAAGGGTTTCACTGTCATACCCCGGATATGTGTAATGCAGATTTTTTATCTCAATTATATTCATTGTTCCCTTACTTCTCCCAACGGCAGGTTGCTCCGCAGGGCAGCACAAGGCCGCTGTCGGTTACGGGCAGGCCCAGCTCCTGCGAATCGGAGTGGCCGCCGAATTTTTTTGTGAATATGCTTTCGGTTACATAGGAAAGAACAGACGCGGAAAGACCTGTGGTATAGGAGTTAATAATAACAAACAGGGGATTGTCGGAAAGAACACCTGCGCACAGAGATACAAAGGGCCACAAATTCTGCTCTAACTTCCAAATCTCACCGCCGGGACCACGGCCGTAGGAGGGCGGATCCATGATGATTGCGTCATATTTTCTGCCTCTGCGAATTTCACGCTCCACAAACTTTGCGCAATCGTCCACAATCCAGCGAATAGGCGCATCAGAGAGGCCCGAGGCAGCGGCATTTTCCTTTGCCCAGGCAACCATGCCCTTTGCCGCATCCACATGGCACACGCTGGCACCGGCCTTTGCGCAGGCAACGGAGGCTGCGCCGGTATAGGCAAAGAGGTTCAGAACGCTTATGGGTCTGCCTGCGCTGCGGATTTTATCCATGGCAAAATCCCAGTTGCAGGCCTGCTCGGGGAACAGCCCCGTATGCTTAAAGTTCATGGGCTTAACATTGAATGTAAGCTCGCCGTATCTGATTTTCCAGCTTGCTGGAAGACCTCCCTTGTCCCAGGAGCCTCCGCCGGTTTCGCTGCGGCGATAACGTGCATCACGGCAATTCCAGCGTTCGTCCTCCCGGGGAGTTTCCCATATTGCCTGGGGATCGGGGCGCACAAGATAGTAGCTGCCCCAGCGTTCCAGTTTTTCGCCTCTGGAGCAATCCAAAAGCTCAAAATCCTGCCATTTATCTGAAATATACATAATAGGCATTTCTCTCCAATTTACAATTTGACATAGTATTTTACCACTTTTTATGCCTCCATGCAATACACTTGTAAGGATAATTAATTATTATACCCGCTATTGACAACAACACCCTGTTGGTGTATATTAACTGTGTGAGTACAAATCACACAGCAGAGGTGATGTATATGATAAATCTGAATTTCCGCGATCCCCGTCCCATATATGAGCAGGTTAAGGACGGGCTTCGCCGTCTTATCGTCAGCGGCGTTCTTCCCGATGGAAGCAAGCTTTCCTCGGTGAGAGAAATGTCCGCAGAGCTTGCTATTAATCCCAGCACGATTCAGCGCGCGTACCGCGAGCTTGAAGCCGAGGGTTATATCTGCTCCGTCACGGGTAAGGGCAGCTTTGTCTGTTCAAGGGAAAATGCGGACAAGGCCCGACGCAAGGAGCTTCTCGGCAAGTTTGACGAGCTTTGCACCGAGCTCGGATATATAGGTGTAAACAAAACAGCTCTCATAGAGCGTCTGGAAGGAGGAGCAGATAATGATTGAAGTCAGAAATGTTTCAAAGGAATTTAACGGTTTCCACGCCTTAAGCAACCTCAGTATGACAATTCCAAAGGGCTCGGTCTACGGTCTTGTGGGCCCCAACGGCGCAGGCAAGAGCACAATTATCCGCCATCTGACGGGCATTTATCAGCCCGACAAGGGCGAGATTTTCCTCAACGGCAAGCCGATTTTCGAAAACCCCGACGCCAAGTCGCGCATTGCCTATATACCCGATGATATCTTCTTCTTTCCCAATGCCACTGTTAAAGAAACCGTGGATTTCTACCGCAGCATTTACCCGAGCTTTGACAAGGAGCGTTTCAAGAAGCTCGGTGAGCTGTTTAATATCGACACCAAGCAGCAGATGCGCCGCCTTTCAAAGGGCATGCAGAAGCAGGCAGCATTCTGGATCGCAATTTCTCTCCGCCCCGAGGTGCTTATTCTCGATGAGCCTGTTGACGGTCTTGATCCTGTTATGCGCCGTCAGATTTGGAGCATTATTCTCGCCGATGTGGCGGAAAACGGCACCACCGTTTTAGTTTCCTCCCACAACCTCCGTGAGCTCGAGGATGTTTGCGACCATGTGGGTATCATGAACAGAGGCAGAATACTAATCGAGCGTTCTCTCTCCGAGCTGCAGGGGGATGTTATCAAGGTTCAGCTGGCTCTGCCCGACGGAGCAGAGCTGCCCGAGGGTCTAAATATTCTGCATCAAAGCAATGTGGGCAGGCTCAAAACCCTCATTATCCGCGGTAAATCACAGGACATTTCGGAATGTCTTAAAACCGCAAGTCCGTTCTTTGTGGACATGCTTCCTCTCACTCTTGAGGAAATATTTATTTATGAGTTAGGAGGTGCTGACTATGAAGTTAAAGACATCATTCTTTAATTGCGGTCTTTTAAAGAGCAATCTCAAGCGATTTTGGCCCCTTTATTTAGCATACTTCGTGGTGCTTCTTCTTTCAATTCCCATGTCCGCCGTGAGCCACCCCGGAGTTCCGGGCAATGTAATAGTCGATTCCCTCCGCAACTATCTTGATGACTTTTCCCTGATTGTAACCTTTATCACGGCAATTTCCGCCGCCATGTGCGTATACGGCTTCATGTACACGCAGAAGACCTGCGGCATGGTGGCCTCACTTCCCCTCAAGCGCAAAACCATATTTGCTTCATCAGCCTGCTCCGGTATTATTCCCATACTGATTATAAACCTCATCGTGGGACTTATTACCGCAATTCCCCTGATAAACCATCCCGATTCCTATGCACTTGAGTCTCTGTGTATCTGGTTTGCCGTGACCTCCATGCATTATATTGCCTTCTTCGGCATAGCGAGCATCATTGCGGTTATCACCGGCAGCACGGTGGCGCTTCCCGTTTTCTACATCATCTTAAACTTCCTTGCATTAGGTATTGAAAGCGCTATCAGAGAGATATTCTCCGACTTTATCTATGGCTATTCCAACGCCATGAGCAAGCTCAGCTTTGAATTTCTCTCTCCGTTTTCCAATATGATGGGCTGCAAATCTCTGTCGTGCAGCTACGCCGTGGGCTCCGAGGTGCCCGTTATCACCGGAGTTTACAATCCCGAATGGCGCACGGTTGTTATCTATGCCGCCGTGGGCCTTGCTTTCCTCGTGGCATCTATGTTCATTTTCCGCAAGCGCAAAATGGAAAACTGCGGTGACATTATCGCCGTACCCTTCCTGCGTCCCATCTTCAAGTATTGTGTTGCGCTCTGCACCGCCATGGCTAACGGAATTCTCTTAAGGGGTATATTCGGCAGCTTCGGAATTCTCGCCATCGATGCGGCAACATACCTCGTGTACATCGTTTTAGGTGCATTTATCGGATATTTCGGCTCCGAAATGCTCCTGCGTAAAAGATTTACCGTCTTCAAGGGCAATTGGCTGGGCTTCGCCCTTCTCCTTGCCTTCTGCGCCGCATTCATGTGGTGCTGTGTCACCGACTATATCGGCATAGGCAGCAGCACCCCCGAATTAGGCGAAATCGGTTATGTGGAAATCAGCACCGCCTGCGGGCCCGACCTTCTGTATCTTGAAGATGAGTCCTCCGTCACGAATGTTCTTGATATGAACAAAAGCATCATCGAAAACAAGGACACTCACATCAACGCAGGCCTTGAGGACAGCCTCTATGTCAGCATTGATTACCATCTTAACAGCGGCAGAATAGTATCCCGCGAATATCAGCTTTCTCTCAATTCACACGACTATGAGCTGTACAAGGATATCTTAAGCTCTGACGAAGCAAAGCAGTACTTCACAACTCCCGATGTTGCCGTTACGGCTGACAACATCAGTTATTGCAGCTTCGGTTACTTTAACGCATCCACCGGAGAATCAACCTATATCGACCTCACTTCCCAGCAGGCCGCAGATTTCTTCACTAACGGCTACACCGCCGATGTTATCGCCGGAAACCTCAACTATTACAGCATTCCCGATGATAACCACGCATTCGTTGAGATTGATTTTGCCGTAGATGAAAATTCTGTCGCCGGTGATACTGCCCACCTCTACTTCCACTGTTACATTAATCCCGATTGCAAATACAGTCTTGCCTGGGTGCTGGACAACCTCGGCATTGACCTCATTGAGCTGTTCTGAATGATTTTAAAAAGAAGCATAGCACTCTGACAAGCGCTATGCTTCTTTTTTATATTCCGATGATTAAATTCATAATTTCTTTTGCCTTTGTTCATGCCTTTTTAATAATACTTCTGTAATATAATATCAGAATAGTAAAGAAATTATATGCATCTACGGAGGCTCTCGACATGGACAACAAAAACGAAAATATTTTTGAGAGTTCTGTTTCCGATTCCGGTATAAATACTCCCCCGTCTGCCAACGGCGAATACCATTATGTCAGGCCCGAGCGCAGGCTCTATGAAGACGCAGAATTTGTGGTTCCCGGTGAATCCGCGGAGATTCCCAGCTACTATGTTCCTTCCGAAAAAAAGCCAAAGGAGAAAAGCGAAAAAAGCGACAAGCCGAAAAAGAACTTTCTCAAAATTGCCTGTCTTTGCCTTGCCTGCGCAATTTTCGGTGGTCTTTTAGGCGGCGGCACAGTGCTGCTCTTGCATAAAGATGCCCCAGGCACCACCGTAAATTCCGGAGTCCCCATCGTATCCGACGGGCAGTCCTCAAGCAAGGTCAGCAGCAACGCCAACGATGTATATGCTATAGGCTGCCAGCAGGTTGTCGGTATTACAACCTCTGTCAATTATACGGATTTTCTCGGTCAGCAGGGTTCTGTCGCTGTTTCCGGTTCAGGCTTCGTAGTAACCGTTGACGGATATATTCTGACGAACTACCATGTTGTCAAATACGCACACGAAAGAAAGTCCTCTGTGACCGTCATGTTCAAAGACGGCTCCGCTTATGAGGCCGCAATCGTAGGCTTTGATGCCGAAAACGACCTTGCCGTTCTTAAAATAGATGCGTCAAACCTCACCCCCGTTTCCGTAGGCGACAGCAGCAGCATTAAGGTTGGTGATACTGTATACGCCATCGGCAATCCTCTGGGTGAGCTTGATTTCTCCATGACCACCGGTTCTATAAGTGCCCTGGATCGCAGCATCGTTACCGATTCAGCCCAGCCGGCAATCAATATGTTCCAGTTTGATGCCGCCGTAAACTCCGGCAACTCCGGCGGCCCTGTTTACAACACAAGCGGTCAGGTCATCGGCATGGTTACCGCAAAATCCGGTGTTGAAGGTACCGAAGGCCTCGGCTTTGCAATCCCCATCAACGACGCGGTGGAAATAGCAAACGAGCTCATTACCAAGGGCTATGTAAGCAGCAAAGCCTATATGGGCGTAAATATTGACACGCGCTACACCTCCGTCTATGCCCAGTATTACGGGATTCCCGAGGGTGCATATGTATTCAGCGTTGAGGCAAAGAGCTGTGCTGACAAAGCAGGTCTTCGCGCCGGCGACATTATTACCGCTATCGGCGATAGCTCAATAAAGAGCTACAGCGACCTTTACTCCTCTATAAGGCAATTTAAAGCCGGTGATTCAACAGAGCTTACCGTATACCGCGAAGATGATTATATAACACTTAAAATCACCTTTGATGAATCAAAGCCCGACACCGAGGAAAGCAATTTCGGAAGCGAGTCCGGTCTGTACAGTTATCCCAACTACAGCTGACGCAGCAGCATATAATTTGATATTAATCTTCTCCTTTTATACATCCTCTCTATTCTCCCAAAAACAAAAGGCCGGCATCTTGCCGGTCTTTTGTTTATCTTATAAAAAAATAACAGCCAAAAAAGCTGTTATTTTTTCTTGTTTCGTCTGTGCCCGCACACTGTGCAGAAATCATCCTGTGCATAATAATGACGTCCTGCGGAAATATGTCTGCACATATTCTTATAGCGCGTGATTTCCGATCTGCCGAGCTTTTCGCTTGCAGGGATATGCTTACAGTCTCTGAACACAGCTACGCTCACAAAGGCAAACAGAAGGCCGAAAATGGCAAAAATCACAAACGCTACCCAAAGCATTCCAACCGAAACCTGCTCAAGCATGCTTACATTGGCAAAAGGTCTGAAATACACCGACGCGCCCAAAGCCACAATTGTCAGAACAAGGTAGAGATAAAAGTTTGGAAAAAGCTGCGGCGGCAGCTTGCTGCAATGGGGGCAGATTTTCATGCCATCAGGTATTCCGTTACGGCAGTTATTGCATACTTTCATATCTTTGTCCTCATCAGTTCAAAACCACAGCCGAAGCTGTGGTTTTGTGTATTACATCTCCCAGATTGCCTGTCCTTCTTCAAGGATGTCTCCGCGATTATATGCCTCAACTATCTTCTGAATAGCGTGGTCGGCAAAAATTGTGGAGATTTTATCTTCAGTGGGAATGGGGAACTCTTCTTCTGTAAGCTCGGGAAGCTGCTCTGTGCGGCGCATATTTACAATTGCATTGCGGATGCGCAGCTGTTCTTCTACAGTATGCTTGCGCAGCATATCATCAGGGGCAAGCTCCTTAACATCAATTCGGCCGGCAATGCGGTCAACCTCAATAATGCCGAAGCCGTGCTCTGCCTTGCCAAGGGGAAAATAACGATAGACGAGCTTTTCGTCGCTGCTCTCTATAAGTCTGAAAGTAACCATGGTTGTCCTCCAAGTAATTCAAATATATAAAAATATTATACCCTATATATCGCAGTTTTGCAACAAAAAGTGCATAAAACTATGACCGTTGCTTTGGCGATAAGCGGCCTGAACATTATATATGCTGTACATAAGCGTGTGGAGAATAACGCCTAATACAGTATAAATAAAATAAGCAGACACCCTAAAGGGCATCTGCTTATTTGCTGTTGTTGCCCCAAAAGGTGCGTAGAGGCAGGGTTGTTGCCCCAAAAGTACACCAGCGGGC
>JAUMWD010000010.1 GCA_030529825.1 Bacillota bacterium
AGCGGGCGATGGGAATCGAACCCACGTATCCAGCTTGGAAGGCTGGTGTTCTACCATTGAACTACGCCCGCATGGCCGTTCCCTATTCAGCCATAAGATAATACCAATAAAAATGCCGCTTGTCAATATTTTTTGAACATTTTTATTATTTTACATTCAGCCTTGTGGGAATACGCGCTGCTTGACACAAGATATGGAAGTGCCGGCATATCCGGCATTAATAAATCAAAGCCGCCGTCAATAAACTGTATTGACGGCGCTTGTGTTTAGTCAGGGCATAAAAAATCGCAGCTTAATAAAACTGCGATTTTTCAGCTTCAAATTTTGTCCTTGAGATGCTTGATGCAATCAGGGCAAATGTTCTTTCCCTTATAGCTGACGATACCCTTTGTGCTGTTGCAGAAGATGCAGGCGGGATGATATTTGTGGAGAATGATGTTATCACCCTCAACAAAGATTTCCAGAGCATCGCGCTCGGCAATATCAAGAGTACGGCGCAGTTCAATGGGAAGGACGATGCGTCCAAGCTCGTCAACTTTTCTTACAATTCCGGTAGATTTCATATAATTCACGCTTCCGTTTCATAGAATTTAGTACAATTTATTTCCAGATAATTATATCAAATGACAATTTTTTGTCAACACATTTAGACAATTATCCACAGTTTTTTGGGGGATTGTACAGAATTTTGCATGGGATAACATACAATTTGAGGTGATTTTTATGATATTGAGTTTGATTTGGTTGGCGTTTGTGGTAATTGCCCTGATTTTTTCACTTTATACCGGTACGGAGGCAGCGGTGGGCGCCGCTGCTCTTGAGGGCGCAGGAGCCGCGGTGGAGTTTCTCCTTGCCGTCGGGGGAATAATATGTCTGTGGTGCGCGGTGATGGAGCTGATGCGCTGCTGCGGAATTGCGGATGTGTTGGCAAGGGCTCTGCGCCCCGCCCTGCGGAGGCTTTTCCCCGGGGCGTCGGAAGACCGAGAAATCATGCAGGCTCTGTCCGCCAATGTCAGTGCAAATCTCCTGGGCTTGGGAAACGCGGCAACGCCCATGGGAATTCAGGCAGCCAGAGGTATGGCGAGATTAGGCGAAAGCGGTATTGCCTCTGATGAGCTGTGCAGACTCGTGGTGCTGAACACGGCATCGATTCAGCTTCTGCCCACCACCATTGCGGCCATACGGGCTGCAGAGGGAGCCGATACACCCTTTGACATTCTCCCGGCGGTGTGGATAAGCTCTGCGGTGTCTGTCATAGTGGGGCTTGCGGCGGCGCGGCTTATGGAGAAGCGTAAGTGATGAGCACTATTCTTGCTCTGGCGGTGCCGCTGATTTTGGCTTTTGTGGGAATATGCGCGGCGGTGAAGGGGGTGGATGCCTTTCGCACCATGTCAAAGGGAGTGCTGGAGGGACTGAAAACAGTTAAGGATATGTTTCCTGCACTTCTTGTGCTGTTTCCCGCAATTTATATGTTGAGGGCATCGGGGGCGTTAGACGCTTTTACGGATTTCCTGCGGCCGTTTTTCGGCCTTTTGGGAATTCCCTCCGAGGTGGCACCTCTGGCCCTTCTGCGCCCCGTAAGCGGCGGTGCGGCAACGGCGGCTGCGGCGGACATTATTCATAGTGCCGGTGCGGATTCTCTGGTCGGGCGCACGGCGGCGGTCATGATGGGCTCAAGTGAAACAACGCTCTATGTTATTGCGGTGTATTTCGGCGCGGCGAAAATTAAGGACACCCGCCATGCCATACCTGCGGCACTCTGCGCCGATGCGGCGGTTTTTCTTGTCTCTGCATGGATATGCAGGCTCCTTTACGGGTAACGGGAAAAAGCGCACCCGCATATCATGTGTCGGGTGAGTTTAATTGAACTATGTACTTATAACCGCCGGCGGCATCGCCCTTTGCAGTCTTGCGGGTGCTGTCATAGGCTTTCTTTTTGAAGATATACCACCTGCGGTGGAGGACGCCGTTTCAGGCTGCGCGGCGGGCATAATGCTCTGCGCCGCGGTGCTGGGGCTTGTGGTGCCGTCCATGAATTTTTCCGGCTCCAACGCAGCTTGGATGCCTGCTTTGGGAATATTCTGCGGTGCGGTCTTTTTAAGTATTATTAACCGCGGGGGACCGAAGCTTGCAGGCAGGCTGGGTATGGAAAAGGGAGATGCGGACAGCCGCAGCCGCGCCCTTGCCTTTGTGGCGGCCATAGCCATTCACCATTTCCCCGAGGGTATCGCCGCGGGTGTGAGCTTCGGCACGGGGGACATCTCCGACGCGGTGACGGTGGTCAGCGGCATTGCCTTTCAGAACATCCCCGAGAGCATGATAATAATTCCTCCGCTGCTGAAAAACGGCACAGGGAAAAAGCGAGCTGCTGCGGTGGCGGTTTTCTCCGGCGCGGTGGAGGTGCTGGGTGTGTTTTTCGGTTACTTTGCCATCACTCTTTCCACGGCGATTCTGCCCTTTGCCCTTGCCTTTGCGGCAGGCACCATGCTCTTTGTCATTGTTGACGATATGGTGCCGCAGACCCATCTGCGAAGCAGCGGAAGACTTTCCACCTATATGCTTTTGCTGGGCTTTTGCCTCATGCTTGCGATAACATTCTTTTTTGAATAATGAAAAAATGCCCATCCGGTAGGATGGGCATTGATTTTGAGTATAAGGGATTATGCCTGTGCCTTCTTGCCTACGCTGCTGCGGAGGATGAAGAGGACAAGGATTACCATTGCAATACCGATTGCAAGGCAGACCCATGCGTTCTGCAGGAAGCCTGCGATGACATAGCTTACGAAGGAGATTGCCGCAACGGTGAGTGCGTAGGGCAGCTGGGTGGAAACGTGCTGGATGTGGTCGCAGTTTGCACCGGCGGATGCCATGATGGTGGTGTCGGAGATGGGGCTGATGTGGTCGCCGCATACCGCGCCTGCCAGGCAGGCGGAGATGCCGATCATGAGCAGTGCGCTGTCTGCGGGGAAGATGGGGAGAACGATGGGAATGAGAATTCCGAAGGTGCCCCAGCTGGTGCCGGTTGCAAAGGCAAGACCGCAGGCAACAAGGAAGATGATTGCGGGAAGCATGGAGTACAGGCTTTCTGCTGCGCCCTTCATAAGACCTTCCACATAGACGGATGCGCCCAGAGCGCCGGTCATGTTCTTCAGAGTGAGTGCGAAGGTGAGGATGAGCAGTGCGGGAACCATGGCGTTGAAGCCCTTTACGATGCAGGCGGTTGCTTCCTTGAAGGTGACAACGCGGCGGCAGATGAGGTAGATGAAGGTGAGAATCAGAGCGATGATGGAGCCCCAGGGCAGACCCACGGAGGCGTCGGTGTCAGCGAAGGAGTCGATGATGCTTGCGCCGTTCCAGAAGCCGCCGACATACATCATGCCGATGATGCAGCAGACAATGAGAAGTGCAATGGGAATGAGCATATCCCAAAGGCTTGCGCGCTCTACAACTGCCTCATCCTCGTTGCCGAGGGAGCTGTTGTTGCCGCGGAGAGCCTCAAGCTCTGCCTTTGCCATGGGGCCGTAGTCAAAGCCCATGACGGAAATTGCTATAACGAATACGATGGTGAGCAGGGAGTAGAAGTTGTAGGGGATTGCGCGGATGAAAAGCTGAAGACCGGAAATGCCGGTGTCCAGGTCGGCCGCGGTGGCGGAAACCGCTGCAGCCCAGGAGGATACGGGAGCAATCATGCAGATGGGAGCCGCGGTAGCATCGATGATGTAAGCCAGCTTGGGGCGGGAAATCTTCTGAAGGTCGGTTACGGGACGCATAACGGAGCCCACGGTGAGGCAGTTGAAATAGTCGTCAACGAAAATCAGAATGCCCAGCAGGAAGGTGGCAAGCAGTGCGCCTACCTTGGTGTGAACATGCTTTGCGGCCCACTTGCCGAAGGAGGCGGAGCCGCCGGCGGCATTGATAAGAGCGACCATGATGCCGAGGATGACCAGGAACATGAAGATACCTGCGTTCCAGCCGTCGGCGATTGCGCCCACGAAGCCGTCGTTGATCATGGTGTCAAGTGCGCCAACGGGATTCATGCCGGCAACGAAGAGTGCGCCCACAAGGATGCCGATGAACAGAGAACTGTAAGTCTCCTTGGTAATGAGGGCCAGAATAATTGCCACAAGGGGAGGTACGAGCGCCCAGAAGGTGTTTACGAATTCCATTATGAATTCCTCCTAAAAATAAAAAATCATGAACAGAGCACACTGTTCATGACACGGAAATCATAAATGAATATGTTATCGGTCTGACAGCTCTCCGCTTTCGCGACAGTCCGACAGATATTATCTGTCGACCCAGGCATCAGACACTCGGGAAAACATCTGATCCTTCGGCGGCGACCCCTTTCGTTTAACGCTTCCCGGCGTTTAACAAAACTACTCTTGGCAACCGCGCCTCTATCATGCCTTGTTCAATTGCTTTCATTATATGGCTAAATGCTGATTTGTCAAGGGTTTTTGAATAATTTTTTCTTTAACGATGTAAAGCAACAAGTACTTGCTGATTTTTATGACGCATGATACAATATATAGAAAATCAACTGCGGAGGAAATCCCTATGAATTACGGCTTTATCGGTCTGGGCAACATGGCAGGCGCCATAATCGCAGGCATGGCGGCAAGCGGAAAATTTGAAAGCGACACCGTTTTCGGCTATAACCGAAGCGAGGGAAAGACACTTGCCCTGAAGGAAAGCTGCGGCCTTGTGCCCTGCAAAAGCGCGGCGGAAGTTGTGGAAAAGTCCGATGTGATAATTCTTGCGGTGAAGCCTCAGGTAATGCCGAAGCTGCTTGATGAGGTGGGAAGCCTCATTTCAGAGGATAAAACCGTTATTACCATTGCTGCGGGAAAAAGCACCCCGTGGTATGAGGAGCGTCTTAAGGAGGGTGTAACCATAGTGCGTGTTATGCCCAATATTAACGCAAAGGTTAAAATGTCCGTCAGCGCCATCTGCGGCGGCAAAAACGCCGCGGAAGAAAGTATAAAAATTGCCGACGATGTTTTTTCAACCGTCGGCAGGGTATATCATATTGATGAGGAAATGTTCCCGGCTTTCTCCGCTTTAGGCGGAGCCTCGGGAGCCTTTGTGCTGCTCTATATTGACGCCCTTGCAGAGGCAGGTGTCCGCGCAGGCTTCCCCCGCCCCATGGCGGAGGAGATTGCCGGCGCAACGGTTGTGGGCAGCGGCTTGCTGAATATGGAGTCCCGGGAGCATCCCATTGCTCTTATGAACAAAGTCTGCTCACCGGGAGGAACCACCGTTGAGGGTGTCATAAAGCTGAAGGAGCTGGGCTTTGAAACCGCCGTTCAGCAGGGACTGCAGGCAATCATCGACAAAGATAAAAGGCTTTAATCATTCACAGAACTGACACATGCCCTTCAGACAGCAGCTTTCGCAGTCGGGCCTGCGGGCATCGCAGACCGCTCTGCCGTGAAGCACAATGCGGTGGCAGAAATCCGAGCTCTTTTCGGGGGGAAGGATTTTCCGAAGCTCACGCTCGATTTTTTCGGGCTCCTTGAGGTTGTCCACAAGACCGAGGCGGTTTGAAATGCGTATGCAGTGGGTATCCACCACTGTGGAGCCGGGGACCTTGTAAACATCACCGAGGATGAGATTTGCGGTCTTTCTTCCAACGCCGGGAAGCTTCAAAAGCTCCTCCATGGTGTCGGGAACGCGGCCGTTGTAGTTTTCAAGAAGCATCCTTGCGCTGGCCACGATGTCCCTTGCCTTGGCGCGGTAAAAGCCGCAGGAGTGGACATACCTTTCCACCTCCTCCACCTCTGCCTCCGCAAAGGCCTCAAGGGTGGGAAAACGCTCAAAAAGCGCGGGAGTAATCATGTTGACTCTGGCATCTGTGCATTGTGCCGCAAGGCGCACGGAGAATAAAAGCTCATAGTCTTTTTTATAATCAAGCGAGCATTCTGCGTCGGGGTATTCCTCCTCCAGCAGACGCACAATTTCAAGTACCTGTTCCTGGGTTCTCATAAGTCTTCACCTCGCATTGAGGATAGCACAAACCGAAAGAATACGCAAGCAAGTCGGAGGTGAGAGCATGGCCCTGTCTCTTTCGGACTTCCCTTTGATATACGAAATACGCGATGAGTATTTTTCCCTGCGCAAGAACGGTTTAGATCGCGAAAAAACCGTTAAACAGCTGACAGATTACTATTGTGATGAAGTCAATGATTTTGACGACCGCAACAGCTTTTGGATAGGGATTTGCCTTGCTCAGAGCTTCTGGAAAGAACTCACGGAGGATGCTGCGGAAAATGTCCACAGTGCGGTTGAATATCTGAAGGACATCGGACTGAAGCAAAGCGATGTTAAAAATATCCGGAATAGGATCGAAAAACCGGAAAACTTCGGAGAGCCGAAAAACAGAAAGGACAAGCAGCCTGTACCTTTGGGCGGCTGGCAGCTAAATGACGTTTATCTTTACCATTTGAAAAGCGAAGACGCGGAATATGACGGGAGGGCGATACTTATGCACGTCACGGGCTTCTGTACATTAAAACGCGTCATCTGCCCCATGGTTTGCTGTTATATGTGGAATGGCAGTGATTTCCCGAAAAACGCAAAGGAGGTCATTTCGGGCGGAGCGGTATTTACTCCCGCATACTACAGTGTTTGCGGCGGCGAATTCAGATGCTTTACCCGTGTTATTGACCTGAAAAAGAGCGAATTCAAAGCCGTGCAGGAGAAGTTTTTCCACATGGGAAACTTTGCGGATATTCCCATTCTCGAATCTGACAATTTTAAAAATGCCGTCGGCAATTTTTTGGGAGCCGACATGGATGACCGCATAATCTGTGACATAAAAAATGAGGGGATTTATCATGTTCCCGAGGACTATATCAGCGGAAGCGGCGTCCGATATACTAAAGAAATGTTTCTGAATATGCTCGAACGAAGAAAAAGGGCAGATTGAGGAGAACAATAATATGTACGATAAACCACTTGCCGACGAAATAAGACCGGCGTCACTTGACGATGTGGTGGGCCAGAAGCACATTCTCGGTGAAAAGGGAATGCTGCGCCGCATTGTGGAAAGCGGGCAGATTCCCAATATGATTTTCTACGGGCCCTCCGGCACGGGCAAAACCACCGTGGCCAGAATTATTGCGGAAAAAACAAACCGTACTCTGCGAAAGCTCAATGCCACAACAGCGGGCATCGGGGACATAAAGACCATCATCGCGGAGCTTGACACCATGCTTACCCCCGGCGGCGTTCTTCTGTATCTTGACGAGATTCAGTACTTCAATAAAAAGCAGCAGCAGTCGCTTCTGGAGTTCATTGAAGACGGCAGAATAACCCTTATTGCATCCACCACGGAGAACCCCTATTTCTGCGTTTTCAACGCAATCCTGAGCCGCTCCACGGTTTTTGAGTTCAAGCATATCCCCGCCTCCGAGGCGGAAAAGGCAGCGGAACGGGCTGTGCATATCATGGAAGAGCGCATGGGCGTTGAAGCCCATCTCGAGGACGGTGTGCTGCGCCGTATAGGCTCCGCCTGCGGCGGCGATGTACGCAAGGCCGTAAATGCCGTTGAGTTGCTTTTCCTCACGGGCAAAGCGGAAAACGGCGTGCTGAATATTACGCTGGAGGACACCCTTGCAATTTCCCAGCGCAGCGCCATGCGCTATGACCGCGATGGCGACGAGCATTTCGATGCCCTCTCCGCCCTGATGAAATCTCTTCGAGGCTCCGACCCCGATGCAGCCCTGCACTATCTGGGAAGACTTCTGGAGGTGGGCGACCTCATCGGCGCCTGCCGCAGACTTCTCTGCTCCGCCAGCGAGGACATCGGTCTTGCCTATCCTCAGGCGGTGCCCATTGTGAAGGCCTGCGTGGATTCTGCATTGCAGCTCGGTCTCCCCGAGGCAAGGCTTCCCCTTGCGGAGGCGGCAATCTTCCTTGCAACTGCACCGAAATCCAACACCGCCTGCATGGGCATCGATGCGGCCCTTGCGGATATACGGGCAGGTAAAACCGGACCTGTTCCCAGAGAGCTTCAGAATGTCCATGCCGACGGCGCGGGCTTTGAGCGTGAGCAGGGTTACAAATATCCCCACAATTACAGCGGCCATTGGGTAAAGCAGCAGTATCTTCCCGATGTGCTGAAAAATGCCCGCTACTACGAGTACGGCGACAACAAAATCGAGCAGGCGGCAAAAAGCTATTGGGAGGCAGTGAAAAAGTAATGGACATTCAGGTTGGCGATATTCTGACCATGAAAAAAGCACATCCCTGCGGCGAAAAACGCTGGGAGGTGCTTCGCATAGGAGCCGACTTCAAGCTCCGCTGCCTGGGCTGCGGCCATGAGGTCATGGGCCCAAGAAGCAGGTTTGAGAAGAATGTAAAGGATATTGAGAGAAAATAAAGGCCATTGGATTTAATCCAATGGCCTTTTTGCTTTGTTATGTGGTAGAGGAGCCGGTTTTCTGAACTATCTTCAGGTCGTAGGTGGGGATGATTTCAATGCTGAAGTTGCCGGAGGAAACATCAATGTTGCCGAGAATGTCATCGCCCCCCACAACAAAGGTGAAGGTCTGAACATCGTAGGGAGTGAGCTCCATGGTCTGCATCTTGTTGATGTCATAGGCTACGAGAGTGTCGCCCTGATAGACCTTGATGACATACATACGGAGACAGACATAGGTTTCCGTGTTGGACGCCGCATCGGGAATGATATTGTTGGTATACTTGGTGCGGACTACGAGGTCATTGCCGCGCATGAAGGCTTCGGGAACAACGATGTTAATGTCGGAAACGGTGCTGACGCTTTCGTCACCGGAGCTGTAAACGGGCTGTCCGTCTTCGGGAACAAAGCGCGCGCCCTTGTAGTAGCAGCTGAGCCCCATCCAGTCGCCGTACTGTGCGCGGGCGGCGAGGCTGCTGGCATCGTAAATCTTGATTTCGTTGACATTGCTGGTGGAAACGGAGTTGGGAATGAGCACCATGCTGTCCTTGGTGAAGCAGCAGGCGTTGTATGCGCCGCCGCACATAAGGGAAAGGCGGGTTTCGCCGTCAGCATCCATGCTGTAAAGGTTGCGGTTAAAGGAGCTGAGGCAGTAGAAGGTGTCGTCGTACTTGTAGATGCTTCTGTAACGCTTATCCGTGGCGGCGGGGAATTCGCCGATGGTTTTGATTGCGGCAGGGGCCTGAACGGAGAGAGCATAGAGATTGAGATCATAGTTGCCCTCACTGTCATAGGCCATGAAGTACATGACATGACCGTCGAAGAAGCTGGTGTTTATGTTGATGTCGGAGAGCTTGGTGAGACTGTCCCGACTGAGGTTATACTCATAGAGATTTGTAACCTGCTTTTCCTCGTTATAGAGCTTGAAGTAAATGCAGCCGTTCCAGCCGTAGGGTACGAAGTACATGGCCTCGTAGTAATTCATCTCATACAGCATACTGTTGAAGGTGCCGTTTACAAGCTGGCCGAACTGATAGGTCCAGGAGGAGAGATCCATGTTGCCTTCGGAGTCGAAGGTCACATTGCCGTAATCGGTGAAGAGCAGAGCGTAGAGCTTGCCGTCATAGAAGCAGTAGGATTCGGTGGCGTAGCCCTCGTATACGGTGTCAAACTTGCCGCTTGCGGGGTCGTAGCACATGAGCTTGCCGTTGCAGGTACCGGAGGTGCTGACGCAGAAGTAAACCTTGCCGTTGTAAACACTGAGGTTGTCGAGGCGCTCACCTGCGGCGCATGTGTAAAGCTTTCTGGCGTCGTCATTGCCGGTGGTGACATACAGAGCATACAGCTCTGTTGAGGTGGTTTCGTAGTACTTATATACACAGTAGTAGTTGCTGCCTATCTGAACGGCGGCACTGTCATTTTCGAGGTTTGCCTCAAAGGCGGCCATGTCCGCGTTTGCCCTTGAGTCATGGCCGATGCGGTTTGCGGGCTCAAGCAGACGGGATACTACAACGGCTATCTGCTCGCGGTTGGTGAGTCTGTTGCCGCCGAAGCTGTAGTCGGACCAGCCGTTCATGATGCCGGAGGCGTACATGAGCTTTACGGAGCTGACATAAGCAGAGGGGATGCTGCCCAGATCGGTAATCTGGCGATCGGAGATAGCGGGCATATCCGCCTCGTCAATGGTGCGGCTGAATATGTATGCAAGAGCATAGCGGGGAATTGCCACGCGGTCAAGGTTTACACCCTTGGGGCAGTCGGCGGGAATCATGCCGTTGCCCTGACAGTATCTCAAATAGGGGGAGTACCAGTAATCACCGGCTCTTTCGTCAAGAGGAAGAGCGTTGCCCCAGTAGGCGGCGTGGATACGGGCGGCAATGACAATTGCCTGGCCCCAGGTTACATCGTTTTTAGGTCTGTATGTACCGTCCTGGTAGCCGAGGAGTATGCCCTTGTCATAGGCTGTCTTGATGCCGGTGTAGGACCAGTCGTTGCTGCTGACATCAGAGAAGGTGAAGCTGGTCATGTTAGCAACATCCTCAAAGGCGTTGAGGCCTTCTCCTGCTGCAGGGTCTGCAAAGGCGCACACAGAGAGAAGTGTGGCTACGCAGAGCACAGCGGCTAAAATTCTTTTGACTTTTTTCATATAGCGACCTCCGATGTGATCGTTTTGCGGCGGTGGATATACCGGTTACATTTTAGTTTCAAAGCATATTATAGCAGGTTACATAACATTTTGCAATAGGGATTTTCCTTGAAAAATCAGTGTTTTCAGTCGAGCTTCTGTGTAACAAGGCGGTAATACTGCCAACAGTGCATTTTTGAAATGAGCGCCTGCTCCTCTGCGGTGGGATTTTCCGTGCAGCTTCCGTCGGGATAACCCACGATTCCCGTTTTGATAACGGGGCAGACGCGGCGCAGCTCGCCGAGATAACTGAAGTAGGGGTCCACATCCTCGGCGCCTGCAAGCTCAAGGGCGGCCTCGCCCAGGAAGCAGGCGCTGATTTTTCCGTCCGCGGGAAGGTCAAGACCCTCTGCAGCCTCTGCCATTGTACGGCCCTGCAGATATGCGTCGTTTGCCCAAATGATGTAGGGTGTGCTGTGGTTGTCAACAACCTGCTCGGGACTTGAGGTTTCACCGATGTTGAGGCCCAGTTCCCTGTAGCCCTGGAAGCCTGCGCCCAAATTGGGCAGGTGGTCGCCGAAGAAAACGAGGATGTAGGGCTCATCAAGGCTGTTGAGGTATTCTGTAAGCTCAAAAAGCATATCGGAGGAGCATTTGAGACCGTAGGCATAGACGGAGAGGCATTCCTCGGTTTCCGGGGAAAGCGCAGCGCTTGTCTGCACCTGGGGCAGCTCCGTGCCGTATTTGGCGTAGTTGTAGGCCTGGTGGTTCTGAATGGTGGTGGCGTAGGTGAAGAGCTTTTCGCCGCCTGATGTGCGGCTCTCCAGCTCGGTCTTGAGCTCTGCCAGAAAATCTTCGTCGGACCAGGTCTCTCCCTCGTCAAAGCGCAGGGACTCAATGCCCATATAGCTCAAGGCGCTGTTGCGGTTGTAGAACCAGCTCTGGCCCTGGTGGAAATAGAAGGTGTCGTAGCCCTGTGAGGAGAGCGCCGTTGCCATGGTGGGTATGCTCTTGTGGAAGGTGCGCAGGGCAGAGTTGCTGGTGTCGCTTATGAGGTTTGTCTGCATACCCGAAAGCACGTCAAACTCCGTGTTGGCGGTTCCTGCGCCGAAATTGGGAACGACAATGCTGCCGGAAATGCAGTTGTCGCTGTTTTTGACTGCGAAGTAGTTTTTAAGGGGCTGCTCATCGTCGGAGTAGCTGAAGGCATCCTCGGCGGTGAGCTCCGTGAAGGCCTCGCACATTATCATGAGAACCTGAGGCTGCTGTGTCTGCTCCCGGGGCCGGAATTCGTCAATATATGCTTTGATTTCCGATTCCGAGTAGCCCTCGGGCCTGTCCACGGAGTAAAGGTCAAAGTTGTAGAGGAAGCAGTAGTTGAAGCCCAGCTCGTCAAAGGCGGTGGTGACATTGTAGTTTACGCTGACGGGGAAGGAATTGTAGAGGTCACTGTCGCGGTAGAGAGTGAAGAAGGCACCGAAAAATGCGGCAGCGCAGAGGACGATGCCCACGATTCTCGGAATAATGCGGCGCTTCTCGCTTTTGCCGAGGTAGATGCCGAGGAAAATGAAGAGCGCGGTGGAAAGAAGCACAAGGGCGGCAATGCCGTAGTGCATATCAAGACGGTATTCGCCCGTGGCCTGCAAAGCCTCACGCATAAGGGCAATGTCTGCGGGGACAAAGGGATCGTCGCGCCCGTCGATCTTCAGCAGATTAACATAGCTTATGAGGCCGAAGAGGAAGTTGGTGATGCCGCCTGCAACAAAGCTGTTGGCGCAGATGAAGTAGATGATGAGGAGCACTGCGGCCACGGGCAGAAGGTTCAGCAAAATGAGCAGGGGATTCTGCGCCATCCACTTCAGGGCGTGGAGAAATGAGCCGGGCGCTATGAAGGTGCCCATGAGGAGAATCCATGCGGCAAGCGCCGGCAGCTCCAGCCAGATAATTTTGTTATGTACGGTTTTGAGTTTGGTTTTCATATTCAATCACTTGTCTTTAATTAATGTAGTTAACAATTAATTATGCGCCAAGATGAAGAAAAAATCAAGGTCGAAGCGTGTCGAGCAAAAAATTTGCGGCGGGTATTGACTTGCAGGCGCCGTTGTGATATTATAACAAAGCTTTAAGGAGCAAGTGAATATCGCGGAGTGGAGCAGTTCGGTAGCTCGTCGGGCTCATAACCCGAAGGTCGTGGGTTCAAATCCCTCCTCCGCAACCATAAAAACGTAGAAGTTTCAATGACTTCTGCGTTTTTTTCTTTTTTTAGAATTGGAAGGAATCTACAATTTGTGGCATATTTGAGGCATGAGGCATATTTTTTGCTTGTAGCATCAAGGTTTTGAATCTCGCGGCTTGATAATAAATATCGAATTGTGGCAATAGTGAGAACACGTTTGGTAGAGCAAGTAATTGCGATGAATATGTCAAAAAATTTATTGTCCAGTTTAGGCTGCATGGATACATAATTGTTGTGCGGCTGAATTAGCCGTAAATTGTTATGAAGTGGATAGGGATTACTGTGCCGAAAGAAAAAAAGAATAAGGAAATTGATGCAGCGGAGGCTATATCATATAGGACGCCGTTAGTCGTGGACTCAATGCTTGTGCTGGACTGCGTACTTGCAAGCTCCATATGTCCGCGGTGTGGCATAACCTTGGATCGGGAATATCAGTCCTACTGCGACCGCTGCGGACAGAAACTAAGCTGGAAGGGCTTTAGTAAAGCGAAAATGATACCGTGGGCAGAAAAATTTGGCAAGCAGAAAAAGGAACTGACCAAATAAACCATATTTGGTCAGTTCCTTATATTTGCTATTAAATGTTTTGCTTTTTGAACGTTTTTTGCTATAATATGAGCTATAAATGTCAATTATAGATAAAGAAGGTTTTAGGTTGGACCGATATCAGGAAGAGAAGATAAGTGAGCTATATATGCAAATGCTAAATCCGTTGCTTATATATGCAAAGACTGTGCTGCAGAGCGCAGGCCTGGCAGAAGAAGCCGTTCAGGAAACTTTTATGATAGCTTGCCAGAAGCCCGAAAGCCTTCTAGCCTCACAAAATCCGAAGGGCTGGCTGGTGCTGACCCTAAAGAATGTAATTCGAAACCAACAGCGCACAAAGGCCAGATTGAGCAAGCACATAATGGATAACGCCGAATACCGTGACCTTGTTTTTGAAAATGAATGCGCCACATACGATGACTACACATCGATTGAGTATTCCGATATGGTATCGCCTCAGGACTTCGCAATGCTGCGAATGTATGTATTTGATAAATATTCAATGCTGGAGATAAGTAAGGAATTCGGAATTAGCGTTGATGCCGCAAGAAAACGAATACAGCGCGCCTGTAAAAAACTAAGAGTTTGCGAAGAAAAAGCACAAAAAATATAGTTTGATGTCCCAAAATGCAGAAATGAGGACATAAGCTATATGAAGGGAGGACCACTGACACAATGTCTAAGGATACACACAACAGTAGAGACATGGATGTCACATTATATGATAAAATGAGCACCGCTGAGCTGGAAGAGTTACTGCGTCAGGATGCGGTTTTCGGCGACTCTAATGAAAGCAGCATCAACGAACTCATTTATATCATGGAGCTTGTTGCTAATAGAAAACGGGTTGAAAACCCCAGCGAGATAATTGATGTTAAAGAGGCAAAGAAGTCCTTTGATGAAAACTACCGCCCCATCGCCGAAAGAGGAGAGACGCTTTTTGAGGAGGAAGCTTCCGAACCTGAGGCTATAATCCAATCCGGAACGCACCGTAGATTTTTCCGCACCGCCATTGCCATAGCCGCCGTTGTTGCACTAATGCTAGCCGCTTCCGTTGTAGCCTCCGCCATGGGTTTCAACGTATGGAACCATGTGGCCGACTGGACCCACGAAGTGTTCGGATACGGGGAGAAGTATGACAGAGCGGACACTCTGTTCGAATTTAGCTCAACACTTGAAAAGAACGGAATTGACCCAAACATCCTGCCAACATACATACCCGAGGGCTATGAAGTCGTCAGCGTAGATAAGTTGTCCAACCCAGCATATGAAAAATACCTCTGCGAACTATCAAACGGAACTTACAGCATTGTGATTGAGTATGTAATCTGCGAAGACAACCGGGCAAATGAATTGGAGAAAGAAAGCGATTCTCCTGATATACAAACATATAACGGCACGGATTATTACTTCGTAAACAATGATGGGAAAAACTATGTTTCATGGTCAAACGGAGAGGTTGACGGGTCAATATTCTATACGGATTCCGAACTGGATATTGAAAGGATAATTAAATCCATACCGGGAGAATAATGAAAAAAACATATAGAATTATTGCCTTTGTTTTGGTAATCATGATGAGTTTGAGCACCGTGGCTTTCGCTGCAGTGCCGCCACCTGCTGATGACATTCAATCCAGCAGATACATTGCAAGCAAAAATGCCGCGGTTACTGCCATGGGCGGCGGAACTATCAGAATAGATTACTCTGTAACCGCATATTACACGATAGACGAGTTAGGTGCCTGCCAGATAAATCTTTATAAATCGACAGGCCAACTGATGAAGACTTATTATAGCAGCGCCTACGCAAGTATGATGGGCTATAATTGCGTAACCCATAGCGGACATGTAACATATCCCGGCACCGTGGGCACGGGCTATTATGCAGTGATTGCTTTTTATGCTGAAGATGGTGGAATTGGAGAAACAAAAAGTATATCCACAGGCACGACCATATGTACATAACAATTAAATGTTAACAAGCGCAGGGATTATTCCCTGCGCTTGGTTTATTTTCCCCCTCCATGTCCCAATTTGTCGAATCGAGGACATATTATATATTGACCGAGATGGCTAATAATAGATGGAGCGACCCTGTAAAAATGTATTATTGCAGTCACAGCATCTGCCGAAATACGCAAATCACTTCCTCGGCGGTCCTAAAGACGCCTGTTTTTGCGGTTTTTCCTCGTTTTTTATTTCTTCTCGATTTATTTCGACTTGGTTCGTGTTAGGAGTTGAATATAATGAAGACAAATAAAACATAACCCGTACTTTTAGTAGAGATGTTTGTTGCCTGCAGTTAGTTTTTACTATCAAACAAGGAGGAACTACCATGAAGAAAAACGTACCGATAAAACCTGGAACGGATAATCAGCCGGCAGGAACTTATGTAGAAGTTGGGCCACGTGGAGGCCAAGTAGATGATCCTAGAATTGTTCATATAGATCAAGGAGATAGGCTTCCTCCCACGCAAAAACCCGGTAACGGTTGGATAAAGAAATAAATTTAGATTAGTATTTCGAAAGAAGGTAGTAAAAATGGGAAGAAAAGTATTTGTGTCCTATAAATATGCAGACGATCAAGTAGAAAACCTAACACTTTTTGCAGAATCAACTGTGAGAGACTATGTAACCGAATTCGAAAAGCGGATGGATGAATCTGACCACATATACAAAGGCGAACGGGAAGACGACGATATTAGCAATCTGAGTGAAGATGTAATATGGCAAAAGCTACGAGACCGCATATATGACAGCACATTGACAGTTGTATTCATTTCACCGGGAATGAAGGAGCCGGGAAAAGACGACAAGGATCAGTGGATTCCATGGGAAGTGTCATATTCACTTAAAGAAACGTCCAGAAAGAACAAAAATGGCGATGCAATAACTAGCAAAACAAATGCTATGATTGCGGTAGTCTTACCAGACATATGTGGGTCCTATTCATATTATCTGGAAGACAAGACTTGCTGTAATAGCGCTTGCGTAACGCATCATACAGAAAAACTGTTTAATATTATAAAAGATAATAAATTTAACATAAAAGATCCAGACAAAGGAACTTGCAATGCAGGGACAACTGTTTGGCGTGGAGAGGTGAGCTACATAGAAGCAGTGAAATGGAAAGATTTTATAGCAGATTACAATGAGTATTTCGACAGAGCCTATAATAGGCAGGATAATATTAATAATTATAAAATTGAAAAATCATTATCTTAAATCATTAGCATGTATGAATAGGTGTGAGACCATGGAGATTAAGATAAGACATTTAGAAATGATTCAAGCCGTCATCAACAGAATGGCAGCTAATTCTTTTGCACTAAAAGGTTGGGCGGTTACGTTAGTTGCTGGGATATTCGCGTTAGCTGTAAAAGACGCGGATAAAACATATTTTTTAGTTGCATATATACCAATTCTAGTTTTTTGGGGCATAGATTCATATTATCTGCTTCAAGAAAAAAGGTATCGAGATTTGTACAACAATATAAGGCAAAAAGAACCAGAAGAAATTGATTTTTGCATGAAATTACAGGAAAAAAGCAAAAACAGCGAAAATGAGCGTGATTATATTTTCTGCTGTTTATCACGAACAGAACTGTGGTTCTATGTCCCGTTAGCAATTGTATCAGCGGTAATTATATTGATAACTTGATGCTTGCTGTTGAAACAATTCAAAAATGTGTTTCAACAGCGGGTTAATCGATAATAAATCTATCTAATTGCTGGTAAATAAAAGGTACATAACTGAGATTAGCCATTTAATCGAAAAATGGCAAAAACAAGCACAATAAAAACTCAGAAGTAATTGAACTTCTGAGTTTTTTGCTGATTGAAGTCAAGCCGTGAAGCGGGAATAATTCTGGGGACAAGCCAGAAAAGCGAGCCCTGTTTGACAAAAACTTGAAGCCGTGCTATTCTATGTCCACAATCAGTGCACGGATTAAAACAAAATACCCTATAAGAGATGCGCGAGGGACAAGCCCGATGACCGCACGCCAACCTCCCGGAGAGAAAGGTGGCAATGCTTGTACGATAGGTTCATACCGGCCCCATAAATCAAGGCTGGTATTTTTGCGCCTATTTTTCGGGAGAGACTGAAAAAGAGGTGCTTTTTTATGAATCAAAACTGCATATATGAGGTCAAAACCTACTGGGGATACTTTCGTCTTGATGAGGGCGCGTACGAGGATTATCTTAAGGACAAGTTGTGGATAACCTGGGTGCCGGGAGAGCATAATCAGGCGAAGATTACTGCCGCGCCACCGGTACACGTATCCGATGAGGCGGTAGAGCTTTACAACAAAGCGGAGAAGTTGGGCGCGTGGGAACTGCTGCAAGCTGCGCTCCCGTGGGAGTGCGCTGCACTGCCGTATAATCGGCGCATGAGCGAGGTTGAGATTTACGAGATGAATCTGTCGGTGAGAGCGTCAAACGGGCTTATGCGGGCAGGTATAAAGACTCTGGGCAAGGTTGCGGAGCTTGTGGCACTGCCCAACGGCCTGAAGAGCATACGCAATCTCGGCACAAAGAGCGAGAAGGAAATCCTCCGTAGCTTCATCTGCCTGTGCTATGAGAAGCTCAACTACCGCGAAAAGCTGGAATTCTGGCAGAAGGCGATTAATTCATCGCGACAGGATTGACCGCAATTGTCCGATATAAAGTGCAATTTGTTGGGCATTTGGTATTGCCATATGAAGATATTACCAGTAAAATGCTGGTATAGACTGGAGCTGTTAGTAATGCTTTTTAGAATACTCAAAAGACGGAGGTGAGCGACATTGAAAGTACAGATTGAAGAGACAGACAGATCAATTGAGCTTTACTTTGATCGAAAACCTTCCGTTGCAATTCGAGATATTATGAAAGCTCAACGCTGGTGGTGGAATGAAACAAAACGGTGTTGGTACAACAAGAATACTACTTCAAATATGGAGTTTGCTATTGCCTTAAAAAACGGTGAATATGATGCTGGAAATTACGTATCAATTCCAAAAGATGAGAAGAGAATAAGTAAAACAGAGAATAAGATAAGTGAAACAAAACCCGTAAAGAAAGTTGTTCAGCGGCGCTTAAATATTGGAGATATGGTTCGCTTTACCTCAAAAGACGGTAATGAATATGCAGGAAAAGTTAAGGCGGTTGACGGCGATAAGCTTACGGTAAGGTACGTTTCAGAATATGACGGTTTTTTGGAGACAAGAGAGACCGAAACAATTGATGAGAAGTTGGCAAAGAAATTCACCACTGATTCAGTAGAGGTGCGCTTCCTGAACAAAGGAGACTTAGTTCAGTATTTTTCTGATAACGACGGCATCCGCGTCGGACGGGTAGAGGATGTAATTACCGAATTAGGTGATTTCTCTGTCGCGTGGGTTGACCTTAAATATTACCGGAGTGACAGCCTTGGCAGAATACATTATGAGTATAATGCTTTGGTAGACGAGGAACGGCTGATTACAAAGCTTTACTCGCCATATGAATTCTACCCTGTAAAAGAAAACGACAAAGTTGAATGCGTTAATTCTGAAGGCGAAAAAGTTGTAGGCCACATATACTCAATTGATTATTCAAAAGGTACTGTATCTGTGGAATACAAGGCAATGTATGATATCGGGAGCTTCAACAGATATATTTGGGATATTAGCATTACTGAAATAACACTGCTTAAACGTCGACGCGTTGCATTACACAGAGAAGAAGTTATTCCGCCGGAGTTCGAGCAGGATATTAAATATAACGAGAGTGTAAAACAGCAAATAGTTGATAAGGCCGATGTATTCAATCCATGGACTATTGTGCGGCCTAAGAAATCTTTATACAGGCATCAAAAAGCAGGCTGTATGCTGGCAGAGCGTTATTCAAAATTTGCATTCTTCTACGACACGGGAACCGGAAAAACCGCAATGGCGCTGAGCATAATTGCGCAAAAGCATATAATAGAAGGAGTCAAATTCTTAATTGTAGCGCCTAAGTCAATCATCAAAACTGCTTGGCTGGACGATGCAAATACATTTTTTGATGGGATGCGTATTCTCCCCCTATACAAAGGATTCGACGACTCAAAAAAGAAAAGTTTGCTTCGCGCATGGATAAGCGGAGAGAAACGAACGGCTTTGGATGGTGACAAGGATTTTGAGGCGTATCTTCGAATGGCAGCATCAATTTTGGATATTGAAGCATATAAATACAGATCTGTGTACGAAGTAGAAAGAGAGCTTAGTATTCGAGCGCAGCACTACATTATCAATCCGGAGATGTTCATAAAGAAATATGAAAGCATAATTGATGACTATAGTATTACCGGAATAATATTTGATGAAAGCGCTGTATTGAAAAACTACAGGAGTAAAACAGCATCGGTTCTGCGTGATGTGGCAGCTAAAATGAAATATGTATATTTGCTGTCAGGTAAACCGGCACCGAATAACGAGTCGGAATTTTACTCGCAAATGAAAATTGTTGCTCCGGAATTATTCAAAATGAGCTATGAAAGCTTCCTACATCAATTCTGCATTCAAGGTCCCGGCGGGAAATATGACATAGACCCAATCAATAGAGATTTGTTTGCTGAAATGGTCTCGGCAAAGTCCCTGATAATATCCAAGGAAGATTGCTTGGATTTACCGCCTACGATTGAGATAATCCGCCAGATCGAACTTCCTGACGATGTAATGGATGACTATAATGAGCTGTTTGAAGAGTGCATGGCAGTAATCAAAGGTATGGATCAATCGGCAACATTCTATTCCACACAGTCAAAAGTTGCGGTTCTGATGAAGCTGCGCCAAATGGCATCGGGCTTCTTTATTTCTGCCGACGGGAGAGAACGCGAGATAATAAGTATTCACAAAGAAAAAATTGCGGAACTGGACAGAATAATTGAGGAGCTTGGAGAAGAACAGGTAATTATATGGTGCCAGTTCCGGTACGAGATAGAAACTGTGGCAAAGGAACTATCAAAGTACGGGAGGACTGTCACCGCATATGGTAAAACGAAAGATTTGGAACGCAGCATTGATGACTTCAAAACCGGAGTTGCACGTTACATAGTTGCCCACCCCAAAACCCTGAAGTACGGTGTGACCTTCACAAATTGCAGATACGCGGTTTATTACTCATTCTCATACAGCGCGGAAGATTACGACCAATCTCATGACCGCAACTATAGAATGGGGCAGACACAATCCTGCACATATATATTTCTTCAAGCAGCGGATACTATTGACGAAATTATGTATGAAAAGGTAATGAATAAGCTGTCGGCATCTGAATTCTTTGAGAGACTGATCAAAGAAGCTGCGAAACATGGTATAGATTATGATACGCTAAAGCCAAAGGCGGTTGATAGATCTGCCGGTTCAGCGGCATCGCAAGGTGTAAATTCTGAAATAGTAGATAGCTTCCAAAAACTGCAGGACAGAATAATAAAGAAATCCCAAGAGCGAGCAGAGAAAAGTGGGGATAAAGAGGATAAGATTGCGTTAAGCACCTATGATTACCTTGGCATTCTTGGGGAGCCCACATATTATGAATTGGATAATATAATGGATGAAATAGAATCTGTCAGACCGGTAACTTCATACCCTGTATTACCATATATCCCGTCTGCAGTATTTGAGGAAACAAAGAGCATAAGCGAGGCATATAGTATTTGCAGTGACCCGGACCTGAGCGAAATTTATGATGGCCTTGATATGTCAAGATTTTCCGAATATGCAGTACTTGAGGAAGATGAAGAGCTGACGACTTATGACAGCAAATCAAATTTGGAGGATTTTTATGTGTTCCTTGCCTCTGTGCCGCAAGACGATAAATGGAAATATCTCTTGATGTACCGCTTGAATAAGGCTGTTGAGAAGCTGCCAACGGAGCAAGCAGATATAGCAAAAATGCTGTATGGCATTGGCGGCGAATACAAACATTCAAAAAATGAGATAATGTATTTGTATTCGTACTTGTTTGAAGAAGACCAGCCCGAGTATTTGAATGGATTAAAGAGACGCTCACGACGTGAAATGTTCAATGATTACGTTGATAAGATGGCAAAAACTATAGGGTATTATGCACGTATATATGAATTCAAAGATAATATAAAAACTGCCCTGCGATACAGGATGTGAGTAAAGCAGCAACAGAATCACAAGACCGCATTGGAATTTCCAATGCGGTCTTATTGCATATATGCTCTTCACATCGCCTTTGTTGGCCTGCGCAGGTATGCGTCGGCGATGCATTCGGCGGATTTGGCGTCGGCTTCTTTGATGATGTGGGAGTAGATATCCGTGGTGGTGGATACGGTGGCATGGCCGAGGCGCTTCGACACGGCGACGATATCCGTGCCCTGATTTATGAGAATTGACGCCATGGAATGACGGAACTTGTGCGCGTGCACATCCACAAGGCCGTGGCGCGTTTCAAAGCCCTTGAGCCAACCGGAGATGCTGTCGGGATTGAGCGGGTTGCCGTCGTCGCGGACGAACACATAGGGCGTATAATTCCAGCGGTCGCCCACGGCGTCGCGCAGCTCTTCGTACCACGCCTTATACGCACGCAGCACCTGCATGGACTCCAGCGGCAGCTTCACATAGCGCGTGGTGCGTGTCTTGGTGCTGTCCTCATAGATGCCCGTTTTCGCTGTATATAGCAGGTTGCGGCGGACGCAAATCTGATTGGTGTCCCAGTCTATATCGCTCCAATGCAGGCCCATAATTTCACCGCGGCGGCAGCCCGTGATAATGAGCATATGCGTGATAGTGCGCCAGCGGATTGGCTCGTCCTGCAGACAGTCGAGTATCTCCAAAATTTCGTTGGGCTGGAAGCAGGCTGCCTCGGTGCGGTCATTTCGTGGAGGTGTGGCCTTCTAGGCGGCGTTATAGGGCACGATCATTTCTTTCTCCGCCATGCGAAGAATGGAGGAAATGAGCCTGTGATACTCAATAACCGTTTTGCTCGAAAGCGGGCTGCTGTCCTTTGACAGAGAGAACAGCTGCTCGGTCTTGTAGCCCAGCGCCTCGGAGATGGCATTGGCAACTTCCATGCTGACGGTGTCGCCTTTTAACACGGCGTGCAGGTTGGTCGGAGCCGTGCCTGCCTCGCGAGCAAAGCCCTCAACAGTCTTGCCGGCAGCACGGAAGAGCTTGAATATGCTGGGCTTGGGAGTAGCGCGCTGGGCGCTTTCTCTAACGCCGCTTTTCTGCAGCGAGGCATAGAAATCGTTCAGGTGCTGCGGGCGGATATCCCGCAGCTTCATGTGGCCGATGGCGAGATTGATGCGCTTGAGCAAACCGCGGTAACGCGACTCTGTGGTGGCTTTCAGACCGTTTCTTACCTTCAGTTCCAGCACGTAATCAGCGTACTCGGCGAAGGTCTGGCGGCTGTCGGGGGCAAAGCCCAGCAGCACCTGCTGCTCAAACTCGACGGCGACGCGCTGCACATCCTTCTGCGCTTGGCGCTCGGTCATATTCGCAGGAGGCGTCCAGGTCATGCGCTTGCGGATTTGCTTGCCGTTTACGTCTGCCCCCTGACTAACTGTAATCTGGTATGAGGTTTTGCCTTTGCCTTCTCGGCGGGTGATAGATGCCATGTAATCAGTCCTTAGTATTCCGAAAGAGTGTCGCGAAGTGAGTCAATCATTACTTCCAGCTTCGCTTTGGTATTGCGCACGTCCAGCTCGTGCTCGGTGAAGTTAACGATGCAGTCTGATAAATCAAGCTCAGCAATGCGGATTTCTTTCATATATTCCTCGCATTTAGACAGGCGCCAGACGGTTTCTATTTTCTGCTGCTCAATATCTTCAGTTTCATCAACTGCGCCTACGAATGCGTTCTTTGATTCGGTAAGTCTTGCATTTAAGTGTGCCAGAGCAACACCAAGATGCTTAATGTAGCCCGAGCTCATATATTTGTCGAGCAGACGGAAAGCCTCAGCCTCATTAGAGTGAACCAAGAGCTTATATTCGTCTGAATCGGGCTCGGCGTTTTCAAGTCTCAACGCAGCAGCGTCGGAGAGAATTTTGGTGCACTTAATATTGTTTACCGCATTCTCGGAAAGATGGGTGTATTCGCAGGCAGCTTGCATACCCACGTCGGCGCTCTTGATTGTGGTATCGGTCAACAGGTAATCCAGCGACACCTTGAAGAACTCCGCGATTTTCACAAGACCCTTCCAATCGGGGCTGGACTGGCCCTGCGCATAGTAGCCCACGCTCTGACGGGTTACACCTATGTAATTTGCCAGCGTTTCCTGACTTGTTCCGGTTTCCTTCATAAGCTCACGCAGCTTGGTGGGAAACACGTCATTTTCGGTGAAATATGCGCTGGTGTTTTTTCTTGCCATTTTTCCGTATCCTCCGGTATCTTGTCGTAATCTGTTGCACCTGCTCGTCAGGGCTTGCGTGTTAAAACTATTTGCTTTATACTTGGATTATAGCAAGAGTTACTTGCGTTGTCAAGAACACTTGCACAAAAACATACAAGAAACTTCGGAAAGGAGGGTATATATGGGAGCACCTCGAATGAGAACCATAAACGAAGCCATGGAGCTGCTTTACCGGCAGGACCCCGATACAGCGATAACCCCGCACGCGCTGCGACGGCTCATCGTTACTGACAAACTCCCCCACGTGATGATCGGACGGAAGTATCTCGTCAACTTCGACGCGCTGGAGGACTATCTCGGTAACAAGTACAAAACATAGGAGGAAAAACACATGAAAGACGGAAGCGAACTTCTCGCACACTTTCAAAACATTAAAGACAAGGGCGGAGGCAAATACACCTGCGACTGCCCCATATGCAATCGCGCAGGCCACGTGTATGTAAGCATCGGACGCGACAGCGCGGCACTGTACTGCCAGGGCTGCAAGGCAGACGGAAAGCAGCTTGCCGCAGCTGTGGGACTAAAGGCAGCGGACCTGTTCTTTAAGGAACACACCGCACCGCTTCCTCGCCGCACACACTACTACTATTTTGCCGATGGCATTCTCTTCGGCAAAAAGGAAATCGTAAAAAAGCCCGACGGCAGCAAAAACTGCTTCTGGCGCCGATACGAAAACGGCAGCTACGTTAAGGGACTGAAGGGCGCAAAGGCGCCGCTGTATAATCTCAAGGAGCTTGCCGCGACCTCGGAGACGGTATATTTTGCCGAGGGCGAAAAGGACTGCGATACGCTCTCGAAAATGGGTTTGACCGCGACATCAACCCCCAATGGAGCAAATCAGAAATCATGGCTCGATAGCTTTTCGGAACACCTCATAGGGCGCGACATCGTCGTGCTGACAGATAACGATGCACCCGGTGCCGAGTACGGCGAATTCGTGGCGCGCAACGTTAAGAACGTGGCGGCATCGGTGAAGATAATTCCCGCTCTGGCAATCTATCCCGAGGTCGCACCGAAGGGCGATATCTCGGACATCGTGGCCGCAATCGGAATCGAGGCCGCAAGGCAGAGAGTGGCGGAGCTAACGCAGACTATGACGGAGTGGCAAGAGCCCGAGGCTGAAGCCGATGCCGATGAAAAAGATGAGGTGCCCAACTTTTTCAATAATGGCCGCTTTATGCACAACATCATGGGCGACTACCTTGTAAAGCAGAACCACGCCTGCAAGATATACGGCGTCGTGCACATCTATGAAAACGGCATCTACGTGCCCGGAGAGGAGCTTTTGCAGGGCTACATCATCAAGCTCCTGCCCTCGCTCACCGACCAGAAGCGCAGGGAAGTTTTGAAGTACATCAAGGTGTCGCTTGACACCCCCACCGCGGAGCCCTCGCCGCCTAATCTGGTACCCTTTAAGAGCAGGGTCTATGATATTAAAGCCAATAAGTTTCTTGACTATTCGCCCGATATGGTGTTCCTGTGCCGCTTCCCCTACGACTACAAGCCCGATGCGCCGAAGCAGGAGCTTGTCGCGAATGTACTCAAGGACATCGCCTGCGGCGATATGGAGATAGTAAAGCTGTTGCTGGAGGCCATCGGATATTGTTTCTACCGAGAGAATATATATCGCGGCTGTATAATGCTCCACGGCCCCAATGGCTCTAACGGCAAGTCAACTCTGCTGAATATGATTATTCAGCTTTTGGGCGACGAGAATGTCAGTAAACTGTCGCTCAAGGATATAAACGATAAGTTCAGGCTCATGCATATCTACGGCAAAGTCGCAAACATCGGAGACGATATATCCAGCCAATACTTTGAGGAAAGCGAAATATTTAAAAAGCTCGTAACAGGACAATTCGTCACCGCTGAACACAAGGGTCAGGATCCCGTGCAGTTCCAGAGCTACGCAAAGCTGTTTTTTGCGGCAAACGAATTGCCGAAGACCGCCGATAAGAGCGATGCGTTTCTGACCCGTATTCTCCCCGTGCCTATGCTGGCAGATTTCAGTAAGCGCGAAGATTGTGATATTTCGCTGAAGGACCGTCATTGGACCGACGAAGAAATGGAATACCTGCTGTCGACTTCCATGGAGGGACTCAAAAGACTTATGCGCAACAATGGCTTCACCATACCCGAGTGCGTGGCGAAAGAGCGCAAGCAATATGAGATCGAGAACAATTCCGTGTTGGCGTTTCTCGAGGACAACCCGGATATTGCGGGTATGCCCACAAATTTGGCACATGCAAAATTCATCGATTGGTGCCGAATGACAGGAAACCGCGGCGTTGTCAGCCGCACAAAATTCACCCGCGAGGTTTGCAAGGCCACGGGCCTGGTGTCACGCAATCGCCGAACATCAATCGCCGACGAAAGCAGAGTCGTAAAATGCTTCGTTGTAGCGGATAGTGTAGCGGATTGCGCGTAGAAAGCGTAACAGCGCAAAGCATTGAAAATACTGCAGGTTTTCGTGTTTTGTTACGCTGTTACGCTTTTAAATCAGAATTCGACAATAATAGTAATTACACAATTACACGTATATAAAAAATATAGTTGAGTATAGTATATAAACCGTAACACGTAACAGCAACAGCCCCGAGGAAAAACCCCGGGGCTGCGGTTGTTTATCTGGACTTTTTGCAAAGTCTCCGGCTTAATGTCTTTACCAAAGAACAGGAGGGCGCGAGATGAAAGAATACGAGCTGCACATAAGCGCAAGCTACCTAACCAGCGGAGGCAGCAAGGAGTGGACCTGCTTCACCGAGTACCGCACGGCAAACTCCGACGCCGAAGCAGAGCGCATCATAAGAGCTGAGCTCAAATCCGACGGCTACCGCAACATCACAATAGACACCCTCGAGGCGTGAGGGGGTAGGGGAGTCTAAATCTCCAGCGCAAAGCCACTGAGGGAACGGCGCGGAGTCATTTACGAAAAATCGGGAAATCAAGAGGTAAAGAGTAAGCAACCGACAAATCAAAGTTTTTAGATAATCAGTAAAGGCAGTAAAGACGAACAATTTTATAAGTTTTACCTACTGAAATGTACAATTTAGTAATGAATTACCGAAAAACATTAGTCGGAACATCAATAGATGTTGTCGATTCCCAAATCATTTTCAAATATACTAATGGTGGCCGGGATTTCTCCCGGCCACCATTGATGTAATCATGTTTTCAAGGCACTAATCTGTCTTACGAAAAAAGGGTTTTTAGTTATACATAGCATATTTTATTGTTACCCAAACGCTTCCGATTATGCATATTCCAATTATTATGATTAGATATTCCATGACCTTATATGTTATGGGCCTCTTAACCGGAGCAGATTGTTTGCTGGCATCAAAAGTGGGTAAAGTATTTGGAATTTTTGCATTAATCAGCCATGTTGCAGCCAGTGCAACAATAATTATCCACATCGCAGGGATAATTCTGTCAATAGAAGCTACCTCACTATGAGTTAATCCTCTTGCATAGTCTCCGAATCTGTCGGCCCTGCCATATGTATGCCCTTTCAGTAGCGACTCTGCGGTAAAATACAATCCTAAGTGAATGAGAGAAAGCGCGCTTGCCAATACTGAATTTATCAAAAATATAATCTGCCCAAAAGCATTCTGTTCTGCATCTTCATATGTTGCAAAAACAAAAACCAAAGGAATAATGATACTCGAGGCTATCTGCCAGATGTTGAGACTCATTAATGAATTATGAAAAGCAGGAACATTAAGAATTGCTCCCAAAATTACTTGAACAATTACATAAATTAAATATGCCCAAGAAACATCTTTTACAACTTTAGCATTGATTGGACGATATAAAGAAAAGATAATAAAAGCAGAAAACAGGACGGGGATAATGAGCATGAGAAACGGACAATGCCACGCAATTGCCGTTATTAAGCTAGATAATGAACAAAGCAAAAAGCCGATTATGACAGTTTCGGAATGCTCTCCCGTAGCGAAAAGAAATATTGTACAGATTAAATAACCGGCAGATAAAACACTTATTTTACCGAATGACAATATAGGTATGATCACCGATATTGCCAATAACACGCCTAACCATATGCGTGTTTTCTTGCTCAAGGAAAATTGCTTTTTTGTGTTGGCTATTTTTTTCATAACAAATTTGTTCCTTTCATACAAATACATGCGTGTTGCTTGCAGTGTATTTTTCAACAAAGCTTTCAGGAATCTTACCTCAGCAATTGTGTTTAATAACGCTTTTTGCCGGCTGACTTTTGAATGGCAATGTAATCGGTACTATGTTGTTAAAGCCGAGCAAAACGCAAACCTGCTCCCCATTTCAAAATTATTACAAATGAGACTATAGCATGAATACCTCATATAATCAATACATTTTGAAGAAAGGTTCTCATTTGGCGGAAATATTCCGAAAGAGGATTATGATTAACACACAGCTCATACACTTGGGATAAAAACTGCATACACAAGGCACACATCGCCTTTCATATTGATATCAAGGAGGTGCAGCGGATAGCAATAATGTGATTTGACATCGCGGCTTCGCTTTGCTATTATATCGCTCGGACATTTTAGCAAAGGAGAATTTTATGGAGAGATTTGTTCCCTATGAGAAGCTCTCGAAGAAAAAGCAGCGGGAGCTCAATGCGATGAAGCGCGGCAGCTGGGGCGACTTCAACCCCGTAACCCGTAAACCCGCAAATCCGAAAGCGTATAACAGAAGAACGGCACAAAGATGGAAAGACGATTCCAACTTTGTGCCGTTTTTTTGCTTTTAATAAAAGGATTGCGAAAAAGAAAGGTTATAAAAAACCAAAAAATCAGCAAAAGGTATTGACAGAGCCAAAAGCTTGGTTTATGATAACCATATAAAAGGTTATGAATAACCAAAATTCGGGAGGCGATTTTGTTGAATAATAAGGAATTTGAAGAATTAAGAGAACTCGATATTGAAAAAGCAGCTTTTGAAATAGGTGCGTATTCTCGGGGAACAGGTAATTCGGATGCTATTTTCGCAGCTGCATACGTTTTGCTTAGGTCAACAGAAGATGAGATGATAGATACTAAATCTATTGAGAGCTTTATTCAAACCGCGGACATTAGCAATGAACGTGCCCTGTTTCTTGGTCATGCGTTAAATCAAAGCTGGGACAAAATCCATGAATTAAGGAACCGATTTTCTGCAGATATACTTCGTGCTGTGATTTTATTCTATGAACCGGCGGGGGCAAAGTGGGAAGCTGATGCTACACCAACAGGTGTAATAAGCCTTGCAAAAGAGCTGATGGAAATCAGGCCCGGAGATAAGGTGGCAGACTTTGGAACAGGTAGAGGCGGATTTATTAGGGAATGTTTTGCGGATGAACCTAACGCAAAATACTATGGAAATGAAATTAATGTTACTGCAAAAGAGATTGCATCGATAAGGGCTGAGCTGCTTGGCGGCGAAATTGTGATTGAGCAGGGTAACATCCTGGACATGAGGAAGAATGATGGTCAGTTTGATGTTGCATTTTCAAACTATCCTTTTGGCCAGCGAGCAAAAGAAATGCTAGGAGGAGGGCTGTCTATTGCGGACATAACGGACGGAAATCCAGAGCTGACAAGAACTGCATCTATGGATTGGGTGTTTAACTCTGCGGTTTATCGCACAATTGGCGGCCCTCGCAGAGCAGTTTGCATTATGACCAATGGAAGTACATGGAACACCCTTGATAAGGCTGCAAGAAAATGGTTCCTGAGCAACGGAAGCGTTGAAGCGGTAATCGCTTTACCGGACAGGCTGTTCGAGTTCACAAATATTGGAACAACTATGATTGTCCTCAGCCATGGCAATAGCGAAGTTATGATGGTAGATGCACGTGATATGTGCGATAAGGGCCGCAGACTAAATGTAATAACGGAAAGTCAAGCAAAAGAGATTGCCTCGTTATGCAAAAAGGAAAGTAAATACAGCAAAAAATTAAGCTATGAAAAACTTGCTGAGAACGATTTTGTGTTAAACCCTGTTCGCTATATGGGGGAAGATGTTGCAATTAAAAACGGTGTACCTTTTGAATCGGTGATTAAAAACATTACTCGCGGCGCACAACTGTCAGCAGCAGAACTTGATGGGCTTGTATCAGAAACGCCGACTGACGTTCAGTATCTTATGCTTGCAAACATAAAAGACGGAATTATCGATAACAATCTGCCGTATCTGAAAACGCTCGACAAAAAGCATGCGAAGTATTGCGTAAAAAACAACGCGCTCATTCTGTCCAAAAATGGAGCGCCGTTCAAAATTGCTGTTGCAGAGGTCAAAGAAGGTCAGAAAATACTCGCCAATGGCAATTTGTACGTGATAGAGCTCGATGAAGAAAAAGTGGACCCGTACTATATCAAGGCATTTCTTGAAAGCGACAAAGGAGCTGCTGCGTTGCAAAATATAGTAGTAGGTGCAACCATCCCCAACATCGGTGTTGAGCAGCTCAAGAAAATCAATGTGCCTTCTGTTCCAATGGGTGTCCAGAAGGAAATCGCTTTGAAGTATTTAGCTATGGTTGACGAAGTAAAACTTTTGAGGAGAAAAATGGATAAAGCGCTCAGCAATCTAAAGCATATGTTTGATGCAGAGGAGACATGAAGTGTCGAAAGTACTTGAAATAGAAGAATTAGAAGACTTAATGGATGAAATACGTGCCAGAGTCTTCAAGGCAAATCGTCAGGGAGAATTAGATGAACTTCTGGCATCGCTGGGCATGGATGACCTGATAGAGCCCGAGTATGCATTCGATTCATATAAAGATGGTAAGATTGTAATAATCGCTGGTTCCGAAGTTAAAGAATCGCACCTTCGAAAGATTGCCGAAGACTTAGGAGCTGGCAAAAACAGATTGGAATTCTGCCTGGATTACAATGCTGCGCAGAAATACGATTATCATAAGCTTCAGTACAATTCGTCGTACCGCGTAATAATGTTTGGTGCAGTACCGCATAGTTCCACCGGAAAAGGTGATAGCAGCAGTGTTATTTCAGAAATGGAAAAAAATCAGTCGGCATATCCCAGGGTGATTCGTCTTTGGAGTAACGGAACCTTGAAAATAACAAAAACCAATTTTAAAACGGAATTAGAAAAACTCATTTCAGAAGGATACATTGAGTAAAACGTTTTTCGCTTTACCCCAATTCAAATACAGCGACAGAACAAACGCCAAAACGAACAGTCGCAAAACAGCAAAAAATGTTGTTGAAATTACTGTTTTGGAGTATAGTAAAAGTGAAATATAGTAAACAATTGGAAAACATCAGTTGGTAAACAGATACTATGCCTAACAGACCGGATAAGTATCTGGAGATACTAATGGAGTGACGCGATATGACAGATAAAGAACTCAAAACACTGAAAGAAAACCTGTGGCATGCGGCGGATATGCTGCGAGCGGGAGCACACCTTGCCGCTAATAAATACGGTCAGCCGATCCTCGGTCTGATCTTCCTTCGCTATGCCGATATTCTATACAAGCAGCATAAGGACGAGATCGAAGCAGAGTACAACAAATATAAGGGCGGACGCAGAGAGAAAACGAAGAAGGAAATTTCTATCGAAAAATGCGGCTTTTATCTTCCCGAGTGCGCTTATTATGACGAAATAAATGATGCACCAGACGATGCGAACAAGGCAACGCTGGTGAAAAAAGCCATGGAGGCCATTGAGACGGAGAACGCCAAAATGGAGGGTGTGCTGCCGAAAGAGGTTTACGGGCAGCTTGTCCCGGAGGAAGAGCCGGAGCTTCTGTCCAAGATCGTCCGTATTTTCAAGGATATTCCCGAAAACTGCACCGTGGATATTTTCGGCGAGATATATGAATACTTCCTGGGCAAATTCGCGCTGGCGGAGGGAAAAGACGGCGGAACCTTCTATACGCCGGCAACCGTTGTCCGCTATATGGTGGAGGTGCTGAACCCTCAGCCCGGAGATAAGAAGTTCCTTGACCCGGCCTGCGGCTCCGGAGGTATGTTCGTTCAGGCGGCGCGTTATATGCACAAGCATAACGCAAGCGAAGACGACCAAATGAAATTCCGCTGCTATGGTGTTGAAAAGGAGCCGGACACGGTAAAGCTGGCAAAAATGAACCTGCTGCTGAACAATGTGCGCGGCGACATCACCGAGGCAAACTCTTTCTACTCCGACCCCTATAATGCCGTGGGGCAGTTCGACTATGTGATGGCAAATCCGCCGTTCAACGTGGACGAGGTCGTTGTGGACAAGGTCAGTGAGGACGAGCGTTTTAATACATACGGTGTACCGAGAAATTCTTCAAAATCCGCAAAGAAAGCATCCGACAAAAAAGAGACTGTGCCGAACGCAAACTATCTGTGGATTGGCTACTTCGCAACTGCCATGAACGAGCGCGGCAAGGCAGCACTTGTTATGGCTAACTCTGCCTCCGATGCTGGCAAGAGCGAATATGAGATTCGCAAAAAGCTGATCGAAGAGGGCGTTATCAGTCAGATGGTAACGCTGCCATCGAATATGTTTAACTCTGTCACCCTCCCTGCAACGCTGTGGTTTTTCGATAAGGCGAAGGCAAACAGCGATAAGAAGGATGAAATACTGTTCATCGATGCGCGAAATGTATTCACGCAGGTTGACCGCGCCCACCGCAAATTCAGCGACGAGCAGATCAAAAACCTCGGCATCATCACGCATCTGTATAACGGCGATACCGAGGCATATACTGCCCTGCTCGAGGAATACAGAGAGAAAGCAAACCAGCTCACATCAGAACTGAGAAAAATGCTCTCCAAGCTTTCAGAATATAGCTTTTATTTTGATGGTGATGGAACAGGAGAATATGAAACTCCTCAGCTTCGTTCCTGCGCACCAAAAACCATAGTAAATAAAGATGCTTGCCTTGCAGCGGCTGATAGCAAAAATGTAGTAGAGTATAGGGGCATAATCGAAAAGCAGGACTATGAGATTGAAGGCGCTTACATCGGACTGCATTTTGAGCAGTATTATTCAAAGAAGCAGGACAAGAAGATCAAGGAGTATGACCAGCTCGTTGAGGACGCAAGGGGCTGCATCGGCGAGATAAAGTATTACCTTGACAATATTACATGGCTTTTGGAGCGCTTCCCCGAGGGGAAATACCGCGATGTGATCGGTCTGTGCAAGGCGGCGAAGCTCGACGGCGAGGACGGCATAATCGATCAGGACTATTCCCTGAACGCCGGACGCTACGTCGGCGTTGTGATCGAAGACGACGGCATGACCGAGGCAGAGTTCAAAGAGACCATGCTCGGACTTAACGCAGAGCTCACCGCACTCAACGCCGAGGCAAAGAAGCTGGAAGAGCAGATCGCGGAGAACATGAAAGGCTTGTTTGGGGTGTGACGGGATGGAATATACTTCATGTAAACTAAACGAAGTCTTGCGAGAAATACACAGTGGGGGGACACCATCAACATCTGTAGAAGAATACTGGAACGGCTCGTACAAATGGCTATCATCCGGCGAAACTAATCAAAGATTTATTTATGATACCGAAAGCAAAATTACAGAAAGAGGAATAAAAGAATCATCTACTAAGCTTGCCAAAAAGCACAGCGTTGTAATGGCTTGCGCGGGACAAGGGAAAACACGTGGGCAAGTATCGTTCCTTTTTGACGAAATGTATGTCAATCAGTCAGTGATTGTACTTAATCCGTATGGTGATATAGTACTTCCTCTTTACCTATTTTATAATTTAACAAATAGATACGATGAGTTGCGCGGTGGGTCGGATGCAAGCAGCACAAGAGGAAGCATAACAACATCGTCGTTGAAGAATCTGAGTTTCTCATATCCAAGCTTAAGAACACAAGAGAGAATTATTGATATACTATTCTCTTACGACTCCCTCATTGAAGTCAACAACAAGCGCATAAAGCTCTTGGAGCAGATGGCAGAAGAGCTGTACAAGGAGTGGTTTGTCCGCTTCCGCTTCCCCGGATATGAGAACACTGAATTTAAGGACGGTTTGCCGAAAGGTTGGACGCTCTCTACCGAGTACAAGCCAATAATTCCAAAAGGGTGGCATTACGGCGAATTCGGTGAATTGGGGAAATTTGCTCGAGGGAAAAATATTACATCTGCCGAAATGATTGAGGGTGAAATCCCCGTTATATCTGCTGGCCTTGAACCATCTGGCTTTCACAACGAAGCAAATGTTCATGGGAGAAGTCTGACAATAAGTGCTTCTGGAGCAAATGCGGGATATATGAAATATAATCTTGATGATATTTGGGCGGCAGATTGCTCTTACTATCAAGATTCTGAAAAATTGTGGTTTGCTTATCACTCATTAAGATTTTTACAGCCTGTAATTAGCAATCTACAATGCGGGGCAGCGCAACCGCACGTACACCCTAAACAGATTAACAAGCTGATGGTGATAATTCCTCCTGAAAATATCATTAGCAAATTCTGCGGATTTGCAGAACCTATTTATGCAGAAATCAAGCAACTTAGAGATACAAACAACAACCTCATCAAACAGCGCGATCTATTACTCCCCCGCCTAATGAGCGGGAAATTGGAGGTGTGATATTTGGAAACGATGATATTAAAATTCCCTCATAACGAGGAACGCGAAATTAAGTTTGGTAAACCAATTGTGCTATTAGGTGCAAATGGATCAGGTAAAACAAGATTTAGTATAAGAATTGAAGAGCTAAATGACCCATCTTTTTCTCAGGTTAATGTAAAAGAAGTAAAATATATACATAGGATCTCTGCGCAGAAGTTACTATCGATCAATGATACTATATCTGTTTTCGACAATGATAGTTCACAGAAGAACTTGTTCGTTGGTGACCCTCATCAATATGCAACAAAGATGGGTTACAGATTCGGCTCAAATCCTGCAACACACCTAATTGCTGATTATGATAAAGCATTATCATTATTGTTCTCTATGGCTAACAAAGAGCTTGAAGATGAGCACAAGAAAAATCGTATAGCTACTGAGAAAGAAGCTGAAACTCCTGTGTATAAACCCACTGTTGTTGAGAGAGCAACGGATATCTGGAATGAACTGTTACCGCACAGAAAAATTGATTTGAGTGGCAACGGCGTTCATGCACTATATGGAGCTGAGCGATATCACGGCAAAGAAATGAGCGACGGCGAACGTGTGATGCTCTATATGATTTGCCAAGCACTTGTTCAAAGGCCAAAAACTCTATTAATCATTGATGAACCAGAACTTCATATACATAAAGCAATAGTTAACAAACTGTGGAGCGTTTTGGAGGCAGAACGCAGAGACTGCGCATTTATGTATATCACACATGACCTATCCTTTGCTGCTTCGCGGGTAGACCCCGATATTATTTGGATAAAAAACTACAATGGCAGAGACTGGCAATACGAAATGATAAACAGTGCAGATTTTGAGGAACTGCCGGAAGAACTTTTGTTTGAAATAATGGGTAGCCGCACAAAAATCGCTTTTGTAGAGGGAGAAAAAAGTAGCCTTGATTATCAGCTATATCAGGAGATTTACCGCGAAAAAGGATACCACATTATTCCATGCGGCGGTTGCCAAGACGTAATTAGGCTTGTAAAAGCAAAGCGTAATTATGAGAGATTAGCATCAATTGAAGTCGTTGGAATAATTGACAGAGATTTCAGGCCTGATGCCGAGATTGAGGCACTGAAACGGGATGGCATATATTGTCTTGATGTAGCTGAGGTTGAGAATTTGTTTGTAGTCCCCGAGGTTCTTGACATTATGGAACAACAATTGGGCTGTGATGCAGGGAAAGCAGATGAGGCAAAAGCTTTTATTAAAGACTTATACGATGCACAAAAAGACAAGCAAATAGCTGAGGCAATTTCAAAAGAAATATCATTCCAATTATCGCTGTTTGAAATGGATAAATCACGGCGCACAGCGGCAGAAATCAAAGACCTAATTGACGGAAAATATACTATTGAGAATATTAATAAGTGGTGCGAAGAAAAATGCAAGGTTTTTGAAGAAGCCAGTAGTACAGATGAAATACTAAGGGTTTTTAACTATAAAAATCTATCAAAATCAATAGGATGTAAGTTTGGCTTATCTGACAAAGCTTTCCCGCAGCGAGTGTTAAATCTTATAGGAAATCAGAAATTAGACGCCCGCTCAAAATTGCTTGATGCAATTAGAAAATATGTACCCGAATTGCCATAAATCCATTCAAAGGAGGCATGCCTTATGCGTAACTTCATATCCGAAGACGATATTGAGCAGGCGATCCTGCTGAAGTTAGCAGCAGAACCCTTCAATTATGATATCCTCCGCTGTGATCCAAGTCCGCAGGTGCAGGAAAAACTGCCCGACGGCACGGGACGCACAAGCAAAAAACAGTGCGTACTGCCGGATGTCCTGAAAGCAGCCCTCCTGCGCCTAAATCCGGAGATCCCTGCAGACAAGCTCGACGCTGTACGCAAGGAGCTTTGCCGAGATTTCACCGGAACCGACATGACCGCCACAAACTATAAGCTCTATAATCAGCTCCGCAACGGTATAAAAATCGCCGTCCGCCGCAACGGTAAAGAGGACTTTGACTTTGTGAAGCTCATTGACTTTGAGCACCCGGAGAACAACACTTTTACCGCCGTATCCCAGATGTGGATTCAGGGCAAGGTCTATTTCCGTCGCCCCGATGTGCTGATATTTGTAAACGGTCTGCCCGTGGTGTTCATTGAGCTGAAAAACAGCATCGTCAAGGTCAGGGTGGCATACGACGACAATCTGACCAATTATAAAAAGGACATTCCGAATTTGTTCGCGTTTAATCAGATCTGCGTGCTGTCAAACGGGCTTGAAACGAGACTCGGGGCATTCAATGCCGGATATGACTATTTCTTTGAGTGGCTGAAGGTCAATTCGGAAAAAGAGGAGCTGAACAGAGAACAGCTTCTGCTGGCAGATACGGCAGAGGACAGCTCCGTGCGCAGCTTTGTGGATGGCTTACTTGATAAAGCCCGCCTGATCGACTACATAGAAAACTTCATTATCTTTGAAAATCAGTCGGTAAAGATCATCGCCAAGAACCACCAGTATCACGGTGTAAACAACCTGATGGAATCCGTCCGCAACCGAAAAGAGTTGAAAGGCAAGCTGGGCGTTTTCTGGCACACCCAGGGCAGCGGAAAATCCTACTCCATGGTGTTTTTCGCTCGCAAGGTCAAGCGCAAAGTGCCGGGGAATTTCACCTTCCTTATTATTACCGACCGTGAGGACTTGGACGATCAGATCCACAAAAACTTTGAGCGCACCGAGGTGATCGGCCCCAAGGACGAAACCCAGCCCAAAAACGGGAAACAGCTCCGCGAGTTTTTGCAGACAAACAAGCCTTTCATTTTCACGCTTATTCATAAGTTCGGCTATGACAAGGGCAAGAAATACCCCGTTCTCACCACCCGTGATGACATTTTCGTTCTCGTAGATGAAGCCCACAGGACGCAATATAAAGACCTTGCCGAGAACATGAGAACTGCGCTGCCCAACGCAAACTATATTGCATTTACAGGCACCCCGCTTCTCGGTGCAAAGCGGCTGACAAATCAATGGTTCGGTGACTATGTTTCCGAATACAACTTTGCGCAGTCCGTGGAGGATGGCTCCACCGTGCCGCTGTTCTACTCCCGCCGTGTCCCGGAAGTCGGATTGGAAAACGATTTTCTTGATGACGACGTGGTGGATATCATTGAGGAAGAAAACCTCAACGAGGACGAAACACGCCTTCTCGAAAACTCCGCTTCGCGCATTCTTGAGGTTATCAAACGCGAAAACCGCCTTGACAAGATCGCACAGGACATTGCGCACCACTTCCCCCGCCGTGGCTTCCTCGGAAAAGGCATGGTCGTCTCCGTGGATAAGTACACCGCCGTGCGTATGTATGATAAGGTGCAGCATTATTGGGCGCTGGAAAAGACAGCGATAATGCAGGAGCGCAATGCGGCTTCAACAAAGGAAGAGCGTGACCGTCTCACCGGAATTCTGAACTATATGAACAAAACCGAAATGGCCGTCATTATCTCCGAAGAAGCTGATGAGGCTGAAAAGTTCCAAAAGCAGGGGCTTGATATCACACCACACAGGCAGAAAATGAACGCCATCACTCCCGAGGGCAAGGACATTCAGGATAGATATAAAGACCCCGATGATCCGCTGCAGCTCGTGTTCGTCTGTGCCATGTGGCTCACCGGATTTGACGTAAAAAACCTCTCCACGCTGTATTTGGACAAGCCGATGAAGGGCCACACTCTTATGCAGGCAATCGCCAGAGCCAACAGAGTTTATCCGGATAAGACCTGCGGTATCGTCGTTGACTATGTGAATGTCTTCAAGTATATGCAGAAGGCACTGACGGAGTATGCCTCCGGTCCCGATGGCACGGAATTCCCAGCAAAGGACATCGATAAACTCATCGGTTATATCGATGCAACGATTGACGAGGCAGATTGTTTCCTCCTGAGCATGAAAATTGATATTTCATCCATAATTGCCGAGGCATCCACATTTGACAGGCTGGATGCACTGCGCGATGCCTACAACAGGATTATTGCTGACGATGAGGCAAAGGACAGATTTAAGGTCATTTTGAACACCCTCGTAAACCTGTACGATGCATCAAAACCGGAAATATTTGAAAAGAACTGGTCTAATGACAGATTCTCACCGCTTGTATATCTTCACGGACTGTTCTTCCGCACAATTGATGACGAAAAAGTCAACCGTGCAAGACTGCGTATGGCGCAGGTGCTGGATACGTCCGTCGTTTCCGATGCGGCAGAAGATAATGCAGAGTATGTCATTCAGCAGGGAAAAGTAATTGACTTGTCAAAAATCGATGTTGATGAATTGCGAAAGGAAATCCGGACAGCACAGTATAAGGCTATCGAGATTGATGACCTAAAGGCATTTATTGACCAAGCACTCCAGCAGATGCTTAACCGCAACTGCACAAGACAGAAGTTTTCAGAACGCTTCAAGGGAATAATAGACAGATACAATGCCGGCGGATCCGAAAATGAGGATTATTACGAGCAGCTGATCCAGCTCATTGAGGATATGAAGAGAGAGGACAAGCGTGCCGAAGCTGAAGGTCTGACGGAAGAAGAACTGGAGATATTTGACCTTCTGGTTGCCGGTAAAAAGCTGACGCAAGCAGAGGAACAGAAAGTAAAACTCTCGGCCAAAAATCTTTTCAAAAAACTGAGTGAAGAGAAATCAACGCTTATGGTCGTAGACTGGTATAAGGATGAACAGCCGAGGTTAAAGGTGCAGAGTGCCATTGCAAACTCGCTGGATGCAGACCTTCCAAACAGCTATGACAAAGACGCGTTCGATTCGAAAATCAATCTGCTTATGAATCACTTTGTTGATATGGCAGTACAGGGCTATGGCTGGGTAGCCGCATAAGGAGAAAAGATATGGGATACATTTATATTCTGACAAATCCGTCTTTTAAAGAATACGTTAAGATCGGCTATGCCACCGACGTAAAGCAGCGGCTGGACGAGTTGAATCGGAGCTCGGCAGTACCGTTTGCATTCCGCGTGTATGCTACATACGAGGTGGACTCCGCGCTTTCTGATAAGAAACTTCATTCCATATTGGACAAGCTTAATCCCGACCTTCGCTCCACGGAGGAGATCGACGGCAAAAAGCGTATCCGTGAGTTTTACGCTATGCCGCCGGAGGATGCATATTCTATTCTTGAGGCCATCGCTGAGATTAACAGCTACACACACCGCTTGAAAAAGTGGAAGGCGACTGCGGCAGAGCAAGAGGATGAAGCGTTGGCGCAGGAGATCAGTGAGCAGCATCAGGAGCGACTGGCTCCGTTTGCATTTTCAAAATGCAATATTGTAGCTGGTGAGCAGATCGAATTTTGCTGTGCCGAAAACGAACATTCCGGAGAAATATGCATTGTCTATGACGACAAGCACGTGAAATACAACGGCGAAATCTGGTCATTGACTGCGTTAGCAAAGTATATGATGAAGACAAATACGGCGATCGCCGGTCCAAGGTATTTCAAATACAAGGGCGAATGGCTGAACGATATTAGAGAACGTACAGGAAAATAAATAATAATGGAATACAATGAAAGTCCTCGTCAACGTAAGGCTTATATCTGACGAGGACTCTTCGCGTACAATGGCAAGCTTTCAGCTCTGATAGTATCAGGACGCCATGCAAATACCCTTCCATGAACACAGCGTGCCAATCAAAATATTAACCCGAAAGCAAACAACAGAAAAACGGCTCAAAGATGGAAAGACGATTCCGGCTTTGAGCCGTTTTTCACTGCTGTTGTCCCATAACGCGGACCGAAGACAATAATATTCTGTTTTGTAATTTATTGAGCCTGTGATATAATGTCTATAAATGGCATATTACATTGAACAGGAGTAGTAAAATGGATATCGAAAGAGCAAAAGAAATTCTGGGCTTCCTTGCCGATGGCATAGACCCGTTTACAGGAGCACTTTTAGATGAAGATAGCATTTGCAATCAAGCCGAAGTGGTGAGAGCATTTCACGCAATTCAGACTGAGTTGGAGAAAGCAAGTAAGAAGAAACTTCCTGAGAACAACGGTAATCCGTGGACAGAGGAAGCAGACCAAGAACTCCTGGAAATGTATGACACCGGTAGCACGGAGAAAGAACTCAGCGAATACTTCAAACGTACCAAAGGCGCTATCCATTCCAGACTTAAACACTTGGGGAAAATTGAAGGCTGATCTAAAGAATAGTATTCTTGACGATAGTATTACATAACAACGAGGAAATACACATGAACGAACTGCAATCTTTATCTCAAATATTTCAGAATAAGCTGTTCAGAATTCCTGACTATCAGCGTGGTTATGCCTGGCTGGATTCACAGCTTCGTGATTTCTGGGAAGACCTGATCAATCTGCAGGTTGACCGTTATCACTACACGGGATTACTGTCTCTAAAACTGCTCAGCAAGCAGGAAGCGAAAAAGCTCGGCAATGATGACCAGTGGCTTCTGGGCAGCGGATATAACGCATATCACATCGTTGACGGTCAGCAGCGTCTGACAACCTTTGTGATTCTTCTCAACGAGATTATCTCTTTTGTTCGCACCACTCCTGAAAACGCAGGCAAAGCGGACGAAAGCATTTACATCGGCTATGAGAATCTGAAGGATATCCGCAACAAATACATCCGTAGAACGAAGCCGCCCGCCGATTTGGTGACAACATATATGTTCGGATATGAAAACGACAATCCCAGTGCAGAGTATCTGAAATATAAAGTGCTCGGTCAGAAGTCTGGCGGCACCATAAAAGAAACCTACTACACTAAAAATTTGAAATACGCTAAGTCATTTTTCGCGCAGGAAATACGGGCGTATTACGATCAGCACGGAATGAACGGGATTGAGCAGCTGTATCAGAAGCTCACTCTTAAGCTCATGTTCAACATCCATGAAATAAAGGATGACTATGATGTGTTTGTGGCGTTTGAGACCATGAACAACCGCGGCAAAAAGCTCACAAATCTGGAGCTTCTCAAAAACCGTCTGATATATCTGACCACGCTTTACAGCAAGGACGTCCTTGACGAGCAGAGTGAAATCGCGCTCAGGGAAATGATAAACAGTGCGTGGAAAGAGGTTTATTATCAGCTTGGCCGCAATGAAAAAGAGCCGCTTTCCGACGATGAATTCCTCCGCGCGCACTGGATCATGTACTTCACATATTCGAGAAAAAAGGGCGATGACTATATAAGATTCCTGCTGCGCCGTTTTTCTCACAAATCAATATTTGAAAAGGCTTCAACATCGGCAGTGGAGTTCCCAGAATCCGAGATTGAGGTCGACGAGGATGAAGATGTCACTGTTCCCACTCAGGAATTACAGTCCGATGAAGCACTTAGCCCCAAGGATATTGCCGACTACGTAAACAGTCTGAAGGAAACTGCGGAGTATTGGTACTATACCTTCTTCCCTGAGGAATGCAGCGAGCTTTCAGGCGAGGAAAAGCTATGGCTCGACCGTCTTAATCGCATAGGAATCGGCTATTTCCGTCCCATAGTGGCTGTATCTCTGATTCCCGAAAAGTGCGCCTCCGCAGAAGAAAGAGTCGCATTTTTCAAAGCGGTAGAACGCTTCATTTTCCTCAATTTCAGAATGGCAATGTATCAGTCGAGCTATAAGAGCAGCGACTACTATCGCTTTGCAAAGGAAATCTACTATGGCGAAAGGACGCTTGAAGAGCTTACGGCGGAATTAAATACGCTGACTGACGAAAACGCCGATGATGTAACCCGCATATTCGTTTCAAAAACAAACGGGCGCTTTAATTCCGCAGACGGATTTTACAGTTGGCGCGATCTCAAGTACTTCCTCTATGAGTATGAGTACGAGCTTGCATCTAGATATAAGATTGAAAAGCTTACCTGGGCAGACCTAACGAAGGTTGTAAAGGACAAGATCTCTGTGGAACACATTTTGCCTCAGACTCCGACGAAGCTGTATTGGCGCAATCAGTTCCGTCAGTTCAGCCCTGACGAAAAGAAAACGCTGGCGGCATCACTGGGAAATCTGTTGCCGCTTTCTCAGAGCATCAATTCCAGCCTTCAGAACGACAGCTTTCCGGTAAAGAAAACCCGCGGATATGAAAACGGTTCCCATTCCGAAATTGAAGTGTCAAAGCTGCAGGACTGGGATGCACAGCAAATTTATGAACGAGGCATGAGGCTGCTTGGTTTCATGGAAAAACGGTGGGACTTCAAATTCGCGAGTCCCGAACAAAAAGAAGAGCTGCTGCATATCTCTTTTGTGCATGAAGAGCGGGAAATTCCTGATGAAATCAATGAAGAAGAGTACACAGCGCAGTGCTCTTCAGAGGCCGAATATAAGAGCAGGCATGAGTTGAGAAAGGCATACTGGGAGTTTGCTCTCCCGTATATCAGAGAAGCTAATATAAATGCCGATGGCACCGGCCCCTATTCAAAAGTATCTGCCAGAAAAAGCAACTACATAGACGGTTTCTTCGGGATACAGATAATTCATCTTTACTGCAAGGTTAACCAGCAGCCACAGCTGTGTTCGGCGGGACTTTGGATCGACTGTGGAGACGAAGAGCGTAACAAGGAGGCTTTCGATTTCTTGTACGCTCACAGAGAAGAAATTGAAGCCTGCGTTTCAATGCCGATTGTCTGGGACAGAAAAAACGGACATCGCGCATGCAGCATAGATGTTGTGTTGCCTGACTCGAATATTTGGAACACGGCCGAATGGCCGCATATGGCTGAATTCCATGCAAAAATGACAAAAGAATTGACAGACTATGTTGTGCGCGCTTACGAGGAAACCTTGAGAGATATGTAGAACATTCAGAGGTGGCAGTTATGGAACTTATAAAGCTTCTGCAAATGCGGAGAAGCATCCGCAAATACAAGGACGAGGCAATACCCGAGGACAAGCTGATGAACATCGTCAGAGCGGGCCTGCTCGCGCCCAGCAGCCGCGGGATATATCCGGTGGAGTTCGTTGTGGTGCGGGATAAAAACACGTTAGAGAAGCTCTCAGAGAGCAAAGCAGGCGGTGCCGCTATGCTTAAAAATGCAGGTGCGGCAGTGGTCGTAATCGGCGACGCCGCAAAGTCTGACGCATGGATTGAAGACTGCTCCATCGCCATGACTCTCATGCAACTCGAAGCAACCGAACAGGGCATCGGAAGCTGCTGGGTGCAGTGCCGCGGCAGGCAGACTCCCGACGGCGCTTCCACCGAAGATTATATCCGCACGCTGTTGAACATTCCCGAAAACTACGGCGTGCTCGCAATGCTGTCACTGGGCATCGCCGACGAGAAACCCGAACCCCGCGCACTGCCCGATGTTAAATCCAACAATAAAATTCACCAATAAAACTAATTATCTATCATCTAAAACATTTTAATCACTAAGGATGGAAGCGGAATGAAACGCGGAGATATTATTAGATATGTTGACATGACAATAGCAGAAGGCTTTTCAATTCAACGAGGAATGAATTTCAATATTGCCAACAAAGATTACGGCATCATTCTCATGAGTGTGAGACCGAATGCGCCTTATGCTGATCGCTTCGAAGATAATGGTACTACTATCATCTATGAAGGCCATGATGTGCAAAAAAACTTTGCACCCAACGGAGCAGATCCGAAGACAATTGATCAACCCATGACCATTCCATCTGGCTCTTTATGCGAGAACGGTAAGTTTTTCACAGCAGCAAAGGAGTACCAGGCGGGCAAGCCTGTCAAGCTGATAAAGGTTTACGAGAAAATCAATAGTGGTATTTGGGTATATAATGGCTTCTTCCGTTTAACGGATTCGTGGATAGAGCCATCAAATGGCAGAAACGTTTTTAAGTTTCGCTTAGAAATGATTGATGATGATATATCAGCTACAGGAACTGAAACCGTGCCCACCGAACTGGAGCTCGAGCACAACCGATTGATTCCCACAAGTGTTAAGGTTGAAGTCTGGAAGCGAGATAGAGGCTGCTGCGTGTATTGCGGATCAAAAACGAATCTGCACTATGACCACATCATTCCCTTTTCAAAGGGAGGATCATCGACAACAGCTGCCAATATTCAGCTGCTCTGCGCTACATGCAATCTGAGGAAGCATGATAACATCGAATGAAACTGTTGCGAAAAGCCCTATTGCTGATTTGGAGATTGAAAAATGGTAAAGCCGAGTATTCACTACCACCTTCCCGGATTGTTTGAATTCAATGAGCTGTATCGGGTATTCCTGCCGCTTTTCCGCGAGCATCGGGACTGGTTTTACGACTGGTGCGATATCGGCTCGATCTACGGTGCGCCTGCAGAATGCATCTGGGGCGGCGGTCGCGTCGGCTTCGGGGATAATGACCCGCAGACGGTACTCGCCCTGCTGCGTGAATACGGGATATCCGCACGGCTGACCTTCAGCAACTCTCTGCTGCGGGAGGAGCACCTGTCGGACGGAAGGTGCAACAGATTCTGCGCAATGCTTGCGTCCGAGGGTAATAACGGAGTGATCGTCCACTCCGACCTGCTTCTGGACTATCTGAAAAAGAGCTATCCCGGGCTGTACTTCGTTTCCTCAACCACTAAGGTGCTGACCGATTTCCGTGACCTTGAAAACGAATTGAACAGAAACGAGTTCCGCTATGTGGTGCCTGATTTCCGACTGAACAAGGCCTTTGAAAAGCTGAAAGCCCTGACCGACGTGCAGAAGGGCAAGGTGGAGTTTCTCTGCAACGAGTGCTGCTGGTTCGGATGTTTCGACCGCAAGGCCTGCTATGAAAACGTCAGCCGCAAATGCATCGGTGATGACTGCCCCGACCACGCCTGCGTTGCACCCGACGGTAACGAGGGCTACCGCTTTTCCAAGGCGATGGAGAACCCTGCGTTCATCGGAATAGACGACATTCAGAATACCTATCTGCCAATGGGATTTTCCAACTTCAAGATAGAGGGACGGGGACTCGGCAGCGCCATGATACTGGAATTTTTGCTCTACTATATGACCAAACCGCAGTATCAGCTTCATGTCCGCGAAGCGATATATCTGGACAGTATGCTGGATCTGTTTTGAACAGGCAGATTTTCATATAAATAAACTACAAATGTTTTAACGCAGCTGATACAATTTCAACTGCGGTGTTTTTTGTTTTTATCAAAAAAGCAGCAAAAAACCACTCATTTTATACCACCGGTATACTTTACAAGCGAAGCATCCCGTGCTATATTCTTCACATAAAGAAAAAGAGCCACGCGCTCAGAAAGGAAAAAGCTATGCAGAATCGTATCATGTCAGTCATGTATTTTGAATACAAAGAGCAGATGTCCAGCCTTCGTTGCCAGGACTATAGCTTTGTATGCCCAAAAGCGACAAGTGTACGACTGCATATTATCGGTTTGAGTCGGCAGTAACCGAAAACCGGAAATATCAATAACAGTACCGCTTGTCTTGGGCTTATCGGGATAAGCGGTTTTTTCATGCCAATACAGGAGAACAGAAATGATAGAGATAAAAGGAAAAGCAAATACCGCTCTTTGCTATGCCTCCATCATCGAGGATGAGGCGATAGAGCAGATACGCAGAATGTGCGACTATGAATTCACTGCCGGAAGCAAAATACGCATCATGCCCGACGTCCACGCGGGAAAGGGCTGCACTATCGGCACCACCATGACCGTGACGGATAAGGCCGTGCCGAACATCGTCGGCGTAGATATCGGCTGCGGGATGTATACAGTCAACATCAGCAAAGACACGATAGATATGGAAAAGTTTGATGAAGCCTGCCATTTTATCCCTTCGGGAATGAATGTTTGGGATGGCCGCAGGGAGAGGTTTGACCTGCTCGGCCTTCGCTGCTACAGATCACTTAAGGATACAAAGCGACTGGAGCGTTCACTCGGGACACTCGGCGGCGGCAACCACTTCATCGAAATCGACCGCTCTGAGGACGGGACGCAGCATCTAGTCATTCATTCAGGCTCCCGTAACCTCGGCAAGCAGGTCGCGGAATACTACCAGCAGCTTGCGGTTGAGCTGAACGCAGGCAAGGAGGACTATTTCCAAAAGCGCGATGCTCTTATTGCCGAATACAAGGCGGCAGGCAGAAGAAAGGAGATTCAGGCAGCCCTCAAGGAGCTGGAAAATACCTATGAGTCAAAGGAGCCGACGATACCTGCCGACCTGTGCTTCGTGTACGGGCGGTATCTCGAGGATTACCTGCACGACGTTGAGATATGCCAGCGCTTTGCCCGCAGAAGCCGTGAACTTATGGCGGAGATAATTCTTGAGCGCACGGGACTGAACGGCACCGATGGCTTCCACACCGTACACAACTACATTGATACGGATGAGATGATACTCCGCAAGGGCTCTATTGCCGCGCACGAGGGCGAAAGGGTGCTCATCCCCATCAACATGCGCGATGGGTCAGTCCTCGCAACAGGTAAGGGAAATCCCGAATGGAACTACTCAGCACCTCACGGAGCGGGGCGTATCATGTCACGCACCAAGGCAAAAGAAAGTCTCGATATAGACGAGTATAGAAAAGCGATGGAGGGAATTTACACGACCTCCGTTAATGAAAACACGATAGACGAAGCGCCTATGGCATACAAGTCCCTCGGAGATATCATCGACGTCATCCGTGAGTCTGTTGACGTCATAGAAGTGCTTAAACCCATTTATAACTTTAAGTCTGACTGAGCCGGATCTCCTTCCGGCTCGGCACCGGAACAGGAGAGAAAATAAAATGGATCGAATACCGGTCATTGATATGACCGCAACGGGAATTAACATTGAGAGACTCCGCAAGGCGGCGCATCTCACGGTAAAGGACGTTCAGGACGCCTTCGGTTTTTCCACGCCGCAGGCCATCTACAAGTGGCAGCGCGGAACGGCAATGCCGACGATAGACAATCTGGTAGTGCTCGCCGCGATATTCGGCGTCACCATCGACGAGCTTATCGTATGCGAGCGTCCCTTTCAAGGACGCTTAACCGCATAAAAAATCCGACTCAATGAGTCGGAATACGGTCCCTTCGACTAACAGGTCAGGTCACAGCCCTTTCAAGGCTGCAATGCGGGTTCAAATCCCGCAGGGATCACCATACTGCGCCTTCTTCCAATGGCAGGATGCGGGACTCATATCCCCTCGATGCCGGTTCAAGTCCGGCAGGCGCGATCAATATGCATGAGTGGCGGAATCGGAATACGCGCCGGGCTAAGGATCTGGTGCCTGTCACAGGGCGTGTGGGTTCAAGTCCCACCTCATGCACCACATACGGCGTTGTACTCAAGAGGCTTAAGAGATCGGTTCTGAAAACCGGGAGGCAGGAAACTGCGCGTGGGTTCAAATCCTACCAACGCCGCCATACGGGAGAGTGGCCGAGCGGTCAAAGGCAGCTGACTGTAAATCAGCCGAGAATCTCTACAGTGGTTCAAATCCACTCTCTCCCACCAAATGCTTTACCGCAGTTGAAATTGTATCAACTGCGGTGTTTTTGCTGATTCATTGAAACAAAGCAAGCAGTGAGGTTATTCAAACAGAAGTCAATGGCGCTTTCTGTTTCTGTCCGATATATGGTACTTCGCAAGCATATAATGCGCTTGGTGGATTTGGAAATCTGTGGTATAATATAGAAAAACTACAATGGGAGGCAAAGCGATGAGCGGTTTTTTCAATAAAATGTTTGATATGAATCACGACGGCAAGCTTGACGCGGGAGAGCAGTTCCTTGAGTTCATGATGTTCAACGAGATGATGAAGGAAGAAAATCAAAGCGTCGATGATTGGGGCTTCGGTGCCGATGATGATTCCGGGAGCGACTGGCAGGAAAGTGCGGAGGAAAATATACTAGGCGTTGACCCTTACGATTTTGACAGTGAAGAGGAATACAACGACGCTGTTGCTGAAAAGGAAGCGTGGACAAACGACATTCCCGACGAAGTGCGGGAGTTCGGTGACGACCGCGGGATCTTTGCCGAGGACTATGATTCCTATGACGACTTTGCAGACGCGCTCCGAGACGAAATATGATCCTGAGGTGAGCCCGTTCACATGAGAAACGAACTGATTGTTATGGGTAAGCTTGCTGCGTGGGCAAAGGAAAACGCGCACATCGAAAAACTGATGAAATCCGAATACGGAGAGCTTCTGCTTAGGGCTTATAACGCGCTTGACACCTCGGTGCTGTACCAGAGCCGCATTCACGGCTGCGGTCACATCGAGCGTACCATGCTTCTCGGTGCGTTTATCTCTCAGGCGCTTGAGTTGTCCGCGCATGAGTGCAGAATGCTGCTCCTGTGCTGCTCCTACCACGACATCGGAAGGAGCAACGACTTCCGCGACAATGAGCACGGCAACGTTGCGGCAAAGAAGCTCATGGCATCGAATATGAAGCGTAAGTTCAGCGGCTACAGTGCGGAGGACTTCAAGATCATGCAGGCGGCGATCACCCTCCACTCCATGAGCGATAAGGAAATCGACAATGTGGCGCATCGCTATGGACTCGAGCCCCGTAGCATGGACAGATACTACCGCGTTGCAAAGTGCCTCAAGGATTCGGACAATCTCGACAGGGTAAGGCTCCACGACCTCGATACGAAGCATCTGCGGCATGTCGAGAGCATTGGCATGGTAAGTGATGCGCAGTGGATATACGATGCATACCGCAGAGCAAAGCAATGAGAGGCTTGCGCTGAATTATTTTGTGAGGGATAGACATGACCGACAATACATCAAAAAATATAAGGGCATTGCGGAATGCTTACGGTGAAACGCAGCTGGAGCTGGCGTTTGCAATAGGACTTGACTCGCCGTCTGCAATATCCCAGTACGAAAACGGAACGCGGATTCCGCAGACACGCGAGCGGCAGAGACTGGCAGAGCACTTTAGAATCACCGAGGATGAGCTTGCTCACGGCGATTTCTCGCACTTTGCTTTGAAGTCACTTTCTGCTGATGTCCGCGAAATAGCAGCTGAGTATCTGGACGGGTTGCTGCCAATCATCAGCACGGAAAAGGCAATGCAAGACCCACTGTTCAAAAAAGGCTATGAGGCCCATATGCGCATTATCGAGGGTATCAAGGCAGGAATACCCGCAGATGAAAGTGACGGAGTTATCTGCGTTGAGGCCTATGCAGAGGCATTTTATGATAACCATATCTGCGAGGCGGCGGCCAATCTGCTGTGGTGGTTTGTGCTTGCGGGCATAGGAGTAAACGTTTGGGATTGGGAAGCTTTCGAAGAAGCGAAGGATCCGTTTCCGAAGATGCAGAGCGTGGAGGAAGTAATTAAATACTGGTTTCTGAGAAACTGTGACGATGAATTTGAGGAGCAGCGCAGAAAAGCGCGCGATGAGTTCCGGAAGGAGAGCGGAGAAACCTATATAGACCTGCTGAAGGAACTGAAGGCGTACCCGCATCTTTCGGAGCTTGCAGATTACTACTCCGCTATAATGTATTCTTATGGGATGATAAATAACGGGTTGACCCCGGAAATGAACCAGACCGTAGGGTACGAGATGCTGCGGGCTGCAGCAAGACTTGGAAACAGATATGCAAAAAGAGCGTTGAAAACGCTTCGAAAACTGTAAATTGAATAATAAATCGATCGAAATTTTTGAAATTCCGGTCGATTTTTTTATAATTTCACACAGCGTGAAAGACAAAAGCATTCAAAGTGAGTAGAATAGCGTAGCAAATTCTACTGCCAGCTATTTGAAAGGGGTGAAATAAGCTGAAGTTTAAAGATGAGGTAAATGAAATAAGGTTTGACGGAGAGCTTACAACCAGAGCGCTGACGGTTGAAGATTTGGTGAAAGCGGAAATCAGCATAGAAGCTGTTTGCGACTTAAAAAACCGACTTACGGATGAAGCCGAAGTCAATCATCTGGATCAGGTCCTGAGCCTTGCCTGCGCCATGCTGTGCGAGTTGTGCGACGAAATTGAGATTGACCCCATGAGATTGAGTGAGTACAGAGAAAAACTGTTTAAGGATGAGTAACGGAGGTGCGAAAATGAATGAAAACAATGAATTTGATGCTTTGAAGGATGCAAGCTGCAGGGATGTCCTCAAGCTCATCGTCGACAAGCAGAGAGCACAATTTAATAGAAACAGATTCAGCGCGGATTCGGGAGAAGCGGAAGAAAGCTTAAGCCTTTCCGAATCCGTCAGAGCAGACATGAGAAACCATTTTGAGATCCTTTCGCTGATGCTGCTTCTTGTGGAAAGAATAATGCTTGAGCCTGCGGGTAAAACGGTAAGAAGATGTTTTGCGATCCTGACCTGCGTGATTGTTCTTTTTTGTGTGAGCGGCTGCGGAGTCTCGGGCAACGGCGCGGACGGCACAAAGCAGCAGGAAAAGATTGAGGCAATAAACTTTGATGACATCAATTGGTCAATCGGTGAGCGCGTTTTCGAGGGCGAACGGTGTGTGGGACTAAACTATACCAACAACACGAAGTATCCGCTGCTGGGATTCGAGATTGATTTTGCCCTGAAGGAAAACCTCACGGAGGAGCAGAAAGCGGTAATAGACAGCTTCAAGAAAGAAAACACGTGGTTTTTCAGCGACGAAATTGACGAAGAGGACGAGTACATAGATGAAGAGCTTGAGATGAGAGTCATCGCCAGAAGATATATCGAGCCTGGAGAATCAATGAACGGTGTTCCGTGCCTGATCAACAATCTCCTAGACTTTGACGATATGACTCTGTACGAGGCTATGGAGCCGGACATTGCCACCATCGCTTTTGTGGGTACAGATAATAAGCTTCATCTGGTGTTCTATGACTTCCACTCCAAGACACTTACTGAATCAAATAATGCGCCGATTTCCATTGACGAATGGTCCGACAGTAATATAAGTAAGCTTATTCCCCGTGTAGAAGCAAAGGCCATAATCATTGATGATGACGATGATGACTGGTTCTCCTTTGAGGCCTACGGCGTCAGCTACGAGTATTTTGAGTGGTATGTAAGCGCCTGCAAGGAAGCTGGCTTTACCGCAAATGTTGACTGGGATGACAGCGAAAACTACTGCGCAGAAAACGCCGACGAATATGAAGTGGATATCGAGTACTCAAGCTTCTGGCAAGCCATGAGCGTCAGCATCGAAAACTTTACATGATCAATCGGCAGATGTAATATCGGCGCGTTGTCGCACGTTAATGCCGAGAATGCAAAAAGTACGGACTTTTAACCCACACTTGAAGCCGGAACAGCGGCATGGTACAATAAAGAAAAAAGGCGGCCACATGAAAGAAGAGAGCCTTATTTGTAACGCCACCCCTTGAACACCTATGGCAGGCCGAAATGATGGAGTGCGCCCTTTGCCATAAAATAGAACCCAGCAAAACCGGATGTATAAAAGCCGTTCTGGCGACCTTCCTCGAATACGGCACAATCACGCAGGTGCAGTATGACAAGAGCCTGCACGATTTTACGGTCAAGATGGAATATTAAAAGGAGATTGACATATGATTCCTGATGAAATAAAAACCATTGCAGAAGAGCTCAATAAGCAAGGCGGCATGAAATTCATAGAAGGGGCAACGGATGAACAACTCGCAGACTTCGAGGCGGAGCACCAGATTTGTCTCCCTGCCAAATATAAAGCTTGGCTGCAGTGTTCTGACGGTGGCGAATTCTTCCTGCCGGCAGGTGTACAGTTTTACGGCGTGGCACATAAACCGATCATTGATGTCGATGACAATGATCGCCCCGGTGACAACTATATCGTCATCGGCGCATTGGCAACTGGTGATCCAATTCTCTGCGAAACGGACTCGGAGCAGATTTCCATATTCAATCATGAGGTTGGATGCATCGAAAGCGATGAAACATACACTGATTTCATTGCATTCCTGAAAGACATGGCACAAGCGCTAGGGATTGGAGGTTGATTCAGTGACGAATCGAACCGTTCAAGCACTCAAGGCCATCGATGCTGCCTGGAAAAAAGAACAGGAATTAGTTCGTGAAGGCAAAGGAACGCGCGACTGGACACCAGAGCAGCAGCAGGACATTCTCAGCAGCGGAAAGGCGCATGATGAGAAAGGCAAAGCATTCGAAGGCCAGCACATGAAAAGTGTTGAAAAATACCCAGAGTGTCAAGGTGACCCTGACAACATCCAATTTCTGACGAGACAGGAGCATTTGACTGCACATGGTGGCAGCTGGCAGAATCCAACAAACTGGTATTATGATCCTGTCACCGCTGAGAGGTTAGACTTCGGTGACGGCCCCTGTATTCCGTGTGAGATTATTGATTTGAGTGAGCTCTATGTTCCAGAGATGCCCGAAGATGCTGAGATCATCGAAGACGGCAGCGATATCCCTGAAAAGGCAGAGATCGCAGAAGAGACAGCTGTCGCTCCGCCTGATGTTTCAGATTGCTCGGCTGCAAAGGTACCGAAAGCAGCGCCCACAGTTCGCCCGAAGCAGCACAGCTTCGGGCAGGCAATGCGGCAAGCAGGCAAATCTGCGGCTATGTGGTTTGCAGAGCATCCCGGTGTCGTCACCGCTTTGAAGATTGGCGCAGCAACGGTGATGGGAACCTATGTGATATCAAAGGTCATATCTGGCGTAAGTGAATCTGGCTCCAGTGAAGGTAGTGGATATCCATCAGCATCCGCTGATTACGGATGCGATAGCGGATTTGATGATGACTGCATAGATCTCGAAGAAGACACCGATGATGATACTGCCGAAGAAAAGTCTGAACACGGATATCATGCCACTCCCAAGCAGCATCCTGTAGCATCATATACGCAGATAAGACGAGGAAAAGAGGTAGCTGTAAGAGCTCACGTTTCACCGAAAAATCCGGATAAATCGGACGATGAATAAGGAATGCTTTCGGTGAAAAAGTATCCTTATATTTTGTTCCACACGAAAAACGCAGTTAATACAATTTTAACTGCGTTTTTTCGTTTTTATCAAAAACCAGCAAGAAGATGCTAAATTAGGTTCGAAGAAAAAGAAAACACCTTTCGCACAGTATGCTGTATTGCGGAAGGAATGGAGAACTTGAAGCCTTTGGCTAGGATGAAGATAATTGATGGCTCAATGACTGTTGCACAAAATGCAAAAGATAACGAAAATCCTCTATGATTAACTTGTTTTTAACAACGTATATTGCATGGAACTTGTTTCCTTGGTATAATTAGGTAATAATATGCCTTTTTCTACGATAGCTGCGCCAAATTGTAACACGTTGTTTATCGAATTTGATTTTTCAAGGTACTATTCTAAAAAAACTTAATATGAAATAATCAGCAACCTTGTAATATGCCCAGAAAGGAGTGAACAATAATTAGGGTTTGAAGATAGCTGAAAACAGAAAAATATAAAAGAAGAAAAATATTGGAGGCGTTGTATGGCTCTTTATGCAGGGTTAATTGAGATCGTAAAAACTTATGTGAATTTTAGACCACTATACAGATTTGAAGATGGTAGGATGGTGTTGCTAAGCAATAGCGAAATATACAAGCTTTTACCTGAATCTCCCAAAGAAAATATAAATTTCTATTTTCGCAATAGTTCAAAAAATGCAACATCCTGTTTTGCTCGCGATGAACTGATTGCCTTTGACTTTGAGACGGACGAATTAGAAGATAACTATAACGCATACGGTGACCGCAATATTACCGGATACAAAGTAGAACTTACGCGTCCGCTGGCGAATGGAATGATAAAAAAACTCAGTGATCTCAGGTATTATTATGTCCTACCGCTCTCCAATGTCCGCGGAAACTATAAGACAAATCCCGTTTTGGTACTTGATGACGATTATGTATATGAAGATCTCCAGGTTGTAATCCCAATTGCAGATAAGCAAAATACGGTGATTGGTCCGTTTACTGTTTCTTACCGTGAAACTGACGGCGAATTCATTGTGCGCACAAACCTTGAATCTTCAAAATATGTGATCGACAGCTACAAATACCCTACATACCTTTCTCAGTATGAGATCACCGAAAGAGTATTTGAGAATGATAGCAATTCTGGAATTCAAATAGAATTCATTTACCTTGATCCAAAAGTATGCGTTCAAAAGACTATTGATGTTATCTCTGATGAGCAGCTTCTGAACGAATTTAAGCGCACAATAGACAGTGACCAATTTACAGACGGCACAATAGATTTATCAAACATCGGGGAATTTCTGGACGGATATAAGCAGTCGCTGCTGATGGGACTCGATATTCCAGAAGAAATAAAGGAAGGACGTTTGGAGCGCCTGAGCGATTTGCTTGGTGACGAGGATAATCTGCACGAGACATTTTCCTACATATCAGATAACATTTCTGCTATCCTCGCAAAATATCAGGGAAACGAAGAATACTCCAATCTCATCCAGCAGCTTCTTGAAGATAATGACTTCTCCTCAAAAATACAGACATTGTCTATTGTCAAGGGTGAGATCAGCAAGCAGCAGTCTTTGCTTTCCGAATTGGAGAACCAGGTTGCCGAGCTACAGACTAAGAAAAATGAATCCGAGAGTGATCTGGATACAAAAAGGCAGGAATATGCAGAACAGCTGAAGTATGATTTGGATGACGCTATTCAGACCAGTAAGGAAGAGCTTGACAGCTTGCAGGCGCAGATAAAAAGCTCGCAGGATAAGTTAGGCCTTACAAATGAGGCAGTCAAGCTTGATGAGCAACTGAAGCGGCTTCGCAAGGACGTTGAGGACAACAAACGACGCAACGATGACTTAAACGATGACTACCGTCAAATAAATGATAAGATTCAGACGATGTTTGACCATAGTGCACAAAAGGCTATGGAATTTTCCTTCAACGGAATGCTTTCCAATCGAATGCTCAGACAGGCAGCCGAATGGGAAAACGCCCAAACTGCTTTGAATTATTCCGACAAGGTCCTGCAATTGCAGGAACTTCCAAAGGCCGATATGTCTTCTTCCGAGTTAGTCGATTATCTGACTAAGCGGATCATGACCATACGCCCTAGCTATGACAAGAACACAATTCTTAACATTCTTATCTGCTATACCCAAGGCTTCCTAACGGTTTTCACAGGTGAACCCGGAACCGGCAAGACCTCTATCTGCAGGCTTCTTGCCGCCACACTGGGAGAAACAAAAGTAGGGGGCGCTGTTACCGATTCTGGAGACGGGTTCAATGCCGACCGCTTCATCAATGTATCTGTTGAACGTGGCTGGACAACAAAGCGTGACTTTATCGGATACTTCAACCCTCTGACCAAAACCTTCGACAGAAGCAATCGGCAAATATTCGACTGTCTTAATGTCCTCAGCCGTGAAGTCTCGACACCCACTGATCTTCCCTGCACGATCCTACTCGATGAGGCAAATCTGAGCCCTATGGAATACTACTGGGCAGATTTTATGAATGTGTGTGATCAGCTTGACGGCAACAGCACAATCAATCTCGGAAACGACTATATTTTTAGAATTCCGGATAATCTTCGCTTTGTGGCTACAATCAACAATGACCATACTACCGAGGCGCTGTCTCCGCGCTTGATTGACCGAGCTTGGATCGTCAAGCTCCCAAAGGTTCAGCCTAGTAATCGATCCGATGCAGATTATATGGCTGAAGATTTCAACTTAATTCCCTGGTCTTTGATGAAGAAAACCTTTGACGTTCCCAAATCAGAGGTCAAAGAGATGGGTAGTCCGGCAAAGGAGATTTTTGTCTCCATTGTCCAGAAATTCCGTAGCGCTAATATTTCCGTCAGTCCGAGAGCCGAAGCTGCAATAATGCGTTACTGGACCGTAGCTCAAAATCTCTTCGAGAGCGGTGATTTTCACCCGTCTGTTATTGCGCTTGACTATGCTATTGCACAGCGCATTCTGCCTCATATAAGCGGTAGCGGTGAGAAATTCAAAGACAAACTGGTAGAACTTTCCAACATCTGCAGAGAAAACAACCTGATTCATTCTGCAAGTATTATCCGTGATATAGTGAATTATGGTGATGATAAAATGCAGTACTACCAGTTCTTTGAATATTAAGAGGTCGTAGTATGGATAGAATAAGCTTGCGTCTGATACCTGTCAGAAAAGATGACGACGCACAAGAGCTGATACTTCGTCCTCGTAGCCTTGAAGCTTCAACTTTGGATACAGTGAAGAATCAAGATTCCTTTGTGTATTGTGATTATGAGTACACAGCCAAGATAAACGGTATTGACATACAGAATATTAAAAACCATTTGTTGCTGCTCAACGAGTGCGAACTGGATTATATTATGAATCCGTCAACCGGTGAAATTACATTCGGGACCAGTAATAATGATCGACGCATCTTTACAGAGTGCTTCGGTTATGTCCAGTTTCAATTTATATATACCGATATTCAGGGAATTCGTCACTCAATGGAGACCGATTTCATACAGGTGATGGTAAGGCGCTCACGCCGAAATGAATCGGTACGTCGCATGGTGGAATATGTCTACAGTAAAAATACCGCTTTTCTCTTTGGTGACAAACAGGTTTCTAAAGACACCTCCGGTATGGGTGATGGTAGCAAAAAGACGCTTGAGGCTAGCATTCGACTTTTAAGCCGGATTTCCCTAGTATTTGAGGGAAACTATCACTACTTCAAGGCAAACAGCCGATTTACCACTGTTGCATCAGAGCGTGTTGATCACTTTGAAAAACTCCAGTTTGCGACCAACCGCACGCTTCAGTACATTGCACAACACCCCGAAGAGCTGTACTTAGCAAACGGGCAGCAAGGCATAAAAATCGGCGACAACAATTACCAGCCCGGAAAAACACTCATAACAAGCAATGTGAAATCATTTGATATTTATGAGAACCAGGTCCTTTTGGCGTTTTTGAGATCAGTAATTATGTCCCTTGACAGCATAGAAGCTGAAATACTTCGTACGGTTAATAGTGTGCCCCAGCGTCCATTTGAAAAACAAGAGTATGTTACATCAACATACTTCGTGTTTGCACACACAATAGCAACATTAAATAAGATTTTAGTTGATGTGCGCACTCTTCGACAAAAATACTATAGTATTCAGTCTTCATATGAAAAGATTCTCCAAGTCAAAAGAATTGCCTTGACCGGAATACCGAAGCTCACTCCGATTTTTCGCTCAATTCCACAATATCATCAAATTTATGAATGTATAGTTTCCTGGTATTCTTATGGAGGCTTTACGCTCAGCGAAGAAAAGTACATGCTTTCTTTCCTGAAGGTCAGCTCACTGTACGAAGTATATGTCCTTGCAAAAATCATAAATTTCTTCAGAAATGAGGGCTTCTGCCTCGTTAAAACGAATCGAATCACTTACCCGTTTAACGGTTATGCCATGTACACCAATACAACTTGCGAAAACTATTTTGCTTTCCAAAGTGGAGACAACACCGTTGAGGTATATTATCAACCGGTGATTTATTCTGATGATAGGCGATCTGTGGCAAACATCGGGCTATATCGCAGCACTTCCATCGGCTTCAGTCGAGGAGATGAAGACCCTGGTAAGCCGGGCAGGTATTACTCACCGGATTACATTATCAAGTATTCCTATGCTGGATTCAGCGGAAACCGATACATAATCGCTGACGCCAAATTCAGTTCTGTACAGACTGTAAAAAGCAGGGAAGTTCCAAAGCTTGCCTACAAATACCTGTTTTCTGTGGCCTGCTTTGAAAAAGAAGACTCCGTTTCAGAACTATGCATATTTAACGGTCAGTCCGACTTTGATAACGATGGTGTTACGGATATCTACGATTTTAGCCGCGGGAGAAATCATATCGTGCCGGGGGCAGAAATCGTAACACTTACGGAAAACGCTACCGACAATGAGGAGTTTCACTTGCGCCTGCTTCGTAGCACAATCGGAAAATTCCGAGGAATAAAAATCAGTTTTCCTGAAATGCTCCCGTTGCCGTCCAACAACCCTCCAAAGCAAGAAAATGCAGAAGACATGGAAATACACTTACCTACACCGCCTGATTCTTCGGCATCCAGTTTGGCAACGACGGCACAAATCTCTGAACCTCAGACTTCGAAAAATGTAAATATAAAATATGATAAGGTAAAGCTTATCGATGCTCCCCTTACTTCGTTGCCATTAGATGAGACGCTAAAAGCTTACTTTGAAGAGATTGGACTGATTACGATTCGCGACCTAGTTCCAAATTTGCAAAAATCTGACCTCGCCAGCTATGAACGCTTGAACCGCGATGCCCGAAGACATGTGGAAGGTGTTTTAAAGGACAAGGGCATCAAACTTTCAAAAAAATAAGCAAATATGATAAACAGACCGCAGATTATTCTGCGGTCTGTTTTATGCCTCGACTTTTGCAAAGATAAGGTTACATAGCGCCTGATCTTACACAACACATATTCGGACAATGCGCAATATTAGAAGTTGCATAAAATCCGATAATGCGCAATATTAAAGGCATTAATTTGTGGCATATTTGTGGAATGAAGAGACTTTAAAAGGCGTTAATATACGTTAAACGGCGAGAAGCAGGTATGCAAAAAAGTCAGTGTTTTCAAGGGTTTTCTGCAAGATGAATTGGTGTAGAAATCTGAACTTTTATTTTTGGAAAGTTAGGTTCTACACCAATTTTTTGCTGTAAAAGTAACATTTTTTGACCATTTTACAAATTCACCCAATTGGACAAATTTTGTATTAAATCTTAAAAATAGATAAGAATCTATGAAAGGACAAGAGATTTGAACCTGCAACCTTCAAGGCAAATCCTTTGAAAGTATTGATTTTTCAAATAATTTTTCTGTACTGTCTGGAGATTTATAATTGTTATATCTGTGCGGGCGGCTGCTGTTATAGAAACTTATATATTCGTCGATACATTTTAGAAACTCCCGTTCAGAACGATATACTCTTCGATGTAGTTCTTCCTTCTTTAGCAAATTAAAAAACGATTCAATTACCGCATTATCATATGGAGAGCCGCTGCGTGAAAAGGATTGTGTAATTCCGAGACTTCTTAGCAAGTTCACATATCCGGCGGAAGTATATTGAGCTCCGCGGTCACTGTGAAAGATGAGGTTCTGCGGCCGCTCTCGGTTTTCATATGCATAGCGCAAGGTTGCCGTTACGAGTTTGGTTGAGCAATTTTTCGAGATTTTGTATGAAACTATTTTTCTTGAAAAAAGATCTAAAATTACACAGATATAAAACCGGTTGCCGGCCCACCAAAATTGGGTGATATCTCCTACCCACACTCTGTTTGGAGCATCGACATTGAAATTTTGCTTTAATAGATTTCGCTTAATGCGGATTTCGCTTGTATATGTCCTTTTGGCATTAACCCCGACACTTTGAATACCTAATTCCTTCATTATTGAGCGGACCATTTGCTCTGAAGTATGGACACCCTCTTGCTGCATGAGTGCTAATATTTTGTCCGAGCCATAGCGCTGCTGACTCTTGTCGAATATTTCTATGACGCGTTCTTTGACAGCCGCTCGATGTTCTTCAGAAACTGTTGGATTCTTGTGATTTACGATTCGCTTCGAATATGTACCACGGGATATTCCTAGCACTTCGCATAGAATTTTAGAGCTGTATTTGCCTTCTTGTAGGTCGTATAATTCCAATTTTTCGTCGAGGGTAAGTAGGGAAGATAAATTAATGTCTTTTGCCGCTGACACATATTGCTCAAGCTTTGCAGTATGCCTGCGCAAATCTTCATATTTCTTCTGAGACACAGCGGGCTGCTTTGCATATCTGCACGACGGCAACACTGCCTCCTGTTTTATCCAATAGTAAAGTGTACTTCGCGGGATATGCAGATCTTCAATTATGTTTTTCACTGAGTCGCTTCCGCACTTATATCGTGATAATGCTTCTTGCTTAATATTTTGAGAATACTTCATTGTTTGCCTCCTTTTCCCAATAGTAAAAGGATACCATAATGTTTAGCGAAGACATACCGAAACTCAGGTGCTTCTCATAACTAAGAACGATATCGGCGTGAAGTGCTATGAGAATTATCTGGCAAAATATTTGTCAGAATAATGATAGCATGAATAGATGAAAAAAGCGCTTTTTGGTGAATTCATAGCAGTAATGATTTCTGCGATATTATGTCAAAAGGCA
>JAUMWD010000034.1 GCA_030529825.1 Bacillota bacterium
GCTTCTTTGCAGAGGCTTTCTTTTCCTCTTCGGTTTTCTTCTTATAGGTGCGCTTGTCCTCCGGAACAAAGAGTGAGCATTCCTCGTTGATGCAGAAGGACTTGAGTCTGCCGCGTCCGCTGGGCTTGAACATGGTCTTGCCGCAATTGGGACAGAAGTCCTTGGTGGGAACATGCCATGTCATAAATCCGCAGTCGGCACCGCGCTCGCAGGCATAGAAGGTGTAGCCCTTCTTGGAGGTGCGCTTGAGGATACGGCTGCCGCACTTGGGACATTTGCCGGGCATCTCAATGACCAGAGGCTTGGTGAAATTACATTCGGGGTATCCGGGGCAGGCCAGGAAGCGGCCGAAGCGGCCGGATTTTACAACCATCTGCTTGCCGCAGATGTCGCAGTATTCATCGCTGAGCTCGTCGGGAACCTTGATGCGTACGCCGTCAAGAGCTTCCTCCGCACTATCCATTTCCTTGCTGAAGCCGTTATAGAACTCGCCCAGCAGGTCCTTCCAGTACATCTTGCCGGACTCAACGCTGTCCAGACCGGATTCCATCTGATTGGTGAACTTCAGGTCAACTATGTCGGGGAAGCGCTCCATCATAAGCTCGGTGACAACAACGCCCAGATTGGTGGGCTTCAGATACTTTCCGTCCTTAACCACATATTCGTGAGAGGTGATGGTGGAAATGGTGGGAGCATAGGTCGAAGGTCTGCCGATGCCCTTTTCCTCCATGGCGCGGATAAGAGTTGCCTCGGTGTAGCGTGCGGGAGGCTGGGTAAACTGCTGCTCGGGGAGCATCTTTTCGAGATATACCTTCTCCCCTTCATTTAAGCTGGGCAGCTTGCTGCGCAGCTCATCGGATTCCTCGTCCTTGGCCTCCTCATATACGGCGGTATAGCCGGGGAAGCGCATTTCAGAGTAGTTGGATCTGAAAACATAGTCGTTTGCATCAACATCGATAACCACATTGTCATAGATTGCATTTGCCATCTGGCAGGCAGTGAAGCGGCCCCAAATAAGGCGATACAGCCTGTACTGCTCCGGAGTCAGATCCTTGCGGACTACATCGGGAGTCAGATAGATATTGGTGGGGCGGATTGCTTCGTGGGCATCCTGTGCACTGTTCTTGGACTTATATACGCGGAAGGAGCCGTGGTAATATTCCTTGCCGTAGCGCTCGGTAATGAAGTTCTTTGCATCCATGAGAGCGACATCGGAAAGGCGCAGAGAGTCGGTACGCATATAGGTGATGAGACCTACGGTACCCTGACCGGTGATGTCAACGCCTTCGTAAAGCTGCTGGGCAACGGACATGGTGCGGCGGGGAGTCATGCCCAGACGGCGGGATGCCTCCTGCTGAAGCGTGGAGGTGATGAAGGGTGCGGCGGGACTGCGGTGCTTTTCGCCGCGCTTGATGCTCCTTATATTAAAATCGGCATACTGCGTTGCGGCGATAACCGCGTCAACCTCGTCCTTGGTGTGAAGCTCAAGCTTCTTGTCGCCCTTGCCGTAGAAGCGGGCGGTGAAGTTTGCGTCGCTCTCATCGCAGTTGAGGATGGCATCCAGCAGCCAGTATTCCTCACGGATGAAGCTTGTGATTTCGTTCTCTCTGTCAACGACCATTCTGGTGGCAACGGACTGAACTCGTCCTGCAGAAAGGCCGCGCTTGATTTTCTTCCAGAGCAGCGGAGACAGCTTGTAGCCCACGATGCGGTCAAGGAGACGGCGTGCCTGCTGGGCATCAACCAGATCCTGGTCAATGCTGCGGGGATTCTCAATGCTGTTCTGAACAACCTTCTTCGTGATTTCGTTGAAGGTTACGCGGCGTGCACGCTCATCGTCAAGATTAAGAAGCTCCTTGAGATGCCAGGATATAGCTTCACCCTCGCGGTCAGGGTCGGTGGCGAGATAGATAATATCAGAGTCCTTTGCAAGGGCCTTGAGGCTCTTGATGACCTCTCCGTGGTCCTTCACGGGAATGTACTTGGGCTCAAAGTTATTCTCAATATCAATACCCAGAGTGCTCTTGGGCAGGTCGCGGAGATGGCCCATGGAGGCCACAACCTTATAGTCCTTGCCTAGATATTTTTCGATTGTCTTTGCCTTTGCAGGGGATTCCACGATTACAAGATTCTTCTTCGCTTTAGGCATTAATCTATCCTCATTTCATTTTTATATTCAAAGTAAAGCGCTTGCCCTTTTCCTGGGTCACACAGCCCTTGAGCTGCATAAGAGTCAGCTCGGCAAGCACCTTCGCGGAGCTGAGTCCACTCTTTTCGATTATGTCGTCAACATGCATAGAGGGAGCTTCCATGACCGCCGCAATCTTAAGCTGACTTTCAGAAAAGCCTTCCAGCTGTTTCTTCAAGTCAATATATTCCGCGTTTTTCTTATTGTCAATGTCTTTTTTTGTTGCTTTTTGCGGTGCAGGCTCCTCCGCAGGCTTCACAGGGGCGCTCAAATTCCCTGCATTTTTCAGCTTATGGGGGAAAATACGCTGAAACTCCGCCAGTACATCCCAACCGGAGGTCACGGGCTTTGCCCCCTCTTTCAGCAATTCATTTGTACCCACGCTGTTTGCCGCATCCGCATTTCCGGGAACGGCAAAAATCTCCTTGCCCTGCTCTGCTGCCTCGGCGGCAAAAAGCCGCGTGTTGCTCCCTGCAGGAGCTTCCACCACCGCAACGCCTACGGAAAGACCTGCGGCAATGCGGTTTCGCGCTCTGAAAAATGCCTTGTACGGCTCCGTATCCGGCGGATACTCGCTCACAAGGGCTCCCCGGGCGGCAACCTCGTCATATAGCTTGCCCTTTGCAAGCTCATGGGGTACGCCCAGCACTCCGATGCAGCAGCCGCCTGCCATGAGCGCGCCCTCTGCGCCGGCGGCATCTATGCCCTTGGTAAGGCCGGACACCACAACTCCGCCGCTTTTTGCTATCTCATAGCCTAATTTTTTGGCCATCTTGATGCCGTAGGGGCTTGCGCTCCGTGTGCCGATGATTGCAATAGCCGCCTCATCATCAACCGCAGGCAGTTTTCCTTTTACATACAGCACCGACGGCGGTGAATAGATATTTTTCAATCTGTCGGGATATGCCGCGTCCTGCACGGTAATTATATCTATCCCCTGACTGTTACACTTCTCTATTATGCGCAGAGCCTTTGCCATATCCCGCTTTTCCAGAATATCGATGCCCTCGCATTCTCCTACAAGGCGCTTCAGCTCGCCCTTGGGAGCATTGTATATATTCTCGGGACCGCCGTAGTGCTTCAGCAGCTCTGCCTTTACACGGGGCGGAAGCTTTGCCGCAGTGGACATCCACAGCCAGTATTTAATTGCGGACATACCCTCATCCCCTTTGAATCTTTATCTTGTCATCTCCCACATAAGCACCGAGGCGGCAACCGCCGCATTCAGGGATTCCGCATCGGGATTCATGGGAATTATGATTTCTCCGCCGCACAGGTCAAGGAGCTCCTTTGAAAGTCCCCTGCCCTCACTGCCTATGCACACGGCGGCGCGGTGGATTTCCGTTTTTCTCACATCGGCGGCGCGGTCACTTAATGCCGCACCGAAAAGCGGAAGGTAATTTTTCGAGCAGAAATCGGAGAGTTCATTTAAG
>JAUMWD010000011.1:0-47256 GCA_030529825.1 Bacillota bacterium
TAGTCTTAAAGAATATAGGCTTAAAGAATTAGAAAGGAAACAAACATGAAAAAGCTTACAAAAATTTTAGCACTTGTACTCTGCCTGGCAATGATGTTCGCACTCTGCGCCTGCGGCAAATCCGACTCCGAGAAGTTCATCGGCAAATGGGAAGCTGAAGTTGACATGACTGATATGGCAATTGAAAGCATCGAAAATGAGCTCGGTGAGGATATGGATTACTTCGATTTCGGCAAGCTTATGACCGTTATGACCATTGAATTCAAAGAAGACGGCACCTACAAAGTGGATATGAAGCTCGATGATAAGAGCTTTGATGAATTCAATACCGCTCTCAAGGACGGCCTGATGGCAATGATAAAAGATGCTACTATTGAAGAGCTGGCAGCTTACGGCATGACCGAGGAAGAAGGCGACGCAGCATACCTCGAAGCCTATGGCATGACCATTGACGAGTATAATGAACTTGCCGTTGAAGCAGTCATGGAAGAAATAGATCTTCAGGATATGTTTGCTGATAGCTCCGTTGAAGGCAAATGGAAGGCTGAAGACGGTAAGCTCTTCATGACTGATGATATTGATGAAGAAATCAGCGACGGCAATTACGATGTATACGAAAATCTGACTGATAGTGGCTTCAAACTGGTTAAGGGCTTCACTTCCGGCACAGAGGACGACGGCGATATGTACCCCATGACATTCACCAAGGTTGGCTGATAATTAATTATACAAGAATACCGCAGTCTTATGACTGCGGTATTTTTTTATAGGCTATTTCCGCTTATTTCTCACCCGCAAGATACAATAATCATCAGCGCCGTTTGACGCACTTCTTCAAATTACATAAGTATAATATATTATACTTATGTAAACTTACGGAGGTGCCAAATGGATGTTAGAGAATCAATAAGTGCGGTGAAAACCGCGCTGCATGAACGGGTAAAGAAAGATAAGACTCCGGAGCTTGAAAGGGCTGCGTGGGCAGCGGTGAGCTTTATAAGCGGATTTGTGCTGTCTGCTGCCCGGGTGCTAAATTCCGGAGGGCCTTTTGGCGTGGCGGCGGTGGCGGCAGCCGGCGCGGGGATGAACGGTGTGTGCTGCCTTTTGGGGGCGGCTCTGGGATATCTTGCAAACTACGGCCTTAATCAGGGCATAAGGTATCTTGCGGCAGTGGTGATGGTATTTACGGTTTCCTTTGCTTTTCAGGAGACAAAGATTGCTAAAAGCGAGCTGTTTGCCCCGGTTAATGCCGGAGCTGTGAGCTGTGTTACGGGATTTCTCGCCGGCTTCACGGCACTGATTTCCGGAACACCCACCACGGCGGTTATTGCGCTTGAATCTGTGCTGGCCTTTGGCTGCTGTTACTTTTTCCGCGAGGCCATGAATGATGCTGAATGTACAACGGAAATGGCAGAGCTGCGCCATGCCGCATCGGTGATGATAACCGTAGCCGTAGTGCTAATGGCTCTGTCAGAGCTTGAAATCATGGGTGTCGTGTCAATCGGGCGCTTTTTCGCATTGCTCATGGTAATGACTGCCACCCTGCGCTGCGGTATGCTTGTGGGCTGTACCGTTGGAACGGCCTTTGGCCTTGCCATGGATCTTGCCCGGGGCGGACTGCCGTTTTTTACCATGTCCTATGCCTTCGGAGGCTTGCTTGCCGGAGTGTTTAACCGCCACGGACGCTTGGTATTTGTGCTCTCCTTTATCCTTGCAAATGCTGTGGCGGTGGTTTGCACCTGGAGTGCCGCGCCCCAGATAAACGCCATGTTCGAGGTTTTTTGCGCATCTGTGGTATTTATGGTGCTGCCGTCGGTGTTTTTGAGCCGGGCAGGCTCGCTGATTGAGCCCACGGTTCTCGGAAGCGGAGAGTCGGGACTTCGCCGCTATGTGGCAAAGCGCGTGGCGGGTTTGGGTAAGGCGTATTCGGGATTGTATGAAATCGTGCGGCGCAATGTGGAGGAGCCTGTGAATGATAGTGATCCCTCAAGGGTTTTTGACCGTGCCGCCGATGCGGTGTGCATAAGCTGCAGAGAGAAAAACCGATGTTGGAATAACTGCTATATGGATACGCTTGCGGCGCTGAACGACGCTTCCGCAGCAATGAAGGAAAGGGGAATGCTGCATATTGAGGATATTCCCAAGCACTTCACTCAGCGCTGCCGTAATCCGGAGGCCTTTGTTGCTGCCGTAAACGGCGAGCTTCGGGCCGCTGCCTACAGACGGCAGTTTGCAGCAGGCCTGCGGGAAAGCCGCGATACCGCCTGGGGACAGTATGCAGACATGGCCGATGTGCTGTCTGATGTGGCAAAGGAGCTTGGCAGCACAAACGGAGCCGACCGCCTTGCAGAGCGGAGATTAATCCGCTATATGCGCACACTTGATATTGAAGCTGACGCTGCGGTATATCGGGACGGCCAGGGCAGACTCCGCGCGGTTATTGAAAGCAGAAGTCTTCCTACTCTTACAAAGGACAAACGCTATCTTGAAAAGCTGTCGGGCGTGTTGGGAGTTCGTCTGTGCAGACCGGAAAGTACGGAAAACGGAAATGCGAGGCTTGTGCTCGCGGAGGCGGAGCCGCTGGCGGTGAGCGTGGGCATAGCCGCCATGAAGAAGAAGGGCGAGCGAGTCAGCGGCGATAGAGGTACATACTTCAAAACCGACTCCGGTGTGCTGTGTGTAATCCTCTCCGACGGCATGGGCTGCGGCGAGGATGCGGCAAAGGAAAGCGGCGAGGTAATCGAAATCCTTGAGCGATTTCTGCGCTCGGGCATGGACCCTGCCGTTGCCATGAAAACCTTGAATTCCGTTATGCTTTTGAAGAACGGAGACCATTGGGGCTTTGCCACCGTGGATTTAATGTGTGTAAATCTTTTTTCGGGGGAAACCTGTTTTTATAAGTACGGTGCGGCGCCCAGCTATGTTATGAACGGTAAAAGCATACGCCGAATTAAGGGCGAAAGTCTTGCACCGGGGCTATGCGGCGCAGGCGTTGCACCGGATGTGATGCGAATGCGTCTTAAGCCGGGCAGCACCGCAATAATCGCCTCTGACGGAGTGATCGGCGACAGCAGCGACGAATGGCTTCTGGAGGTGCTGGACTCTGCCACTGACGATATGAAGCTTCTTGCCAGGGATACTCTTCGCGAGGCGGAAAAAGTCTGCGGTAAGACGGATGATATGACGGTGTTGGCGGTGCGTGTGGAGAAGAGAGCATGATGTTTACAAAGTCTTATCAAAGGGTAAAATCAAATACAGACCTGCCCATGGAGGTAAAAAATGTGGTAAAGGGAACTGCCCGAAGGATAATAGTTGTAAAATCTCCGGACAAAAAGGTGTTTGAGGAGGCCATATTCATAGTGCGGGAGGAATATCTTCATTCCGCAGGTATAACCCAGACGGAGCTTATGAAGGAGGCACGGGCTGCGGCAAAGGGCTATGTAGGCAATCTGCGGCACAATGTAAGCAGCTCAAAGACTGTTTTCACCGCGGTAATTTCGGCAGTAGCAGGCTCGGGAATTTCGGTTGTGATCATGAAAATCTTCGGCTTATGACAGAGACAGCAAAACTGTCTCTGTTTTTTTGCGGATTTTTGCGCTATAATAAATCCGGTGATAATATGACTGAAAAAGTATTCAGAATAAGCGGAATGCACTGCGCAGCCTGCTCTGCAAGCCTTGAAAAATTCATGTCGCGGCAGAGCGCCGTCAGCGAGGTGTCCGTAAATCTCACAACCGAAAAAATGCGTATTGTCTATGATGATAGTCTGGACAACGATAAAATTTGCGACCTGGTGTCACGCCTGGGCTTTGAGGCACAGGAGTATGTCTCGGAGGATTCTCTTGCGCTTAAGCAGAGAAAAGCGGAGGCACAGCGGAAAAAGGCGGAGCATGCGGATATGAAGCGCCGTGTTGTTCTTTGCATCTGCTTTGCGATTCCACTGCTGTATGTTTCCATGGGGCATATGATAGGACTGCCGCTGCCCGAGCTTATTGCGCCCCACAGCAATCCGCTGGGCTTTGCCGTAATCCAGCTTGTACTGGCTCTGCCCGTGGTGTATGGCGGAAGAAGCTTTTTCGTTAATGGCTTCGGAAGTCTTGTAAAAGGCCATCCGAATATGGACAGCCTCGTGGCAATCGGAGCTTCATCGGCTTTGCTCTACAGCACATTCTCTCTTGTGAAAATTGCTTTGGGCGATGCGACCTATGCGGAAAATCTGTTCTTTGAAAGTGCCGCTGTGGTTCTTGCCCTTGTGCTCCTCGGCAAATTCTTTGAGGCACGCAGCAAAGACCGTACCTCTGATGCCATCCGCGCACTCACCGAGCTTGCACCTGAAACCGCAACTGTCACCCGCCACGGAGCAACAGGGGAAGTACCTGTGAATGAGCTGCGTCAAGGCGATGAAATAACCGTTTTCCCCGGGGGAAGATTTCCATGCGACGGCATTGTCAAAAGCGGCATTTCCACCGCGGATTTGTCCATGCTCACTGGTGAAAGCCTGCCTGTAACCATTGAAGAGGGGAGTCCGGTCACCGGCGGAAGCATTAACGGTGAGGGTAATATAGTTTTTACCGCCGCCAAGGTGGGGGGAGATACAGCTCTTGCGCAGATAATCCGCATGGTGGAGGACGCCCAAAGTAAAAAAGCACCCATTGCAAAAATTGCCGACAAGGTCGCGGGCGTTTTTGTACCCGTGGTAATTGCAATTGCGGTGATTTCTGCGGCAATCTGGGCATTGAACGGGAAAAGCGCAGAATTTGTGCTTAATATTTTTGTATCCGTGCTTGTAGTTGCCTGTCCCTGCTCTCTCGGCCTTGCAACCCCAACGGCTATCATGGTAGGCACCGGCAGAGGTGCGGAGCTTGGAGTTCTCTTTAAAAGCGGTGAGGCGCTGCAGGCGCTTTCGGGAGTGGGTACTATTGTTCTTGATAAGACAGGCACCATAACCGAGGGCAAGCCGGTCATCTGTGATATCTTCTCCGTAATTGACGAAAGCGAGCTTCTGAATATCTGTGCGGCGGTGGAAAAGGGTTCTGAACACCCCGTGGCAAAGGCAATAGTTGAGGAAGCCGAAAAACGCGGTCTGGGCAAGGGCGTTTACAATACTCTTACCGCTCTATCGGGCAGGGGCGTAAAGGCGGAGTATGACGGCATGGAAATACTCATCGGCAACGAAAAGCTAATGCTGGAGGCAACGGTTGACATAACGCAAGCGAATGAAGTGGCTGAAGGCATGAAGGATAAGGGCGAAATGCTCATGTACGCCGCCGTTGACGGCAAATTTGCAGGCCTTTTCGGTGCTATAGACCAAATCAAAGAGAATAGCGGAAACATCATCGAAGATTTGCATAATCACGATATTGATACAATTATGTTAACTGGAGATAACGAAAAAGCCGCATCTGCCATTGCCGACAAGGTGTATATGTCCGATTACATCGCCAATGTTCTCCCCGAGGACAAGGCGGGCGAGATTGAAAAGATTAAGGCTCTCGGCGAAAAGGTCTGCATGGTGGGCGACGGCATAAACGATGCCCCCGCGCTTGCGGCGGCGGATGTGGGCATTGCCATTGGCAGCGGCACCGATGTTGCCATTGAGTCCGCTGATATAGTCCTCATGGGTAAGGATTTGGAATGCCTTCTCACCGCGGTGCGCCTTTCAGATAAGGTAATGCTGAACATCAAGGAAAACCTGTTCTGGGCTTTTTTCTATAACTGCATCGGGATTCCCTTTGCCGCAGGCCTGTTCTATGCCTTTGGAGGTCCCCTCCTTTCGCCCATGCTTGCAGGTGCGGCAATGGCTTTGAGCTCCGTTTCCGTTGTGAGCAACGCCTTGAGACTTAAAAGATTTGAATAATTATGTAAACCTAAAATTGCTGTCGCTCCGTTCAGATCGTTTCACGGGGCGGCAGTTTTTTCTTGACAAACAGGCTACATAGTATTACTATGTAGATAAAGGCTACCTAGCAATGCTATGTAGCAGGAGGTGCTGAATATGATACCTGCCCAAATGCTGAAGGGTAATCTTGAGGACTGCGTTCTTGCAATAATAAGCCTTAAAGAAACCTACGGCTATGAAATTGTCCAGAAGCTATGCGAGTTCGGCTTCGGAAGCATTGCCGAGGGAACGATTTATCCCTTGCTGCTGCGCCTTGAAAAGCAGGGTTTTGTTAAAACCGAGCTTCGTCCCTCGGAATTCGGTCCGAGGAGGAAGTATTACGGTATTACCGATGAAGGCAGAAAAGAAATTCTGCGGTTTATTGAATCCTTCCGCGAGCTGGCAGAGGCGGTTGAAAACGTTATGACGGAGGTTGCCGGAAATGAACAGACAGACTAAGGCGCTTTTGAAGGAAAACAATGAGCTTGAAAAAAAGCTTGGCAAAGATACAAACGAAATTTTGACCGACATCGTGGTATATATCCGCGGGTCAAGAATCAGCGAATATAATCAGGAAATCATTCGCCGAGATATAACCAATATGCTGATTGAAGGTCAGGAAAGAGGGCAAACTGCCCGTGAGGTGATTGGCGATGACTACAAAGCCTTTTGTGATGCGATAATTGCCGAAATGCCGGAGATGTCGGCAAAAGAAAGAGTGTTGAATGCAATTCAGATTGCATGTATGTGCCTCGGAAATATCCTTTTGATTTGGTTTGTGTTTTCTCTTGTCCGAGGAAGCGTCAGAGAGGTATATATCACTCTCGGCGATATCGTGAGCGGTGCTGTGATAATTCTGTCGGCAATCGGAATTGTCATGGCAATTACCAAAGATGTTTTTGATGACGAACAGCTTTCGGGCTGGAAGCTGTTCTTCATATATTTTGTGATTTCCGCGGCCTGTATTCTGCCCTCTGTATTTATCAGAACGGTTGTCCTGACTGTACCCTCGGCAGCGGTGCTTATAATAATTGCATTGCTTTTTGCGGGATATAAGCTGGTTGACAATATCTGAAAAACACGAATCCGACCTGAATAGTCTGTGTCAGGTCGGATTTTTATGCTTTTCAGGCGAATTTTATGTTTGCGTAATTGTAAATCAGTATGCAGCCTGCGGCAAAAGTGTCCGAGTAAGTGTGAATGATTTACCGCAGACACAGGATTAGCGCGCGGAGCAGGAGCCATAATCCATGTGAAAACAGCACCGTGCTTGCGGTGCTGTTTTAGTTTACATAATTAATTTAGGGTGTCAGCATTAAGCTCAAATAGGCGTTCAACTGCCTTGCGCAATGCTTGATGTTCGGGTTTATATAAATCTGCATCCTCTGCTAACAGCTCGTTAGCGGCAATCTGTGCCATCTGAAGAACATTAATATCGGTGCAAAGGTCGGCAACATGCATTTCCGGAAGACCGTGCTGCCTTGAGCCGAAGAAATCACCGGGACCGCGCAGCTTCAAATCCTCCTCGGAAATCTTGAAGCCATCATTTGTTTGCGTCATGATTTTCAGTCTTGCCTCGGAAACCTCATTATCCGTGTCGGACACCAGAACGCAGTAGCTCTTGTGCCGACCGCGGCCTACGCGGCCTCGCAGCTGATGAAGCTGGCTCAAGCCGAAGCGTTCGGCGTTTTCGATTATCATAAGCGCCGCATTGGGAACATCCACACCGACCTCAATGACCGTTGTGGAAACAAGGATATCAATTTCTCCGATTACAAAGGCCTGCATTATTTCGTTTTTTACCTTGGGCTTCAGCCTGCCGTGTACGCAGGCAACACGCAGGTCAGGGAAGCGGCGGGACAGCTCCTCGGCGTGCTCCTCGGCAGATTTGATGTTATCCGGAAGCTCTTCGTTTTCCTCAATCATGGGGCAGACAACAAAGACCTGCCTGCCTTCGGTGACGAGCTTGTGTATAAATCCGTTGAGCCTTGTGCGGTAGCTTTCCGTAACGGCAAAGGTATCAACCTTCTGCCTGCCGGGAGGAAGCTCGTCGATAACTGAAATATCAAGGTCACCGTAAATGATAAGCGCAAGTGTTCGGGGGATAGGAGTTGCGGACATGACAAGCACATGGGGCTTATCGCCTTTGCCGATAAGTGAGGAGCGCTGATTTACACCGAAGCGGTGCTGTTCGTCAGTGACTACAAGACCGAGATTTTTATACTCCACATCATCGGAGAATAGTGCGTGGGTACCGACTATGAGGTCGATTTCGCCGTTTAAAAGCTTTGACTTGACCTCTCTCTTTTCCTTTGCGGTGGAGGAGCCGGTGAGCTTTCCGATACGCATTCCGAATTTGCCGAGAAAACCCTCGAGACTTGCCATGTGCTGCTCCACAAGGATTTCCGTGGGAGCCATGAATGCGCTCATTTTTCCGTTTTTCCATGCGTACCAAATGAGTGCGGCGGCAACAAGGGTTTTGCCGCTGCCGACATCGCCTTGGACAAGGCGGTTCATTGCCTTGCCGGATTTCATATCGCGCATTGCGTCGTTGGTTGCCCGTATTTGGGCGCCCGTGGGAGTAAAGGGCAGGGAAGAGAAGAACTCCTCCATATCCGTGTCAGCCATTTTAATGCCGTCGGCGGCACTGTGGCTACCCTTCATTTTGCCGAGAGCGCAGGCCAAAAGGAAAAGCTCTTCAAAAATAAGCCTTCTTCTCGCAAGCTCAAGGGACTCAAAATCAGTGGGGAAGTGGATGTTCTCATATGCAAAGCCTGCCTGGGCAAGCTGATACTTTTCTCTTACGGATTCGGGCAGCACCTCGGGCAGCTCGCCGCCGGCGGCATCAAGCCCCTGACGAATGGAGCTCATGAAGAGCTTTTGGGACAGTCCTGCCGAAAGACGGTATATGGGTACAATGCGCCCGGTAATGCCGCCCACGGTGTTTTCATCCTCGTGCACAGGGTTTGCCATGGTGCGCTTGTTGCCCACGAAGGTTATTTTGCCGTAGAAATTACAGCATTGCCCTTTGTGCAGCTGATCTTTAACATATGGTGAGTTGAAATATGTTATGTCAACCGAACCGCTGTCGTCCACGGCACGGAATTTCACAAGCTCCATGCCTTTTCGAATGCGTACAAGCCGTGGAGTGTCCGCCACAATGGCCTGAATGCAGGCGTTTTCACCGTCAAGAGTCAGAGCAATGGGTGTGAATTCACTTCTGTCCTCATATTTCCTGGGAAAATACGAAAGAAGGTCACGGACGAGATAGACGCCGAGCTTGTTAAGTGCCTGCGCCTTTTTCTCGCCTATGCCCTTCAAATATCTGACATCGGTGTCTAAATATGCCATACTTACCTCATTTTATAACGCAAAAGTGCGTTTCGGTCTTTTTCTTCGGCATATGCAATGCCTACACGCGTATCGAGAATTATGTCAACCTCTGCGCCGTCGTCCTCAAGCCATAAATCGTCGCAGCTCATGATGTCGAGACCGTTATAGCGGCGGTCAATGCCCAAAGCCTTTGTAAGTCTGCCCGGTCCTTCGGCTCCCTCACAGCAGCGAATCAGCACAGCCTGGGGATCGTCCTCCGCACCGGAAACGATGTTGATCAGATTGTGCATACCGTAGCAGAGATAGACATAGATCGTGCCGCCGTCATGCCACAGCATTTCACTTCGGGGAGTTTTTCCCTTGTGCGCGTGACAAGCAGTATCGTCTGTTCCGGTATATGCCTCTGTCTCTGTAATGCGAAGCTTTTTGACACTGCCGTCAGGGAAGCGCCTTACTAAAAGCTTGCCCACAAGTGACGGGGCAAGCTTCACTGCATCCTGACGGAAAAATTCTCTGTCAATCATTATTCTGCAAATGTTACTGCGTAATTTGTGTCGTTTGTGAGGGTGAAAATCTCAATAAGACCCGAGGTGCAGATTACGCGTCCGTCGTCTGTTATCATTATCATGTCAAAGCCGCCGTAAGTGCGCCAGTATTTCAGGGCGTCCTTTTCGCCCAGTACATACATTGCGGTGGACAGGCAGTCGGCGAGAGTGCCGTCTTCGCAGATAATTGTTACGGAGAGCAGATTGTTTTCCACGGGCATTCCCGTACTCGGATCGATAATATGGTGGTAAATCTGACCGTTGTCGCCTCTGAAATAGCGCTGGTAGTTGCCGCTGGTTACAATGGCTGTTTCACCTACGCTGAGTGTGCCTACATAGTTGCCCGTGGACTTGGGGTCCTCCACAGCGATAGTCCAATTGTCGCCGTTGGGCTTGAGACCGAGGGTTTGCACATTGCCGCCGAGAGAAACGAGACCGCTTTTAACGCCGGCTTCGCGCATTGCATTGATTGCGTATTCAGCAGCACAGCCCTTTGCCACGGAGCCGAAGCTGATCTGGGTTCCGGCGGGAAGGCTGACAGAATAGTTGGCTTCGCCGGTGAAGGCGGTAATGCTCATGTCACCGAAATTGAGGTGCTGCCTGAGCTCGGCAAGCTCTTCGTTGCTGGGAACACGGGCAGTTTCCTCTTTGAATTCGCCCCATGCCAAATAGATGGGGTAGACGGAGAGGTCAAGAGCACCGCTGGAGCGATTATATACCTCAAGCGCGGTGTTCAGCATATCCGCAACCTGGGGCTGAACGATGACATTTTCGCCGTTGGCATTATTTATAAGATATGCGGCGCTGGTTTCGAGCTCGGGATCGAGCAGGGAATCCATGGCATTTATGATATTCTCCGCTGCATCAAGACCGTCGTCGGAGTCCTTTCCGTAGGCGGTAAGCGTCATTATTGTGTCCATGGCAAAAACCTCGCGCTGTACAGGCGTCGTCATAGAGCCTCCGAACAGATTTATAGGCCCTATAGAGCATCCGCACAGAGAAAATATCATAACAAAGCATAGAAGCAGAGCGATTATACGAGTATTCTTTTTCATATATTTCTACCTTTCGGCTGGGATTCCTTTATTAAGTCAGTATACCATATATAATAATAAAAGAAAACGAAAAAATTTTTTTGATATTAAAATACGGAAAAATGCAAACTTTTTTGCCCGGAAAATTTACAGTTTCTCCATTTTGAGTTCATGTGAGCGTTACAATACTATAACTATTTGTAAACTGTATGTGAACACACAATATATTGAGTATGCCAAAAAGTCCTTGAATTCACGGTTAGTTTACAGCATTAAACTATATCTGATAGGGGGTAGATTGACATAATACGGCTTATATGCTACAATTTGATTACACTTTGAAATTGATGTACAGGAGACCGGATTATGAAAAAAAGATTTATCGGCCTTTTCCTGGCCATACTGATGCTGGCGTCCGTGGCTGTTGTGCCCGCAAGCGCAGCTGCCTGTAAGGGCGCGGTTACCACTACGGCCCTTAATTTGAGAAGCCAGGCAAACACATCCTCCGGTATAATTACCACCATGCCCGGCGGTGCTGGCGTTTTAGTGCTTTCCACCTCTAACGGCTGGTGTAAGGTTATTTATAACGGTACTGAGGGTTATGCCTCGCAGCAGTATCTGCAGTCTAAGGATACCGTAAGCGGCAGCTTCGGGGTAGGTACCATCACCGGCAACAGCGTAAGAATGAGAAGCGGTGCAAACACAAGCTCCAACATTCTCGGTGAGTACAATAAGGGTACACAGATGAATGTTACCGGTGTTTCCGGCAACTGGTTTGCCGTAAGCTGCAACGGGAAAAGCGGCTATGTGAGCATGGATTACATGAGCGTTGCCGCAAAGAGCACCCAAACCGCAAATCCCGAACCAACACCATCCGCTGCACCTGCAGAAACAAGCGGCGGCGCTTACACCGGAAAGATTATCGGAACAAGCGTTCGAATGAGAAGCGGCCCGGGTACAAGCTATGATACTCTCGGCTACTACTCCAACGGAGTGAGCATGAGCGTATGCGGAAGTACAAACGGCTGGTACAAGGTAATCTATAACGGCAAAACCGGCTATGTCTCCGGAAGCTATATGCACATTACCCCCAAGGAGAACTACAGCACCATTAAAGACGGCAGCGTTAACGGAAGCAGCGTGCGCCTGAGAATGGGACCGTCTTCTGATGATTTCTCCGTTGTTCAGAGCTGCACCAAGGGAGCAAAGCTGAAAATCAGCGGCGTTTACGGCGACTGGTATGAGGTCAGCCTAAACGGAACCTACGGCTATATGAACAAGAGCTATGTTGCCGTAGGCACTGCAGCAACAGAAACAAGCGTTCCTGCGGCAGAGCAGAGCTTGGACGGAATAGGCACGATTACCGCCAACGGCGTCCGCGTGAGAAGCGGCCCGGGCACCAGCTATTCCACCGTGGGCTACTACAATAAGGGTACACAGATGACCATTACCGGCAAAAGCGGTAATTGGTATGCTGTTACATATAACGGCCTCAAAGGCTATGTCAGCGCGGATTACATGACACGCGGCGCTGTGAATTCCCAGGCAGATCAGATCGTTGCAACTGCAAAGCAATACATCGGCGTTCCTTATGTGTGGGGCGGCACATCCCCCAAGGGCTTTGACTGCTCCGGCCTCATCTACTATGTCTACGGACAGTATGGCTACTCCCTCCAGCGCAGAGCGAGCCTGCAGTATGCGTACAACGGAACCTCCGTCAGCAAGAGCAATCTTCAGCCCGGCGACCTTGTGTTCTTCTCCGACGATGTGGATCCCATCGGCCATGTGGGTATGTACATAGGCAACGGCCAGTTTATTCATGCCTCCTCCGGCAAGGGCTGTGTCACAATCAGCAACCTCAGCACGACCTATTATGCACAGCACTACACAGGAGCAAAGCGTATAGTCGGATGAAATTAAATCTCCCTGCGAAGCAGGGAGATTTTTGCATTAAAAAAGGAAGCAGCATAGTGCTTCCTTTAATTTATATATGTAGGGGATTAGCCGAAGTAGCGTGCCAGCAGACCTTCAAATGCCTTGCCGTGACGAGCTTCGTCGCGAGCCATCTCATGAACGGTGTCATGGATTGCATCCAGATTGTACTTCTTTGCCAGCTTTGCAAGCTCGAACTTGCCTGCGGTTGCACCGTTTTCTGCGTCAACGCGCATGGAGAGATTCTTCTTGGTGCTGTCGGTGATGACTTCGCCCAGAAGCTCTGCAAACTTTGCTGCGTGCTCGGCTTCTTCAAGAGCTGCCTTTTCCCAGTACATTGCGATTTCGGGGTAACCTTCACGAGCTGCAACACGGCCCATTGCCAGATACATACCGACCTCGGAGCATTCGCCTTCGAAGTTTGCGCGGAGACCTGCAATGATCTCTTCCTGAACCTCTGCGGGAACATCTGCACCGAACTGCTTGCCAACGCCTACAACATGCTCGGCTGCCCAGGTCTTTTCGCCTGCCTGCAGAGTGAACTTGCTGCCGGGAACCTTGCACTGGGGGCAGAATTCGGGAGCGGAATCACCTTCATGTACATAGCCACATACGGGGCATACCCATTTCTTCATAATTAAATCCTCCTATAAAATTAATAATTGATAAATTTATTTGGAAGGTCTTGTGACCTTTCAAGACAATCACAGCATTTGCCGCTGAAGCTTAAAGAGTGGGAAAACAGCTTCCAGCCTGTGTGCTCCTCAAAAGCTCCGTAGCCGGGGAGAGGAAGCTCCATGTCGGCATCGTCAACTTTGCCGCAGCTTGTGCAGATAAAGTGGGCGTGGGGAGCAGTGTTGGCATCATAGCGTTCCTGGCCGTCAACATTTCCCACACTGATAATAAGCCCATCCTGCATGAGCACACCTAAATTGCGGTACACAGTACCCAGGCTTAAATCGGGTATTTGGTTTTTAAGCTCCATATAAAGCTGTTCGGCAGAGGGATGGCTCTTTGTTGCACATAGAGCATCATATATTGCCTGACGCTTTTTACTGGTTCTGCGTACAGTTTCCATTAATTCCTCGCTAATAAGAATTATTACTGATAAGAATATAGCACATATATTTGGATTTGTAAAGTACTTTTATTAAAAAATATCCGCAGAATTATGTTCTGCGGATGTTTTTTGATATTTCACACAGAGCTTCAGCGGCTTCGGTGTCACAATCTGAATTGCGGGCCAGATCTGCTAAAGAAATCATACCTACCAACAGCCCGTCACGGCAAACCGGAAGTCTGCGGACCTGTGCATCTGCCATAAGACGCGCCGCTTCACTTATGTGAGCCCTGTCGTCAATTGTAATGGCTCCACGGGTCATAGTTTCGGAGATTACAGTATCCTTTGCCGACTTACCGAGGGCGATACATCTTATTACAATGTCCCGGTCTGTTATCATTCCCCGAAGATGTCCCTTGTCATCGCACACGGGAACTGCACCGATATTATACTTCTGCATTAAACGCGCTGCCGCTGTTACGGGCTCCGAAGCTCCTACGGTAATTATGCTGTCACTCATCAGGTCAAATACTTTCATGTGAATCCTCCGTTTTCTTTATATTATTGACCGTATGGGAAACATTCATTCAATAAGCGCGGAAAGTGCGGGACCGGCCGCATTGCCGAAAAGGCGTATTGCCGCAAGCGCTTCCTGCAGAGTATTACCGCTGCTGCCTACCTCAAGAATCATGGAGCCGGGGGCAAGATTCTGATTGTAGCGTGCTGAAACAACCTGCACGGGGCGCATCAGAGTTGGGTAGGAGGAGATAACGGCATTCTGGATGTATAGGGCCAAGCGCAGATTCTCCTGCCAGTTGGGATGCTCAAGTCCGCTGTCGTCAGTTCCGACTAAGAGCATAATCTGTGAGGCACACACGCCTGTTTCGTCTGCTACTACCTTGTATATAACATCGTCACTGCCGAGAGCGTCTCTGTGCAGGTCTATTATTATTTTAATAGTAGGATACTGCTGAAGATATGCCTCGACGGCGGCACCGCTGCGAGAGTAGGAACCGGTATAGCTGGGGTAATCGTAGATTTCACGGTCGTGTATGACATTGAGACCGTAGCTTTCAAAAATGTTTGAAAGCTCGTCTCCCACGCGGATGACATTATAATCGGGGTCGAGAGTTCTGCTTGTGCCGGAGGCAACATATTTGTCCAAGCCTGCAGGAGTATATGCTTCGCTTGAATGTGTATGTATAATAAGAATTTGAGGCTGACCGGATTGGAGCGTTATGGAGCTGCCCTGGTTTATAAGCAGGGCAGTGTCGATGGTATAGGATGTTGCATTTTTAATTACAAGTCCGCCGGAGATTGTTGTGGGGAGTATGTCCGGACTTGGTGAAACGGTGGGAACGGGTTCAGGCGTGGGGGAGGAGATCGGCTTCCCGGTGGGACTGATATCAAGACTGATGGTGCTGCGATAATCGTCATTTTCCTTCAGCGCATCCATTAGCTTGTCAAAGCCTCCGCACTTGACTGCAACTCCGGTTAAAAGAACTGCAGAAAGCAGAATTAAAAACTTTTTAGCTTTTTTCATAGGCCACCTCCAGTAAACAAGCCTATGCCGATAAGGATAAAAATAGTATTGACTTAATCCCATACGGATATTAAGATACTTATAGTCAAAATGACAACGAAAAATATTATGTCAACTAAATTAATGCAAACAAGGAGATAAAAATGCATATTACATACAGACCTAAAGGCGTTTGCTCACAGAAAATGGACATTGATGTCGAAAACGGAATCATTGAAAAAGTGGAGATAATCGGCGGCTGCAGCGGCAATCTTCAAGGCATTTCAAGGCTTGTTGTGGGGATGAGCATTGAGGAGACCATAAGCCGGCTGGAGGGAATCCGCTGCGGCTTTAAAGACACTTCCTGCCCTGATCAGCTTGCTAAAGCACTGAAAAAGTGCATAGAAAATTGATGAATTTGTTTACATAATTTTAGCGACGCCATTGACAGTTTACGAAATGTTATACAGATGAACGATATTTGTAATAATTTTTACTGTTTTTTTGAAAAATGTTGTCGATTTTAAATTATTGTGCAATCTGACGGTAAAAACTTAAGCACAAAATACGGTACTGCTATATAGTGAAAAGCCCCTAAATCTTGCGGTTTAGGGGCTTTTTAATATTTTGATTGTAAAACATGCACAAATTCGACAATGCCAAATTGTGCAATACAACTATTGAAGTAGGAATAATTGTTTCGATATAATTGGTATGCCTAGATGTAATAGGCCAATTGTTCGGTAAAACCGCCGAACCACATTTTTAGACAGGAGCGTTATATGAGCAAGAAATTCAAATTCAATTTAATACTCGTATTCGTTGTCTGTTTGCTGTGCGCCTTATGCTGCGGCTCTGCGCTTGCAGATGAGGCGGAAGAATCCGGTTATCCCGAGGCACCCGTATATGTTGACGGAATGCTTTCATGCCGCGGATATGTTATTAACGGAGATGTTTATGTTTCTCTGGAGTCCGTGTGCGGAATTCTCGGGCATGACGCCAAAACTGATTATGATACAGATACAAATAATCTTACCGTCAGTGTTGCAGGTATTGATATTACCGTCGGTGCAGGAGATAATTATATGTGTGCCAACGGACGATACTTGTATCTCTCCAGCGGTTATTACGAGATTAACGGCTCTGCCGTGTTCCCGGTTGATGCAGTTGCAAAAATCTTCAGCTTAAGCATCAGCAGGAACGAAGAAAACGGCGGCGTTGATTTCGGCACGGCAAACGAAGCAATCCTTATGAGTGGCGACGAGTTCTATAATGAGGACGATTTGTACTGGATGTCCAGGATTATCACCTGGGAATCCGGCAATCAGCCCGTTGCAGGACAGATTGCAGTCGGCAATGTGGTGCTTAACCGCGTTGACAGTGAGCGTTTCCCCAACAGCATCAAGGAAGTTATTTTCCAGACAGGTCAGTTTTCCCCTGCAATGAACGGAGTAATTTACGGTGATCCCTATGAAATCAGCGTTGTATGCGCAAAGCTGGCACTTGAGGGCTACAACACCGTTGGTGATGCATTGTTCTTCCAGGTGGGACGCTACGGTGCTGTGGCGGATATAGCTACATATGTCTGCACCATAGGCGGACACAATTTCTTCAAGTGATTGATTAAAGGAAAATGATATGTTAAAATGAGTTGCGTCAATTCGCAACTCATTTTTTTACGGTGATATATATGAAGAACATTCTGCTGCAGGGATTTGAGGAGCTCGGTATTTCGGCTCCGGAAACAGCCTGCGATGCTCTGAAAACCTATTTTGAATGTCTGGAAGAGAAAAATAAGGTCATGAACCTCACTGCTATAAGCGGAGAGGAGGATGTGGCAAGGCTTCATTTTCTTGATTGTGCCGCTATGCTAAAGAGTGTTGACTTGGAGGGCAAGCGTGTGATTGATGTTGGTACCGGAGCAGGCTTTCCGGGTATGGTGCTGAAAATTCTTGTGCCATCAGCTGAATTTACACTGCTTGACTCCCTTAATAAACGCATTGACTTTCTCGCTCGGGTATCCGAAAAGCTGGAGCTTGAGGGCATTGACTGCGTCCACGCCAGAGCAGAGGAAGCAGCGGCGGAAATGGGCGGAACCTTTGATGTGGCCACAAGCCGTGCCGTGGCACGCTTAAATGTACTTTGTGAGCTGTGTCTGCCCTTTTTGAAGGTTGGCGGTGTGTTTGCCGCCATGAAGGGCCCTGATTGCGCAGAGGAGCTTAAAGAAGCGGAAAACGCAATTAAGATACTCGGAGGCAGGGTAAAGGAAACGGTCAGCTACACCATTCCCGGCACAGACATAAGCCACAGCATCGTGCTGATTGAGAAGATCAAGCCCACGCACCCGAAATATCCCCGAAAGTGGGCGCAGATAAAAAAGCAGCCCCTTTAAATGAAGATTTAAATAAAAAACCCCGCCGAGTAAGAATTCTTCGGTGGGGTTTTAATGATTTTCGGTTAGGAATTATTCATCGGCTATGCCGAAAAGCCTCTGGAAGAAGCCTATTATGGCATCAATAACATCGGATATGCTGTCACCGATATTGTGGAAAAACTCCGCAACACGGCCGGAATCGCTGATTGCGTCTTTGAGATACTGCTGTGCCTGTTCAACCTTTTCCTTGAGCTGGGTGGTATCAAGCTTTTCCATGGCGCGGCACAGCTCGATGAGCTTATCGAGCTGGCTGTCGGTTAGCTCAACATCGTACTTTGCTGCAATGCCGATTATCTCCTGACGAAGCTCCTCGTCGCTCATATCCTTTGTTTTATCAAGGATTAGCTTCAGCTCATTTACAATTGCGGTGGAGTCTGCGCTGCCGATTTCGTCGGCGAGCTCTGCGGTGGTTGTAAGCTCCTGCGTACCCACGAGCTTTGCCGTGGCATCGAGCTTTTCGCCGGTGATGTCCTCGTATGCCTTGTAAATTCCCGTAAGTGCTGCGGTGCCGGATACGGAGAAGGGCGCCGCAAAAATGACATTTGCGTCAGAAATGCCTGCGGTGACCATGGCGTTAATGTACATATCAGAGGTACACCAGCTGATGTTTTTGACGCTGACGCTCATTCCGTCACCTTCGTCGAGAGACTCGATGAAAATGCAGGAGATGGCGCGTGTCCCGATGAGGCTGTCGCTTACAAGACCTTCAAGATACTCACGCTCGTCGGCGTTGGTTACCGTAAGCTCCTTAACATCGCCGCGGTCAATGCCGAAAATGTCATAAACCTGCTGAATTTCGGAATTGCTGAGGTCAGCACCGATAACGGCACGGCTGCTGCTTTCGGAGTCTGCAAGGGCAGCGGTGCAGCCGCAGAGCAACAAAGCTGCAAGTAAAACAGAAATGATTCTTTTCATAATTGAAAAATCCTTTCTCAATATGCTTTTTTGGAATGCCTATTGTAGTATATTATTATCATCAATTCGTTAACTACTTGTGAATTATATTCAAGATTATCAATTTTTTAACTTTTAAATATCTATTGACATTGTCAAATTACCGTGATAAACTCTCAACATAATTCTTATGAAGCCCCAAGAATCTTCGGAAACTGGGGGTGGAGGAAGCTCTGGAGAATCCCGTAAGGGTGCCGAAGGTGTAAGGCGATAAGCCGAATCTCTCAGGCAAAAGGACAGAGGAAAGCATTTTCATATATGTTTTCTTTTTAAACTCCGGAGCTGCTGAATTTTTCAGCAGCATTTTTTATTTTTGGAGGAAACAAAAATGGAAGCAGCATTGCTCAAAATCGTACAGACCGTAAATATGTATCTGTCAGACTACATTCTGATTATCATGCTCATCGGCTGCGGACTTTTCTTCTCAATCAAGACAAAGTTCGTTCAGGTCCGTTGCTTCAAAGAGGGCTGGAACTCCGTCTTCGGAAACATCAAGCTCAAGGGAGAGAAGCAGAACGGCGGTATGAGCTCGTTCCAGGCACTGACCACCGCAATCGCCGCACAGGTCGGTACCGGTAACATTGTCGGCGCCTGCGGCGCAATCCTCATCGGCGGCCCCGGCGCTATTTTCTGGATGTGGGTTATTGCCTTCTTCGGAATGGCAACCATATACGCCGAGGCAGTTTTGGCACAGGAAACCCGCAAGGTAAACGCTGACGGCACCGTAGCCGGCGGCCCTGTTTACTACATTATGCACGCATTCAAGGGCGGCTTCGGCAAGTTCCTAGCAGGCTTCTTCGCAATTGCAACCGTTCTGGCACTGGGCTTCATGGGCGCAATGGTACAGTCCAACTCCATTGGCGAGTCCATGAATACCGCATTTAATATCCCCACATGGGTAATCGGTGCTATTGTCGCCGCACTTTCCGCAATCGTATTCATCGGCGGCGTTCAGCGTCTTGCATCCGTAACCGAGAAAATCGTTCCTCTCATGGCAACCTTCTACATCCTCGGCGGACTGATTGTTCTCATCTGCAGAATCAAGTTCATCCCCGAAACCTTTGCTCTCATCTTCAAGTATGCCTTTAATCCCACCGCTATGATTGGCGGCAGCATCGGCTTTGCTATCAAGCAGGCAATTTCCCAGGGCGCAAAGCGCGGCCTGTTCTCCAATGAGGCCGGTATGGGCTCCACTCCTCACGCACATGCACAGGCAAAGGTCAAGAATCCTCACGAGCAGGGTGTTGTGGCAATGATGGGTGTTTTCATTGATACCTTCATCGTTCTCACCATGACCGCACTTGTTGTCATTTCCACCCTCTATGTCGGTGACGGCGTTCTGGCAAAAGGCGTTGCGGCTGGCGTACCCGAAGGCGTTGCAAAGACCAACATGGCACAGCTTGCCTTCGGAAGCGTATTTGGTGAAGGCATCGGCTCCGGCTTCGTCGCAATCTGCCTGCTGTTCTTCGCGTTTTCTACCATCATTGGCTGGAACTTCTTCGGCCGTATCAATGTTGAATACATCTTCGGCAAGAAGGCTGTTCTGCCTTACTCAATAATCGCAATCGTATTTGTATTCCTCGGCTCCATCCTCTCCAACGACTTGGTTTGGGAGCTCACCGATATGTTCAACCAGCTTATGGTTATTCCTAACGTTATGGCATTGCTGGCTCTTACCGGTATTGTAACGGCCTCCGTTAAGAATGCAGGAAAATCCAAGGACGGCAGACTGGAAACCAAGTAAAAAGTGAAATAAAAAGCACCGTCTGATGACGGTGCTTTTTTATTTTGCTTTTAGATAAATACCATTTGTACAAGTACCATGTAGCAGGCGGTGCCGCCGAAGATGCTGAGGAGTGTGTTGCTTTTCCACAGGTGGAGCAGAACGGTTACGCCGCAGGCTATGAGATATGGAGCCCAGCCGCCCGTGGCGGTGAAGCTGATTCCCTTTATGCAGTAAATAATGAGCGTTGCCATGATTGCCATGGGCAATACCTTGCCGAGGAATTTTATTACCGGGGGAACTTCCTTTCCGCGGAATATGAGGAAGGGGAGCGCTCGCTCAAAAAGAGTGCAGCTAAAGCAGATTGCGATAATGATAAGAGAACGGGTGAGATCAATTTCCATTATTCCGCCTCCTTTGCAGGTGTATCCAGACGCTTTTTAAATACAACGAGCAGGGCTACGGTGATTATAAGAGAGGGGAGAATGAAGTTGCTTGCTCCGATAACCGCAAGACAGATGATGCTTGAGGTGAAGGCCAGCAAAGCGGGGAGCATGGTGTCGCTGCCCTTGAGCTGCTCAATAAGAATGATTATGAACAACGCGGTAAGCGCAAAATCAATGCCCGTGGTGTCGAAGGGGATTACAGAACCGATGAAGCTGCCTAAAATGGAAAGAATCATCCAATAGAAAACAAGCAATGCCGCCGTGATGACATATGCCCATTTCTCATGCACGCCTTCGCCGAAATCATGGGAGCAATGGAGGGAGAAGTTTTCGTCGGAAAGGGAATAGATGAGAAAATACTTCCAGCCGCCGAATTCGCGGAATTTTTCGATAAAGGGTAGGCCGTAGAAGATATGCCGGCTGTTTAAAAGCAAGGCCATAATTGCCACGGTGATGTAGGATTCGACACCCGTGAAAAAGCTCACCATGAGGAACTGGAGTGAGCCTGCGTGAATCAGCAGACTGCAGGCTCCGGTCCATAGGAAGTTGTAGCCGGCGCTGGCCATGAGCACGCCGTAGGCAAGACCTACGGGAATCCAGCTTATGAATATAGGATAGCTGTGCTTGAGAGCATAGAGAAATGTCTTTTTCATGTTTGTCTCCCGGGTAAGAATATAAAAATTGTATCATAACTGAACACAGTGTCAATAAAAGTTATTTTATTGACTATAATAGCGCTCATCTGTATAATGGGGACATATTTTAAAAGGTAAGTGATAATATGCTTAACTGTGTTTTCGTGGGTATCGGCGGCTTTATAGGCTCGGTGCTGCGCTATCTTGCAGGACTTATACCCATAGAGCCCTCCAACGGCTTTCCCGTAAAAACCCTCGTTATAAATGTTCTGGGCAGCTTTGCCCTGGGACTCATTGCGGCAGCCGCGGCAAAGAATATAGCCCTTGATCCCAAGCTGGTGCTGATGCTGAAGGTGGGAGTTTGCGGCGGTTTCACTACATTTTCGACTTTTGCTTATGAGGCACAGGGGCTTATGCAGAATGGTCATACATGGCTTGCCCTTGTCTATGTGCTGCTGAGCATAGTTTTGGGCGTTGCCGCGATATTCCTCGCGCAATCGGTGGTTCATTGAAAAAGGAACACAAAAGCTCCTTGTTGACATTTAAACGATATTTAGGTATCATTTGTACATAAAGCAAAAAAATAACAATATTAGGAGAAAAATAATGAAAAAGAGACTGTTAGCACTTGTCCTTGTGCTGCTTATGGCCTTTTCTGTTATGGGCGTTTCCGCATTTGCGGCACCCTCAACCCAGAGCATTGCACCGGATACGGCTACCGTAGCGACCTACAAGGACCTTGAGAAGCTGGGCATTTCCGGCACTATAGTTGTTTACCCCAAGGCTCTTGAAACAAGCGATGCCGCATATCCCGTAATCGTGTGGGCAAACGGCACGGGCTGCATCACCTCTCTGTACTATCAGCTTTTTGAAATGTGGGCAAACTGCGGCTATGTTGTTGTTGCCGATACAAATGTCATGACTGCTGACGGCAGCTCTCTCATCAAATCCATTGACTACATCGTTGCAAAGAACGGGGATGCAAACAGCCTTTTCTATGGCAAGATTGATGTGGACGCAATCGGCGCCGCAGGTCATTCTCAAGGCGGCAGAGCAGTAGTAAATGCCTGCGCCCAGGACAGCAGAATAAAGTGCATCCTTTCCATTGCCGGCTCCAGCTATCAGAGCGAGGCAAAGAAGGTGACCTGTCCCGCATTCTACATGGCAGGCTCCGCTGATCTCATCGTCTATGCTCCCCTGTGGGTAAAGCCCGCTTACAATGTGAGCAAGGGCCCCGCAGTCTATGCTTGCCTCAAGATGGCACCTCACACCACCTGCATGATAGTTCCCGACAAAATCGGTGCCTACGGCGCACAGTGGTTTGACCTCTTCCTGAAGGGCGAAACCGACAATCTGGCAATTTTCGTTCCCGGCGGTCAGCTTTCCCAGGACTCCAACTGGAAGGACTTTGCCTGCAAGGCAGGTTGATTTGAAAACAAAAAATCCACGGTCATGTGACCGTGGATTTTTTTGTTTAGTAGAGATTATTCCTTTACGATTTCAGCCTCGGGAGCATTCTTTACGATGCTTGCGATGCCGTTGAGGCAGCCGGCCTTTGCCTTATAGCCTTCGCCGACAGCAATGATCTGACCGTTAGATGCCTTCAGGCGGAAGCGGAATTCGCCTGCCTTGTCGGTGTAAACCTCAAACTTGGGGTGCTTCTGAACCTCGAAGTTTGCAACGGTCTGGTCCTCGATTGCGGCAATGGGAGCATTCTTCTTAACGCTCTCGATTCCGTTCATGCAAGCGGCCTCGGTGGTGTAAACTTCGGAAGTGGCGATAATCTCGCCGTTGCCTGCCTTCAGGTTGAACTTGATGCCGGTTTTGACTTCCTTAACTACGAATTTGCCCATGATTATACCTCCATAATAATTTTTCTCTAATATGAAAAAACGGCAAACCTGCATTTGGACGCTGATTTGCCGTTACATTCAATCCTCTTTGCCGAGGTAGCTCACGAGAAGCTCATGCATGAGCTCGTCGCGGTCAATGCGGCAGATAAGACTGCGGGCATTGTTGTAATTGGTAATATAGGTGGGGTCCTCGGAGAGAATGTAGCCCACCAACTGATTAACGGGGTTGTAGCCCTTTACCTTAAGAGAGTTATACACGGATGACAGTATTTCTCTCATTTCGGTTTTGCTGTCTATAGCGGCAAATTTCCTGGTGATGTCTTCCATTGTAAAAATCCCTCCTGTCAGATTTTTTGCCTGATGCTATTATAACCACTTTATTTCAAAATGTAAAGTATATAAAACGGGAATTCTTAACACTGTCCGATTGTACGGACAGTGTTAAGCACCTTTTTAAGCATTTTTATCTGATAACAGCATCGAAATGAGCCTTGAGAGCATCGAGAACCGCCTTTATGGTGGATTCTGCGTGCTCGTCGGTGAGAGTCTGGTCGTCTGCTCTCATAGTGAGAGAGAAGGCAACGGATTTCTTGTCGGGTGCCATATGGGAGCCGGTGTAGATGTCAAAGAGCTCGCAGCCCTTGAGATACTTGCCGCCGTTTGCAAGTATGCACTTACTGAGCTTTGCGACGGGAATGCCTCTGTCGCAGACAAGAGCAATGTCACGGGTGACGGCAGGGAACTTGGGCAGAGGAGCATAGGTGGGATCTTCACCGCGGGCGGCCATGAGAGCCTCGAAGGAAAGCTCTGCGCAGTAGAACTCTGCGTCAACGCCGTAGTTTGCGGCACACAGAGGATGAATCTGACCGAACACACCGATGAGCTTATCGCCTGCGAACACCTTTGCACAGCGGCCGGGATGGTAAGAGGGATTGTCACTGCAGGCCTCATAGGAAACATCCTTTGCGCGGATGCTGCCGAGAATAGCCTCCACAAGACCCTTGAGGGCAAAGAAGTTCATCTTTTCGCCGTAAGCGCCGAGAGAAAGAACCTTTTCCTCAATTGCAAGACCGTCAGCGCCGCCGAGCTTGTAGGTACGGCCCAGCTCGTAGAGCTTTGCTTCCTGGTTGCGGTAGTTGTAGTTGCGGGTGAGAATCTCAAGCATGGAGGGGAGAACGGTGGTACGCATGATGGAGGTGTCCTCGCCCAGAGGATTGAGAATCTTAAAGCTTTCGCGGCGTGCATCGTCTGCTGCCCAGCGAATTTTGTCATAGTAGGTGGGGCTTATGAAGGAGTAGGTGATAATCTCATCATAGCCTGCGGCGCGGCAGGTCGCTCCAAGCTGCTGCTCCAGCTTCTGAGCCTCGCTGTAGCCGCCGCGGGTTGTTTCACCGTGAACTAAAGTGCAGGGAATATTGTTGTAGCCGTGGAAACGGGCAACCTCTTCCGCAAGGTCGGAATAGTGCTGAACATCTCCGCGGTAAGAGGGAACGGTGATGGTCTCACCCTCAACGCCGAAGTCGAGCTTCTTCAGAATTGCCTGCATTTCCTCAACGGAAACATCAGTGCCGAGAAGAGCGTTGATCTTTTCGGGACGGAGCGCAAGCACGGTGGGCTCGGGGAGCTTGTTAACAACATCAATCACGCCGTCTACAACCTCGCCTGCACCCAGCATCTCAACCAGCTCGCAGGCACGGTTGACTGCGGGGAGGGTGTTCATGGGGTCAAGGCCCTTTTCGAACTTTGCGGATGCCTCGGTACGCATACCCAGTGACAGTGCGCCCTTGCGGATGCAGGTGCCGTCAAAGTTTGCGGACTCGAATACAACATCAACGGTGTCTTCAACGATTTCGCTGTTTTCACCGCCCATGATGCCTGCAAGACCTACGGCGCGGGTATCATCGGCAATGACAAGGTGATTTTCAGTGAGCTTCCTCACATTGCCGTCGAGAGTGGTGAGCTCCTCACCGGCTTCTGCGCGGCGGACAATAATCTTACCGCCCTTGACATAGCGGTAGTCAAATGCGTGCATGGGCTGACCGTATTCCATCATGACATAGTTCGTGATGTCAACGATATTGTTGATGGGGCGGACACCCATGGCACGGAGACGCTCACGCATCCACTTGGGAGAGGGGGCAATTTTAACATTGCGCACCATGCGTGCGGTGTATCTGGGGCAGAGGTCCTCTGCGGGAACTTCAACCATCAGAAGCTCCTCAAGGTTGCCTTCGGCACCGCCCTTGACGACGGGCTCGTGAAGGGTGAGGGGAGCATCAAAGGTGGCGGCTGCCTCACGGGCAAGACCGATAACGGAAAGACAGTCGGGGCGGTTGGGGGTGATTTCAAACTCCACAACATGGTCATCTGCGCCGATTACGGGGCGGATGTCGTCTCCGGGTTGTGCATCCTCATGAAGAATGAAGATGCCGTCTTCAATGCAGTTGGGAAATTCCTTCTGCTCTGCGTGAAGGTCAGCGAGAGTGCAGATTGCGCCGTTCTTGGTATTGTAAGCAACCATGTCGCCCACATGGATGTTCTGGCAGGGAGTGCATACACAGCCCTCAACACCCTCAAGAGTGCAGCACCAGCCGCAGGAGGAGGCGGAAACTGCCTTGACCTCTGCGGCGATGACAGGGCCGAACACCTTGTCGCCGCTCTTGATGTCGGCGGGGATAGAGGGCTTTTCGGGGTCAATGGGATGGTAGTTGTTTAGAAGAGCTGCGGCCTTAATTACGGCATAGGGGAAATCACGCTCGTCAAGACCAAGCTCTCCGAGAGAGCAGAGCATACCGTAGGAGGCTTCGCCTCTCAGCTTGCCCTTTTCGATCTTCTTGCCTCCGGGGAGGATAGATTTGTGCAGAGCAGCGGGAACAAGGTCGCCTACATGGACATTCCATGCGCCGGTGACGATCTGAACGGGCTCGTCGCTGCCTACATCAATCTGACAGATCCACATATGGTCGGAGTTGGGATGCTTCACCATGGAAAGCACCTTACCCACCTTTACATTGACGATTTCCGCACCCATGTCCTCAAAGGTTTCAACCTTGGAGCCGGAGAGTGTCATTGCCTCGGCAAATTCCTTGTCGTCAACATCTATCTTAACAAATTCGTTTAACCATTTTCTGCTTAAATTCATATATTTAATCTCCTTCCTTATAGGCCCCCTTGCCTAAAGGGGGCTGCCGCGAAGCGGCTGGGGAATACTACCTCCTATCAGAACTGCTCAAGGAAGCGTACATCGTTCTCGAAAATCAGACGAAGGTCTGCAATCTTGAAGCGGCGCATTGCCAGACGCTCAAGTCCCATGCCGAAGGCCCAGCCGGTGTACTCTTCGCTGTCAATTCCACTCATCTCAAGAACCTTGGGGTGTACCATGCCTGCGCCGAGAACCTCAATCCAGCCCTCGCCCTTGCAGGTGGGGCAGCCCTTGCCGCCGCACTTGTGGCACTGAACATCCATTTCGCAGGAGGGCTCGGTGAAGGGGAAGTGATGGGGACGGAAGCGGGTTACGGTGCCTTCGCCGAAAAGCTGCTCCATAACTGCGTTAAGAGTACCCTTAAGGTCAGCCATGGTGACGCCCTTGTCAATTACCATGCCCTCAACCTGATGGAACATGGGGGAATGGGTGGCGTCAACCTCGTCCTTGCGGTAAACACGGCCGGGAGCAACGATGCGGATGGGAAGCTCCATGCTCTCCATAGCTCTGACCTGCATGGGGCTGGTCTGGCTGCGGAGCATGATGCTGCTGTCCTCGGTAAAATAGAAGGTATCGGACCAGTCACGGGAGGGATGGCCCTCTTCTGCGTTGAGCTTATCGAAGTTGTAGGTTGCCAGCTCAACCTCGGGACCGTCAAGCACGGTAAAGCCCATGCCGACGAAAATATCCTTAATCTCGTCAAGAGCCATGTACATGGGGTGCTTGTGGCCCATGCGGAGTGCTTCGCCGGGAATCGTTACATCAAGAGTTTCGTCCTCAAGCTTCTTCTCCAGCATTTTGGCCTCAAGCTTTGTGCGAGTGCCTTCAATAACCTGCTCGATTTCGGCTCTTATCTGGTTTGCAAGCTGACCCATAACGGGGCGCTCCTCGGCGGAGAGCTTGCCCATCTGCTTCAGAATTGCGGTGAGCTCACCCTTTTTACCAAGATACTTTACTCGGAGAGCCTCAAGTGCTTCCATGCTGTCGGCGCCGCCGATGGCATTAAGAGCATTTTCTCTCAGCTCCTGCATAAGTGCTTTCATGTGTTTTCTCCTCTATAAAAAATTTTAAAAACAAAAAAATAAGCCTCTCATCCCGCAAAGGGACGAAAGACCAAGCTTCCGCGGTACCACCCAAATTCGATTGGTAAAATCGCGCTTTCTGCCCATAACGGAGGCAACCGCCGGTGATTGGCCGGAGCTCATGGGCGAACTAAACGCTTTTCCCACAGGCGGCTTACAGCCGGTGACCGCCATTCTCTGTCTGACAAAACTGCGTTATCTTCCCAATCAATGCCGTTCAATATAACAATAAATTTTATAGCCCACAAAAGGGAAAAAGTCAAGAGAAAATTTGACTAATTAAGTTCAGATATATATAATATACTAAACCGAAGAATATATACTTATTCGGAGGTTTGAATGAAACGGAGAATTATTTTGCCGTTGGCGTTAGTGCTGCTTCTCTGCGGCTGCAGTGGCGGCGAGGAAGCGGCGTTTGACCGCTTTCGACAGGAGCTTGCCGAGGCGGAGGAAATCATCTTTACGGCAGATGTCCAGGCTGAATATGAAGATAAGACCGCGGAGTTTACGCTTTGCTTTTCCATGCAGAACGACGAATACCGCGTGGAAATCCTCGAGCCTGAAATTGTGAAGGGCATTTCTGCCCGCGTGAAAAGCGGGGAAACCCATCTTGAGTATGACGGGGCGATTTTAGATATCGGAAAGCTCACGGACAGGGGACTATGCCCCATGTCGGCGCTGCCCTTTCTTCTGGATGCCATGCGGGATGCCCATGTGGATATGACATGGACAGAGAACGGACTTTTGGCAGTGCGGCTGATACCCTCTGACGATATGAGCGTGACGCTGTGGCTTGATGAAGATAATGAACCGGTAAACGCTGAAATAGAATATGAAGAAAAAACAGTTGTGTTTATTGAAATACACGACTGGGAGACAGAAACAAATGAAGGATCTGCAGAAGAGAACATGGGCTGAAGTCAGCCTGAATAATATTGAACATAACTACCGCACCATAAGAGCGCATATTCCCGAAAATACAAAGTTTTTGGGCATAGTCAAGGCGGATGCCTACGGTCACGGTGCAGTTGAGGTGGCGAAGCGCCTTGAAAAGTGTGGCGCAGACTACCTCGCCATAGCTTGCCTTGATGAGGCAATTGAGCTGCGCAAATGCGGTGTCACCATGCCCATTTTGATTTTAGGCCACACTCCTCCGGATTATGTAAACCTGCTTTTGGAGAATAAGCTCACCCAGACCGTAAGCTGTGAGGCAAAGGCAATTGAGTATTCCAACGCGGCAAGGGAGCTTGGCGGAACTCTGAAAATCCACATTAAGTTGGATACGGGTATGTCCCGTCTCGGCTATCTATGCGCGGACAGCTATTTTGACGAGGGTGTTAAAAATGTTGTAAGCACCTGCAATCTGCCAAATCTTGATGTTGAGGGTGTTTACACTCACTTTGCCGTTTCGGACTTTTCCGATGAGGATAGTATTGCCTATACAAAAAAGCAGTTTAAGCTTTTCACCGATGTCATTCGCGCGGCGGAGGAAAAGGGCGTTTCCTTTAAAATACGCCATTGTGCCAACAGCGGTGCCGTGGTAAATCATCCCGAGATGATGCTTGACATGGTGCGCCCCGGATTCCTGCTTTACGGCTATGGTGATGAGGGCAAGCTTGGCCTGAAGCCTGCCATGCGAATGGTAAGCACTGTCAGCACCATTAAGTATTATGAGCCGCAAACCTGCATCAGCTACGGCAGAAACTTCGTAACGGAAAAGCGCACCCGCATGGGTGTCATGGCGGCAGGCTATGCCGACGGTCTGCCCTGGGCAGCAGCGGGCAAATACAGCTTTGCAGTTGAGGGCAAGTCCGCACCGCAGAGGGGAAACATCTGCATGGATATGTGCATGATTGACCTTACGGATATTCCCGACGCCTCCGTGGGCAGCGAGGTTGAGATTTTCGGCGAAAACGCGAGAATTGAAAGACTTGCGGAAGCCGCAGGAACAATTCCCTACGAGCTTTTGTGCGCCGTTTCAAAGCGCGTGCCGAGAGTATATATTGACTGAAGTATAAAATTCTGCGCACCGTGGGAGAATATAGTCAGTACCCTACATAAAATGTAGCGGGCGACTATCTTCCGGAGTGTGAATTGAATTGAGTATAGTCAAACGTGGAGATATCTATTATGCCGACCTGAGCCCCGTCGTGGGCAGTGAACAGGGCGGAATGCGTCCGGTGCTGATAGTGCAGAATGACACCGGCAACAAGCACAGCCCCACGGTGATTGCCGCGGCAATCACAAGTCAAACGGGCAAGGCAAAGCTTCCCACACATATTGAACTCAACGCCCAGAGTGTGGGGCTTACCCGTGACAGCGTGATACTGCTGGAGCAGATACGCACTATTGATAAATCCCGTCTGCGTGAGAAAATGGGCAGACTTGACGACAGCACCATGAATAAGGTTGACAGCGCAATTGCCGTCAGCTTCGGACTGTGATATTAACATGAGAAAAATCCCCGAGTTTTTGCTCGGGGATTTTTTGCTTGGAGGGAGCTATGGAATATCCGATTTTTATAGACGGCGCTGAACGGGGAAGACTCCGTGTAACACGGGAGGGAATACGCACGCGATTTTTTGCCGAATGCGAAAAAGCACAGGGGATAATCAGACTTTGGGTTTTCGGAAAGGAAAAGCGGGCATATCTCGGTGTGCTTTGCCCCGAAGCGGATAAGCTCATCCTTTCCAAATGCTTCAGCAGAAACGAAATGCGGTGCTTTCCCTCTGAAATCGAATATGCGTCAAACGAAGAAATTAAAAAGGAGAATTCCATTGAGGAAAGAAATAAAAAATGGGTTATGTCAACCAAAGGCTGCCTGATTCTGAATGACGGTAATCAGAAATACATAGCTATACCGGCAGACGGAAAGCGCCTTGAAAAAACAGGGCTTGTTAAGCGTATAGACGGCAGAGATTATCTTGTTTTCCGGAAATAAATATGGTAAAATATAATCTTAAATTATCAGGGAGGTAATGTCTATGTTAATGACTGATATAATCGAAAAAAAGCGTGACGGCTTAAAGCTCACCAACGATGAAATCAGCTTTGTGATTGACGGATATACAAAAGGAGATATTCCCGACTATCAGATGTCTGCTCTGCTCATGGCAATCCTGCTTAAGGGCATGGACAGCGAGGAAATCCTTCAGCTTACCATGGCCATGATGCACAGTGGCGAAACGCTGGATTTGTCACCAATAAACGGCATTAAGGCTGACAAGCATTCCACCGGCGGCGTCGGCGACAAGACCTCTCTGGTGCTTTGCCCCATGGTTGCCGCCCAGGGTGTAAAAATCGCAAAAATGTCCGGCCGCGGTCTCGGTCATACCGGCGGCACTATTGACAAGCTTGAAAGCTTTCCGGGCTTCAACACTGGCATTTCCGAGGAAACATTCTTTAAGAATGTAAATGACTTCGGCATTGCCATTGCAGGTCAGACAGCTGACCTTGACCCTGCTGACAAGAAGATGTACGCATTGCGTGATGTGACGGGTACCGTGCCCAGCATCCCTCTTATTGTCAGCTCCATTATGTCAAAGAAGCTTGCCGCAGGCGCGGATGTCATTGTTCTGGATGTTAAGCAGGGCAGCGGCTCCTTCATGAAGACCGAGGCGCAGGCGAGAGAGCTTGCGGAAAACCTCACACGCGTGGGCAAGATGGCAGGCAAAAAAACCGTTGCCGTTATTACCGATATGGATGAGCCTTTGGGCAATGCCATCGGAAATGCCCTTGAGGTTAAGGAAGCCATTGAGGTTCTCAAGGGCGAAAAGCAGGGCGAGCTTCTTGAGCTGTGCCTCACCCTGGGCGCCTGCATTCTCACGGAGTCGGGAATTGCGGAAAACGATGCCGAGGCAAGGGAAAAGCTCCTTGCGGGCATTGCCGACGGCTCCGCGCTGGAAAAGCTTGCCCAGCTTGTTGAGGGGCAGGAGGGTGACCGCCGTGCGGTGTTTGATACCTCACTGCTGCCCATGGCTCCCGTGCAATATGAGGCAATCTGTGACTTCCGCGGTTATGTAAACCACATCTCCGCGGCGGATGTGGGCCTTGTATCCATGCATTTAGGAGGCGGAAGAGAAACAAAGGAGAGCGTTATTGACCTTTCCGTGGGCGTTGTGCTCAAGAAAAAGGTCGGTGATGCGGTAGCCGCAGGGGAGAGCCTTGCAACCATCCATGCCTCAAGCCTTGAAAAGGCGAAGGAAGCCGCCGATAAGCTGCTTGCCTGCTACACGATTGTACCCGAGCCCGTTGAAAAACCGAGGTTTATTAAAGGAATAGTTAGATAAACGCCTTAAGCGAGAGATATATGAGAACACGAAAAATTGTATTCCTCACGGCGATGTGTTTGACGCTGCTGCTATTTTCAGCCTGCGGATTGTTTGAGGAGGAAGAGACTACAACTCCCGATTATACCTACACGCCAGCCATGGAGCAGATGGGTTCCGAGGATGAGTATGGCGGAGTTATACCCGATGAGCCCGAAACAGAGGGAACAAAGCTGGATGAGGATGAGTTAAACTCCCTGAACAAAATGCTTTTCGTCAACAGATACGGCGAAAACTGGTATTACAGAAGCGTTCCCGTGCTGTGGAGCTCAGAAAATCCCGCTGATATTGACCTTTATACGCTGTTCTATAACGGCTTTGTGGGTGAATGTGATAATCTGACCTATGATGAGATAGATTATCTTTCCATGCAGACAGGCTTGGAGGCTGATCAAATCAGAGAAATGGGACAGTTCCGTCTGCCTGAAAGTAAAATGGATATGGTGCTTCGTGAGTATTACGGAATAACACTCACGGAGACCAATATGGTCGGACTTAATAAGTGCATATACCGGAGCGAGACAAATTGCTACTATGTTCTTCGCAATGACACAAGCTCTGTTAATATCGGCCTGCACAGCGCGTATGAACAGGCTGACGGCGGCTTTATCATTTATTACAGCGGCAATGAGAAGAATCCCGCACCCCAATATGTCATGTGCCTTGAGCCAAATGATTTCGGAAGCTATACCATAACGATGAATAAGCCCGTGGGCTGATAAGGAGTTTTCATGCGTAAATTGCGCGGCGTTCTTTCTCTGCTGCTTGTGCTTCTTTTTGTGTGCTCCTGCGGAATTGAGAGCAGTGAGCCCGTTATAGAAACAGAGCCGGAGGAAAACCTACCTAAAATTGCATATGTACCATTAGATGACCGCCCGAACAATGCCCGATGCATGGAGTATATGGCGCAATCCTTGGGCTATGAGCTGCTGATGCCCGATGCTGACTTGTATGCCACAAGGCTTAATAATCAGCCCCTTAATGCCAACGGAAGCACCTGCGGAGACCGTGCCGCACTTTGTGAGTGGCTTGTGCGTCAGGAAGAGGAGGGCTGTGACAGGTATATAATCTTCGCAGACCAGCTCCTGTCGGGTGGACTTGTAAGCTCCCGTGATATGAGCGAAAATGAGCCCGTAACCCTGTCTGACGGAAGAGTAATGACGGAAACAGAGCTTCTTGACGGCATACTTGCGCTTTTGGGAAGTGACAGCAAAAACAAGGTGTTCCTGCTTGATACGGTAATGAGGCTTGCACCAACTGTGGGCTATGATAAGTGGACTATGGAGGACTATACCAATGTCCGCGCATGGGCCTGCGTGCCGCGAGCAGAGTGCGAAATGACACCGGAGGCAATAGCCGCAGGCTACTGCACCGACGCAAAGGGTGAGTATATATCCCCCGAAGACTACGGAGTTTCGGAGGAAACGCTTTCAAAGTACCTTCAGTCCCGTGAACGCAAGCTGCAGCTCAGCAGCTATATGCTGGAGTCCCTTGAGGGAGATGTTTTTCGTGTGCTCATGGGCATCGATGACTCCTCCGAGGAAAGCTGCATCCAGAAAAACGAAATAGAGTATTTTGAGAGCCGATTGGGTGAAAACGATGCCCTGCTTTCCGGCGTTGACGATATGGCATACAAGGCGCTGGCCAAAATGTATCTTGAGGATATCGCTTGGCAGGGAAGTGAAGCACAGCTTTGCTTCTTCGGAGACAATGAGGACAGACCGGCCTCCGCCTACGATTTTCGGGCGCTGAATGAGATATTGGCCGACCATTTTGAATACTTCGGCCTGAAAGAGACCGAAGATGCGGAGCTGATTTTTGCCGTACTCACCGCACCGAGAGATGAAGGAAAAAAATCAGAGTATCTTGACGCTTGCTTCGATGCAATCGAGGATGCCTTTGAGGACAATAAGGCGGTTGTGCTCATGGATGCCTCCAACGGCGCCTACGGTGAAGAATTGAGAGACAGGCTCATAGAGGATACGGAGCTTGGAAAGCTCGTTTCCTATGCGGGTACCCTTGACCTTGCAAACCTGACCGGTGTTGCCTTGAGCCACGGCGTTTCCCGTTATGCTCTTCTGAAAAACGGCGGCGATACAGAATATACCCAGCGCGGATATGAGCGCTGCATGGCGGATGTGCTTGTTAAGGATTTGTGCTACCGCACCGTCATTAGGGCGGAAACAGCGCAATATGTGCGCGATATGGGCGGCAATCCGGACAATTTCTATGACCCCGAAATTGATGAAAATGCGGTACTTGATTTTACGGTACAGCGCATGGAGGAGCTTGCACCCGAGGTTTTGGACAATCTGCGGAGCAGTAATTTCATTTGCTCCCTTGCACCATATACCGAGGCAGGCTGGGGTGGAATAGAGCTTACGGATTATTGCTTTAACTGGCACAGAACATTCGAGTTTGATTTTAATGTTTATGTGGGTAACGCAACAGACCTGCATTGAATAAAAAACAGGAGGATATCAAAATGCAGAGAATTTATGAATTTCTTAAGGCCGCAGGTACCTATTACCTTGCAACCATGGACGGCGACCAGCCCAGAGTGCGCCCCTTCGGCACAGTGGACATTTTTAACGGAAAGCTGGGCATCCAGACCGGCATGAAGAAGGAGCTTTTCAAGCAGATTGAGAAAAACCCCAAGGTTGAAATCTGCGCCATGAACGAGGGTAAGTGGATTCGTGTTGAGGGCGAAATGTATGCCGACGACAGCGTTGAAGCCGCAGAGCATATGCTCGAATCCTATCCTCAGCTCCGCGGCATGTACACCCCCGGTGACGGCAACTGCGTTGTGCTTTACTTCAAGTCCGGCAAGGCAACCATCTGCTCCTTCACCGAGGCACCCGTTGTAATTGAATTCTGATGATAAGACCTATTATGAGGGACATTGTGTTCCTCTCAAAAAAATCCCTGCCTGCCACCAAGGCGGATTTGCAGGTTTGCCGTGATTTGATTGACACCCTGAAGGCTCATGAAAACGAGTGCGTGGGCATGGCGGCAAATATGATCGGCGTTTCAAAGCGCATTATCATTGTGCATACGCCCCTTGCGCCCATTGTCATGCTCAATCCCGTAATCACTGCCCATTCGAAGGAAAGCTACGAAGCTCGCGAGGGCTGTCTTTCACTTCTGGGACAGCGCCCCGCAAAGCGTTGGGAAAGCGTTACCGTGGAGTATGAGGACATGAGCTTCAATAAGCGCAGCGGAACTTATTCCGGCTTCACCGCACAGATAATCCAGCACGAAATGGACCATTTAAACGGCAAAATAATATGAAAACACAGCCCTTGCTATCGGCAAGGGCTGTGTTTTGATTTTTATTTATTTACCTCGCATTCTGATAGCGGAACAAGCTCAATAGACCATTCGCAAGTTGATTTGATTTCAAATGTGTATGCGCTGAATGATGGGTCAATGACAACTCCGTCATATTCATCTGTTGTGCTAACGAGTAATTCAACATAGTTTCCTTGCCTATCGTATGCCGTAACGCTGAAATACTTGCTTGCGGAATTGCCTGTTATGTGGAAAACATACCCGTCAATATCGTCTATTGTGATAACATCATCGCCATAACCGCTAAACACGGTGGGCGTAGGCGGAGGAGTGGGAATGGACGTAGGCGTTGGATCCGCTTTGCCTGTTATTTCATCAAGCTTGCTAAAATCAATCTGCGTATTGTCTGTTTTGGCGTCACCGCAAGCGGATACCGCAAATATGCAAAGTATAACCAACAATACAGAAACAAATTTTTTCACAGCAATTCTCCTTTATTCATACACATAAATGCACAAGTGAAGAAAAAGTGGCAATCAAAACCTTTAAACATATATTACCATATAACCAATATGCAGGTAAAGCGTAAATAATATAGTAATATAAAAAAGTTGGTACAATTAGTGCCGCAAAGCATTGAAAATACTAACTGTTTGTATTTTTATGCGCACGAAGCGACCTGCGGTCACTTCGTGCGCGTAATGTCCCCACTCGCTCGCCGATGCAGGCATCGGCAACCGCTCGGGGATGACACAAAGGTCGTGGGGTGGGTATTGTGTTCAATAGCAGGAAATGGGATGAAGAAAAGTGTTGTTAACGAATGAACTCGTTTGAGTGAATATCGCTGTTTGGCGCTGCACTGTCTTCTCCGTATCCACAAACAATTCCCCAGAGAAATGATTCAGAAGATCCAAATGCATAAGTGCCTTTTTTGTTTCCGTACCATGTGTCGATACTAAGGGTGCTGTTTGTGATATGGGTCCATTCCTGAGTTTCGTGATCCAAAACATTTAAATTTGCGTATTGAAAGGATCTGACATCTGAACAATATAAATAATCATAATTTTCCATGAACTGGCTTATTCCACCTGTGAAATATGAATCGCTCAATTTTGTATCATAGCAACATATTTTGTCTAACAATCCACTTTCTAAATCCATTATCCACATCTCCACAAACGTGTGTCCGGATTGTTCATCTTCAAAACAGTGTAAATATAGGCGGTACCACTTACTTTCTTTCCAATTATAATCAGTAATATAATTAGCACCGGAGCCTTCATTATCAAATAAACCGTTTCCGTCTTTTGTGGGGTATTCCAAAGATGCTGTAATAACTGTATTCCCACATTCTATATCCCAAAATGACATAATAGCTTTAAGACCATTATTTGTATTTTGCAGGCCACAGTAAGCGCTGCCACCCGTAGCAGATGGATAGCTTTTTTGCAATGATGTTAAATCCATTTCCCAGTTGCACAAAGCCCAATAGGTGCCTCTTGCAACATGGTCTGACTTAAAATCAATAATAAAGCCATCAAATTTCCCACTTGTATTAGAAAGATCCGGGTCTGAATAGATATTATGGGCCATGTACATGTTTGGGTTATTTTCACTTTTGCCATCGTTGCTAAAATCAAATACCGTAGAATAGTCAAAGGTGCCATATGCAGTTGTATTGGTACCGAAAGAAAGCATTATGTCTTTGACTAATTTTTTTTCAGCCTCATACGATTTCTCGTCAATAATGCTGTTTTCGTCTGCTATAGTATTATTTGGTTCCTCAATGCCTTCTGAATTTGAATGTGTTCCTGTTTCCAAATCATTCTGACTGCATGAGCATAGAATAATTGTTATTGCAATTATCAATATGGTTAAATTTGTCCTCTTCATTGTACTCGATCCCTTGAATGTCAGGAAGATTTTACATAAATATAATTAATCTACATTGCGCACCTAATAATACGATAATCGCCGCAAATTTTCAACTGTCATTGGTATAATTCTTAAATTTACGAAACAATATTTTGCTGTTTCGGGTTAGAAGATGAAAAATTGGACAGTTAGCGGTATTGGATAAGCATTTATAAAAGGAAAACAACTGAAAGGCTCGATTATCAAAAAACACCGATAAATTGATCCATCCCCACTCGCTCGCCGATGTAGGCATCGGCAACCGCTCGGGGATGACATGAAGGTCGTGGGTTCTGCACCATGTGAGAATAGCATAAAAGAGAACAGCCGATGGCCGTCCTCTTTTATGGTACGCCCGACGGGATTCGAACCCACGACCTTCAGAGTCGGAGTCTGACACTCTATCCAACTGAGCTACGGGCGCATTTACTCATGCATTATAACAAAACTGTTTGCCAAAGTAAAGCGAAATCGTTAATAAACACTTCCGCAGTATGTTGAAATAGCTGCGGCAATATGGTAAAATTTAAGGACATTGTTGAAAGGCGACGAAAACATATGGATAAGCGCACAGAGCAGTATGCTCAGGAGCTGTCAAAGCTCATACGTATAGAAACAATCTCTGAAAACGAGCAGCTGGACCGGAAGAAATTTGACTATTTCAGAGAGGTATTAAAGGAAACCTACCCCAATATATTCGGCGTTTGCGAGTATGAGGAATTCCCAGGCGGATTTCTTATGCGCTGGAAGGGAAGCGGAAGTGAAAAACCCATTCTGCTCATGAATCACCATGACGTTGTAACCGCCTCGGGCAAGTGGCAGTATGCACCCTTCTCCGGCACCATTGCCGAGGGCAAGGTCTGGGGTCGCGGCACTCTTGACACCAAGGGCGGTCTTTGGGCAATGCTCCGCGCCGCTGACGAGCTTGCCGCAGAGGGCTATGTGCCTGCAAGGGATATTTATTTTGAGTCTGCAAGCACAGAGGAAACAACGGGTGAGGGCGCGGAAATCATCGCAAAGACCCTTGCGGAGAGAAAAATCCATTTTGACACCGTTCTTGACGAGGGCGGCATGATGCTTTATGACCCCATCGGCGGCGCCGACGGCACCTTTGCCATGATAGGCATGGCGGAAAAGGGCTGCGCGGACATTAAATTTGTTGCCCGCTCCAACGGCGGTCACGCCTCAACTCCCGGAAAGAACACTCCGCTTGTGCGACTTGGAAAATTCATGGCTGCAGCGGAAAAATCCAATATTTTTCAGGTGAAAATTCCCGAAACTATCGGCGAAATGTTCCGCCGAATTTCACCCACCATGAGCGGACCGCTGAAGCTTGTTTTCGGACATCCCAAGCTCTTTGCGCCCCTTATTAAGGCTGTTGTACCCAAGGTTTCGGCTACGGCAGGCGCCATGATGCGCACCACAATCGCATTTACCATGGCAAGCGGCTCCGACGGACTCAATGTGCTGCCACAGGAGGCATGGGTGACGGGCAATATGCGCTTTTCCCATCATCAGGGCGGCGAGGCGAGCATTGCTGCCATTTGCAAGCTGGCGGCAAAGTATGATATTAAGACCGAGATTATCGACCCGGGCTTTTCCTCGGGCGTGACAAGCTATACAAGCAATGCCTTCAAAAGAGTTGAAAATGCGGTCAATGACATTTTCCCCGATGTTATTGCACTGCCTTACATAATGACAGGTGCCAGCGACAGCCGCTTCTTTACTGAAATCAGCAACGGCGTTGTGAGATTTGTACCGTTCCTGATTGATGATTCCCAGCTGGCAAGCATTCACGGCATAGATGAGAATGTTGATGTAAGCTGCCTTGCACCTGCGGTGGATTTCTATAAACATATAATTACAGAGGGAAGCTATGGAAAACAGTGAGAAAAAAGGCCTGAATATCAGCGCACGTTGTTTTATAACGGCAATTGCCGTTATATTCGCTCTGATGATTATAACCTATGTGCTGACATTCGTTGTGCCCGGCGGCGAATATGCCCGCATTACGGATGCCGACGGCAGCACGATTATCGATACCGAAGGCGGCTTTAAGTATATTGACGGCGGGATTTCCTTTGTGAAATGGATTTTCTCTCCGCTGCTTGTGCTGACAGCCGAAGGAAACGCAACTCTGATTGCGGTAATTGCCTTCCTGCTTGTAATCGGCGGCGTGTTCAACAGCCTTGAAAAATGCGGCCTTATGAAGTACATGCTGGACAAGATTTCGGCAAAGTACGGAAAAGCAAGATATAAGCTCATGGCGGTTGTCATTTTCTTCTTTATGGCCATGGGTGCATTTATCGGCTCGTTTGAGGAGTGTGTGCCTCTTGTACCCATCGTCGTCGCACTGGCAATCAGCCTTGGCTGGGATGCACTGACGGGTGTGGGCATGAGCCTTTTGGCAGTGGGCTGCGGCTTTGCCTCGGGCATTTGCAATCCCTTCACTGTAGGTGTTGCCCAGGGGCTTGCGGGACTTCCCATGTTCTCGGGTATGTGGCTGCGCGCTGTGTCCTTTGTGTTCATCTACGCACTTCTTCTTTGGTTTGTACGCCGCCATGCAAAGAAGATTGAAAAGCCTGTTTCCGGATGCACAGGCTCCGAATTTGAAATTGACGCGAAAAAAGAAAAGGGCCTGAAGCGCTTCGTCGCCATAGTGGGCCTGGGCCTTGCAATCGTTGTTTCCTCAAGCTTTATTTCCGCTTTACAGGATTACACAATGATTATCGTGGCGCTCATGTTCCTCGTTGCGGGAATCGTTTCTCCCCTTACATCGGGCATGAGCGTAAAGAGTATGCTTGAAACCTTCTTCAACGGTCTGGTGAGCATTCTGCCTGCTGTGGTGATGATTCTCATGGCTGCATCAATTAAGTACACCCTTGATGAGGCAAGGATACTGGACACCATGCTTTACTATGCCGTGGGCGCTGCAAGCACCATGCCCAAATGGGTTGTTGTTCTGTTCATTTATGCCATCGTGCTTATTATGAATTTCTTCATCGGCTCCGGCTCTGCAAAGGCTTTCATGCTCATTCCGCTGATTGTACCTCTGGCACAGGTGTTCGGCGTTTCCCCCCAGCTTTGTATTATGGCCTTTGCCTTTGGCGACGGTTTTTCCAATGTGTTCTATCCCACAAACGCGGCTCTGCTCATAAGTCTGGGACTGGCAAATGTGAGCTACGGGGATTGGGTGAAGTGGTCTTGGAAGTTCCAAGGCATCAATCTGCTGCTCACATCGGCGCTGCTGCTGTTCGGCTTCGCAATAGGCTACTGTTAAGTATACTGCATTTAAAAGCACTGACTTTTGTCAGTGCTTTTAACATTTTGTAATTGAATAATGAGTGTGATAATGGTATCATAATTGCAGATTCATACACAAAGGAGTGTAAATAATGAAAGCTAAAAAACTTTTATGCGCCATGCTGTGCCTTGTTATGGTGTTTGCTTTGGCTGTTCCCGCCTTTGCGGCAAAGGCCACTACAAGTACATTTACAGACACTAAGGGCAGCTGGGCAGAGCATGAAATCGCCCTTGTTGCCGATGCAGGCATAGTCGGCGGCTATCCCGACGGCACCTTCCGCCCTAATGCAAACATCACCCGTGAAGCCTTTGCAAAGGTTGTTGCAAACTTCATGGGCTTCACCGAGGAAGCAGACCTCAGCCAGTACACCGATGTTAATCCCGGCGGCGCACTGACTCCCTATGTTGCACGCTGCGTTGCCGCAGGCGTCATGGGCGGCTTCTCCGATACCCGCATGGCTCCCAAGAACAACATCACCCGTGAGCAGGCAGCAGCAATGCTTCGCCGCGCATTCCAGCTGAAGACCGCAGGCCAGAAGGCAAACTTCACCGATGCCGCAAGCATCGCCGAAAAGCTTCAGCCCGAGGTCGCAGCCCTTGAGGCAACCGGTCTCATCACCGGCTATGCTGACGGCACCTTCCGCCCCAAGGCAAACCTTACCCGCGCACAGATGATGGTAATCATCAGCCGCCTGCTTCCCGATAATGACGGCTACTTTATGACCATGAGTGCTTCCGCAGGCGACATTCCCATGAACTGCGAGATGCTTAACGATTACTCCACACTTATTTTCCTTCCCACCGGCACCGCAGACGCAAGCAGCGTAAGCTTTAAGGCAAAGCTTTACGAGGTTCCCGGAATCGGCATTGACATTTCAAGCATGCTTGGTCAGGAAATCAGCGACACCATCGAAACCGGCGTTGACGAAAAGTTTGAGCCCCAGGCACTTTTCCCCGCTGCGTATGATTTTAACTTCGCAACCGCAAAGATTTCCGTAAACGGTGCAGCCTGCACCTTCAATATGTACGGCAAGCAGGCCGAGGGCGGCATCAACCTCACCTTAACTCCCGTTAAGACCGCAGACGCAGAAAAGATGACACGGACCGCTATGAACAGCGGCTTCATTGACCTTGTTAGCATCTTCCTCAAGGGAAATAGCGCAACTCTCGCGAACGGCTCCTACATTCAGGTGGGTACCGAGAAAATCGGCTTTGCCCAGGGAAACAAAAAAGACCTTAAGATTGACCTGACCGCCGATGAAGCAACAATTACCGAAACCGTTATGAATGCTCTTGAGCTTTACAAGGACGTTAAGAACGACGGCAATCAGGCAACCATTTTCATTGCAAAGGGCTCTTCCATTGCAACTGAAGAGGGTACCTTCAAGCTGGCAAAGAACGTCACCATTACACTCAACGGCGCAAGCGAAAGCTTTGACGGAATTCTTTCCAAGCTCGTTGAGATGGATACTACCAATATTGAAATGCTCACCGGACTTGCAAATGAAATTATCTCCGCAATTGAAGGCAATGTTGTCAATGTCGTAATCACCATTAAGTAAATATAAGCATAAGAAAGTGCCTGCGATTTCGCAGGCACTTTTGTTTACATGAGGAGCAAAATATGATATCATAATTAAATATCAAATTACATAATTACGGAGTCATCATATGCTGGAAAAACTCAGACAGCTTGATAACAGATATACGGAGCTTCAGACGCGCATGGAAAACGGGGAAATTTACGCGGACCCCGCCGCATATACCAAATGTGTCAGGGAAATGAAGGAGCTTGAGCCCATTGCGGCGGCATACCGAGAGTACGCAAAGTGCTGCACGGCTATGGAGGATGCCGCGGAGCTTATGGCCGATCCGGAGTTCAAGGAGCTTGCACAGGAGGAGTATACCTCGGCAAAGCAGCGCAAGGCGGAGCTTGAGGAAAACCTCAAAATCCTCCTTCTGCCAAAGGATCCCAACGATGAAAAGAATATCATTATGGAAATACGCGGCGGTGTCGGCGGTGAGGAAAGCTCACTTTTTGCCTATGATTTGTTTCGTATGTACTCCATGTATGCCGAAAAACGCGGCTGGAAGCTCGATGTGGTGAATGTAAATGAAACGGAGCTTGGCGGCATCAAGGAAATCTCCTTTGTAATCGAGGGAACGGGAGCATATTCCCGACTCAAATTCGAGGCAGGAGGTCACCGCGTTCAGCGCGTTCCCGAAACGGAAAGCGGCGGACGAATTCACACAAGCGCGGCTACGGTGGCGGTGCTTCCCGAGGCGGAGGAACTTGAATTCAATATTAACCCCAACGACCTGAAAATCGACACCTATCGCTCCAGCGGCGCAGGCGGTCAGCATGTCAATAAGACGGAAAGCGCTATACGCATTACCCATCTTCCCACGGGTGTTGTTGTGGAATGTCAGGATGAGCGAAGCCAGTATAAGAACAAGGACAGAGCCATGAGCATTCTGCGCTCAAAGCTTTATGAGGCGGAGCAAGCCAAGCAGAATGCAGCTATTGCCGCAGAGAGAAAGAATCAGGTTGGCTCCGGCGACAGGTCCGAGCGTGTCCGTACCTATAATTTCCCCCAGAACAGAGTAACCGACCATCGCCTTACGGGTGATGTGAGGAATTTCAATATCGCCAACATAATTAATGGCGACCTTGATCCTCTGATTGATGCACTTGTGACGGCATCCCAGGCGGAAAAATTAAGAAGTCAGGCAGATGAAGCGTGATGAAAACCGAAATATTCAAAGAAAACTTTGCCGAAGCGGCGGAAATAATAAGAGCGGGCGGACTTGTTGCAGTTCCCACGGAAACCGTATACGGACTTGCGGGCAACGGACTTGACGCAGCGGCGGTTGAAAAAATCTATGAGGTGAAGGGCAGACCTGCCGTGAAGCCCCTTGCGCTCATGGTGCCCGATGCCTCGGCAATGGAGCTTTACTGCGAGGATGTGCCGGAGCAGGCAAAATTCCTTGCGGAAAAATTCTGGCCCGGTCCCTTGTCAATCGTACTGAAATCAAAGGAGCTTGTACCCGGAATCGTCAGGGCAGGGGGAAGCACGGTGGCTCTGCGTTGCCCCGACCATGCCATGACACTGGGACTTCTCAAGGCTGCAAAGCTGCCCTTTGCGGCCCCCTCCGCAAATCCCTCGGGGGAGCCCAGCCCCAAGAATGCGGAAACCGTTAAGGCATACTTTGATGGCAAAATTGAGGGCATAATCGACGGAGGCGAGTGCGGAATCGGCATGGAGTCCACCATAATCGACATGAGCGCCGCACCCTACAAAATCCTCCGCAGAGCTGCCCTTTCAGAGGAGAAAATACGCAGCGCTCTTGCTGAAAACCTCAAGGTCATCGGCATAACCGGCGGAACGGGCTGCGGCAAAACCACGGCGCTTCTGGAGCTTGAAAAGCGCGGAGCGTTGATAATTGACTGCGATGCGGTTTATCATGAACTGCTGGAAAGCAGCGGGGAAATGCTCTCGGATATTGAAAATGCCTTTCCCGCCGCCTTTGAAGACGGAAAACTTGTCCGCAAAAAGCTGGGCGGCATTGTTTTCAATGATAACGAAAAGCTCATGCAGCTTAATGAGCTTACTCATCGCCATATCATCAGGGAGGTTGAGAGCCGCCTTGAATGCTGGGCAATGCAGGGAGGCAAAGCTGCCGCCATTGATGCAATTGCTCTTATAGAAAGCGGCATTGCAGAGCACTGCAGCGCGGTAATCGGTGTTGTGGCAGACAGGGGAGCGCGCATAGAGCGCATTGCAGCCCGGGACAATATCAGCCGTGAGTATGCGGAAAGACGCGTCGATGCCCAAAAGAATGAAGAATTCTATTTAAAAAACTGCGACTATATTGCAAGAAACGACGGAACGGAGCAGGAATTCATAGCCGCATTGGAAAATATATTAAATGAGGTGCTTTAACATGGATGAAATCAGAGAAAAGCTGTTTTATGAACAGAAAAACGGCTATGACATAATTGGAACAGAGGAACGCATTGCCCTTGAGGACTACAGCAGGGAGTATATGCAGTTTCTCAATTATGCCCGCACAGAGCGTGAGGCGGTTAAGCTTGCCATTGACCTTGCAAAGGCGGAGGGCTTTGTGGAATATAAGTACGGCATGGAGCTAAAGCCCGGCATGAAGATTTACCGCAGCAACCGCGGCAAGGCGCTCATGCTTGCCGTCATGGGCGAAAAGTGTCTCTGCGAGGGTGCGGTTATTGCAGGTGCTCATGTGGATGCGCCCCGTATTGACCTTAAGCAGAAGCCTCTTTATGAAACCGACGAGCTGGCATATTTTAAGACACATTACTACGGCGGAATCAAGAAATATCAGTGGGTTACCATTCCTTTGGAACTCCACGGCGTTGTTGCCTTAAAGAACGGTGAGGTCCTTGATGTTGCCATTGGCCGTGAGAGCGAGGATCCCCAGTTTGTAATTACAGACCTGCTGCCTCATCTTGCAAAGGATCAGGTTTCCAAGCCCATGAATGAGGGTATCAAGGGCGAGGGCCTCAACATTCTCATTGGCAGCGTACCCTATGCAGACGAGGGCAAGGACAGAGTGAAGCTGGCGGTTATGAGCATTCTCAACGACCGCTACGGTATTGCGGAGGAGGATTTCCTCTCCGCAGAGCTTACCGCGGTTCCCGCCTTTGAGGTCCGTGAAATCGGTCTTGACCGCAGTCTCATCGGCGGCTACGGCCATGATGACCGCGTATGTGCCTTTGCGGAGCTCAAGGCAATGCTTGACCTTGAGGGCGTTCCCTCCAAGACCTGCGTCTGCATCCTTGCGGACAAGGAGGAAATCGGATCCATGGGCGTCAGCGGTATGCAGAGCCGTGCCTTCGAGTGCTTCATGGAGGATTTGTGCGAGCAGACGGGTGCCTCCGCGAGAAGATGCTTTGAAAACAGCTTCTGCATTTCCGCCGATGTGTGCAATGCCTTTGACCCCAATTTCCCAGAGGTCTCCGAAAAGCGCAACGAGGCAAAGCTCAACTACGGCATGGGTATCTGTAAATTCACCGGCGCAAGAGGCAAGTCAGGTACCTCCGATGCCTCCGCCGAGGTCGTGGCACACCTCCGCAGAATTTTTGCAGACAACGATGTTGTCTGGCAGATGTGCGAGCTTGGCAAGGTGGACCAGGGCGGCGGCGGCACCATCGCCCAGTTCATGGCAAACCGCAATATCGACACCATAGACGCAGGTGTACCCGTTTTGAGTATGCACGCACCCTTTGAGGTCGTATCAAAGTTTGACTGCTACATGACCTACAAGGGCGTTCTGTCAGCATATAATGAAAAATACTGATATATGAGTTTAAAATCACCTCCAAGCACACAAAATTGCTTTGAGGTGATTTTTTTGGATGAGATAAAGGAACTCGGCGGAGCGAAAGAGGGGAGTATCCAATGTCTGACTATTGTGGGGCAGGTGGAGGGCCATCAGGTGCTGCCCGATGATGTAAAAACGACTAAATATGAGCATATTATGCCTCTTCTGGCGGCGGTGGAGGAAACCCCGGACATCAAGGGACTGCTTATTCTGCTGAATACGGCAGGCGGCGATGTGGAGGCAGGTCTTGGAATTGCGGAGCTCATCGCCGGAATGACAAAGCCTACGGTGTCACTGGTGCTGGGTGGCGGTCACTCCATAGGCGTACCTTTAGCGGTCGCCGCCAAAAGAAGTCTTATCGCTCCCAGTGCGGCTATGACAATTCATCCCGTGCGTCTGAACGGAGTTGTTATAGGTGCGCCCCAGACCTATAACTATCTTTCCCGTATTCAGGACAGGATTGTATCCTTTGTAATAAACCATTCGGATATTTCCGAGGAAAAGTACAGAGCGCTTATGACACAGACAGATGAGCTTGCAAACGATGTGGGCAGCATCATTTACGGCGAGGAGGCTGTGGCCTGCGGACTTATAGACAGCGTAGGTACTCTGTCCGATGCGCTGCAATATCTTCACAGCAAATAAAAAGACTGCTTTGCAGTCTTTTTTTATTACTTCGACTTGTACTTTATTATATTCTATGCTATTATTAAAAAATAAGGTTACATAACAACATAGAAAGGACTGTTTAAATGTCCATAGGTAATGCAATTATTCTGGGATTAACGCAGGGAATCGCTGAATTTCTCCCTATTTCAAGCTCGGGACATTTGTCAATTCTGGAAAACCTTTTTGGTTTGTCCAGCCTTGAAAGCAATATGTTTTTCGATGTGCTGCTGCATTTAGGTACGCTGATTGCCATTTGCTTCGTTTATTGGGAGGAAATCCTCAAAATGTTCAACGAGGTTATGGCGATGCTTCGCGGCGAGGCCGCTGTTACGGCAGACGGCAGACGCAAGCCCATGTATTCGGCTCGACTGTTCCTGCTCATCTGCGCTGCAACCGTTCCGCTTCTGCTTATTATCCCCATTAACGACTACATAGATTTGCTGAACGGTAAAACCCTGTTCGTGGGCGTAGCACTGATTCTCACCGGTTTTATGCTTTTCGTGGCGGATAAAATGACGCCGGGGGAAAAGACCGCAAAGAACAGCCTGTTCAAGGATGCACTTTTAATAGGCCTTTGCCAGTGTGTCGCAACGCTTCCGGGCATTTCCCGTTCCGGCGCAACCATTACCGCAGGTATTGCCACAGGCCATCGCAGAGAGTTTGCGGTTAAGTTCTCTATGCTTATGAGTATTCCCGCGGTTCTCGGTGCTACAATACTTGAGTTCGTCAAGGCCTGCAAGGCCGGCATCGATGCTGCGCT
>JAUMWD010000011.1:47266-49071 GCA_030529825.1 Bacillota bacterium
TGGGCATGGTGGTTGCCATGGTATCCGGCGTGTTTGCAATCCGTGTTATTAAGCATGTTGCCAAGAAGGGCAGCTTCGGCGGCTTTGCCTATTACTGCTGGGTTGTAGGCGTTCTAACCGTTGTACTTACAATAATCTTCTGAAAAATTACCTGAAAAGGGGACATATGATGGCACAGACCACAACAAAAAAGAAAACCTCCGGAAGCAGTAAGAGCACTGCGAAGAAGGGCAGCACCAAGGGCAAGCAGAGCAGCTCCAAAAAGAGCAGCGCACCCCAGAAAAAGCCCGTTCGTCGTGAGATTGCGGCGGCCATATTCGGCGTGCTGGCAATTCTCGTTGTCATCGGCTATTTTACCGGTGACGATGGCTTCCTTGTGGCGGCTGTATGCAAGGTTATAAAGGGCTTGCTCGGCTACGGCTTCTATGCCGTGGGCCCCGCATTTGGCCTTGCGGCAATAATTTTAGGCTTCCATCGCGGCAGACCTGTTACATGGCGAACAACATCGGCATTACTCATCCCCGTGGTTGTGTCGGCCTTTGTTGACCTGATTGCATCCAAGCTTATCCTCGATGAAACCTCCAGCCTCATTGAGAGCCTCTATACCAAAGGCATAGACATGGAGTGCGGCGGCGTAATAGGCAGCCTTATATCCTACGGGCTTGAGAATGCAATCACGGCTGTTGCCGCAGGCATTGTGCTGTTCCTGCTTATAATCATTTTCACTATGGCGGCACTTAACATTACCTTTAAAAAGATTTATGAGCTTGTCAGTGCCCGTGAGCTTCCCGAGTATGAGGAGGAGCCCGAACCCCAGCGCAAGCCCAAGATGAAAAAGCCTGTGGTTGAGGATGAAGAGCCCATATTGGAAAAGCCCAAAAAGGTAAAGCGCGGCGTTGATATTCCCATGGATGATGAGCCTGTTGATGAGCCCGTCAGCATTAAGAAGGATGCGGCTGTAGCGGCAAAGAAGGATGAAGAGAAGGGAATTCTCCGAAACAGAAGCCGTGTAAGACCTGCCCGTGAGGAAAAAATCGACCATACCGAAAATGTGGAGCCTGTTTCCATTGAAGAGGCTGAAAAAATTGCGGGAGTTGCTCCCGTGAATCTCCAGGGCAACGGCCGCACAGCCGCTGCAGAGGTAAAAGAGCCTCCCAAGAAAATGAGCAACGATGAAATGGCGGCACAGACCGCTGCCGTGGCGGAGGAAATAGAGTCTGCCGATAAGAACGGAGAATATGAAAAACCGCCGATTTTCCTTCTTAAAAAGGGACACAGCGTTGCCACCGATTCCGCAGCCGAGCTTCGCACCAATCGAGAAAGACTTGAAAGTGCAATTAAGAGCTTCGGGGTAAGCGCAAAGGTAGTGGATACCACTCACGGGCCCACCGTTACAAGATACGATGTTGAGCTGGAGCAGGGCGTGAAGCTCAGCAGACTTACAAACCTGGCAGGCGATATTGCCCTTGCATTAGGTGTTGTAAGCGTAAGAATTGCACCTATCCCCGAAAAAATTTCCACGGTGGGTATTGAGGTCCCCAACAAGCTGGTAAGCACCGTATATCTCCGTGATATCATTGATTCTCCCAAGTTCAGCAAGGCAAAATCCGACCTGACCTTTGCCATCGGCAAGGATATCGGCGGCGAGCCTGTTGTGGGCAATATCTCCAAGCTGCCCCATCTGCTCATTGCAGGTACCACGGGCTCCGGTAAGTCCGTCTGTATGAACTCACTCATCATCAGTCTGCTCTATAAGTCCACACCTGATGAAGTCCGCTTTATCATGGTGGATCGCTAAATGGTGG
>JAUMWD010000011.1:49081-58026 GCA_030529825.1 Bacillota bacterium
CTCATTATGATTGACCCCAAGATGGTTGAAATGGGCGTGTATAACGGCATTCCCCACCTGTATATTCCCGTTGTAACCGATCCCAAGAAGGCCGCAGGCGCTCTTCAGTGGGCCGTTACGGAAATGCTGAAGCGTTACCGCCTCTTCTCTGAAATAGGCGTCAGAGGCCTTGAGGCATATAATGAGCATCTTCTGGCAAACGGACAGCCCAAGATGCCCAATGTGGTTGTCGTCATCGATGAGTTGGCAGACCTTATGCTAGTGGCCTCCAAGGATGTTGAGGAAAGCATCTGCCGCGTTGCCCAGATGGGCCGTGCCGCAGGTATGCACCTTGTAATTGCAACCCAGCGTCCTTCTGCCGATGTTATTACAGGCCTTATGAAAGCAAATATCCCCAGCCGCATAGCCTTTGCGGTTTCCTCCGGACTTGAAAGCCGCATTATCCTGGATAATGTGGGTGCCGAAAAGCTCATAGGCATGGGCGATATGCTCTATGCACCCTTGGGCTGCGGCAAGCCCCTGCGTGTTCAGGGCGCATTTGTCAGCGATGAAGAGCGCGACGCAATTGTCAGCTTTATCAAGGAGCAGGCACAGCCCGAATACAGTCAGGACATCATGGCCCAGATCGAAAAGGCAGCCGAGGACAAAAATGCGAATAACAAAAACGCCGACAAAGAGGATGCAGGCGACAAGGGCGATTATGACGACTTGCTGCCCCAGGCCGTTGATGTTATCTTCGATACAAAGCAGGCCTCCGTTTCAATGCTGCAGCGCCGTCTCAAGCTGGGTTATGCAAGAGCCGCACGCATCATCGACCAGATGGAGGAAATGGGCATTCTCGGCCCCTTCGAGGGCTCCAAGCCCCGTCAGGTACTCATTACCCGCGAACAGTGGATGGAGATGCAGTCGGTGCAGGGAACGGCTCCCATTGAAAATATCAATCCCGATGATTTCGATAATTAACAAAAAAGGGTGCTTCAGCACCCTTTTTCAGCAGAGGTAAGGTTATGGATTACTTTAACCCAAATATGAATATAACCGAGGCAAACGCCGTAAGCATGCTGGGCCTTGCCCATGTGGGAGACGGCGTATATGAGCTGCTTACACGCACTATGCTGTGCAGTAAGGGCCATACGGGTGTGGGAGATCTTCACCGCAGAACCGTTGCCATAGTAAATGCACCGGCACAGGCAAAGGCTGCAGAGCGCATGCTTCCGATTCTCACAGCGGAGGAAATGGCTGTTTACAAGCGAGGCCGCAATACAAAGGTCAATTCCATACCCCAGAAGGCGGATATCGGTCAATATCACGCGGCTACTGGACTTGAGGCTTTGTTCGGCTGGCTGTATCTGCTGGGAAGAACAGAACGCATAAATGAGCTTTATGCCGCCTGCGTGGAGGAAGACTGATGGCACTTGATGCAATACTTCTTTCCGCACTTGTGAAGGAGCTTCGCCCGAAACTGGAGGGCGCACGCATCGACAAGGTGCAGCAGCCGGAGCGCGATCAGGTCATTATCTCCGTACGCAATAACGGCGAGAATATGAAGCTCCTGATTAACGCCGGCGCAGGCAGCGGACGAATTCAGCTCACCGATGCAGGCTTTGAAAATCCTGCCGAGCCGCCCATGTTCTGTATGCTTCTGCGCAAATATCTTGTAAGCGGCAGAATCGAAAAGCTGACACAGCCCGATTACGAGCGCTTGCTATTAGTTGACATAACAACACACAATGAACTTGGCGACATCATCAGCATCAGACTTGCGGTGGAGCTCATGGGGCGCAGCGCTAATCTTGTTCTGATTGGCGCAGACGGTAGAATTGTGGACTGCCTGCGGCGCATGGATTACGGCGGCGATGCCGAGCGCAGAATGCTTCCGGGTATGATTTACCGCCTGCCGCCGCAGCAGAAAAAGCCCCTTGTTTTTTTGTTGGACAGCGATGCCAGAAGGAAAATGCTTGCTGCGGCTGACCGCGGAAAGCCTCTTGATAAGCGGCTTATGGACTGCTTCTCCGGACTTTCGCCCCTGATTTGTCGTGAGCTTGCCCACAGAGCCTTCGATGACGAGGAGCTTATAGGCAATGCTCTTGATGCCTTTACAGATATGGTTGCGGCAGAGGACTTCGTGCCGACACTTCTCACCTGTGACGGAAAACCGAAAGATTTTTCCTTTATGTCACTGCATCAGTACGGCGGAGAGTATAAGGAGGAGCGCTTCGAGAGCTTCTCCCGGCTTTTAGACGCATATTACTCAAAACGAGAGAGACTTGAGCGTCAGCACAGACGCTCAAAGGAGCTGAGCCACAGCGTTAAGACAAACCGGGACCGCATTGCAAAGAAGTTAGTGCTTCAGCGTGAGGAGCTCAAGCGTACAGAGGGCAGAGAGGAAATACGGAAAAACGCGGAGCTTCTCACCGCAAATATGTATCGGGTGAAAAAAGGCGACAGGAGCCTTGTTTGTGAGGATTATTATGCCGACGGCTGCCCCGAGATTGAGGTTACTCTTGATGTGCTGAAAACTCCGCAGAAAAATGCGGAGAGTATGTTTAAGGAGTATAATAAGCTCAAAGCAGCGGAAATACATCTGACAAAGCTGATTGCCGAGGGTGAAAAACAGCTTGACTATCTCAACAGCGTCCTTGATGAGGTGGAGCGCGCGGAGTCGGAGCGCGACCTTGCGGAGATTCGCCGCGAGCTAACGGAAACAGGCTATATCAGGAAACAAAAGGGCGCAAAGCCCGAAAAAATTAAAAAGCAGGGGCCAATACAGTTTGTGTCCTCTGATGGATTTGAAATCCTTGTGGGGCGCAGTAACGCCCAGAATGACGAGCTGACCACAAAAACCGCACGAAGAACGGATTACTGGCTTCACACCAAAAATGTCCACGGAAGCCATGTGATTATCAGCTGCGACGGCCTTGAGCCTCCTGAAAAGACAGTTGAGGAGGCAGCATCTCTTGCGGTTTACTATTCCCAGGGACGCGAGGGCGGCAAAACCGCCGTGGATTATACCATGGTGCGCTTTGTTAAAAAGCCTGCAGGCTCCATGCCCGGCAAGGTAATATATACCGATTACAGCACCCTTATGGCGGAAGCCGATGAGGCTCTTGCGGAAAAACTGAAAAAATAAAAGTACACCCTTTGGCGTATTGCCAAAGGGTGTGTTTGCTTATCTTCCGTCTATGAGCACCATTGCTGCGGCAAGCATATCCGCGGCTTCGGCTCGTGTAAGGGAAGCGGCGGCGGCAGTAGTGCTGCTTATTACATTGCAGGCGGCTAAATTTGCGGCGGCCTGAACTGCAAATGCAGGTACATCGCCGTCAACATCATAGTAGCTCACATCGGTAAGCTGTAGAGTACGGCTCAGCATAACCATGGCCTCGGCACGGCTGATTTCGCTGCCGGCGTCAAAATGCGCGCCATTTGCGTCGCTGTAGCCCTTGACAATGCCGTTTTTTACCGCTGTGGAAACGCCGGCCTTCTGCCAGTCGGGAATGTCGCTGTCATCGGTGAAGCCTGTACTGACAACACCCTTGAGCAGGTCGGCACCTGTCGCGGCAAGGCACATACTCAAAAACTCGCCACGGGTTACGGTGTGTTGGGGCTCAAAGTAGTATTCGCCGTCAAGCTGCTTGCCGATAAATGCACCGCATTCCGCAAGCCGAATCGCACTGCAGTAGCTGGCGCTGCCCTCCATATCGGTGTAGCTGACATCACACTTCTGCTTAATTAGCTTAATGATAACTGTTGCTTCCTGGGAATAATTGCCCTCTGCGTCAACGGCCTTATAGCCGAAATAATCCTTGCCCTTTTTGCCGTCCTCGGGCGTGTAGACAAAGCTGCCGTCATCGCAAAGCTCTATTGAACCTTTGACAGGCTGCGTGGTGATTTCAAAGCTCAGGGTGTCGCCGTCGGGATCAATTGCGGAAAGCTGACCGCCGAAGGACACACCGCGATAGGTCTGAAATTCAAAGTTTTCTGCCACGGGTGAGGAGCTGCTTGCCAAAGCAGGTATCAGACCGAGACAGAGTACAAGTGCCAAAAGCAGGGAAACGGATATGGAAATTCGCTTTGACATGAAAAATACCTCCGTAATTTTTGTTTACGGAGGTATTTTGTGCGGATATTGAGAGTATATTCAAAAATTAAAATGTTTTGTTTTTATGTCATGCGTCTGGCCTGAGATTGAAAGGAAGCTTGCAGAAATCATCGTATTCCCAAGACTCAATGCCCAGCTCCGCAAGTGCGGCTTTTGCCTTGGCCTGAGGAATTGTGTAACTGAAGAAACCACAGTCTGAATAGTCAAAACTGTGCAGGGCAATTACAAGGTCGGTGTACATACTGTAGGTGTGCAGTTGCTCGGGCTTAATGGCTGCAATGTCCGTGCCGTTTTCCCCGTCAATTGCCTTTGCAAGACGAACAAGCTGGGGAACTCCCGCGTCTCCCAGGTCGGTGAGGGCTTCAATGTCCACCTTCTCAAGGCTGCCGTCAAGATAGCGGTCAACATTGTATTCGGCAATGAAGCGGTCAACTCCCGAAAGAGAAAGAGCGCCGAAGAGAATAACTGTCACAAGGATTATCGAGGCGATTATCTTGAGACGAGGTATAAACTGCTTGAGCATAATGAGCAGAAATACAACTGCAAGCACTATCATGCCCCAGCTTGCGTAAACTCTGCGGGGAGTAAGACCGTAGTAGTTAATATACATTGCCATTTTGGAAATTGCGGTGGCAATCAGCACGAGGGTTGCAAGGGAAAGAATGAGGTTGATGGCTTTGATAATAAGCGTTTGCGCTTTTCCGTTTCGCTTTGAAAATACGCTGACGGCAGTAATGATGAAAAAGTTAATAAAGGATACGATACACAGCTCAAAGAAGCCGCTGCGGGCATATTCGGCATAGCTTAAATTTTTGGGAAGCACGCCTGAAAAACCCGATACATAGTATTGCCACTGGGAAACGAAAAATATTATGTAAACTGCAATCACAGGCAGTACGGCAATGAAAACGGTTATAACGGGAGTTATTTTCAGCTTCTCAAAGAACTTTATGCATTTTTCCTTGCTCATAACCTCGGTGTTCTTCTTGTCGACAGAGGCTATGAATAGACCGTAGCTATACATTGCAATGGGAACAGCGAAGGTGATGCTGAAAAACTGTGAGAATATATCTTCGAAAGAAAAGCTGAATATGCTGTCTAAAATGTCCGTAAAGCCTTCGTCGTAGGAGAGCAAGAGTACAATGACCACTGTGGGAATCAGTGCTAAAGCAACACCGAGAAGTATGCGCAGTATTGACTTTCCGCCCTTATGACCGAGACTTGAGGAGAGAGCTCTGAAAATGCTTGCAAAGGCGCTGAAAGGCATCACAAATATTGCCTTCAGAAAATCCGCCGCAACACAATCGGAAAAACCGCCCTCAATGCTGTTGCCGAAGCTTGAGTAGAGGAAGTACAGATATACAAGCAGCGCATATGAGTAAACAAAGAAGTGTATAGTGCTGTTAGCGCTTAAAATCAGCGCCGCCTGCATGACAAGGGCGGATAGCGCAAAAAGTACGGAAAGAAGGCTGAATTTTGCGCCGCGTATCTTGAGCACAACTGCAGTTACAAAGTAGAGGCTTACTGTGAACAGCATACCGCCAAGAGGATGATCCACAACGGGGAATACGCGGCAGAGCAGATAGCTGAATATAAGGCATAGCCATGCGAAAACCGCTTCGATTGCGGTGTATTCGCGCTTTGGCTTTCGCATGAAGTCAGGATTTAAATTTTCGTTCATGGTTTGTCTCCTTGTCAGAACGGGATTTTAGTGTTGCATAGCCGGTAAAGCGGCATATGAGATTGACGGCAAAGAAGATTTGTGTTCCTAAAACGAATACTAAGCCGTCGGCATCATATAACTCACGGCGGGGGAATAGCCTTATATCTACGGTACCGGAATTTATGATTACAATAAATAAGAAAACTATAAAGGAAATGAAACTAATGAGAAAATATCGGTTAGCATTGAGGCGTATTGTTTTGCTGTGACCGAAAAAGAAACAGGCAGGGACAGCAAACGCCAATACTGCGTAGAGTAGCCACGATATTAAAACATCGTCTGTGCCGATGAGATAGATTGAAGAAGAAAGCTCCGTAATCAGTTTAAGCGCCAGAGCTCGGGCAACGCCGTCTGCGATTGCAAGCCTGTTCAGCTTTTTCACAGTCAATCCTCCGTATATTCGATAATGTCCTCAACGCGGCAGTCAAGCGCTTTGCAGATTGCGTCGAGGGTGGAAAAACGGATGGCCTTGGCCTTGTTGTTTTTCAGAATGGAAAGGTTTGAAAGGGTAATGCCCACCTTATCAGACAACTCATTGAGGCTCATTTTACGCTTGGCCATCATAACATCAAGATTAATTACAATCATTTGCCACCTCAAACCGTCAGGTCGTTTTCACTCTTTATTGCAGTGGCTTCTTCAATAACATTTTTTACAACGCGGATGCAGAAGCCTCCGAAAACAGCGGCAAAGCCCGCAATGATACAGAGCTGAAAATATCCTCCTATTGAGAAGAAGAAAACACCGACTGCAATGCAGCACCAGGAGACATAGCGTATGAGGGCAACGGTTCCTTCTGTGAAAACAATACCCTTGCGTACATTGTCGAGAATTTTGAACATCATAATGTCCGCGGCGGCAATAATAACAAGTATTGCATAGAAGGTACCGAGCACATAGCATCTGCCTCCGTCAGAGATTTCACCGCGATTACCGAAATTGTCGGGAGTGTCGATCATCAGCTGTACCAGCTTCGGAGCCATAATCATACCCGCCACAACGGCAAAAAAGAAGATGACCGCCATAATAAGAGAAATTGTAACCGATGCATTTCTCGGAATCTTTAGCATAACCATACCTCCAACAGTGTTTTTCAACGGAAGAATATCACTATCTGAGCCTAAAGTCAATAAAAATTTATCGAAAAACAATAAAAATTCCGAATGTAGTTTTTTCGAAGCGCCTAAAAAAGCGGGAAAAAAGAATTTGAATTAGGTACTTGACATTGGCGAAAATTCTGCTATAATAATCCATGCCTTTGAGGTATGCGAGAGTGCTGGAACAGGTAGACAGGCACGTTTGAGGGGCGTGTGTCAACCGACGTGGGAGTTCAAGTCTCCTCTCTCGCACCAAAATCCTGCATCAGATGATGCAGGATTTTTTATACCGCTTTATCCGTTGACACTTAATGGTTAATGTGGTATAAATAAAAAGCAAATCATGTGGAGAGTTATCGAAGTGGTCATAACGAGGCGGTCTTGAAAACCGTTTGGGCTCACGCCCACGTGGGTTCGAATCCCACACTCTCCGCCATAAAAAACCGTAGATTTTTATAAAGTCTACGGCTTTTTTATGCCGTGACTTGCATAGTTGCGGTATAATGAATAAGCAAGTCCAAAATTGTTAGTGAGGAAAACATGATAGAAACAAATCGTTTGAAAATATATGCGGCTTCACGTCAGCAGATGGAAGCATTTATTGCGGCACAGTCTGTGGATTTTCTGAAAGCCGCCTACACGGAAATGCTGAAGGGCTGTCTTGCCAATCCCGAACAATATGAGTGGTACGCTATCTGGATGATTGAATTAGCCGACGGCACCCATATCGGTGAGCTTTGCTTCAAGGGACTTTCCGAAGAGGGAAGCGCGGAGATAGGCTACGGCATCGCAGAGGAGCATCAAGGCCGCGGCTATGCAACGGAGGCAGTGTCCGCACTGGTGGATTGGGCGCTGAAGCAGCCTTGCGTCTCCGATGTTACGGCTGAAACGGAAGAGTCCAATATCGCTTCCCAAAAGGTTCTCTGCAAGGCAGGCTTTCTGCCCACAGGAGAATACGGAGAAGAAGGACCTCTCTATATTCGCAGGAAATAATTCAGCTTTAATGCAAAATAATAAAAAATTTTTGAAAATCCTACTTGACATAACAGAGTTATATCAATATAATTGCACGGTAAACAACTGAACACCTTATCAAGAGTGGTGGAGGGAACGGCCCTGTGAAGCCCGGCAACCTGCGTAAGCAAGGTGCTAAATCCGGCGGTGATTATCGAAAGATGAGGAATTAACCAAGTATCTTACTCCGTCGGTTTCCGACGGAGTTTTTCATTTGCAACGGTGTTCAGAAATAAAATTTCTGGAGGAAAAGAAAATGAGCAAAAGACTGTTTACATCCGAATCCGTAACCGAGGGGCATCCCGACAAAATCTGTGACCAGATTTCTGACGCGATTCTGGACGCAATCCTTGAGCAGGATCCCAACGGCCGTGTAGCCTGCGAAACCTGCGTTTCCACCGGTCTTGTCCATATTATGGGCGAAATCAGCACCGAATGCTATATTGACATTCCAAAAATCGCCCGCGGCGTAATCCGCGACATCGGCTATGACCGCGCAAAGTACGGCTTTGACTGCGACACCTGCGGCATCATCACCAATATTGACGAGCAGTCCGAGGACATTGCTCTCGGCGTTGACAAGTCTCTTGAAGCCAAGGAAAACGGCGATGCGGAGCTTGATAACGGCGCCGGCGACCAGGGCATGATGTTCGGCTATGCCTGCAACGAAACTCCCGAGCTTATGCCTCTGGCAATTTCTCTGTCCCATAAGATGGCAAAGCGCCTTGCAGAGGTCAGAAAGCAGGAGCTGGTTGACTATCTCCGCCCCGACGGCAAGACTCAGGTTACCGTGGAGTATGACGAAAATGGCAAGCCCGTAAGAGTTGACACCGTTGTTCTCTCCACCCAGCACGCTCCGGAGGCAACTCTTGAGCAGATTCGCAGGGATATGATTGAGCTTGTCATTAAGCACACTGTCCCCGCAGAGCTGCTGGATGAGAATACAAAGTATTATGTAAACCCCACCGGCCGCTTTGTAATCGGCGGTCCCCAGGGCGACAGCGGTCTTACC
>JAUMWD010000024.1 GCA_030529825.1 Bacillota bacterium
GAATAACTGCCTTGGTGTAGGTGGAACCTACGTCGCAGCCGCCAAAATACTTCATTTATATTTCCTCCAAAAATTATTTCTTTTGATTGTGAATTACATGCAGACTTCGTCTTCGAACTCTACGAGAGAAGGATCGACAGGCTCTGCATTCAGGACGGTACGCATGTACTCATTGACCTTGTCACGCATGGTACGGCGGGAAACGGTACGGGGGTCCATGAGGTCGTGCTCGATCCAGATAAGGTCGAGGCCACGTTCACGGCCCTGCTCGTCCAGGATACCCTGTACGGTAGCCATGTTCTTGCAGGCAACGTTCTGATACATGAGAACGATCTGAGCATTCCACTCTTCGCACTGTCTCCAGCATTCGTCAACAACGTTCTGGTAACCGCCGTTGGTGTGGCGACGCATAACCATACGCTCGTAGAGGCGAGCCAGGTCGCGGAGTGCCTCTTCCTTGTCCTCGGTCTCGAGGTGCTTGGTATAGTTGAGGGATTCCATCTCGACCAGGACATTGATGCCCCAGCAGTTTGCTGCCCAGTTGGAGAAGTTTGCATAGTAGTGAGCGGGGCAGGACCATACCAGTGCACGGTACTTCATCTTGCCGGGCCAGGGTTCTTCCTTAGCAGCATATGCCTGCATCAGGAGACGATCAACCTTCTCGCAGGTCTTCATTGCGCGAGGATCGCAGCCGCCGTCCATCTCGTAGTTCCACTTGCGGAACAGCTCGTAGGACGGTCCGAGGAACTGAGGATATGCGGACTTGTTTACTTCCCACTTCTGCAGCTCGTAGTCAGTTTCCTGATTGAAGCGCTTGATGGTCTTGAAGTAGTTTTCCCAGCTCCACTTTACGCCGAACTTCTCTTCGATCCATGCGATGCATGCCTTGATGTCATCAGCACCGCACTGTACGGTTTCCTCATCGAGGTAACGTACGGGGAAGCAGAGATGGAATACGGGAGTGTCGGGGAAACGACGCTTGAAGTAAGAGGATGCCATGGTGGAGCCGTCGCAGGGCATGGAGCTGGAAATGAAGCCATTGCCGATGTGAGGCAGGGAGTCATTTACCAGTGCGCCACATTCGGAAGAAGGAACGGGGCAGCAGTCTGCGGGCAGGCCGAAGGACTCAACTGCGTCAATGTAAGGAACACAGGTCAGCTGGTCGATTTCGGATACCAGGAATACGGGGAACATCTGATGAGGAACTGCAATCAGATCGGGGAAGCCTGCGAAGAGCTGACCCATGGTCATTTCGTCGAAGGAAACGAGCATCTTATTGAGTTCATTGCTGTTGCCGTTCTTGCGGTCAGCCTTTGCGCAGATAACGAGGTTTTCTGCAACGTAGCGGAAGATATCATAGGTTACCAGATGGCTCATGCGGAGGTTTGCACCGCGGAGACCCATGAGGTTCTTATCCATGAAGCCGTGGCAGCAGAAGTAGGAGATCATCCAGCGGTAGTACAGAGCACTGTTCAGTGCGGGGATGAGGTCCTTGGAGAAGGTCATGAGGAGCATGCCCCACATACGAGCCCATTCTTTGAAGTCATATGCGGTGTCCTTAACGCCACGCCACTCACGACGTACGGTTGCCATTGCGCCCTTTGCGTACAGACGGCCCAGGTGCTTTTCACCGTTCTTGATGAGGTCCATCTTGCCGTTTGCATCGAGTGCCATAAATGCCTGGCCCTCTTCCTTGACGCGGTCAACAAACTGCTTTGCCAGTTCCTTCTGTCTTGCGCCGAAGGCTTTCCAGTCGGTTTCTTTGAGCATTTCAACAAAGATACCGCCAACGACCTTCAGGTTTTCGGCCTGCTTTTTCCAGTCGATATTATCTTTGCATTTCCATACCTTAGGATTGGGGTACTGGATCTTTTCTTTCTTAGCCATTACTTGTCAGCCTCCTTGTGAATCTTTTTGATCTCGAGAGATTCAACGAATGCCTGGCAGCGGGTACGCAGCTGGCCGGAGTTGCCGTTGTTGTACAGTCTGTCGATGGACAGTACGGGCCAGCCGTATTCTTCATGCATAACATGAGAAACGAGTGCACGCTCGAAGCCCCAGTAGTCGCAGTACTTCATCTGCTCGTAGATGATACCGTCGGCATTGAATTCCTTTGCGAGGCGGTCAGCGGTGTCACGACGCTGCTGAACCTTCTCGTCGGATATGTAACGTGCGCATTCTGCAACTTCCATGTAGTGGCGGCAGATCTGGGTAAGTGCATCTTCCTCGTCGTTCAGCTCGATAACTTCGCGGCCGGGAACGGAACCGAAGCAGAAACGGTCAGCAACGACCATTGCGCCGGTGCCTTCAATAAGCTTAATGAGTTCGGGGTCGTCGATTTCGGAACCGACAACAGCGACTCTTGCGCGGAACCAAGGCTTGGGATCGGGCTTGCGGCTCTTGAGTTCCTTAAGGGTTTCCTTCAGCTTGGGAAGGATGAGTGCCTTGGGGCAGCAGTAGGTAACGAGGTTCAGAATTGCGAACTCGTAACCGGTGATAACGGGGTTCTCTGCCTTGCGCATCTCGCCGATTTCGGAGATGATCTTGCAGACTTCGTTGTGTTCCTTAACTGCCTTGCGGATTGCCTTATCGGAGGTATCAACACCGAAGGTCTCGGTCATGCGGTCAAGCACGCGCAGGCGCATCTGCTTGATGTAGCACTCGAGAGTGTAATCGGTGAGCTTGTAAGGCATATCGCAGTGGGTAACGAAGAACTTTTCTTTCTCATTGACATTGAGAATTTCAAAGTGCTCCATTGCACGGTTCATCATCGAGCATGCGTCAACACCTATCATTGCGTCGAGGAACTTGTAGCCGCCCTCGATGCCACGTTCAACCAGTGCACGTGCGTATTCGCAGGTGTAGTTGGACATGTAGTAGGTGGAGATGTCGATAGAACTGGTTTTGGGTGCGCGCAGACGCACGGAGAAACAGTTGTCTACATTAAGGAGAACCTCAGGAATGTGGAAGCAGGTATAAGCGAGGCAAATGTTGCCTTCGTCCTGATACTGCTTTACCAATTCGTTGTTGGCATCCTCAAGAAGACCTTCGAAGTAGATCAGATGCTTAAGATCTTTCAAATGTTACACCTCTTCTTAAAGAATTTCTATTTTTTGGAGTGCTTCCTTTACTCCATTGAGCATTACGGAATCCGCAGGCAGCTCGAGCACGCTCTTGCCCTTGATTTCATTTGCGGCAAAAGCACCGTCTGCGGGGATGAAAGCTGCTATGTCCACGCCCGGAGCCTCGATAAGCTCGGCAAGCTCGGGATTGGTCATACGGTTGATAATTGCGGCGATCTTCTCATAAACGATAAGGTCGTCTGCCACGTCCTTAATGGTTCCGATAACCTGAACGCCCTTCTTGCTCTGGTCAGTGACGAGCAGAAGATGGGTTACCTTATCCATTACGCGGCGCTGAATCTGTTCAATGCCTGCTTCGCCGTCAATTACAACATAGTCAAAGCTGTTGGCCAAAATGCCGATAACTTCCTTCAGGTAGGAGTTTACCTTGCAGTAGCAGCCGGAGCTTTCGGGACGGCCTATACCCAGGAATGCAAATCCGGGCATTTCAACCAGTGCATCAAAGATTCTGAATCTTGCTTCGCTGAGCAGTTCAAGAGCCTCGCGAGTCTCACCGTTTTCGACACTGTCGACTATGCTCATGCGGATATCGTCCAGAGTAAGCTGAACATCAACGCCGAGAGCAACAGAAAGGCCTACTGCGGGGTCTGCGTCAATCGCCAGAATTCTTTTGTCGGGGAAGTTCTCCACCAAAAGTCTTACAATAGAGGCAGAAATGGATGTCTTGCCGACACCGCCTTTACCTGCAACAGCAATAATTTTTGCGTTATTTTCCAATAATGTCCCCCCTTGGATATGCGCAATTATACACGATACGCATTATTGATAACAGTTTAACACAAACATTGTTATTATGCAAGCAATATATAATTATATTGATCCAAATTTTTTATTACATTTTAGTCAATTATGTCTACATTTATCCGATGTTACAGTATTTGGAAAGTATCAAAACCGCAAAAAAGCCTGTCCTTTTTCAGACAGGCTTTTTTCTCTCAAAATATACTTTTTATGCTGTTAATATACTCCGGAAGCGCGCTCTCAAAATCCATTCCGTAGTGTCTCGGAGCTCCGCGTTTTTCTGTGCGTTCAATGCAGTCGGCAACAAACTTTTCAGCGGTCTCGAGGGCTGTTTCAAGCTCTGCTCCCCTGGTAAGCAGGGCAGCAAAGGAGGAGGCGAAAATATCCCCGGCTCCGTGGAACATTCCTTCCCTTGCATCATTCATAACGACGCAGATTTTTCCATTGGCTTTGGACTTCGCGACAACGCCGACCTTGCCCTTTTCAAGGCTTACGCCTGTAATTGCAACGATTTTCGGGCCAAATGTCATGAGCTTTTCGATAAGCTCTTCCACAAACTCCATTGTGCAGGGGCCGCTGACATATTCCGTATTTGTTATAAAACAGGCCTCGGTAATATTGGGTGTTACAACGTCGGCCTTCGCCATAAGGCTGCGAAAGCAGTCCGACATCTGCTCGCCGAGATTTGCATAGTATTTTCCGTTGTCGGCCATAGCTGGATCAACGATTACAAGGGTACTCTCCCCTGCAATGAGATCAATTGTCTGCTCTAAAAGTCTGCCCTGCTCGGGAGATGCAAGATAGCCGGAATAAACCGCGTCAAATCTTACATTAAGCTCATTCCAATGGCTTGCAATAGGCACAATATCCTCGGACAAGTCCCGGAAGGTCCATCCCTCAAATCCTCCCGTATGGGTGGAAAGCAGAGCCGTGGGAATACAGCAGCACTCAACTCCGCTGGCGGAAACAATCGGCAGGGCAACTGTAAGAGAGCATTTGCCGAGGCCTGACAAATCGTGTATTGCCGCCATTCGTTTTAATTCATTCATGATGAAATTACCTCAATTGTCACAATGTGTGAATTTTAGCACAGTTTGGCAGTTACTTCAAGTGGATTAGATTTAAAAGTATATCCTCAAAAATGCTGCAAACAATATTATAGGGCGAAAGCACTAATTTTATTTTGGAGGAATAGAACATGACACCCAAAGAGCTTCTTTATATCGAAGACGCGCTGGGCCACACCCGGTTTCTCATGACTCAGTGGCGTAACGCTGCCAATCAGCTTAAAGATCCTGCGCTCAAACAGCAGGCACAGCAGTTTGTAAACAAAAATCAGCAGATTTTCTCAGATTTTTACGGTCTTATTTAAGGAGGTCAAGGCATGAACGACAGAGATATTATGGAGAGCATTCTCCTCACAACCAAGGGCGTTTGCGACCTCTATATGCACGGTACCATTGAATCCTCTACAGCAAATGTTCACCAGGCATTCAACTGCGCACTGAACGAAACACTCGCAATGCAGGACAAGATTTACAAACAGATGCAGTCCAACGGCTGGTATACCGCCGAGCAGGCAGACGCAAACAAAATCAATCAGCTCAAGCAGAAGTTTTCCGCACAGGGTTGACAGCAAAAAGCAGGGGTTCTCCCCTGCTTTTTCATTGTTTTTTTATCTTACCGGGGCTTACTCCAAAGGTCTGGCTAAACGCCCTGTGGAAGGCGGAATAATCCGAAAATCCGCATTCGGAGGATGCTCTTCCCGCAGGCACGCCCTCTCTAATGAGGCGTGCCGCAAGATTCAGCCGCTTCTGCCGGATATAATTATGCACCGTACATCCCGTCTGTGCCTTGAACAGACGCATAAAATGATAGCGGCTCAAATAGCTCCGCGCCGCAAGCTCGTCCACGGTGAGTTCTTCGGAAATATGCTCGTTTATGTAGGATAGCACCGCGGCAATCTTTTCATTATACTCGGCAGATTCTCTCTCCATATCCGCATTGCTCTGCATTATGCGGTTTAGCTGAATCATAAGCTGTGTGAGCGATGTTCCTCTCATCAAATCAGCACCGTAGCCGTTGTCCTCCGCGCATCTCTCAAGATTTTCAAGACAGCTGCTTACATTTTCCCACTCCGCCTCATCAGGCCTCATGAGGCAAAATCTTCTCTTCTCCGCCTGGGCAAAGCATTCCATAAGGCCGCTATCGGGAGCGAAGCGGTCAACATAGGCGGAATTTAGGTAAATGATAATGCGCTCATAGGGAACGCTGACATCAATCACAGCCTTATGTATCATGTGATTTCGCACGAGAAGAACATCCCGGGGCTTGAGCTTATAGGAGGTTCCCTCAACGGTATAATCCACGCTGCCTGAAAGCAAAATGACAATTTTATCGAAGTCATGGAAGTGGAAATCAAGCTCCTGCCCTGCAGTATCCTTCAAATGAAAATAATGAAAGTTTTCATTTAAGTATCCTTCACGGCTATATTGAAATCGTTCTGACATTTCTTTGCCTCCGCTTTGTTATGCAATGCTATTATACAGCACTTTTTGCAATATTTCAAGCACAATTGTCAATTTACATGGCAAATATTTCTGAATATAATTCTATCATAAACTAAAATAAAGGAGATTTGATTATGGAAAAAAAGTCTTTCTTTAAAACATACGGATTTGTATTTTTCATGCTTATAGGCATCATTGCCGGTTGTGCTGTAGGTTGGCTGAAGCCCGAGCTCGGCAGCAAGCTGGAGCCTCTGGGAACAATCTTCATTAACCTCATGTTCTGCATAGTTGTTCCTCTGGTATTCTTCTCTATTTCCTCCGCTGTTGCAAACGCAAATGGCGCAAAGCGTGCGGGCAAGGTCATGGGTGTTACCATCGGTACATTCTTCGTTACCGCGGCAATTGCAGCAATTTTCATGTACATCATAGTTCTCATCTTCCCCATTGCCGACAAGCAGGTTGTTGAGGAAAGCGTTGAGGTTACAGGTCTCGGCTTCGCCGATATGGTAATCAACTTCTTTACCAAGCCCGACTTCTCCGAGCTTCTCAGCCGCAGAGCAATTCTTCCCCTTATTGTTTTTGCTGTTCTCTTCGGCTTCGGCGTTCAGGCCGCAGGCGGCAAGGAAACCCTCACCGCAAAGATTCTTGACGACGTAACCAACTGCATCATGAAGATGATGAAAATCGTCACCTACTACGCACCCATCGGTTTCTTCGGCTTCTTCGCATCTCTGGTTGCAGCATACGGTCCCGACCTCATCGGTCAGTACAGCAAGACCCTCATCATCTACTACATCGTATGCTTCGTTTACATGTTCATCTTCTTCCCCATCTATGCCCGCTTCGGCGGCGGCAAGGGCGGCGCAAAGGTCATGTTCAAGCACCTGTTCCGCCCCGCAGCTGTTTCCTTCGGCACCTGCTCCTCCGTTGCAACCATCCCCACCAACATGGATGTTGCTGAGGAAACCGGCATTTCCAAGGAAGTTACCAATGTCGTTCTCCCCATGGGCGCAACCATGCACATGGACGGCTCCGCTATGAGCGCCATCGTCAAGGTTCTCTTCCTCTTCGGCTTCTTCGGAATTGACGCAGCTCCCGGAAAGATTATCCTTGCAATCGTCATCGCAGTGTTCTCCTCCGTTGCCATGAGCGGTATTCCCGGCGGCGGCGGTACCGGTGAGCTTGTTCTCTGCTCCGTATTCTTCCCCGATCAGCTGGCAGTTGCCTTCCCCATTGCCCTTGCACTGGGCAATCTCGTTGATCCTCCCGCAACCATGGTCAACGCCGCAGGCGACTATGTTGCATCCTTCATCGTTGAGCGTTTCGTAAACGGCAAGGATTGGCTCCAAAAAAAGCTCCGCAAGGACGCAGAAATTGAAGTTAAGTAAATTTATCAGATAGTGTTTAAGCCTCCCCTTTGGGGAGGCTTTTTTATTGAATATTTTCCCTTACATCCGCTTTGAATTCCTGCCATGCGTTCTCGTTTTCAACGAAGCAAAGAGGACATTCCTTCCCCGTAATATCGTAATGGCGGATAACACTATTCTCTGTGAGACCGTATTTGCCGCACAGCCACGCTGTGAGCTTCACAAGAGCCGCATAGCTTTCCTTGGTGAATTCCCCGCTTTCATCTCTGTGGCACACCTCGATGGAAAGGCTGTCGCCGTTGCGCTCATTCGATGCTGAAGCCTTTTCATTTAGGGGGATGCACTGTATTATCTCTCCCTCAAGTCCGATTATAAAATGGGGTGCCGCATGCGCGTCACGCTCATTACAGTAATCCCGTATTTTCCCTGCCGCGGCTCCGGGATTGCCTGTATAGTGTATTACGATATTTCTGACCTCATTCAGCGGAAGTCCGCTTCGCGCCTCTCCATCCAAAGCTATCAGCGCCACATCCACATAGTCGGGAACTGCCTCAAGATTTCTGCGGTAATCCCGTGCTTCAACAATGAGTATCACGATTACAGTAAGCAGTACCGCCGCCAGCAGCGCCATGAGAAAGCTGTTGTCCTTTTTCATTTTCACCTCCGAAAACAAAAAATCACGGGAGCTTATCCCGTGATTTTTATATGTTTCTTTTTCTTTTAAATATGAATTCAAGCTTTGTTTCCGATATCAGTATTGCAATAAAAATCAGCATAAAGCCTAGGACAATGCCCACCGTGAGGATTTCCTGTCCCGCAATAACGGAAATTATTGCTCCGAACACCGATTCCAGCATGAGTATGATTGCCGCAGTGGAGGGCGGTGTGTATTTCTGTCCCCAAGTCTGAAGGAGGAAGCATGCACCGGTGCACATGAGGCTTAAGTACGCAATACTGTACCATGCCTCCGCAGGCATATGCTGCGGCATCGGTTCAAAGATAACCGCAAGCGCAAGGCAGATAGCCGCCGCAACCGCAAACTGCACAAAGGAAAGCAAAATTGCATCCCGTCCGTCAACGAACTTATCGGTGGCAATTATATGGAGGCCGTAAAACAGTCCGCAGCACAAAGTCAGAATGTCACCGATATTGATATCCGTAAGTCCCGTAGTTCCACTCAAGCACACAAAGCCCACGCCCACCATGCACAGGCAGGCGGCGAAAATATTGAAGCCGTCAGGCTTTCTTTTCATTAGTATCCAGTTGAGAAACGGAACAAGAATACAATAGGTAGCTGTAAGAAACGCGTTTTTTCCCGGAGTGGTATTATCAAGTCCGTAGGTCTGAACTAAATAACCTGCCGCAAGGCAGAGTCCCATGAGGAATCCGCCCTTGAGATAGGATTTGTCGAGCATTTTCAGTCTCGGAATTGCAGCGAGGAGCAGCACAACGGCAGCGCCCATAAAGCGGTACGCCATTACCCAGGCGGGCGTAATGCTGTCCAGTGTGTTTTTTAGTATTACGAAGGAGGTGCCCCATATTAATGTTGTTGTTACAAGGGCAAGCCGTCCTAAATGTCCTTTTTTGTTCGTCATAGCTTACTCATAAACAGTGCCGCCGCACGCAGCATCAGTTTTTTCTTTACTCCGCTGTCAAAGTTAATTTCTATTAAATAGTCATTGCCCATGGGCGTTGCTTTTATTATATTTCCCTTGCCGAAGGCCTTGTGTTCAATGCGGTCACCCACCTTGAAATCAGGTGCACTTTTTGCCGCAGGCTTTTCGGTTTTCGGTGCAGCCACGGGCTTTATTCTTGCAGGCTCGGGTTTTCTTGCGAATTCGCTCTGAATATAGCTCTTTTCGGAATAGCCATAGCCTTTGGGAACATATGGCTTATTTATATTTTCTCCGGGGATTTCATCAACAAAGCGCGAAACGCGGTTTGCCGTAGTTTTTCCGAAAATCATGCGCTGTTTCGCGCAGGAAAGAAACAGCTTCTTCCTTGCGCGGGTAATCGCTACATAGCAAAGGCGGCGCTCTTCTTCCATTTCATCCGGCTCGCCTATGGTCTTGATCCCGGGGAAAATGCCTTCCTCAACGCCCACCATGAAAACATTGTCAAACTCAAGACCTTTTGCCGAGTGCATGGTCATCATCACGACACAATCGGTGCTGTCATCATAGTTGTCAAGGTCTGTGTACAGGGCCACATCCGCAAGGTAGCCCTCAATTGTGGGCTCCTGCGACTCCTTCATATATTCGAGAATGCTGGTCTTAAGCTCTCGCACATTTTCCGCTCTGGCAGAATCCTCAAGGGTATCCTTCTCCTCAAGTGACTTGAGATAGCCGCTTTTTTCAAGCAGCAGGTCGTAAAGCTCGTCAGGCGTGCATTCTGCGGATGCGGTCTTAAGCTCGGAAATCATTGCCGCAAAAAGTCGCATTTTTGCCGACGCTCTGCCGAGCTCCGCATATCTGTCAGCATGGGAAATGACCTCATATAGAGATACATTTCGTTCTGCCGCAATAGCTGACGCCTTTTCGACGCTTGTTGCTCCGATGCCTCTTGGCGGATTGTTTATAATTCTCGCAAGGCGCAGGTCATCGGCAGGCGATGCGATTACGCACAGATATGCAAGCATATCCTTGACCTCCGCACGGTCAAAGAAGCCCGTGCCGCCAAAGATTTTATAGGGAATTCCGTTTCGCTTAAATGCCTGCTCAAACTGGTTTGACTGGGCATTCATACGGTACAAAATGGCGTTATCGCTCCAAGAGCCGCCTCTTCCGTACTCCGCCATAATCTGCATGGCAACATACCTTGCCTCATCATGCTCGTTGTCCGCCACATAAAGCTCGAGCTTTTCACCACGGTCACCGTTTGTCCAGAGCTCCTTGCCCTTTCTTCCGAGGTTATTGCGTATAACCGCGTTTGCCGCATCGAGAATATGGGATGTACTGCGGTAATTCTGCTCAAGGCGGATTACTCTGCAGCCCTTGTACCGGTCCTCAAAGGAAAGGATATTCTCAATGGTTGCGCCGCGGAATTTATAGATGCTTTGGTCATCGTCGCCCACGACGCAGATATTCTCATAGCCACCGCTTAATAGTGCCGCAAGCTCATACTGCAGCATATTTGTGTCCTGATATTCATCAATAAGCACATAGCGGAAGCGGCGCTGCCAATAGGAGCGCACATCATCGTTTTCACGCAAAAGCTTTACGGTGTAGAAAATGAGGTCGTCAAAGTCAAAGGCGCCTGCGCTGAAGCAGCGGCGGGCATATTCTGAATAGATTTCCGCGATTTTCACTCTGCGGATATCTCCCGAGGACTTGGCGCGGTCATAATAAGCCTGCGGGGAAAGGCCCTCGTCCTTTGCGCGGCTTATCTCCGAAAGCAGCATTCTCGGGGGAAAGCGCTTATCATCAAGCTCAAAGTCCTTGATAATGCGCTTAATAAGACTCATGCTGTCGTTTGTATCGTAAATCGTGAAGCTCTGGGGAAATCCCAGCGCATCGCAATTACGGCGCAAAATACGCACGCAGGCGGAATGGAAGGTTGCTGCCCAAATGTCGCTTGCCTCGGGCCCCAACATTTTTTCAAGACGGGATTTAAGCTCGTTTGCCGCCTTATTAGTAAAGGTTATGGCGAGGATACGCCAGGGCTCCACCCTATCATAGGCTGCGGCAAGGCGCGCTTCTTCTCCTCCGCGCTCCATGATTTCAATATCCTCCTCACATGCCCCTATAGGGAGCTCATTTGAGTCGGAGGCTTTGCCGTAGCGCAGGAGATTTGCAATTCGGTTAATAAGCACGGTGGTTTTGCCGCTTCCCGCTCCCGCAAGAATAAGCAGCGGGCCTTCCGTTGCAAGCACAGCCTGCCGCTGCATCTCATTGAGGTGCGGAAAACGGCTTTCAATATAGCTGCGGCGGGCGGAAACAAAACGGCTGGTAAAATCATCAGTCATAACGGAAATACCTCAAAGCAGAGTGTTGTAATATGT
>JAUMWD010000025.1 GCA_030529825.1 Bacillota bacterium
GTTTTCTTCTTTTTTGTTCTCTTCCTTTGGCTTTTTTCTCACCATTTCACCCGTTTCCGGGTCCACATAGTCCAAATCGCGGTATTCAGCTGCGTCATTGGGAAGATTTTTCTTTTCCAGAGCGCGGTTGACGAGAATTGATATGCCCTCATAGATAACGACGAACATGGGCACGCCCAAAAGCATTCCCCAGAATCCGAAGAGTCCGCCGAAGAAGATAATGGAGAATATTACCCAGAAGCCGTTGATGCCAAAGGTACCGCCGAAGATTTTGGGCTTAATGTAGGTCGCGTCAATCTGCTGAATGACAATGCAGAAAATGATGAATATCAGGCACTTCATGGGATCAACAAGCAGAATGAGAAGGCCGCTGGGGATTGCGCCGATAAAGGGGCCGAAAAACGGAATAAAGTTTGTGATACCCACAATAACGGAAATCAGCAGAGGATAAGGTATCTTAAAGATAATGCAGAACAGATAGCAGGTCAATCCGATGATGACCGCATCAATGGAGTTGCCCACAAGGAAATCCATGAATGTTCTGTCCATAAAGCCCAGAACCTTGCCGGTTTTGACAGCGGCTTCCTTGGAAAACAGGCTGTACATGAGCTTTTTACAGTAGGCAACAAAGTTTTCCTTATTCGAAAGGATGTAGATAGCAACAACAACGCCGATGATGAAATTATAAAGTGTCTTAAACGCATTGACAACGCCGGTGGTAATGTTGGTAATGGTGTTTTCCATACCGGGGAGAAGCTTATTGGAAACCCAGCCGTTTATTACTGTGGTAACCTTGTCCAGCAGGCTTGCCGCCGCCTTCTCCATATCGGGATGGTTATAGAGCTTGTCTGAAATGGACTCGTATATGCCGTTGATATACTCGGGGCCCTTGGTTGCAATGGTCTTTATGCTGTCATAGGTTTGGGGAACAATAAGGTAGAACAACGCGGACAGCACAAGGAGCATGGCAATAACCGCAAGAAATACGGCAATGCCTCTTGCCAGCTTGCGGCCCTTATTCATTTTAGGATGCTTCCTGTACAGCCGTTCTACAACGGGTATGCAAAGCTTCCTCTCAAAAAACCCCATTATGGGATTGAGTAGGTAAGCAATGCCCAATCCCCAGAAGAAGGGACTCAGCACACGGAGAAAGGCTCCGATTATCCGCAGCAGCTCCTTGAGGTAGTCAAGGCCGAAATAAAACAGAATTGATGCGGCAACGACAATAAATGCGGTAAGGCCGGCCTTTACATATCTGCTTTTTTTATTGAATATCTTCATCACAATGTCCTCAAACACGCTTTACGCTAATGATATAATGCTACGAAAATTATATTACTCTAACATAATTTTTCCGTCAATACTATTTTATGTTAGTTTTGTAATGACCTTCGGCATAATTCACGGTTTGTTTATATCTCAAGAATTATGTCAACCATTTTTGAATATTTCAACATAAACAGTTCACATAACAGTGTTCAAAACTCTGTTGAAAGTGTTCAAAACTCTGAAAAATCAGGGGTTTTCAGGTTGCCGTGAATTTACACAAAATTCACGGCTTGTCGAATATTGCATAATTGTGCAACCGCGGTCATGCTCCCGCCGACTCTCACATAGGATATACACGGAGGGATAAGCCATGAAACGATTTTTATGTACTCTGCTTGCGGCGACACTTCTCACCGCACCTGCCAGCGCCATAGATACCCTTGAGAACGAGGCCATTGAAATCTCCGCCCCGTCGGCAATATTAATGGAAAAATCAAGCGGTGAAATAATATATACCAAAAACGCCCACGAGAAACTGCCGCCTGCCAGCGTCACAAAGGTAATGACCATGCTTCTCATTGTGGAGGCCATCGAAAGCGGCGACATCGCCCTTACGGACACTGTCACAGCCTCGAAGCGTGCAGCCTCCTTCGGCGGAAGCTGCGTTTATCTGGAAGAGGGCGAGCAGATGAGCGTTGACGAAATGCTCAAGTGCATTGCCGTTGTTTCCGCCAACGATTGCGCCGTCGCCATGAGCGAATATCTCTGCGGCACGGAGCAGGCCTTTGTTCAGCGCATGAACGAAAGAGCCTCGGAGCTGGGACTTACGGACACCCATTTCACCAACTGCACGGGTCTTTTTGACGACGACAACCACTACACCACGGCCTACGACCTGGCGGTGATGTCACGGGAGCTTATTAAGCACGAGCTTATTAAGAATTATACAACAATTTGGATGGATTCCATACGCGACGGAGAATTCGGGCTTTCAAACACCAATAAGCTTGTTTACTATTACGAGGGCTGCACGGGGCTTAAAACAGGCTTCACAAGCCTTGCCATGTACTGCCTTTCCGCAACGGCAGAGCGTGACGGTGTGGAATACATTGCCGTAATCATGCACGCCGAGAGCATTGATTCCCGAAACGAGGACGCAAAGGCACTGTTGAGCTACGCCTTTGCAAACTACACTCTGTGCTCTCTGCGTTCTCCCGAGGTTCTGCCACCGGTGTCGGTGAGGCTGGGTAATGCCGATTCGGTGCAGCCCATTTGCGACGGTGCCGAGTCCGTGCTGATTTCCCGACAGAGCTCCGGCGAAGTTTCTTATTCCGTCGCTTTGCCCTCAGAGGTTTCCGCGCCCGTGAAGGCGGGCCAGAAATTAGGTGCTCTTACGGTTACCACCGCCGGTGGGGAGGAATATATTGTGCCGCTTGTAGCCGCCAACGATGTTCCCACCGCAAATCTTGGGCAAATCTTTGTCATGTTAGGGAAACTGTTCCTTTTTCGCAGGTAATTCTCCCCCACCTTTTGTCATAATCTGTCGAATAACCCACTCCACTTCCCCACCTCGATATTAGTCTCTTGATTTTTCAAAATATTGGCTGTATAATAATTTGATACTTTATTACACTTAAGACTATCGGAGGCAGTATATGGTAAAGGTTGATTTATCCGGTACGGCAGCATTTCTCGACCTGAACGGACTTGACTATGCGGCAGCCGCCGCCGCGCACCGCGCTCTCCTTGACGGCACTGGCGAAGGCAGCGATTTCACCGGCTGGCTGGAGCTTCCCCGTCGCATACTAAACGGCGAATTAAAATCTATTATCAGTGCGGCACAGCGTATCCGCGCCCGCTCCAAAGCCCTTGTTGTCATCGGAATAGGCGGCTCATATTTGGGTGCAAGAGGCGCTATCGAGCTGCTTCGTCCCGTTCCTTCCCAAGATGATCCGAGGATATTTTTCGTAGGCAACGGGCTTTCCCCCGATGCACTCAACGATGTTCTCAAGCAGCTTGGCGATGTGGATTTTGATGTTAATGTGATTTCCAAGTCCGGCACAACACTTGAGCCGGCGGTTTCCTTCCGTATTTTCCGCAAGCTTCTCAAGGACAAATACGGCAATGCCGCGAAAAAGCACATATTTGCCACCACCGACTCCGAAAGAGGAGTGCTCAAATCCCTTGCAGATGCCGAAGGCTGGGAATGCTTCGTTGTTCCTGACGATGTGGGCGGACGCTACAGTGTGCTTTCCGCAGTAGGTCTGCTTCCCATGGCTGTTGCCGGCATAGATATCAAGGCTGTAATTAATGCCGCAATAAAGGAATTTGAGGCTCTTTCCGTACAGTCTCCGGAAAACCCCGCATGGCAGTATGCCGCCGCCCGCCAGCAGCTTTACCGCAGCGGCAAGACCATAGAAATTCTCGGCTGCTATGAGCCCTCCTTCCGCTTCATGGCGGAATGGTGGAAGCAGCTTTACGGCGAAAGCGAAGGCAAAAACGGCATCGGCATTTTCCCCGCATCGGTGGAATTCACCGCCGACCTTCATTCCATGGGCCAGTACATTCAGGATGGTCCCCGTACACTCATGGAAACAATAGTCAGCTTTGAGGCGCCCAACGAGAGCTACTCCGTTCCCTTTGAGATGGGAGATGCCGACGGGCTCAACTATCTTGCAGGCCGCGATCTTTTTGATATCTGCGCCACCGCAAGAGAGGCTGTCAAGGCCGCGCACATTTCCGGCGGAGTACCCAATATTGGAATTACCGTTCCCGCAAGAGACGAGGCAGGCTTTGCCGCCCTTGTCTGCTTCTTTGAAATTGCCTGTGCGATTTCCGGCTATATGTCGGGTGTCAACCCCTTTGACCAGCCGGGCGTTGAGGCATATAAAAAGAATATGTTCAAAATGCTGGGCAAACCCGGCACATGAAATCGAACATCCGTTTCAAAATAAAAGCATGCGCTGCATGCTTTTATTTTTTTGCTAAACTTTGCATATTCAAAAAAGCGCATATCTTTAAAACTGCGGGCAATCATAACTGTGGGTTAAGAAAACCTAATTTCGAAAAGGAGTGTAAGAAGATGTCTAACAATTCCAGTAATCATCTTGTTGTCCCCGCAGCACGCGAGGCAATGGAAAAGTTCAAGATGGAAGCAGCAAACGAAGTTGGCGTTAACCTGAAGAACGGTTACAACGGCGACATCACCGCCCGTCAGGCAGGCTCCATCGGCGGCCAGATGGTCAAGAAGATGATCGAGGCATACGAAAACGGCCTCAAGTAATCAGAAGAAAAGTGATGTTCACCTATGGGTGAACATCATTTTTTATTATATAAATTAAGTAGAAAATTACGGCAATCTATTTTGTAACTATTTGTAACCACAACATATTGTACTCGAGGTCCCATCCCTACACAAGGCGATAAAAATAATATAAATAATATGTAGTTTAATCACTTATGTCTACTTGACAATTATTTATAAACATACTATATTAAATATTGAACAATGGTGTATTCGGATTGTAACCATTTTTGAAATGTTTGTAATCCCCATGCTTTTCGCCGTTATCGGCAGCAACTTTACTTCATACTACTCGTAACCACGATAGGAGTATTTTTCAATATGCGTAATGTTTTTAAAATCTTCAGGAACGATTTGAGGTCGCTTTATAAGCACTTCTTCGCATTCCTTATCATACTGGCCATTTGCGTACTGCCTGCGCTGTACGCCTGGTTCAATATATACGCATTCGGTGATCCTTACAAGAACACCGACAAGATCACCATAGCCGTTGTCAACGGTGATACTGACTATGTCGATGCTGACGGCAAGATTGTCAACATAGGCAACGACCTTGTGGCCGAGCTTAAGGGCGACGAAAACTTCGGCTATGTTTTCATCGACGATGCCGACGAGGCAATCAACTCCGTATATGACGGAACCTATTACGCTGCCGTGGTTATCGAATCCGATTTTACATATAACATGTACAACTTCCTCACCACGGATATGTTCCACCCCACCATCACCTTCTACCAGAACGAGAAGCTGAACGCCATTGCGGTTAAGATTGTCGAGGCCGCCGCCGACGATATTAAGCACAGCGTAAATGCCAAGTACATTGACGCCATTGTGGAAACGCTCTTCGGCAAGCTCAACAACTTCTCCTCCGATGTCCAGGGTGAAACCTCCGCAGACATGGTTAAGAATACGCTTCAGAAGATTAATGACAATCTTATGAACTACAGCGGTACCATCGGAAGATTCATAAATGCCAACAACACTCTGATTGACACGCTGAATGATACCAACAGCACGCTTGACTATTCAATTTTCCTTATAGGCAATGAGCGAGTAAACATCGCCAATCAGATAGTGTATGTTGAAGGCACTCAGAAGGATCTGGCTCTCATCAATGCAGAAGTAAACACCATGCTTGTCAACCTTCAGGATTCCGTTCAGGAGGCAATTTACAAGCTGGACAGACTCTATGAGGGCAACACCGATGACCAGGAGGCCGCACTTAAGGCTCTTGCGGAGCTGGAGCGTCAGTATCAGGAGCTCATGGACTATCTCAAGAACTCCGGCATCACCGGCAGCGATATTGACGATGCAATGAGCGCTCTGAACACTATCACCGACAAAATCAGCGAGCTGCGCAAGAAGCTCGGCATGAGCAACTCCTCCGGCGAAAACGCCAATGCCCAGGTTCAGGCTCTGGCCAAGCACAACGAGTCTTCAATCAACGCTCTGCAGACTGATTTTGAGACCGTTGCCGTTCCTACTGTATACAAGGCAGTAACCGGATACGATTACGAGGATCTGAACAATCCCACCGCTTCTCCCCAGAGCATGGAGAGCATGATTGAATTCATGAGCAATGACGCCTCCGACCGTATCACCAACATTCAGAAAAATATAACTCTCGCCGAAACTTCAAAGAGCCCCGCCGTTCGGGATGACGCACTTCAGTCAATCCAGACCGACACTCATGTTCTTCAGCAGGAGCTTACAGCACTCAGTGCCGCCTCCGAGGCTCTTGAGGTTGCCACCGGCACCTCCTCCTCCGTTGTAGGCGCCACCGATTCCGCCGCAGACAAGGCAAAGAGCGCCAGCGATGTCATCGATGATATTCTCAACGGCAACCGCGACATTGACCTTGTGGGCGACCTTCAGATTATCAGCGATGCCCTCGGCACCGTTCGTGTAACTCTTACAGAGATTGTTTACCCCGCGCTGGACACGCTGCTTGAGAATCTGCAGGATACCATGGGCGATGTTTCCTCACTGCTGCTTGACCTCAACGGCATTCTCGGCAAGGCAAATCCTATCCTTGATCAGCTTGCCAACACCTTCGGCACTGTCAATAACGCACTTATTCAGGTGCAGGATTTGATCATGTCCTACAGCGACAGAATCAATAATCTTATTGATACGCTTGACAGCGGAGAAAGCGAATGGCTCGATTCCGTTCTTGAGTTCTTTGATATTGATCCCGAGGAAATCGGCGGATTTCTGTCCCGCCCGGTAAGCATGGACAGCCGTGCGGTATATCCCGTAAAGAACTACGGCTCCGCCATGGCTCCCTTCTACACCATGCTGGCAATCTGGGTAGGCTGTGTAATCATCAATTCCATCCTCAAATCCGAAAAGCCCGTTGAATGCGAGGATGCAACAGATACCGAGAAATTCTTCGGCAGATACCTCACATTCTTCTTTCTCAGTCTGATTCAGACACTCATAATCATGCTCGGCGACCTGTATTTGCTGAAGATTCAGTGTCTGCATCCCGGATTATTCCTGTTGTCCGGTGTTATAACCGCTTTGGTATGCTCCATGCTTGCCTACTCCTTCACCATGGCCTTCGGCAACATCGGCAAATTCCTGATTGTTGTAATCATGATTATTCAGATTGCAGGCTCCGGCGGCTCCTACCCCATTGAGCTTCTGCCCAGCTTCTTCCAGCAGGTGTATCTGTTCTTCCCCTTCCCCTATGCCATCGGCGCAATGCGCGAATGCATCGCAGGACTCTATCAGGCAGATTACCTTGTATTCCTGCTTAAGCTGATGCTGTTCTTCGCAGCAGGTCTGCTCATCGGCCTTGTGTTGAGGCGTTCTCTCAAGGGCCTCAACAGCTACATGGACGAGCAGCTTGAAGATACCGAAATGATGTAATTCCACCTCGTTGAGGTTTATGCACCTACTGAATATCCCAATTGAGGAGATTTCCCCTTATGAGCGATAATAGCTACGAAAAAAAGTATAACGACCTTATGGCGAGCCTCGATGAGATGCACAAGCGTAATGTTCGGAAAACCCGTGCAGCGCTGAAAAGCTTTCTTATCATCCCCACCATCTTCCTCATTCTCGTCTTCATGACCAACAGCTCAAAGACCGTGTTCCTTGTGCTGTGGATCATATCAATGTTCGCAATTGCAGCGGTTCTGATTGTAACGGAATATCAGGACTACACGCTGCGAAAGATGATGAGCTCCGCCGGAGGCACGGAGGAGCAGGAGGCGCTTCCGGAGGAAGCCGCCGAAGCAGCCGAAGAAGCTGTGGAGGCTGAAGAATCCGCGATTAACGAAGTCGCCGAGGCTTCAGAAGAAACCGAAGCAGTTTCCGCCGAGACCGAAGAGGAAGCAGTCGAAGCCTCCGCTTTTACATATGACACACCCGACGAGTCGGCAGTCCGTGAGGAAGCCGAAGTCGGTGCTGACAGCTAAGCGCTGAAAGATTCCCAAAGAAACGAAGTGAGATAATGGAGAAATTCAAAAATTCAATTTCAAATATGCTCGCCGTAGTTCGTTCTGATGTCAGGCATCTGAGCAGAAGCGTTGTTGCTGTCGTATGTGTCTTCAGTTTAGCGCTTGTCCCCTGTCTTTATGCCTGGTTCAACATCATGTCCAACTGGGACCCCTACACTCCCGAGTCCACACAGAATCTGAAGATTGCTGTATGCTCTGAAGATATGGGTACCACCTTCCTGGGCATTGATTTCAACATCGGCGACGTTATTATCGAGCGATTGCACGGAAACGACCAGATTGACTGGCAGTTCCCTGATTCCGCAGAAGCTCTCATGGACGGTCTGTACGCCGGCGATTACTACGCAGGTCTGATTGTTCCCGAGGATTTCAGCGATAATGTGCTGGGCTTCACCGACGGTGAGCTTGAAAACGCGAAGATAATTTACTACGACAATCAGAAGATGAACGCCGTTGCATCCCGCGTAACAGACCGCGCAAAGGGCCTTATCGAGAACGAGATTAACTCCATCTTTGTTGCGACCATTATTGACAGGCTCTCAACTATTACATCGATGTTCAGCGGTGCAGGCATTGACGCCGGCGAAACCTTGAGCGATCTCGATAAGCAGCTTGAGAATATCAAGAGCGACCTGACTACATATATGTCAATTATGGATTCCATGGCCGCGGTAACCAATTCCGCCGCAATGGTAACAACCATGACAAACGATTTGCTCCCCGATATCGCATCCATGCTTTCAAACAGTCGCTCTACCATAGCTGATATGCAGAATAAGCTCGCCACCAGCAAAGAGGATGTTGTATACGCAGCCGACGCCATCCGAACCAGCTCCGAGCAGCTTCGAAATACCGTTGAGCGCCTCGATAAGAGCATTGACGGTGACCCCGCAGAAGCAGGAAAATCCTACATTGACTGGGATGCCCTGTACGGCGAGGGCGGCATAAACGAATACGAGGGCGAAATTCTTGACGACCTCTACTACGATGTAAACAAGCAGCTCCGCGACAGCGTAATCAGCTTTGATAACATTCTCCGCCAGACAAGCATTGACAGCAATCTGATTTCTTCCATGACCACGCTGCAGAGCTCACTGAAGAATCTTGACTCTCTCATAGCAAAGATTCAGGGCGATGTATCCGGTCAGCAGATGACTCTTCAGCAGTTTACATCCGCGTTGAATTCCTGCTCAGCCAGCATCTCCGGCACCCGCGATGTTATGTCCTATATGCTGGATCTGGTAACCAACATTCAGTCCAATGTCAATGACCTCCGTTCCAGCGAAAGCTTCTCTGAAATCATCGATCTCATGAACAACGATGTTGCAGGTCTCGTGGAATACCTCTCCTCCCCCGCGAATCTCGAGGTTGTTAGAGTTTATGCAGTGGAACATAACGGCTCCGGCATGGCTCCCTTCTATACCATTCTTGCTGTTTATGCAAGTGCGCTTCTCGCAGTCAGCCTGTTGAGCACGCACATCAGGAAGAACAAGAGCATTCCCGAGCTTTCCAATACCGAATCCTTCTTCGGAAGGTACTTCCTGTTCTTCTTAATCGGTCAGTTCACTGCTCTGATTACTGTTTTGGGCAACCTCTTCTACATCGGCGTGCAGTGCTACAGCCCCTTCCAGTATTGGGCGGCGGTTGCCTTGGCAAGCGTGCTGTTCACTCTGATCAACTACGGCCTTGTGTATGCCTTCGGCAACATCGGCGAAGCACTCTCAATCATCATCCTGGTTGTACAGGTCGCAGGCTCCGGCGGCACTTACCCCGTACAGATGCTCCCGAAGTTCTTCCAGAGCATCTACAACATTATGCCCTTCAAGTACGCAATGAATGCAATCCGCGAAACCATCGCCGGCAGCTATGACCACAAATACGCCAAGTGTATGCTTGTAATGCTGCTGATGTGTGTATTCTTCCTTCTGCTCGGCATTTACGGCGGAAAGCTCTTTGCTCCCATCCGCAAGCGCTTTGATGACAGTAAAGCAAAGACCGGCATCATGCACGGTGGTTGATAATAGAAAATCAAAACAGCTGAGGCTTTTGCCTCAGCTGTTTTTTTCTTTGATAAACAAGCACCTCTCCGTAGGGCGACTCGCCGATTACGGAAAATCACTCTTTTTTTCTTGTCAGAATGATGCCCACAACAGCTCCGCATAAGGCAAACGGCGCTATTCTCACAAAGACAAACTCAAAAGCGTGAAATATCGCAGCAGCCACTGCGGTTTCAGTGTCGCTGTAATTCCAATCCAAATACGGGCTTCCCAAAGCAAACAAGACAACTGTTAAAGCAGCGATAAACGCACTCAAGGCAATAAAGAACCAATGAAGCCTTTTGCGTCTTGCCTTTTTCGCCTGCGCAAGCTGCATATTGATTATCTCAAGCTTCTCGGAAATGGCCTTCATATCATCAGTATTCCCCTCCGCAATAGTTTCACCAAGCAAAATACTTACCGGTGTATCAAGCGCATCAGATATAGCAATGAGCATATCTGCGTCGGGTACTGACAAGCCCTGCTCCCATTTTGAAACCGTCTGGCGCACCACATTCAGCTTTATGGCAAACTCCTCTTGCGACAGGCCTTTTGATTTCCTGAGCTTCTTTATATTCTCATTCAGCATTGTATTATGCCTCCTTTTCTTTCACCTTTATTATAGCGCAAACAATACCGTTGCGGCAAGCAACGCAGATTAACATCGTACCTTACGCCGAAAAGAATCTCATTTTTCTTTCGGTGCTCATATTTTACATATTTATATATAGTAGATAAATTAAATATTCGCAGCAGATAAAAGACTTCATCTAATACAATAGTCGGAGTTTGTTGTATGCTTCTGCGGCAATTGACAAGTCTGACGACGATGCTGTTAGAATGGGATTAGATAGGAGAGTGAGCAAAATGAGTTATACAAGTTCAGAAGTAAAACAGCGATGGGAAAACAAAGCGTACAAAAAATATCTTGTTAGGTTAAGAGAGGACACAGATGCAGCGATAATTGACTACATCGAGCAGCATAAGGAGCAATACGGCACAACGGAAATTTTCCGTATGGCGTTGGAAATGCTGATGGAATCAGGCGAATTTGGCTAATGCCGCAATATGCAGATACACAGAAACCTACCCTTTATACAGGCGCTGCCCGTTACAGTATCAAGCCCAAGCGATGATATAGAACAGTAATATATGAAAAAAGACATCTCAAGGGCGGCGCATCATATGGCTTTACAGCCTTGAAATAATCTGTTTCCCGCAATACTGCGTTGAAAACACTCGGAATATATGGCCATTATTCCTGCGTTTTTCGCCTTGCCTTGCAGAAAACATCTTTCTTTCAAGTTGCAAAGCAGTTTTGACCGAGGAATTTTTCGTACAGACAATATAACAAAAACACGGCAATGCTGACGCATTACCGTGTTTTTTATGCCGTATGGGCGGAAAAGGGCCGGTCAAAACCTGTAAATCCCTATAGTGCTCCGCCCAATCGAGGTGTCTTTTAATTTTCAATTTAAGCTGCAAGAATTACTTCTTTGCAAGGCCCTTCTGACGAGCATACTCTGCTGCGCCCAGAGCACCCATGAGCTGGGGGTCGG
>JAUMWD010000012.1 GCA_030529825.1 Bacillota bacterium
CTCATCGGTGGGTTCGGGCTCGTCGGTGGGCTCAACTACAGGATCGGTGGGTTCAGGATCTGCGGGAGGTGCCATGCACATTGCAATGCGCTGGATGCCGAAGTCGGCAACGGCGCTGCTTGCCATAATTCTGGCCCTTGCAGGAGCCTCGGCAACAACTGCGGATGTTGTCTTCAGAACGGTGATGGAAATCAGGGAATCGCCGCTGTTGACGATTACCACATTGCCGTTATCATCGATTTCCTTCATGATGCTGTAGTACATATCGGTTGCGGAGGTGATGGTGTACTCGGTATCGTTGATAGTAACCTTGCCGCTGGTGCCGTTTGCAAGCTTGATACCAAGCTGTACGTCCTTGAGGTCGGCAACGTTTTCAATCTTGAATGCAACACCCTGACCCTTGGAGAGGTAAACCTCGTTCTTGGGACCGTAGTTCTTGTAGTCGTCTACTACTGCGCCGCTGAAGGTCCACTCAGTTACGTTACCATCTTCATCATAGACGTTAAGCTTGGTGTTATCAAGGAATACAGCGCCTGCGGTGCTGCCGTCCTTGAGAGTGCCGAAGGTGTCCTTGGAGATGAGCAGACTGCGGACTGTCTCGAAGGTTGCGTTTGCTTCATTGCTCTGAGCGTAAACTGCCTGAGCTTCTGCATCTGCACCCATGGGGCTGTAAATGCGGACTGCATCGACATAGTAGCTGTAGCTGTTGTTTGCGTTGCCGTCGAAGCTGCTGTCGTAAACAACAGTAAGGGTTACTTCGTAGCGGCCGTAGTCAAGGCCGAGCTTCTGTACGGTGGGAGTCTGCAGATAAGTATCCTTGCCGTTTACTGCGTAAGCATTTACGGAGAACTTGGAGGTCTTGCCGGTGTCAAGATTCTTGTACTTGACGGAAACGTAGCCTGCCTCACTGGAGGATACGGAATATACTGCAAAGCCTGTGCCGGTGAAGGTGAACTTTGCGGTGGGGAAGGTGCTGTTGGTGGGAACGTTTGCGCCGTACTCGTCGTTAACGGTTACGCACTTTGCGCCGCCCATGGAGAAGGTTTCAAACTGGCCGTAGGCTTCGTCATAGCCGAAGACGTCGTCATTTCCGAGCTGGAATCTGGGAGCATCTTCACCGGCCTGCTTCCAATCGCCGTCGAAGGTTACGAAGCTGTCTTCGTAGTAGATGCTGGTTGCGGGGATAACATCAACATGGTCGTACTTATAGAAGTCGCCGAAGTTTGCCTGATAGTAAATGGTATCCTTTGCACCGTCGGAAATTCCGGTGGGAGTGTAGGTCATTACGCTGTCGGCCAGAGTTGCGGTGTAAAGGTCATCGTTAATGCTTGCGGTGTAGTTGGAATCGGCAGAGCTTGCCTTTGCGGTCTTTTCTGCGACCTTGGGAGCTGTCTTGCTGATACCGTCAACTGCATTTGCAGAGCAGAGAGCTCGGAGGTTGAGCTGTACGGGCAGGCCGAAGTCGATAATGGTGTTGCTGGTGGTGGTGCCGCACTCAGCATCAACCCAAATAAAGCTGTAAGCATGCTTTGCTGCGCCGCCCTGAGTGTAGGTCATGTCAACGAGGACAAGTGCGCCGCCGTTCTTTGCAACGGTAAGGGTGTTGTTTGCGCCGCTGGGTGCCTGGGTGAACACATCACTTGCCGTGCCGGAAGCATCAGCCAGAACACGCCATGTCCAAGCAGTAGTGGTGTATGCAACGCCCTGACTGTCAACGACCTTTGCATTCAGTGCAAGTGTGTCGCCGGGGATTGCGCCGGGGATTTCGTAGAGGTCTGGATTGCTGTTGTCTGCGAGGAAGATGTCAATCTTGGGCTCTTTTGCCTTGATTGTGATTGAAACGCTTGATGTTATGCTCTTGTTATCGGGGGTCTTGTATTGAGTACCGTCTGCCTTGTAGTAGGTTGCGGTGGCGGTGACAGTTCCTTCGGTGCCGTTCCAGACAATTGAAACGGTATCGTCATTCTTATCACTTGCCCACTTGGTGTTGCTTGCCATAATGCCGGTATTGCCGGTGAAGCTCCATACCCAGTGGCCGTCATCGGGCAGGAAGTCGAGATTTACGGGGTCGGAAATGCCGATTGCCTGCAGAGTGGTATCGTTTCCGTTGACAACATCATTAATGGTTGTGCTGTCGATTGCTTCGCCGTTAATGAGAATATCTGCATCAAAGCTTGCTGCATTTGTGATAACGGTGTCGCTGGTCAGCCAGTTGTAGTTGGTGTAAACCCAGGCGTAGTTGTTAACCTGAACCCAGCGGTAGCCCTCTGCAACGGCTCTGTTGTCGGGTGCGGAATAGTAGCTGCCGTTATTGCAGTCGAATTCATAATTCTTGCCGTCATACTCTTTCCAGAAGAAGTTTGCGGTTACGGTGGTGGTGCCGAGGTTGCCGGTGAACTCAAGCAGGCCGCCGCCCTGAGTGAAGTCATAGCCGGTGGTGCCGAGACCGTCGGACTGGGTAACGGTTGCTACATCGGTATTGGAGCTCATCCAGTAAATCTTCTGGTTGTCACCGAAGGTGTAGAGAGGATAAGGACCGCGGGCATCATTGATGTAGCCGTCATCAGCATTTCTATCAATATAGCTGAAGCTTGATGTGTGCTGGTCGTACTGGTCAAGCATATCGGAATTCAGCTGGAAGTAAAGCTGAATGCTGTCCGTGCTCGTCTTGTTGAGGAGAACGGTGTTGTCGTCAGCCTCAAGCCAGTTTTTGCTGGTGTCCTGAGCGATGTCAAGCTCGGTGTAAACGCCCTTGGAGGTGCTATCGAAAAGCGCGACGTTTCTGCTGGTACGATAGTCTCCGATGTGGTTGCCGTTATACTGTGCAACAGTAATAAACTGGGGACCGTAGTTGCCCATTTTCTTATCGGCCAAAACCAGTTCCTTATCGGTACCGTCCGCATCATAATAAAGTCTGACCATATCGTCACCTTGAGGGCTTGTCTTATTAAAGGTAAACCAGCCTTTGCTGCCGCCGAAGATGCCGCCTATGATGCTGCTGCTATCACTACCGGCAAAAGTAGGAGTAGAAGTTGAATAAATTGAGTCGCCGGTGGTTGTCCTTGTTCTGTTAAATGAAAGATAATAGCCGTCGTTACTCCAATAGTAGCTGCCGTCAACCTTAGAAAGACTCCACTTTGCATCGCTGTTTGCGGAATTCTCAACAACATATGCCTTACCTGACGTACCGCGCTGAACCTCAACTACCTTTTCGGAAACGTGGGAACGGGTGTTAATCGTGTTGGCAGAAATATCAGTACCGATTAAGCCACCCAATGTTGTTTCATATCCGCCGTCTTTGCTGTTGCCAACCGCATAGCCGGTGGTGGACTGGTTTGCATTTGCAAAGTCGTTCTTGATACCGGCGCCGTTGGTGTTGACGATGAAGTAGTTGTTGCCGTCGTTAAGGGTGGTGGTTGTGAAATAAACGCCTCTTACGATGACGTTGTTGCCGTCCTGAGACTGCAGGGTTTCCTGCTTATAGAAGATGCTGAGAGGAGTGAGACCGGAAACGCGGGTCTGACCGCCCTGGGTATAGTGGATACCGTCGGTGGTGAAGCCCTTTGCCATTGCGGTGGAGAAGCTGTAGGTCTTGTCGCCGCAGCTTGCACTGCCCATAGCGTAGGAGCCGGTGTTGGAGGTGCCGAGACCTTCGAGGCTTATGTAGCCGAAGCGGTCGAAGTTATCGTGATTTACGGTAACAGACTTGGTGGCATATGCCTTCTTATAACCGCCGTTGCCGTATTCATCACCGATGGTGATGCTTCCGGAGTAGGAGTCATCCTGACCGGGAGTCATGTTATCGTAAGCATCGCCGTAGGTTGCAAGCCATGCGTTTACATTGCGGCGAATCTGGTCGATGCTGTCGCTGTAGGACAGGGTGTTGCCTGCATCGCCTACTGCGCGGGTGTAAACAGTGCCGTCATCAGCGCGCCAGGGAGTAAGCTCGTAGAAGTAAATCTCTACGCCTGCCTCGTGGCACTTCTGAACGAGGTACTTGTAGCCTGCGATAATCTGCTCGGTAACCTGAGCCGCGCTTCTGCCTGCGAAGTTTGAGGTCATGTCACTGCAGTTGGGATGGAGGATATCGTTGATACCCACCTTAACGATGACCTTCTTAACGCCGTTGAGCTGAAGGACCTCGTCAATAACAGAGATTGCAGCCTCGTCCATGGCGTTGCCGTTATGGTCCTGTGCGCCGTCCTGACCGTTGAGGAGGAGCTCGTTGCCCTTTACGGCTGCCCATACGAATGCAACATCGTCAATGTCGTTTGCATCAAGTCTGCTTGCAAGCTTTACGGGGATATCGTTTGCAAGGGTGGAGTCGCCCATGATAACGGTGGTGTACTGATTTGCGTTTGAACGCTGTACCTCAACAGTATTGAGGAAGGGGATTACATTGTAATCGCCGGTCTCGTTGGACTTGCTGAGGGAGACAGGAGAAACAACGCCGCCCTGACCCAGTCGCTGCTCTTCGGTATGGTTATATGTACCGTTAAGAGCAATGCCCAGATACTTGGTGTCGCCTCCGATGAGACCGCCGGTGAAGCCCTTCTTGAAGCCGGTGCTGTTGGAGTTCATGTCGCATACCCAGGTGGATACGCACATATAATCATTTGCCTTAATGCCCAGCTTGGAGATATCAATGGGGTCAGAGGTGATTTTCTGACCGGGCTTGACCTTGAGAATGCCGGAGTCGTTGTAGTAGGAGCCGCCCATTACAGCCTGACCGTTGGCAATGGCGGTCTTGAAGTACTTTGCAAGGTCATTACCCTTGATTGCTACATAGGTACTGTTAGCCCATTCGCCGGCGTCCTTGGCATTACCTTTTGCAAGGGTAATTTCGCCAATCTTGAGCCACTCGCTGCCGGTGCCGTACTCATTGGAGTAAGTAAGGCGAATGGTGTTGCCACCCTGGCTCATGGGAATGGTGGTACGCAGGGTACGCTCGTTCAGGCCTGCTATAACACCTACTGCGGTGCTGCTGTCAGACTGTGAATCGAGGTATACCATGCTGGTATGCCATGCGGTAACCCACTGGGATGTACCACCGGGGTTGGTGTTGCTGCTCACAGCCTCTGCTTCTGTGCCGAGGTCCACATTGGGGATGATGGGCATGCCTGCGAGCAGGGAAAGCACCATCACCAGGCACAGCAGAAAGCTTAAGCCTCTTCTGGTTTTTTTCATATTCCGATACCTCCGGATTCTTAAGGCCGAAACGGCCAGATTTTACTGAAATTTTTGCGGGATTTCTAAAAAAGGGTATAGTGGTACACTATGCCTATTATTAGATGTACATTATACTAAATTTTCACTGCCCTTGTCAACAAAATGTTACCATTAAAGCGACGAAAATATAAGATTTTTTACCATTTTTAGGATTGGATTTTAAGCAAATGCACCAAATAATCCCTACGAAATATAGAAAATCACCACGGCGTTCGTTATCCGCCGCGGTGATTGATTTTTGTTCGATTTTCAGCCCTGGGCAATTGCCGCGGGAGAGGCATTTCCCGCCGCATCATAGGCAATGATGCTGTATTCCGCGGACACATCTGCGTTCCAGTCATAGAACTGGGTGTAATCCAGACCGTAGCAGCATTCGATTCTTGTGAGGAATGTGCCGTCCTTGAAAATTTTGTAGTATGCAATGCCGAAGTCATCCTCGGGCTCGTCCCATGTGATGAGGACATTTGCATCATACTGGCCCTTGTAGCAATTGGTGATTTCGCCCGGGGCATTGCTCTCGAGAACATAGCCCTTGGCAACATAGTCAAGGTAGGTGTCCATGTAGACGGAGGACACGGCATAGGGGCTGAAATAGTGATTGTAGGAGAAGGTGATGATGTTATCACAGTACTCGGAGGCAATCTTCAGCTGATTTACAAAGCGGTCAAGGGTTGCGGTGACGCTTTCAGTATTCTCCGTGGCAGGTCTTGTGATTACGCCGCTGCCGAAGCTGTCCTCAATGTTGGTGATGAAGTTTTCGCAGTTTGCCCAAAGCTGTACATCAGCCTCGGCGGAATCCACCGCCTTGCGGTACATCTCCCAGTTTCTGCGGAGGTTTTCCTCCTTCGTCCAGCCTGCGCCCACCGCATCCTGCGGAGCGAAGATGTCGCCGTCGCGGAGGTTTGTATGGCGGAAGAACTGCTTCCAGTCAAAGCTTGCGGCGCTTGAGCCCAGAGAAAGGTAATCGGAGTTGAAGGGGCTGAGCATGAGAGGCAGTGATGCGTCAAGCTCGTTGAGAGTGTCAATGAGAATGTTGATGCCGCTGCAGATGCCCAGAATGTTCAGCTGGCAGATGGGCATGTTGTTCAGCTCCGGCGGGAAATACCAGCCGCCGAAGGCATCGGCGTAGTCGGCGTGGTACTTGGCGTAAATCTCCTTCGCCATGGCTGCCGCCACGCGGCAAACATCCTTATACTGGCTTGTGTTTGCGCCCTCGGTCCAGAAATCGTCAAACATGCTCAGACCGATGAAAACCTGAATTCCGCTGCCGCTGCAGTTGCGGAGTGCGGCTTCGATGACGTCAGCATCGCTGAAGGCGGCATCGGAGAAGGTGTCCAGCTCGCTGTCATAGTAAACCGTCCATTTGCCGCCGTCGGTGCGGCTTGCTTTTTCGGCGGTATCCTGCAGAATCAGATACTTGATGCCCGCCTGCTGCATGGCGGCAATCTCCGCCTGCCATCTTGCATCGTCCCATGTGCAGCTATACCACGACTGCAGGAAGGTGCCGTTGAACACGGGCGCGCAGCCCTGCTTCTGAAGCTGCTGCATGCGGTAAAGCAGGGTTACAATCTGACCGCGGGTGCAGGTCTTATCGGGTGAAAAGGTGGTGTCCGTTGTGCCGAGAGTAATTCCCTGCTCCGTTGCCCACAGAACGGCATCACGGTAATAGGCATTTTCGGGAACATCCGTGAAGGGGCATTCCGCGGATTCGGGTGCGGGACAGCCCTGTGAACGCCAAAGGAAGGTTACGATTTCCCCTCTGGTGCAGGTCTTGTTGGGGGAAAATGCGGTGGCGCTCGTGCCCGTGGTTATGCCCGTTTCGGCAGCCCACAGCACCGCATCATAGCAGAAGGATTTTGCGGAAACATCGGTGAAGGGATTTGCCGTAAGCGTGGCTTCGGGGCAGCCCTCTGCGCGCCAGATAAAGGTCACCGCCTGGGCTCTCGTGCAGGGCATATTGGGGGAAAACAGGGATGCGCCCGTGCCCTTTGTGATGTCCTTGCTCACTGCCCAGCACACTGCATCATAGCAATATGAGCCCTCGGAAACATCGGAAAAGCTCTCCGCCGATGCGGTCTGCGGCACGGCAAATGCGAAGAGGCTGAAGCACATTGCAAGTGCCAAAAAAATTCCTAAAACTGATTTTTTCATGGTTTTTTCCTCTGTTTTATGTCAAATTTGTTCAAACACTTTGCGAACGATGCGGATGACCTCCTGCTGTTCCTCAGGGGTCATTTTGGTGTCGCTGGGGAGACATACCCCACGGTTAAAGAGGTCATCTGCCACGGACTTTTCCGCCACCTGCACGAACCTGCAATCGGCAAAAACCGGCTGAAGGTGCATGGGCTTCCACACATGGCGCGCTTCCATATTTTCCGCCTGCAGAGCATCGATAATCTGTGTTGGAGTCACTCCGCAATCCGCCTTCAGCAGCACTGTGGACAACCAGCGGTTTGCCCTGCTGTCGGGCAGGCAGGGTGAAATTTCAAGGGGCAGGTCGGTGAAGGCTTTTTCATAAGTCTCGCATATCTCGCGCTTGCGCTCAACGCGCTTTTCCAGCACCCGCATCTGTCCTCTGCCGATGCCTGCGCTGATATTGCTCAGGCGGTAGTTATAGCCGATTTCCTCGTGCTGATACCAGGGGAAGGGCTCACGGGCTTGGGTTGCAAGCTTCAAGGCGTGCTTTGCGTCACTCTCGTTTTCACACAGCAGCATACCGCCGCCGGAGGTGGTTATAATCTTATTGCCGTTAAAGGAAAGCGCGCCGAATTTGCCGAAGGTGCCGCACTTTCTGCCCTTGTAGTCAGAGCCTAACGCCTCCGCCGCGTCCTCGATGAGTGGCACATCATGCTCCCTGCAGATGGCACAGATTTCCTCCATCCTCGCAGGTGTGCCGTAGAGATGCACCACCACAACCGCCTTGGGCCTTCCGTAAAGCTCAAAGGCCTTTTTCAGCGCCTCGGGATCCATATTCCATGTATCCCGCTCGGAGTCAATATACACCGCCTCGGCACCCATGTAGGCGATGGGATTTGCCGATGCGGAGAAGGTCAGGTCCTGGCAAAAGACCATGTCCCCTCTTCCCACTCCCGCAAGAAGCATGGAAAGGTGCAGGGCGGCGGTGCCTGCGGACAGTGCCACGGTGCTTGCGGCGCCCGTGTAGTCCTTAACCGCCTTTTCGAACTCATTTACATTTTCGCCCAAGGGCGCAATCCAGTTTTTATTAAAGGCATCCTTTATGTATTCAAGCTCATAGCCTTCATCAGACATGTGAGGGCTTGCCAGAAATATGCGTTTATCCATATTAACACGCTCCACTATTAGTGTTGCTTTATTATAATACTTCTTTTTTTATCTGTAAACATCGGCTTTAGCAAAAAGGTCAGGCAGCTTCCCCATGCAGGTATTTCCGCCCACTATCATAATTTGGTAATAATTCGTCTGAATCATTGTGTTTTCCCCGGAATTATTATATAATGATTCGGCAATGCTATGCTTTGAGAGGTTTAATCATGAAAAAAGTCATCTGCCTGTTTTTGGTTCTTGTCTTGCTCGTAAGCCTTGTCCCATCTGTTTTCGCAGATGCGGAAACAATCACGGGCACCTTCTCCTATATCGGCCCCGACAACAAGACCGATTGTGAGCAGGATTTCACCTACAGCGACGAATATTTTACCAAGTCCGGATATGTCTATCGCCACGACCTTGCAAAAATGAGTCTCTGTTTTTCCCAGTGCTGCGGTATTGCCGGCACCGACTATGCCGCCCAGGCTGACAGCACCAAGGCCATGATGGACAAGTGCGGCTTCGTGGGCTTTGAGGCAAACAAGGATTATCTCACCCGCCCCACGGAAAACTCTATGGGTGTTTCCTGCGCAAACAAGACCGTAAGAGACAACTACGGCGAATACACCCTCATTGCCGTTATGTGCAGAGGCTTTAACTACCACAGAGAATGGTGCGGAAACACCATCGTCGGTGAAAGCGGAGACCACGAGGGCTTCGCGATTGCGGCAAACACGGCAATCAGCTTTATTAAGCAGTATATTTCCGAACAGGAAATCAGCGGCAGAGTGAAGGTCTGGATTACGGGCTACAGCCGCGGCGGCACCATTGCAAACATGGTCGGCGGCATGCTGGACAACGGCTATGATTTGGGGGAAGGCATTTCCCTGAACAGACACGACCTTTACGCCTACTGCTTTGAGCCTCCCATGGGCGTCGATTCCGCAAAGGATACCTCCTCACGCATTTACGGCAACATCCATAACATCGTCAACCCCTGTGACCTTGTTCCCTATGTTGCTCCCGAATATATGGGCTTTGCCCGTTACGGAGTCGACCACTATCTCCCCGCACCGGGCGATGCAGAATATGACACGCTGAAAGCAGATATGCTGGCATACCATTCCCAAGAGTACGGCGTCTCCGATTATACGGTTGATAACTTCAAATATGTCGGTCTCAACACAAAAAGCATGAGTCTTGTGAGCAAGAGCTCCGGCATGACTCTCCCCGAATTTTACCCCCTGCTTCTTGATGCTCTTGAGAGAGATGTGGTTTCTGACCGCGCATACTATGTTGAGCACGACCAGGAAACTCTCAAGGAGCTTTGCGCCATAATCTTCGGTCTTGAGGAAACCCAGGGCAGCAACATCATCACAGCCGCGAAGATTTTTGCACAGCTTGTAAGTGACAACTCGCAGAAGCTCCTTAAATCCATATCCCTCACAGGCAAGATTGAAAACGGTCCTCTGTTTGTTCAGATAAACGACATGATGCTGAAGGCCGCAAAGGAAGCCGACCTGGTGATTGATGTACACACCACACAGGAAATCGCACAGCTTTCCCTCGGTCTTGCAAAGCTCATCACCAAGCTCGCCATAAATGACCCCGACATACTCGCAACCGCAGTCGTGAATGTTACGAAGCTTATTGAGTGCCACTTTCCCGAGGTTACAAGAGCATGGATGATGACGCTTCCCGAGGATTACATCGGCAGCAAGCAGGAGCCTGTTTCCTGTGACGGAATGTATTCCGACATTTCCGACAGCACCTGGTGCGCCCAATACGTGGAATACATGACCCTGGGCGGCATGATGCTGGGCATGGGCGACGGAAGCTTCGCTCCCGACAAGACAATGAACCGCGCAATGTTTGTAACCGTTCTTTACCGCCTTGAGGGCTGTCCCTCCGTTGCGGGTATGAGCTGTCCCTTTAAGGATGTCACCGCCGATTGGTACAAGGATGCAGTCATCTGGGCATACAATAACGGCATTGTTTTAGGCACGACCGAAAGCACATTCTCCCCCTATGCGGACATTTCAAGAGAGCAGATGGCGGCGATAATGTACCGCTATGCCGCCGCAGGCGAAGCTCTTCCCGCCTACGCAGCGCCGGAGGGCTTCTCCGACTACTCCTCCGTGGCAAGCTACGCAAAGAGCGCAATCAACTGGGCGGTTGCCGAGGGCATCATTAACGGCAAAACCGCAGACAAACTTGACCCCAAGGGGAATTCCACAAGAGGTCAGATTGCCGCGGTAATATACCGCTTCTGCGAAGCATAAGCGGCGTTAAAACCCTATACAACGATAAAAAAGAGGTCATTCATGACCTCTTTTTTTATATTCCGCCGCTTATAAACAACAGAAGCGCAAGGCAGATATGAAGTTGAGTATATTTCGGCGGACTTGATTGAAAATGTCAGAGCCTCAAGAACATATAAAGCAAAAGTAATGGATATAATGAATGACTTTGAGTTCCATGATTTGTGGTGGCAAGACAGTCAAGAAGACCGAAATGATATTACTCGGTTTTTGAATGAACAGAACAGCAAATAGAAAAAGCTGTGCGCTGAGACTGTTGATGAATTTTCAGAAATGGTGCGCAGCTTCCTGACGGAATGCAAGCTACCCAAAAGGGATGTAATCCGCTATGCAATTACAATTGAGGAGATTCTCCTTAAAACCTCCGACAATATCGGTGCGGAAATTCCCGTAAGGCTAATCACGGGTACTCGTTTCTTCCGCCCATATGTCGCATTGGAGCTGGACGGAAAAAGCTGCAATGTCTATGCTGAAAAAGAAAGCGAGCAGGGCGTTCTCGGCGGAGGAGTACTTAAAAATCTCGGGCTTTCACCCGAATATGCGTACACGGGCGAAACCAATAAATATTTTTTCAGAATAAGAAGAAAAAGCCTTAATCCTGCCGTTTCGCTGATGACAGCCGTAGCATTAGCCCTTACAATTGGGTCGCTGGGATATCTGATGGCAAGCGGAACAAGAACAATGCTGATGGAAAATGTTATTAATCCTCTCAATGACACCTTCCTTGATATTCTGGGCTGTATAGCCGGCCCTATGGTATTTCTTGCTGTTGCATGGGGTATCTACGGCATTGGCGATGCGGCAACGCTGAAGCGCATAGGCCAAAAGCTGATTTTGAGCTATATCGGTACAATATTTATTGCGATCATTGTGATTGGAATGATGTGCCTGCCGTTTTTCTCACTTGACTTATCCGGAAGTTCAGGCGGTTCGGGAGCGGTGTCCGCGGTGGTTTCCATGCTTCCGGGAGTAATCCCAAAGGATATTTTCAGTCCCTTCACAAACGGCAACACGCTTCAGATTATTATCCTTGCAGTGGCAATAGGCATAGCGATGCTGTTTTTTGTAGAATACTACGGCATGAGCGTGTCTGCCTCGTGAATCGCGGTTATGATGATAACGGTCTGCATCCTGGCAGTTGCAACGCCGCCCATACCCGGAGGCGCGATGGCATCATATACAGTGCTGCTGACTCAGCTCGGCATACCAATAGAGGCCCTCGCAGTTGCCTTGGCCTGCGATGCCGTGTTCGACTTTATTGACACGGGCATCGACCAGTTTCTCCTGCCGTATATACTGCTTAATCAGGCAGGTAAGCTCGGTCTGGTGGACAGAGAAACCCTTTTAAGCCGTAAAACAAAATGAAAAATGAAATAGAAATCCCCTGCACAGAGAAATTAAACTGTGCAGGGGATTTTTAGTGCCGACGAAGCATTTGTGCGTGCTTTTTACTTTTGATGAGAAACGTCTCTCGCTTCCCTTCGACGATGTGCAGTTTCATTTCTTCCATTGCAAATAGCTCTTCACTTAATTTATGCGTACATTAATGTACATGAATGGCAAAATCAGCGAACATCACATAATGTTCAAGCGGAGGGTACCATGCGTGAAAGCAGTAATCGTTCGGATCCGTGGACACCTCGGGGAAATCCTCAATGCATCTGTCTGTCCGGCGTATTGTTCCGAAGTTGAACTCCGCCATACCGTCTTCAAAGGCGAAAATGATTCCGTGAACGCAGCAAGCGGTGAGACCGTTTTCGAAAACATTGCCGCACTCCGAAAAAATATCGGTGGGCACAAAAATCTGAAGAAGAGTTTTTCCCGTACAGGCCTGCTTTACTTTGCCATCGGGCATTGAACCGTGCCTTGTAGAGAAAAATATGCTTTGCTTCTCATATTCTGTTATCCCAAGTCCTTTATGATTGATGCCTTAACCCTTTGCTCAGCCTGCCTTTGTTACAACAGGCCGCTTGCAAATACATACGCTCCTGCCGCACCGTTCGCAAATTCATATGTATCGGCAATCAGATATATTTCGCCGTCTTCTCCGACAAAGAATTTATAGTCATCGAGAGTTTTAGCTTCAAAAGTCGCTCTTGCCTCATCAAACAAATCGCCGGAGCTATAATGCTCAACTATTGCATCCCAATAAACATTCTGAATGCTCGTAAGAACCTCCGCTTCACTTCCGCTCAGGAGGTCTGCAAGGGACAATCTTCCGCCGGTGTTCAAATCGTATGTGCAACCATCGTAATTCCGGTTGTGAACGCCGCCCATGAACCAGTCCTGAACATAACTGACGCTTATTATCCCGTTGGAGTTGTAAGACACTTCCCCTTCCGCCGTGTTCAGAAACGCCTGATTGTACTGGCTGTCATAAATGTTGTTAAAATACTCTGTAATCTCCTGCCTTTTGGAATCCGCAAAGAATTCGGAGGTCTTCTGCTCCATATCCGCATTTATGATTTTTGCCGCAGGATTTGAGTCCTCGATTACGAGCTTATCGAAAAACCAGCTCACACCAACATTTCCATTCTCGTCCGTTATGGACTCATCTACTCGTTCAAGTTTGCACTTTACCGAGTCTATTGTCTCGATTTTCGGCGTTTTCTCTGCCTTAGACTCCTGCTTATCAGCGGACTCATCGGTATTCTTTGCCGCGCATCCGCAGACCGCAAGGCAGAGTGCGAAGACGAGTATCGCAAACAAAAGGATTTTTACAGTTTTCTTCATCTATGCTTACCCTCTTTCATACTAATTGCTGACATAGTTTATTTGCAGCACCTCCACAATATTGCATAGGTACTGTTTTTCCTTTATTTTCATAGTACCATACCCATATTCCCCTCGCAATTGTATTCCAACATTTTCTACATTTTTGACTAATACTTCTCTGATTTGATGTGCAATTTCACGGGCAAGAAAAAGGAGGGACATTCTTTGAGAATGTCCCTCCTTTTCAGAACAGGTCCAGCATACTGTCCAGATATATCGCTTCGCGTACACGAAGCTGACACTGCGGTTTGGTCATGTAGTAGAGCAAAAATTCCAGGATCATGGCGCTGCCGAGTCCCCGCCCCTCGAGCTTAAAGTTGGAAAATCCCATTGGCACATAAATATTCTGAATGTCATCTATGCCTATGAACGCGGGGTTCTCCATCGCCTTGGAAAAGCGGTAGCCATCGTTACCGTCGGGCGCAACGCATACGTGGTCAGGGCAGTCCTCGCCGAGGCACTTGCGGCTGACGTTTTCATAGCAGGCCTTGCGGTCAGGGCAGCCGAACCAGCAGCACTCGTTGCAAAGGAACTCCAACTTGTCCTTCTGCGCGGCGGACAGGGCATTAAGCTTCTCAAAGGCCTTGTTCAGCCGAAAATCGGGCACCACATATCGAAACACCTCCCTATTCAGTTCGTTTTTAAGGTCACGGAAATCGGTCAGCACCTTGGTGGTTGAGGAAACAAAATACAGCTCGGGGTAGGTCTTTTTCAGGTAGTCCAGAAGCAGGTCGGAGTGGACGATCACGCCGTTATTTCCCTCGGCTGCGAGCATTGCGCAGAGCTTGTTGCATCTGCCATCTGAAAGGTGTTCCTCACGCAGCAAAGAGTTACTGAAGGTCAGCCGCGCGGATATTCCGTATTTGCGCAGCAATGCGAGAACTGCTTGCGTGTCATTATCTCCGAAGCCGACGCGTCCGCCGCCCCAGATGCAGTCTGCAGGCGCACCGTAGATCGAGCCGATGTCGCACCAGTCGTAAAACCAGTCCCGATGCTCGCTGAAAAGCGGCAGAAATGCTCTGTATAGCTCATAGAACTCAAAGAGTCCCGGCAGGTGATAGTGAACACGCGGCTTTACCATTTTTCATTCTCCAAATCAGCAGTAATGCTTTTCACTTCATTTTGATTCTCATATATTATAGCAATCCAAGAATTAAACCTCAATATATAAACCAACATTTCCATTGAACGATTATTTGCTTCAGCGGCTGAAAAAGCCTTGATTTTGTTGCGGAGGAGGTTTTGAACCCACGGCCTTCAATTATTGTGGGGAATAATTACACCCCAAAAATATTGTTGATTATTCGTTACGAATATCATATAATAATATCAGAGGTGAATCGCATGGAATCAAGACTTGTAAACATCATAATAGGCTCTGCGGGTGGTACTGCAGGTGCAGGTTCCAAGACATATAAATTGTCTTTGCCGTCAGCGTGGATCAATGAACTTGGGATCAATGAAGATGACCGTCAGGTCAAGCTGAGATTTGACGGACAAAAGATTGTCATATCCCGCAAGTGTTCCATGGACGAGTTTAAAGAGCAGGCATTGGCGGAAAACCATTTGCTGTATTCAATTGAATACTATGATGAAAACAATCTTTGCTCCATGATATATGCCGATTTTACCGACAAGGAACTACAAGTTGAGAACTATACCGACGCACTTGTTAAAAGCGCTTTCGGGCGAAACGAAACGCCTGTGTGGTCAGATTTTACTGAGTTTCTCGAAGACCGCTGCGTGCCACGCCAAAGGGCGGGATTGAATGAATATTTAGATGCCTTGGGGCTTGACGAATATGATCCCTTTGAAATCGTAAAGCGCACCTCCGGACGTATGGCAGAGGACAGTCAATGGATAAAGGTGGAGGAACTTAAATGACGGTAAAGTTTGTTACAGACGAAAAAGTCGCTGAGACTTCATCTAAGGGAAACCAGGAAAAATGGCTTGACGGGAATCGGTGGTATAAGCTTGACCAATTTGGATACGAAGCATTGAGCGAAACCCTGATATCTTCATTGCTTGAACGTAGCAACATTGAATTAGATAATTCTTTCAGCTTTGTACGCTATCGCATGGAGCGAATAAATGTTCATGGCAGAGAACGTACAGGCTGTTCAAGCGAAAATTTTCTGCCGTCGCAAAGCTCCATTATTACATTGAGCCACTTATTTAAGAAGCATCTCAACGGCTCATTAAAGGAGACGTTAGAAAGACTCACCAGCGATAAACGGCGCATAGCATATCTGGCTGAAGCAACTGCGGAAATCACGGGACTGAAGCAATTCCCACAGTATCTGACACTGCTTTTTGAAGTCGATGCATTGTTCCTCAATGACGACCGACATCTTAACAACATCGCGGTAATTGAGAACGGCGGAAAATATGATTACTGCCCTATATTCGATAACGGAGCTGGGCTGCTTTCTAACACGCAGATTTTGCGGATGGATATTGCGCCTGAATCTCTGATATCTTCAGTGCGGGCAAGGCCGTTCAACACCACATTCAATCGGCAGATTATTTCTGCAAAAGAGTTCTACGGAGCACAGCTTAATATGCCGAGGCTGAGACGTGAAGAAATCATGGAAGAGCTTGAGCCCTTGCTGAAATACTATTCAGAACGTGATCGCGGATATATTGCGGACCGTGTATGCGAAACGATACTGTTGCGGCAGAAAAAATAATGGTAAATAGTCAGATATATGTGGCAAAACGCGGCTTATCGAAAAAACACATTTGACAACTGCAAAGGCCTTACTATCCATTGCAAAAAGACAGTTGCGCAAAACAACACGCAATCGAAAGCAGGATAAACTTTCAGTCAATCTGAAACCCTATTTGTCATAGTAGTTGAAAAATATAACTGAGAAGAAAGGATGTTTATTTATGGAAAGCAAAAATATGCCTATTCCCGAATTTTACAGGGATATGGCTCAATCTGAATTTATTCTCAGAATGATGATGGCGCGCGATTTTTTCGGTGAAGTCCTGAACATCCTGTTTTATTCCAAAGATGGATATTTGCGCGTATATAAAGATGAGGAATTGAAAATCGACGCGGAAATGATTTCGGAATACTGCGAACATATCAGAGTATTGTATCATGCATATTACGAAAGCGACAAACGGGACAGACGCGAAATACTGTATATGTTGGACGCGTATTCTAAACTGGCGAAAATTGCTGATTTTCCGGAGATTATTGATGACGAATACGATATCATAAGCGAAATAGCGGGTTTTGCGGTTAAGGCTATTCTTCAAATAGGACATTTTGAGGATAAGTATCCGGATATAAAATGGGCAACCACGATGTGCGATGTTGCCTACTGCGGCGTTTTTGTCGGGTATGATTTTGAAGAAGACACTCCACAGGACGTTTGGGATAGGTTTTTTAATGCGCTGAGTGATTAAAAAACAGCCTGCTCGAGGCTGTAGGGGAATACAACTGAGGATATATGAAAATGGATACAATTAAAGAGAAAATATTTGACTTTGCTTTGGGGGAAGCGCTAACAGATGCCACTAACAGGGTTTATTCTTTTTTGTCTAAGGATGAAAAAAACGGAAATCTTAAGCAGAAAGATAAAGATGCTATAATCAGCACAAGAAAGAATACCATTATTAATGCTTCAAGAGATTGCATAAAGGACTATATCACTAAAGTTATTGCCACCAGTAGTGACGAAGCTATTACTCTTGATGACATTGATTGCTTATTTTATACTACCGCTATCACTGTTTGTGATAACATCAATAAGGAATTAATAAACGACACTTTTACTTTTGGGCATGCGCAAAAGCTGATAAACATGACAGTAAAATACCTATATATTGCAAATTATTTTACAGGCCACATGCTAGATAAGTTCAAAAGATTTCATTGCCCAATGGATAGCAAAATGAAAGATTGTGTTGTCCAAGAATACAAAAAACATCTGAGTTCAAACCCGAAAGGGGAAAATCTTCTGAATGGCATTTCATGGAGTAATGTTTCATGGAGCAAACTTAATCTCACAGAATATGAGGAAGATAAACAAAAGTGCCTGGCATACGATGCATATCAGAAAATGGTTAGATATCTTGCTGAAAATACCATTGATGAAGATGGCAATAGAATAGTACTTTCCCCTCTGGAGTATGATTTCTATATGTGGAATAATCATGAGGAGAATTCCGAACAATAAAAAGAATGATTTATTAGAACTTATGTGGTTGTGGAGGAGAGACTTGAACTCACAATCTTCGGGGTATGCGCGAATGGATATGGCATACTAAAACATGTTCTGAACAAATAACACAACTACGAAAAAGTAATACAGCAAGCCTGAATTGGCTTGCTGTATTCATATAATTATTGTTCTGAACACAGTTCTCTTATCCTCAAAAGCTCTTTATCGCTCAGCGGAATTCCGTTAAGCCCCTGCTTAAGCCACATTCCGCTTGTGCGGATTTTTTCTTCCGGACTGTACAAGCCGTTCCACTCAGGACCTGGGCCGAACTTTGCACAGCTATTGAGGGTTGCGATTATGCCTTCTTCCAATCTCAGCCGTTCATCTTTATCTTCTACTTCGAGCACCGCAAAGCTGAACGCCGAGCGCATATACTCGCTCACGCGTTTTTCAATTTCCGCCTGCTTCATTCGGTCTATGCTGGCGGCATTTTCTTTTTTGGCTCTGTTCAACGACCACGCTTCCAAATAGGCATCGCCGTCTTTATTGAGCATCGCTTTGCCGACATTTTTTCTGAAAATACTACGGTCTTTTTTCTCATTTATGAAATGGCAATTCAAGCGTTTTTTCAGTCTGCCATCACCGATATGCGTGCCGACTCGCACAATGCGGTCAACATCTTCGTACTTCTCGCCTTTTTCAAAAACGATGTACACCCCGCTATCAAAAGGTATATCTGAAATACTATCCCATGTATATCTCGGGAGCGCATTGAAGATTTCGTGAAGGCTGTCGCACATATGCTTTTGGGTGCAGTTTCCCTGCTGTAACACTTCCATTCTGTTGTTATAGCAGCACTTTTTATTCATGTTCCACTCCTGTTTGAAATTACGCCGTCGATTTCATTTTTCAGTTCAGCGTACGGTATCGGCTCAAAGCCAAAGCTTTTTATGCGGCTGAGTGAAATGGTTTTATTTTCTCCGCAGTGCTCGTTGATAAATGCTGTCGGCACAACATAAAACTCCCAGTGCTCCAATTTCGTCGGGTCGGCTTCCTGTCTGGTGTTGCCGAGCAGCAGACAGAACACATAAACATCGTTCTGGCGTTCCAGAAGCTCCGTTCCGGGAGTATAGGCCTTAGCAATTGAAAATGTCCTCTGCTGCGAAACCTTATCATCCTTGCGCCATGTCTGGAAGTAGCCTGAGCATTTGACCTCGATTCTTTTGCCGCAATAGTCGATGTCATACAGCTCCCAGTTTTCAATATTGCTTGCCCTTGTGTTTCCGAGAGCATGCGCAACGAGATATTCCGCAAGGTCGTTTCTCGGGTCGGCAAGCAGGTCATTATACATATACCGCCAGAAATCAATTACGCTTATACCGAGGTCTTTTCCTCTGTCAGTAAATACTTCTTCACCGTGTGCTTTCATGATAATGCCACCAGTTCTCTTTTCAGCCGTTCTATTTTCATAACAATGTCGGCGTACTCCGTATACGCATCGACAATTTCCTTGTCGTTTTCAAAGGTCGGGCGCATTGCGAATCTGCGGTTTATGATGAATGATTTTTCTTCATTTTCAAACTTCACCTTGATGCGCTCGTTTTCGTGTTCGACGATTATTCCCTTGCCGTACTTAGCCTGGAACACTTCGACATTCAAAAGTGAAATGCTTTCGTACGGCTCGAGGCTGACTTCAAGCTCATGAATCTGACGCTCAAGCTCATCTGTCTTCTTCTGCTTTTCTGCCCGCTCCTGCTCCCTGAGCTGCTCCAGCCTGAACTCTTTTATACTGTCCTTCTTTGATGCGTGCTCAAGGCCCGTGTAAAAATTATAGGCTCTGCAGCAGTACATGAGGTCAAAGGCCATGAGGTGAAGGCTCTCATCGCGATAGAACGGCCCGCTCTCCACAAGCTCAAAGTACTTTTTCATCAGGCTCTCGTGCTGCTTAAGCGCATCAACTATGATTTCACATAGCTGATAATACCGCTCGAGACTAAAATCCTCGCCTGAGCCGATATCCACGCCGAATTCTATGTGCTTGGCAAATTCCTCTGCCTCGCTGTATCTGTAAATGAAGTTTTCCTCAGGCGCAGCAAACGACAGATAGCACGAGGCTGCGTGGCGGTCCTGCTTGTACTTCCAGCATTGCGGGAAGTGCTTCTGACGGATTTTCTCAATCTCAGCAAGGAACTTTTCCATATTCATCTGACGAAGGTTAATATCTCCGCCGTCGGGCGCAAACAGCACATCACGAAACAGCGCCTTGACTTCATCGGGGCAAACCTCGGCCATCTTAACTATGCCGCTTGTAGGCGAAACCCGGCTGTTGTCGATGAGGAAGGAGCTCTCCTTGCGGGCTCTGGCAAAGAGCTTTGAAAATTCTTCTTTCTCGGCTCCTTCTGCAAACCACACATCGCGGAAGCATTTCACTGCTTTCCATTTGAATATCTCGTCGTTAACCGAGTTGTTAACCATGGCGTAATTGTTATCGTATCTGTCTATCAGCTCATGCAGGTTGTGGTCATTCATCGCTTTTCTCCAAAGTTATAGTATTATCTATATTCTACTGGTAATTTCTTCATATGGCAAGTCGCGACAAAAGAAAAACGGATCAAAGAGCGGTTCACCCTTCCGTCCTTGACCCGTTCTCCGTATTTCTTTTACTGCTTCGTCTTGGCTCTTTCCGTCAATGCATTGACATACTGCTCCAGATGCTCCATCTGCGGTAGGATATAGTTTCTGCACTGCAGCGTTTCGGCATGGATATCCGCCTCATAGCCGCTCACAATAGTGCGTGCGACCAGCGCGCGCATATCAAAGGGCAGGCTGACATATTCTACCATCATCTCAAGCACCGCATTCCAATAAGAGCCGTACTCGCCGAACATCAGATACGCGGTCATCAGCAGCTCGCCGGAGGATGCCGCGTTGAAGTGTTCCGTTAATTCTTTGCGCAAAGAGGCTGTTGCGTCGCTCAGGCTGACCGGCTCAAACGGGTCTAATGCGTTGCGCAGATAGAACCACATATTTTTGCCCAGTATGCGAAACCATGTATTCAATTCCAGAACGGTGGGCTGTATATCCTTCTCCCAGTTCTGAATAGTGCGTTCACTCTTGTTCAGTGCCTTCGCCATATACTTTTGCGACACATTGCTGCTGATGCGGGATTCCCGCAGAACAGTCGCCGTAACATAGGTGACAGGCAGATTATAAAAGCCGACCATATAGCCGCTGTTATTGTTCAGAATTGACTTTTTTGCGGCGCTGATGGCACCCTGCACGAGTACATGCTCCGGGTCTGCAAACGGGAGCGGCGTTGCATTATGATTCGCTTTGCATATATCATAGGCCATATGAATCATTTCCACAACATGATGCCGCTTCAACAAAGTAAGATGGGCATACGCACAGTATAGCTCCAGCAAGCAGTTCCACTCCTGCGATGTGCCCCGGAACATAATGTGGTACAGCCTCTGCACCTCTATTTCGCCTGCGGTCTCATTGATATATTGCAACAGGGCTTTGCGCAGCTGTGCATCACTGCTGTTTGCGCTCAATCCCGCAAAGGTATCCGGCCACAAGAAATTCAGCAATGACCTGAACATATTACAGCCGGTCACATCAAACCATTCCAGCATGACCGACAGCGTAGGTGAGCCGTCACCGCTTTCCCACGCCTTAATCGTACTCTCGGAAAAGCCGATTTTTTCGGACATTTCTCTTCGGCTCAGGTCTGCCTTTGCACGACATTTTGAAAGAATCTGACCGCAGAGCTCCGCGTTTCTGATAAGCTGATTGAAATAGCTGTCCATAATCTCCACTCCACCTATAAAACAAATCAGATATATACCGTCGTCATTGTCTCTATTTCCATTATAGAGAATTGATAGTTTTTTTCAAGCAGTATTTCCCATATGGCCCATGCCGGTCCTGTCGGTATCTGACTGCATACCCAGAGTCAGCTTATCCACTATTTGAGAAACAAATTCGGAATTGGTGGGTTTGCCGCGATTCGGGTCAACGGTGTAGCCAAAGTATTTTTCAAGAGTTTCTATGTTTCCTCTGTTCCACACAACTTCGACGGCATAGCGCATAGCGCGCTCAACACTGCCGGCTGTTGTGTGAAATTCTCCGGCAACATACGGATACAGCTGTTTTGTTATGGCTCGAAGGATTTCCGGCTTTCTTACCGCGGAGTAAATGGCAAAGCGAAGGTATTGATATCCCAGCAGATTGGCCGGCATACCGAGCTCTCGCAGGGTTTGCGAAATTTCTGCAAGACCGGGTGTGCTTGTGCTGCTGTACATTGTTGTATCCTCGCAGATAACCTGCCCGCTGCAATGCGGTGCATTATCTGCAATATCCGTCAACGCCATTCTCAGCAGCCGATAAAGTTCCTCCCCGTCAATGTTATCGGGCAGACGGTCAAAAAGCAAAATGCCGGTCAGATTTTTGGAGAAGCTTTCATCGGCGCAAATAAATGTCTGTGTAACTTGCATTTTTCATCATCCTCGTTTTCAATTTTTTCCCCGAAAAAAAGATAGCATATCCCCGTTTGTTTGTACTTTCTAAATTTTTCGACTTTTTCGTATAATTTTACCGAGGAGTAAGTCTGTTTTCAGAATGAAATTTTTCGTCCGGTTTTCTCGCATTATCTGCGCAAATATTTCGTTGGACAGAAGAGACCCAGCGTTATCCTGCCACCGACAAGATGTGGCAAGCCCTCGAAATGGATGAAATCCTCAACTTTCCTTCATGAACTTTAGATTATAAAATGAACTTTATACTGAAATAGCTCTCGGCTGCCGATTCGCTCCGGTGCCGAGGGCGTTTCTAATATCTGCGTTGGCGTCAAAATTGGCGTCAAATTAATTTGCCATGTTTCAAACTCGCCGAAAAAGTTCATAAAAATAAGAAAAACCGCCTGAAATAGGCGGTTTTTTGGAGAAGGGCGAAAATTTTGATAGAAAGTTTTTAGGGGGTAAAAACGAGCGTTAGGGGGTAAAAATTCTCCCTGGGGGATAAAGTAAGTCAATTATAGTATGCCAAAGTTAATCAATTATAGTGTATCATAGTGTGTTCAAAGACAACCCATGAAGTGGTAAGCTTAAATTGGACACGGAGGGGGTACATTTTGGACAAGTGATGTATAATGGAAGGACACCATTACAAACACTGTCATCCACAAATGCCCTGAAAGTGAACAGGAGGCACACCATGCTTCACTCGGACCAAGGCTCCGTTTATCTATTCGTTCAACCATTTTTTCATCTACAAACATGATTAACTCCTCCTTATAAATCGGGCGGCACCCGTGAAAATGTGCCGCCCCTCCCGGGGCATCGACGTGGACGATGTGGACGCCGTGTTCAACTTTGAGGTGCCCGAGGAGAATGAGTATTATATCCACCGCATCGGCCGCACGGGCCGTGCCAAGCGTCATGGCGTGGCCTATACGCTGCTGTCGGATTTCCCCAGCCGCATGCGCCTTTCGGATATTGAGCGCAATACCCGCAGCCAGATCATCACCGCCACCGTGGATGACGAGGGCCACGTGACGGAGAAGAAGTACCAAATCAAAAAGGCGTGATCCCAACGGGATCACACCTTTTTATCTGCTATGGAAACGTGTGGGCTCAAATGGTTTTCTGCAGGTAGCAGATGCCGAACCGGCGGCCGAACTTGCTGCCGATCTCCGGCAGTTCACCCACCAAAGAAAAACCGTGCTGCTTGTGGAAAGAGAGACTGCCTTCATTTTCGGAGGAGACCTCCGCAACCAGATGGCAGATGCCACGCTCCTTGGCCTCGGCTTCCAGCCGGGCCAGACACTGACTGCCCAGACCCTTGCCGGTGCAGGCGGGGTCAATGAAGTAGGTCAGGCAGGCGGCATCGGTGAAAGAGGAGAAAGGATTGTAGGCGCTCAGCTGGCAAAAACCCACCACATGCTCGCCGTTCAGCAGTGCGTAAGCGGGATAGCCCTCAGATTTTTTCAGAAACATCTCGAAAAACGGAACGGGCAGCGCCTTGCCGGGAAAGGCAGCGGTGCCGTTTTCCACATAGTAGTTAAAAATGCGCATAACGCCCTCGGCGTGCTCCTGGGACAAAGGTGCAAACGTGATATCCATATCAAAATTCCTTTCCATTTGTGATGATGGTACTATTTTACCATATCCCGCAGTCAGGGCAATACCCGCAGCCGGATCATCACCGCCGCCGTGGACGACGAGGGCTATGTAGCGGAGAAGAAGTGACAAACAGATATTTACGGAGGAAAGAATGATGCAGAACAAATGATGGCTTCATGATTGTTTTCCACATAGTACTGTGGGACTTCCCCCTCGTTGACTTTGCACTTCTTGGTTAGAAAGTCCGTGGTAACGGTCTTTTGGTCAAGCGGGGTGATACGGAAGTACGAGCAACACCCCGAAACACATTGAAAACACTACATTTTTACGGCATGGACGCACGGGTTTCTCAATAATTTAAGGAGAAACCGCCATGACAAATTTTATAGAAGAGTTCTACTACGGCAATATCGACCCGCAGGCGCGCAGCTTCGAGCAAAATAAAAAAGTGCAGTATGATATGCGCATTTTACCACTCTAGGTTCTTGCCGTCCTTGTCGAACACATGGGCGACATTGCCGCCGAATGTGAGATTTACCTCACTTCCCATGGGGAAGGACGCCGCTTCGCCGTTGGTGGGAACGATGACGATTATGTCCTTGCCCTCAGCGGATATGTGAAGATGTACGCTCGAGCCCATAAGCTCGCTTACATCGACTCTGCCCTTGATGCCATTCTCGCACAGCACGATGTGGTCGGGGCGGACACCGAGGGTTATATCCTGCTCTGCAACATTGTTTGCAGCAAGACGCGCCTGCTTATCCTCGCTGAGTCCAACGGTGATGCCGCCTGACTCGACTGCGTACTTGCCGTTCACCTTAACGAGTCTGCCGTCAAAAAGGTTCATCTGAGGCATGCCGATAAAGCCTGCGACGAAGAGGTTTGCGGGGTGATCAAACACCTCCTGCGGCGTGCCTATCTGCTGGATGAATCCGTCCTTCATGATGACAATGCGGTCGCCGAGAGTCATTGCTTCGGTCTGGTCGTGGGTTACATACACGAAGGTGGTGTTGATGCGCTGACGGAGCTTGATTATCTCTGCACGCATCTCATTACGGAGCTTTGCGTCAAGATTTGAAAGGGGCTCGTCCATGAGCATAACCTGAGGGTTGCGAACGATAGCGCGGCCGATGGCAACACGCTGGCGCTGACCGCCCGACAGAGCCTTGGGCTTGCGGTCGAGGTACTGGGTGATGTCGAGGATTTCTGCTGCCTCACGGACCTTGCGGTCTATCTCGTCCTTGGGAACCTTTTTGAGTTTCAGGGAGAATGCCATGTTTTCGTACACGGTCATATGAGGGTAAAGTGCGTAGTTCTGAAATACCATGGCGATGTCGCGGTCCTTGGGCTCAACATCGTTCATTAGCTTATCGCCGATGTAAAGCTCTCCTGAGGTTATTTCCTCAAGACCTGCTACCATACGGAGTGTTGTGGATTTTCCGCAGCCTGAAGGTCCGACCAAAACGATGAACTCCTTGTCGGCAATTTCGAGGTTAAACTCCTGAACGGCCACCACACCATCTGCGGTAATCTGCAGATTGGTCTTCTTTTCCTCTTCACCCTTCTTGCGTTTCTTTTTCTTCTCGGTGTTGGGGTACACCTTCTTGATGTCCTTAAGAACAACCTTAGACATAGCATTTAAACCGTAGCCGCAATGCCTCCGCATCTGCGTCCTCGTGACCGCAATTTGCGCATCACCTTACGACAGGTCTCCACACTGCCGCACCGTCGGTTCGGACGGATTTCCTCCTTTTCTTTTTCCTCGGCGGAGCATGAGGTGGAGTGCACCGTCGGGGCGGGAATTATTTAACGAAAAATTCCGTTATCTTTTTAAATTCAAGTGCCTTCGTTTCGGAAACAAGCAGGTCGGCTTCATTCAATGTGTCCGCGCTACCGATGCCCACTGCCTTCATGCCTGCTGCATGAATCGCCTCTATGCCTGCCTTTGCGTCCTCTATACCGATGCAGTGTTCGGGCTCAATGCCTAGTCCCTCTGCCGCAGCGAGGAAGATATCGGGGGCAGGCTTGGATTTCTCAACCGAGGCCGCATCTGCAATATAGTCAAATTTATTTTCAAGATTAAGCTTGTGAATGATAAATGGTGCATTCTTCGATGCTGAGGCAATCGCGGTTTTGATGCCGCTTTCTCTGCATGCCGCGAGGAATTCGGGTATACCCTCTAAAACATTCTCAGGCGTAAGGCTCTGCAAAAGCTCCACATAGCGTCCATTCTTAACTGTTGCAAGCTCCTGCTTTTCTTCGGGGGTATAGAGCTTTTCACTGCGCTCAAGTATTATGTCCAGCGAGTCCATTCGGCTCACGCCACGCAGGCGGTTGTTTATCTCCCGGTCAAAATAGATGCCCAACTCGTCAGACAGCGATTTCCACGCCAGATAATGATATTCGTCCGTAGAGCAGACAACGCCGTCCAAATCGAAAATTATTGCTTTAAGTTCCATATTATGCTTCCTTACAGGGAACAAATTCTGTTTCTGATTATTCAATTCTGTAGCTTATTATTGCAGCAGCAATTTGTTAAATTGCTGCTGCGTGTGCGGGGACGGAGGAAGAAAAGAAAAAAACAGAAAATATGCTAAATGAATAATCAGATATCAAACTCGAAGGCTTCTCGGACAAAAACAGGTATTCGTCCGTCGTTCTCCGAGAATATTGTTCTTTTGCCGACATACTTTTCCCCTGTGAAGAAGTCTGTCCAATTACCCTCGGGAAGATATACCTTGCGGCTCACGGCATTTTCCTCAAGAAGCGGCGCAACAAGCAGTGCATCGCCGAGCATAAACTCGTCATCGCAAGCCAGAGCCAGCTCGTCATCGCACCAATCATAAGCAAGAGGCCTCATCATGGGACGCATATTCTCAGCGCAAGCCTGTGCAGTTTCCCACAGATATGGGCGCAGCTTTTCATGAAGCTCATGCCAATAGCGCATTTCATCCATAAACTCTGGGCAGGCATACGCCGCCGCCATATTCCAGGGGCTGCGCTCATTATTCCCCTCTCCACCCGGCATCAGTTCCTTAAACTGGCCGCCGTCGGGCTCGGAATGCCACTGCATTATGGGGGTAAAGCAGGCAAGCTGTGTTGCTCTGCGGTATAGGTCAAGTGTGGGCAGAGGTCCTGCAAAACCGCCTAAATCAAAGCCCCAGAAAACCGTGCCGCTCAAGGAAGCACTTAGTCCTGCAGTTAGCACACTGCGAAGCTCGCAATTTTGGGATTGCTGGTCACCGCCCCAGTGGATAGGCACTGTGTGCACTCCCGCAAAGCCCGCTCTGCTGAAGAGTACCCGATTCTCGCCGATAAAACGGTGGTAGCTTTTTGTGTAGTCCATGGGATAGCGGTTTTTACCGTCTGCGCCGTCGGAGCCATCGTAAAAGCGCAGGTCATCACGGTAGATAAACTCGCCGCCATCTGTTTTTAAGCCCTCAACACCCATGTCGAGAAGATACTGTCGCTTGTTAAACCATGTTTTCTCCGTCTCGGGATTGAGAAAATCGGGAATCATAGAGCCTGAGAACCAATGCCCCTCGGGGATTTCATAGGGTGTGCCGTCGCTGTTATGCACGCACAGTCCGCGCTTAATTGCATCTGTGCGGTCAAGCTCGTTTTGCGCATTCAGCACCTCATCTGCGCCCTGCTTTTTATACACGGGAATCTGCCACAGCACGAGATGAGCACCGCTCTCGCGTATTTTATCAGCCATTTCCTTGGGGTTCGGCCACTGGGATTCAGAGAAATCAAAATCCTCATAGGAAAAGCTTCCACCGTCGGCTTTGGGTGTATATTTTGCGCCGTTCCAGATATAGAAGGTCGCCTCATCGCTCCACGCCTCGACCACTATTACTGAGGCAGGAAAACGATGCTTCTTCAGATTTTCGAGAAGCTCGTCAATATCAGCCTGCTTGTTCCAGCGGTTTGCGGATGCCCACACGCCGAAGGCCCATTCGGGCGGCAGCACTGGCTTGCCGAAAAGGGACATATACTCGGATATGATGCCCTGCGGGCTTCCCGTAAAAACAACAATATCGCATTCAGCGGGCAGCGTGATTATGATGCTGTCCTCGCGGAAATCGAACACTGTATCGGCTGTAGTGTCGGCATAAAAGCCGAAGCCGCTGTCTGTCCAGAAAAACGGCGCGGGGCAATAGGTTTTTTCGCCCTGAAAGCAGAACTTTTCCTCAACGGTATTTACAACTGTCTTGCCCTTGTGGTTTAAGCAGTCATACTTTTCTCCCATGCCGAAGGCTGCGGAGTATTTAAGGTCAACTCTGATTGTATCTCCCGATCTGCTTATCTGCCCATTGCCGTTTTTAATCTGAACGGGAATCAAGGTTTCGTTATGGGAATATCTTTTCATAGCTCAGCCCTTGATACCTCCTGCCATCATACCGTTCTGGAAGTATTTCTGTGCAAAAACATAAATCAATACTATTGGAACCATAGAAATCAAAGCGCCTGCCATAAGGACATTGTACTCTGTGGAGTACTGTCCGTTCAGAGTTGAAAGTGCGATGGGCAGAGTCATCTTTGCCTTATCCGTCAGCATAAGCAACGGCCACAGATAGTCGTTCCACGACTCCATAAAGGTTGTAATAGCCAGCGTTGCAAGAGTGGGGGCACAAAGAGGCAGCGCCACCTTGAAATAGACATGGAAGTTGCTTGCACCGTCAATTCTCGCAGCGTCGAGAAAATCGTCGGGTATGGTGCGCATCTGCTGCACCAGCAGGAATATGGCAAAGGGTCTGAATATACTCGGCAGAATAACGCTGCCGTAGGTGTTAATAAGCGACATCTTATTCATTACCACAAAGAGAGGGATAATGGTAACCTGGGTGGGAATCATCATTGTGGCAAGGAAAATCTTGAGCAGCAGGTCTGCCTTGGCGAAGCGCATCTTTGCAAAGGCGAATGCCGCCATAGAGCCGGAAATCAGCGTGATAACCGTATAGGTGATGGATATCACAAGGCTGTTGCCGATGGTCTTCATGAAGGGGAACTTGGAAAACACCTTCAGATAGGAATCGAGGGTGGGCTCCTCGGGAATCCACTCGATAGGAATGCTCATGAGAGCGCCTCTCGCCTTCAGGGAGGTGGAGACCATCCAGGCAAAGGGTATCATGGCCATGATGCCTATTATAATAGCTACGGTATAATAGCTAACTGTGGATAATCTTCTTTTATGTATCATAGTTCACCCACCGTTTCTGGCCTCGCATTTGGATTGCCGTGCAGGTCATGATGATGACAAACAGTATCCATGAGAACGCGGAGGCATAGCCCATGCGGAAGTATCTGAAGCCGTATTTATAAATTCGCTCTACCATGACCTGCGTGGCACCGTTAGGTCCGCCGTCGGTCATTATCATTATCTGGGGAAAGAGCTGGAAGGAGTTAATGAGGGATACGATGAGCACATAGAAAATTGCAGGTGTAAGCAGAGGTAGAGTAATCTTAATGAACTTCTTCCAGGAGCTTGCGCCATCAAGGTCTGCCGCCTCGTAGTAGCTGCGGTTTATGCCCACGATGCCCGACAGAAGAATGAGGGCGAAAAAGCCCATATCCTTCCACACACTCACAAGCACGATAGCTGGCATTGCCCACTTCTCATCCAGGAGCCAGCCCGGACCCGTAATACCGAAAATCTCAAGGATTCCATTCATTGCGCCGTACTGCGGAGCGAGAATGCTGCGCCAGATAAGCGATGCGGCAACCCAGGAGGTCAGCACGGGAATATAGTAGATAACGCGGAACGCTCCGACACCGGGGCGCTTTTTGCTCAGCAGAGATGCGCCCAGAAGTGACGTGGTAAGCATAAGCGGAAGATAGAGCGCAATGTACTCTGCGGTATTGCCCAGCACCTTCCAGAACTCATCGCTTCCGAGAATATCCTTATAGTTTTGGAGCCCTATGAAATGCTCCTGCATGAAGCCATCTGCGAAAAGGCGGTCAAGACCATTCCAGTCGGTAAGGCTTATGAAGATGGAGATAATCATGGGGACGAGATAGAATATGGAAAAGCCGATTATGCTCGGAACAAGGAACGGAGAGGCTTTGAGAAATCCGTCCTGCCCCAAGCCCCGGCTTCTTTTGAACAGTTTCATTTGTCAGGATACCTCCTGTCTGAATGCATTAGGGAGTCCCTGAAGACTCAGCCTTTCTTTTACCGAAAACATCTTTTCGGCAAAAGAAAGGCCAGGGCATTTCTGCCCTGGCCTGAATTATCGATTAGCCGAGGGAGATCTGTGCTACGCAGTCTGCCTGTGCGGCATTCATTGCTTCTTCAACGGTCATGGTGCCGTCAGCAGCTGCTGCAAGGTACTGGCCGATGATGTCGCTCATAAGTGCGTAATCCTCGATAACGGGAGGCATTACGAGATAGTCGAGGCTCTCAAACACTGCTGCGCGGTTTGCAGGAGGATCGATCTCGAGGTATGCGCTCAGTGCGTCCATATCCTTCAGTGCGGGGAGATCCCAGCCTGCTGCGAGGCGGATGTCAGCGGACTCGGTGGAACCGGTGAGCCAGGACAGCCATGCTGCAACAGCTTCGGGATGCTTGGTATCGGGATTCATAACAACGCAGTTGGAGAAGAAGTGGGTTGCCTTCTGAGTGCTGCCGGGCTCTACAGCGATATCCCATGCAAAGTCGCAGTTCTCGGTGAAGGTCTGGAATGCCCAGATGCCGGTGGGAATCATGCCCAGGCGGCCGCTCATGAACATATCCCAGTCGCCCATGCCGCCCTGCTGGGTGGTGTTGGGCTGTACGTTGGAGTCGATAACGCGATCAACGAGGGTCTGAACTGCCTTGATGTTCTCGGGGGTGTTGATGGTGAACTCGGTCTTGTCTTCATTGAGAAGGCTGCCGCCGTACTGTGCAACTACCTTGAAGATTTCGTTATAGGTGATGGGCTGCCAGATGCCGAAGATGTCGTCGCCGAGAGCGCGGATTGCTTCAGCAGCTGCCTGCAGGTCGTCCTGAGTCCAGTCTGCAGTGGGGTAACCTACGCCGGCCTTATCGAAGAGGTCCTTGTTGTAAATAAGAACAACATTGGAGAAGCTCTCGGGAAGGCCGTACTGTTTACCGTTTACATTGAATGCGTTGAGTGCAGTCTCATTGAGTGCGGAGGTGTCTGCACCGGTGATTTCGGCCAGGAGGCCCTTGTTTGCATATGCAGCAAAGTTCTCAATGTTCAGCTCGTAGCAGTCGGGAGCGGTGCCGCCGGCTACGCGAGTCTGCATCTGAGTGAAGTAATCGTCATATGCAATGGTCTCGATTTCAACGGTGATGTTGGGGTTTGCTTCGTGGAATGCGTCTGCCATTTTCTGCAGGGTTTCTTCGTTGCCGCCGGATGAATTGAAGTTGCAATAAGTAATGGTTACTGCTTCGCCATCATCTGCAGGCTCGTTGCTCTGACCGCAGGCGACAAGGCAAAATACCATGGCCAGGGCAAGAAGAAGTGCGAGATACTTTTTCATACTGTTTTTTCCTCCCAAAAAAAGTTGATTTTCTCACTCACTTCCATTAGAATAATAATTTATGGAAGAGGAGTGTCTTGCGACGGTCTTTTTCCGCGGTCTGCACGGACTTTTGCGAGGCGGTGCAGGCCGCTTTTTTTACCCTTAGTCTGCCGTAAGTGTCCTTACTGATTCTCGCTCCACCAAGGACAGCGGCAGAATTTCCTCCTGTTTGGTAAGAGTGGGGTCGGCAATGTGCTTTAAAAGCAGCTCAACCGCACGCTCTCCCTTTAAGGAAATCTGCTGCTTAATACTGGTCAAACCCGGGGTGATATAATTTGCGATCTCGAGATCGTCGAAGCCGATAATTGAGTAGTCATCAGGCACACTCAAGCCTTTTTTGTACAGGCCCTTGATTGCACCTATGGCGAGGATGTCCGCAGCAGCCACTATGCCCGTGGTCGGAAGCTTTGCCTCCACCATGCGCTCTGCAAGTATTATGCCGCTTTCATAGTCGGTCTGTCCCTCGAAAACATATTCGTCACGGAAGTCGATGCCGAACTCGTCCAGCGCCTGCTTATAGCCCACAAGGCGCTTTTTCATAACGCCGTTTTCCTTAACCTGACCCACGAACATAGCAATCTCTCTGTGTCCGTGCTGAAGCAGGTATCTGGTTGCAAGATAGCTGCCATAGGCATCGTCTATTCTCACGCTGTGATAGTAATGGTCTTCACAGTAGCTGTCGATGAGGACAATGGGAATCTGAGTTTTCTTCATCTGCTGATAAAACTCATCGGGGTACATGCCTATAATAATGATACCGTCGAGGTTTCTCTGCTTTGCAAGGGTGAGGTAGCTTTCGTTTGCATCCGTGGCAGAGATGAGGATGTGGTAACCCTGACGGCGAGCTTCACACTCGATGCTGCTGAGCACCTCGCCGTAGAAGCTGTTCTGAAGCATGAGGCAATCACCGGGCTCGGTCTGCGGCACTACAACGCCGATGAGCTTCGAGTCGCGCATGCTTAAGCTTCGTGCGCTCAAATCGGGGACATAGTCCATCTCCTGAATCGCGCCGAGGACTCGCTCACGGGTCTGCTCTGATATATTGCTTTTGCCGTTAAGCACATAGGATACGGTGGCAACGGACACTCCTGCGCGCTCCGCCACATCTTTAAGAGTCGGACGTGCCAAGCTTACGCCTCCCCTCTGTTTAATCGTTTAAGTAATTCCAATTTAAATAATAGCCGTACATTCTCGTTCTGTCAATATATTATTTGCAAAAGTTTGGTTAAACCGCTAAATTTCCTTGACATTTTGGGGTTTGATGGTATCATTTTTAACATAAGCATAGATTAACCGTTTAAAGTAAAGGACTATTTATATGGAACGATATTCCCCTACAGGCAACGAAATGATTTCGCTCCCCACCGTAAATGAGCTTACGGGTGGAATTGAAGCTGTGGGTTTTCTGTCTATGGCAGCCAAGGGACTTATCGAGCTTCGCGGCTCGATTGAGCGCCCCTTCCTCCTGCCGTTTTTCGAAATCGACGGGCAGAGAGTTGAACTTAACAATCTGTCGTGCGAGCGCGAGCACTATTGGATTCCCAAAATGCGCGCTGAGCTTTCCTGCGGCAGCGCTGAGATTACCGTGCTCACTCCTGTGGGCGAGCGTGGCTTCGCCCTGCGCCTTGAGCTTGAGTGCGAAAGCAACTGCCGCGCAGCAATGGGTCTTGATGGCAATTGGCTTGAGACCACGCATTGCGTCAACGAGGAAAAGCCCGTCGAGGGTACAAAGCATTGCTATGAAAGCGGCTGGAACGGAGGAATTATTCTTGACCAGCGCTGCGGCTATCCGCTTTTCGCAATCGCGCCGATGTGCGACAGAGAAATGAGCTGCGAATATGAGTGCGGTGAAAGTATGAGCTTCCGTCTGCGCCATGAAGCAGAGCTTGAGGCTGGCATTCCCTATACCGTGACATTCTTCTGGGGTCTGGGATTTGAGGAGGTTGCCGCCGCCACCAGTGCCAAGGAAATGCTCCGCAGAACATGGGAATGGGAATATGCCAAAACTGTCCGCTGGCTTGATGAGCGTTCTGAAAATTTAGGCTCGGAAAAGCTTAACAAAATCTATAACACCAACCTGTTTTTCTGCATGTTCTATTCCACGGGCATAACTATGGACACAGAGGAGCTTATCTGCGCCACAAGCCGCAGTCCGAGATACTACGTCTCTGCGGCATACTGGGACCGTGACACACTACTGTGGTCCTTCCCCGCAATATTAAAAGCCGATCGCGAGCTTGCCCGCGAAATGCTTGTGTATGTATTTACGCGTCAGAGCCGCAATATCGGCGTTCACTCCCGCTACATTGACGGCACCGTTCTCGAGCCGGGCTTTGAGCTTGATGAGCTTATGGCTCCGATTATCGCTCTTAACAATTATGTCCGTGAGACCGAGGACAGAGGGATTCTTTCCGAGCGCTTTATAAATGATACAATTGAGCGCATTTTGAAAACTCTGCGTTCCATGCGTCACAGTGATGTTGCGCTGTATGAGACTTTCCTTCAGCCTACTGATGACGAACTGGTTTACCCCTATCTCACCTATGATAATGTTCTTGTGTGGAAGGCTCTGATTGCTCTTGCAGGGCTATATCCCGAAAAGTATTCTGCGCTTGCGGAAACAGCGGAAGAAACCCGTCTTGCAATCTACAACAACTGTGTGTTCGCCGACAAGGACGGTAAGTCATATTTCGGCTGGTCTGTTGATTTGAACGGGAATCACGATGTGTACGACGAGCCCCCGGGAAGCCTTCAGCTTCTTAATCATCTCGGCTTCTGTGCTGAGGATGATGAGGTGTGGAAAAACACCGTGACAATGATAAGGTCAAAAGACTACGAGTTCAGCTTTGCCGACAGTCCCATTGCCGAAATCGGCTGCCCTCATGCTCCGTGGCCATGGGTTCTGAGCCTTTGCAACAGTCTGCTCTGCGGCTATAAGGAGCAGGCACTTAACGAGCTTAAGCTGACTGAAATGGACAACGGCATTGCCTGCGAGAGCGTTGACCCCGTAAGTGGAGTCTGTACAACAGGTGCAGCTTTCGCAACCTGCGCAGGCTTTCTGTGCTACGCAATACGCACTGCTGTAGGAGGCCGCCATGAGAACTGATATTATTCTTTCCCCCTGGTCTATGTCCCACAAAAGCGCCGACCCTTGTGATTCCTTCCCCGAAAGTGTTTTCTTTACAGGAAACGGTCGCTTCGGCGTGCGCGGATATGTTCCGCTTTGCGTAAAACCGAGACCTATCGAGCGAGGACTATTCCTAGCAGGTATTTTCGGCGAGATCAAGTCCGGCATCACCGACTTTGTAAATCTGCCGACTCCCGTATACGAAGCGCTTTGCCTTGACGGTGAGCCCGTTTCGTGCATAAGCGATATTGAGCGAGAGCTCGATTTGGAGACCGCAGTGCTCACATATAGATATAAAGCGCATTGCGGCGAAAAGTATGCCGAACTATGCGAAACACTATTCTTCCCCGCCGAGCACCCCACACTGCTTCTTCAGCGTACTGAAATAAGGCTTTTCGGTGCTGTGAATGCTGCTTTCACAAGTGGTATTGAGCTTGATTCCTGCAACTGTACCATACCCGATGACCAGATGAAGGAGAACACCGAGGCAGTAAGTTTAGCCGAGCTGACCTCAGCTTCTTCCGACGCAGAGCAGCTCTGCGCGGAATTTGCCGTAAAAGGCACGGGACTTTCCGTAACGGAGCATGTTGTCTTCTCGCAAGAGGGCAAATTTGTAAAAACCGCAGGGAGCATTGGGCTCACCTTTACCCTCGAGGGTAATAGCACATTTTGTCTTGACAAGCTAAGCTATATCCGCACAAGCCGTGACGTCCCCGAAAACATTGAAACCATGCCAATCGAGTTTGATTTTGATACGCTCCTCAATGAGCATAAGGACGCCTGGAAAAAGCGTATGAGAGGCTGCGACATTCCTCTTGAAGACTCCGAACTGCAAACGGGACTTCGTTACTCCATGTATCAGCTCATAGCAAGCTGCAGCCGTCGCGACGGTACTGTCAGCATCGGGGCGCGCGGACTTACCCATGCGCGCTACAAGGGTTGTTACTTCTGGGATACGGACATGTTCATGCTCCCCTTCTTCCTTAAAAATGACCTTGAGGCCGCAAAGAACCTCTGTCGTTACCGTGTTGGTGCATTGCCTGCGGCAAAACGGCATTCTGCTTCGATGAACACCCTCGGCGCACGCTATCCTTGGATGGCGTCCCTCGACGGTTCGGAGCAGTGCGAGACTTGGGACATTGGCTGCAGCGAGCTGCACATCACCGCCGATGTGGTCTATGCCCTTGACAGCTATTGCAAAGCATCAGGCGACATTGATTTCTACCTCGACGGCGCTGCCGAGGTATATATTGAAACTGCACGTTTCTGGATGAGTCGCTATACCTTCCGCAAGGAGGAACACCGTGCCGATTTACTTTGGTGCAAGGGACCAGACGAATATTGCGGTGTAAGCAGTAACAATCTCTACACAAACGCTATGGTTCGGCACAACCTCGCCCTTGCTGGGAAAGCGGCAGAGGATTTAAAAACGAATCGTCCCGAGGTATATGCCCGACTCGGCATAACAGACGAAGAGCGCAGGGATTGGGACGCGCTGCGTGAGTGCATTTCCTATCCCCGTGATCCCAAAACGGGACATCTCACCACGGATGACACCTTCCATCTGCTTGAGTCGATTAGCATCTCCGAGCTAAAGCCCGACGACTGCGCAAGCTATCACCATGTGTGCTTTGACAGGCTTCAGCGTTATAAGGTTGTAAAGCAGGCGGATGTTCTCTTGCTCATGACTCGTCTGCCCAATGAATTTTCCGCAGAGGAAAAGCAGAATGCATGGCAGGACTTTGAGCCCATTTGCCTGCATGACTCCTCCCTGAGCTTTGCCTCTCACGCACTTTTTGCTCTGCAAAACGGCATTCGTGAGAAGGGCGAGGAATATATGCGCAAGGCGCTGCTGCTCGACCTCCGTGATATCATGGGCAACACCGGCAAGGAGGGACTCCACCTCGCCTGTATGGGAGAGGCCTGGCAGGCCGCCCTGCTCATGTGAGTTAAAAGTAAAAACAGCCTGTGAATGGAATCTTTCCGCTCTCAGGCTGTTTTTTCATGCTTTCACGTTAAGGATAATTTCCTCCTAGATGTCAAAATGTTCGTTCCTCGAATATTTGCAATTATTTTGATATATACATATTTTTTCATAAATATTTTAATTTATTCGACGATTTATGACACGCAAATTATGAGCAATTATTTTGTGTACAAAAATTGAAAAAGTTCCGATATATTCGCAATTTCTCGCGTTTTTCGGAACTTTTTTATGAGTATTTTTGTGTAAGTGCTAGCAATTTCGAGGAGGGTTTTGTACTCGGCAGTATGACAGCCTAATACATTTAATACTGAGTCATATTTCTTTTCAGAATTCTAATACATCTTTTTCCTTGTAGTCGGGAAGCAGCCTCTTATCCTTTATCGTCAGTTCCATTCTTGTTCCGTCAACCGTCTCGGCTTGAGATTTAATTTGCTTGGTGTCAAAATTGGCGTCAAATTAATTCGCCATGTTTCAAACTCGCCAAAAAAGTTCATAAAAATAAGAAAAACCGCCTAAAATAGGCGGTTTTTTGTAAAAGGACTCATATTTTGATAGAAGGTTTTCGATGGGGTAAACCGCTCTCTTGGGGGTAAAAATCACTCCAGGGGGTAAATAAGGTTTGTCAATTATTATGTGTCAAAGTTAGTCAATTTTAGTGTATCATAGTGCGTTCAAAGACACCCCCACCACAACCTGCCAGTTGGTTCTTCGCAGGAATTTAACTGGTAGTTAGATTTCGACCAAGATGGTAAAACCTAGGGAGAGAACTGCATTACCACCTTGCCATCTTGAGAATTATGTAGCGTTGAAAACGCTAATAGTATATAATTTCAAAGTCAACGGGTGAACTTTTCAATTCGGAATATCTCAGGGATTACATTTAAACTTGCTAACTCCCTCCAAAGCTCCATATTTGCAACAAAAAAATCGGTGTAGATCCTAACTTTCCAAAAATGAAAGTTCAGATTTCCACACCGGCTCATATGCCTAATTCGCCCCAAACGGTGTCTGGGAGTGGCGTACATATTCAGACAGACAAACCGGCATAAAAGCAGACCTTGACGGCAGGCTCGTGGTCTGAACTGAAGAGAATGGCGAAATTCGCTTGTTAATTTCTTGACTTGCAGATAACTTGAGGCTATAATAAAATTGTTAAATCCTATCAAACAAACTGAAACGGAGGAAAATATGCAAAACGAAAAAAGATTTTTCCCGTCCTATGATGTTATTGTCGTGGGCGCAGGCATGGGCGGACTTACAGCTGCCGCAAAGCTTGCGAAGGAGGGGAAAAAAGTTCTACTGCTTGAAAAGCACAATATGACAGGCGGCTATGCAACAAGCTTTGTCCGCGGAAGGTACGAATTTGAGGTCAGTCTCCACGAGGCCTGCGAATTCGGCGACGGCAAGGACGGCGCAGGCTACGGGCCCTGCCGCAGAATGTTCGACGACCTCGGCATCGATATGGAGTGGGTTAAGGTACCCGATGCTTACAGGGTAATCCTTTCCGACAAAAATATCGACTTCACAATGCCCTTTGGCATTGAAAACTGCATCGAGGCCATCGAAAAGCTGGAGCCCGGCAACGGCAAGAAGGTGCGCAACTATTTTAAACTCTTTGAGGAGATTAACGACGCCCTTGAGTACATTGGCTCCTGTGGCGCAAATGGGCCCGACGGCAAGACCATGGCAACGGAGTATTCCTCCTTCCTGCGTACCGCTGCCTACGAGGTTGACGAAGTTAACAAGTCCTTCAAGTTCGGTCCAAAGACACAGGAAGTCCTCAACGCCTACTACGGCTACATAAGCCGTCACCTGAGCGAGGCAAGTTTCACTGTGTGGGCGCAGATGATATACGTATATCTTCGCGATGGCGCACACATCCCCACCAGAACCTCTCATGAGATTGCAAACTCCCTTGAAGAGGCATTCCGCGGCTTTGGCGGTCAGGTCGAGACCAATGTCAAGGTCGCAGAGTACATACTTGAGGACGGCCGCTGTGTGGGCGTTAAGACCGAGGACGGGCAGGAAATCCGTGCAAAGTACGTTATCTCCAACGGCAATCCCACCAAGGCGCTGGTGGATATGATGGACAGAAAGCAGGTGCCCGAGAGAGCGCTGAAGCTGGCAGGCGCAAGAAAGCTCCTTGCAACTCCCTTCGTTGTATATCTCGGACTGGATGCTCTGCCTCAGGAAATGGGCATCGAGAGCTATGAGTACTTCGTGGGAGAGAATATGGATACGGAGCGAATTTTCAATACCACCAACAACTGGGTATGTCACCACAGAGTTTCTGCTACCTGTCCGGACGTGGCAATTCCCAATTTCTCGGGTCCTGACCGCTGCCAGATTAACCTCACCAGTATGTACTCTCCCGACGCGATGAACAAATCCAATCTCTCAAAGTACGACTATCTGCCCGAGAACGAGCGCTTTGCAAACTGCATGATAGATGCTTTCGAGGAATTTACGGGAGCAAAAATCCGCGACCATATCGAGGAGATTGCCATCGCAACTCCCGCAACCTTTACCCGCTATGCCGAGGCGTTCCGCGGCAACATATACGGCTATGTATGCACCGCCATCGACGGTGCAGTGCCCCGCACCATGTATCAGGAGGACGACCGCATGATTCCCGGTCTGGACTTTGTAGGCAGCGCAGGCTTCCGCGCCCACGGCTACTCCAGTGTCATCACAAACGGATATCAGGCCGCCTGTGTTGCACTGGCAAAACTCGGAGGTGACAAGTAATGGCTAAGAAAGTTAAAAAAGCAAAGGTAAGAGTCCGTGGCTATGTCAAGGACCTCGTTGGTTTCTTCACCCTCAAAAAGGCACGTGAAGCCTGGATTGAAACGGGCAGCACGGAATTTGATATGTCAGACCACGCGGCAGAACTCGCAAAGGAGCTGCACCCGGTAATCACCAAGGCGGTTATCACCGCCGTCAAGGACGAAACACCCTCCGCAAAGACCTTCACTTTTAAGGCACTTGAGGGCTATAAACTGCCCTATTTCTATGCAGGTCAGCACATAAGCGTAAAATTCTGCATCGACGGCAAATGGGTAACACGTCCCTTCTCCGTATCCTCTGCACCCCGTGACACTGACGAGGGTATTCTGCAGATAACCCTGCGAAAGATGCCCAATGGATACGTCTCAAGCTGGGTATGGGATAACTGGAAAGTTGGCACCGAGGTCAAGTTTGACGGTGCCTTCGGCGAGGGCTACTGGAGCTCTATCCGCGACACCAAGCACCTTGTGGGCATTGCCGGTGGCTCGGGTATCACAGCCTTTCGCTCCATCGCCCGTGAGATGCTGGTTTCAAAGCGCCCTGAGAAGTTCACCATTCTCTACGGCTCAAGAAACGAAAACGACATCATTTTCTTCGACGAGCTTAATGAGCTTGCAAAGGAATCAGACGGTGCGATTGAGGTTTACAACATTCTCTCCGAAGCCGGAGAGGGCTGGCAGGGCGAGCGCGGTTTTATCGGCGCAGAAATGATTAAGAAGCTTGTTCCCGACTGGGATAAGGTGAGCTACTTTGTAAGTGGCCCCCAGCCTATGTACGACTATCTCGACGGCGAATTTGCTAAGCTGGGAATTAAGCAGAAGTACATCCGCAAGGAAGAATACGGTGAAACATCCGACATCACCGCATCACCGCTATACCCCAAGGGACACGAGAACGAGACCTTTAAGCTCAAGGTCATCTTCGGCACCGAAGAAACCGTCATCGATGCCAAGGCAACAGATACTGTTGTGGTTTCTCTTGAAAAAGCGGGCATCGCACCCGATACCCACTGCCGCAGCGGCGCCTGTGGCTGGTGCAGAAGCCTTCTCCTTGAGGGTGAGGTATGGCAGAGACCCCAGTCCGACGGCGTGAGAGCTTCGGACAAGGCCCACGGTTTCTTCCATCCCTGCTCCGCATATCCGATGAGCGACCTAACAATCAAGGTCGATTCCAGACTCAAATAACAGCGGAAAATGCACCACTATGGGCGGTGAGCCGCCTTATGAAGGTATATTATATCTTAAGCAGCATACTGACACCGAGATTCCATCGGTGTCAGTTTTGTTTTGGTTTGAATTCGCTAACGGCTGCAGAAGTAAATATCTCAGTTCCGTATACTCACTCAGTTTTTAGGATAGAGAAAAGCGCTGTTATACGGATTGGTCAGGCAAAAAATCTGTGCAGATAATTCGCAGCGCCGATTTTGCCGAGCACGAGGAAAACCTTTACAAATCAGCGCAGATACTATAAAATAATAAAGCATTTTCTATCCATAAAAGCATTCGGAGGCAACGCGTGAAAATCAGCAATGAAACAAAAGCTTGCCATAGAGGACGCAGTTGAAACAGCAAGCGATGAGCAGATTAAAAAGCTCGAGTGCTATATTGCACAGCTTGAAACCGCAGCTGACGATTTTGAGTATTCCTCAAAACAAAAGTGGATGTAGCTGAAATCAGTTACATCCACTCGATATGTGAAATCACTCAAATTTTGATAGAATTGAATACCCCTGTTTGAGCCAGACCGCGCCAAACAGGGGTATTCATTTTCACTTCTAAATTATTGACCCAAAGAAGTGGGGTATTCAAATTTCCTCAGGGGTATTCATTTGCGCTCTATAACCATAGGGATAGTTGTATCCCGGCAGTTATATGCCTTTTGACATAATATCGCAGAAATCATTACTGCTATGAATTCACCAAAAAGCACTTTTTTCATCTATTCATGCTATTAAAAACAAGAAAAAACCGCCTTTTTAGGCGGTTTTTTGCTGTATTTGCCCCAAAAGGCGTCTTGAAATAGGGTATTTCAGCTAAAAGTGCACCTTTTTTAAGCTAAAAAGTTCATTTTTCGTTATCCTGCAGTTATCAATCGCCTGCATTGCGTTTTGGAATATTGGGGGTTCAAATTTCTAACCCGGCTCTGCTATGAATTGGTGTAGAAATCTGAACTTTTATTTTTGGAAAGTCAAGTTCTACACCAATTCAAATGGGCTGTCTGCTCCCTTATTAGCAATCCAGTGATGGTCTGGTATATATCACAATGTCGTATTCTTTAAATACGTCCATTTCGTTTATTGATTTGAACTGAATGTCGTAATTACTCGAAATGTAATACATCTCATCATAGGTGTAATCAAGCTCTTCAAAATTGAGGCTGTATTTATAGCAGGCATATGCCGCACGGTACGAGCCAAGTTCAGTGTATATGAAGCCAAGTCGTCGGTAAAACTGTGCAATAAGTTCCTTGTTGGCATCTTTGGTGTCTGGCAAATAAGCCCCGTCATAAGACGGGGCCTTTTTGAAAGAAGACATAATGCGTTGCAGTAATTCTTGGGGGGCCAGTAAATACTGCAGCATTCTGGCTTACACGATGTTGTACTTTTTCAGAAGCTCTGCAACAACATTATTGGTGAGAGGCTCCTTCAACAAGTCAAGCAAGGGTTTCACTGTGGGGATAATGAACTCGAGAGGCTTCTTGCCGTCAAGCAGTTTGCTTGTTGCATACAGCAGGTCTCGGATATCATATACGCTGCCCCACACCTCGGGTATACCACGGTCTATATTGCACAGCGTGTAGACTGCTTCCATACCGGTACGGATAGAATACTCGGTGGTAAATACGGTGTCGCGGGGAGTCTCGCAGAACTGGCCTACAAATGCCAGGTTGACAGAGCCTTCTGGGACAACCAGAGGACGGTCACCTTCTGCTCTGGGCATGAAGAAGGTAGTTACATAAGGCATCATGCAAGGTGTGGTGTTGCATTCCTTCTCTGCCAACTCCATAATCTGATCTTCAGGCATACCGATGTGATACAGCCATTCTGCGCAGAGCTCAATACCGGTACACTGAGCCATGGGCTTCTTAATGAAGTCGCCTTCATCGTGCCAGCAATTCAGACCGTAAACCCAGATGAGGCAGTGATCCTTGGGCTGCTCCTGGAACTGGCCCTGGCGGTTGATAGTCCAGCTTATAAGCCAGCTGGAGTCGCGGCAGGTTACAATACCGCCGGTGACAACCTTGCCGGACAGAGGATCACGATGGCAGATTTCCTGAATGCGCTTGAGAATGTCCTTGTTTGCAGTGTCAACAGTCCAGGATTCCCAGCTTGTTGCTTCGATATCCTTGAAGAATTTCTCGGGACGGCCGAAAGCAGGATCCTGTGCAGCGAGCTTCTTCCACAGTTCGATGGAGGGACCTTCGCCGTTCTTGATAGTGACAACGGGAGCGTGGGTCTGGTCGCCGTATGCGGAGCCGTCGCCCTGGCTGCCGTTGGTGCAGATAACCAGGTCATCTTCGGTGAGGTCAATGGTATGCTCTACGCCGCTTTGCTTGTAGACAATCTTCTTTGCAACCTTTTTCTCGGGAGTGCAGTCACATACGATGTCGGTAACAGCTGTGTCAAACAGCACCTTGCCGCCGTGGTCGGTGATGTATTTGCACATGGGGAGAATCATGTTCTCGTACTGGTTGTAACGGGTGAAACGAAGAGCACTAAGGTCGGGCAGACCATCAATGTGGTGTATATAGCGCTGCAGATACAGCTTCATTTCCAGCGCACTGTGCCATTTTTCGAATGCGAACATGGTCTGCCAGTAGGTCCAGAAGTTTGTCTTGTAGAAGTCATCGTCGAAAACATCGTCGATAGTCTTGTCTTCAAGAGACTTGTTGGTTGCCATAAAGAGCTTGAGAAGCTGCATTGCGGCCTCGGGATTGAGGTCGTACTTTCTGTCGGTATGAGCGTCCTGACCCTGTTTTTCGGTAACGCGGCACAGAGAGAAGTTGGGGTCTTCCTTGTTGACTGCGTAATACTCAGAGAAAATGGTTTCGCCGGGATTTACAATCGAGGGAATGGACTTGAACAGATCCCACATACACTCGAAGTGGTTGTCCATTTCACGACCGCCACGCATGATAAATCCCTTAGTAGCATCGTAGATACCGTCGCAGGAGCCGCCTGCGAGAGGAAGATGCTCAAAAAGGGTAATGTGGTCGCCGGGCATCTGTGCATCGCGAATCAGGAAGCAGGCTGCTGCAAGTCCTGCAAGTCCGGTACCTACTATGTAGGCAGATTTTTTCTCAATGCCTTCCGGCTTTTTCGGCGTGGCAAACGCTTCATAGTTACCGCTGCTGTAATACATAATTTTTTCCTCCTGGTTAATATTTTGTATTTTTACCATCATGGACGGTAAAGTACTATTGTCTTCTGGCGAATGAATCGAGGCCGTCCCGGTCAAGTATTCTTATTCTGCCTCGGTGGGTTTCTATGAAACCCATTTCTGCCAGCATTTCAAGCTCACGGCTTATTACTACGCGTGTTGTTGCAAGGCTGTTGGCAATTTCCTCGTGTGTAATTTTAACGCTGTCCTTTCCCGGCTCACAGCTTTCCGCAATTAGCTTGGCGACGCAGCCACGCAGAGTATTGAAGAAGTAAAATGCATTGCTGTTAATTATCGCCTGAGCCATATCCGCAGCAGCATCAAAAATGAATTCTGCCATATCCGGAACCTCAAATGCCACCGCTTCAAGTGCAGCTCTGGGAATATACGCCATGACGGACTTTTCCGTTGCCTGCAAGCCCGGGATTACGTCCTTTGCTTTTGCCTTGTCAACGGTCATGATGCAGAACACACTTCCGCTCCTAATATTCAAAAGTGTCATTTCCCGGCCTGCTGCCGATGCGATATATACTCGCAGATTTCCCTCAAGGACAAATATCATTCCATCCTTTTTTGCACTGTGAATGATAACGCTCTCGTTGGACATGAACTTTCTTATTGTAATATTTTCGTTGATAATGCTGCGTTGTCGTTCGTTCAGCTTATCCCAACAGGGAATAAACCGGGAATAATCATCAAGTACCATATTGTCACCTCGATTTAATTGTTAGTACCACTAACATAAATACTTAAAAAAAGAGGCGCATTCGTTTCTTTGTCTAAAGATTATCAATATTCAAAGTGTTTTTCTGCGCCTTTTGTTACACAAGCAAAAATTTGTATAAACCATATTAAAAAACTATTCAGATTTTATGTAGTTTGCAATAAGCGTACTTGTAAAATTAACGATATCTACAGGTTTTATACCAACTGCAGCATCCTGATATATGCTTGGAGCAGTATAGGCATTAAGCATTACCTGATATACCTCAAGAATATTTATATCCGGCTTTATAGAGCCGTCGGCCTGCCCTTCCTGCAAAGCTCTGAGTGCGGGAATGGGGATTTCTTTTTCACAGTAGTCCCAAAAGACCTTCTTCATATCATTGGTTTCCGAAATGCGCTTATCCGATGCCGATGCAAACATTTCGAGGGTATACTTATACCATTCCGGAAACTCCAGATACAGTTCAAAATATACCTCCATGCAGGCAGTATATTTTTCATATCCCGTACTTAGTCCCAAGGCCTTTTCTCTGTAGCGATTCATGAAAATATCATAAAACTCAACAAGCGCGTCCTGCCAGGTGCGGTTAATAAGCTCATCCTTTGTCCCGAAATAACGGTAAACGGACATCGGCGTAAGCCCCGCTTCCTTTGCGATGGCGTTGATTGAAGTGTTGGCAATGCCGTTTTTCAGAAACAGCGCTTGGGCCACCTTGATAACTCTGCCGATATTCAGTTCTCTTTCTTCAGCTCTGCTCATTATATCACCGACACTATTATTACACAGCGTAGATAGTTTTGCAATTATCTTATAAGCGAAACCAGCAGTTTCTCAAAATCATCCAGAACACTGCTCTGACTTGCACAGATGATTCCCTTTTCGTACATCCGGTTGTACACCTCAAGGTGCTTATCCTGCTCTGCCGAACCGTAAAGAATGGGAATAACAATTATACCATTTTTTCTTGCCTCCTGAACGGCGGAGCGTACATCCGCTGTCGCTTCCGTCTCTCCACGATAGCCAGAAGGAAGCCCGTCTGACAAAATAACAAGTATTTTACGCTTTTCCCTGCGCTTTGAAAGCTCCATTGAAACGCTTCTGATAGAATAGCCGTCCTTATTGCCGTTACCCGGAGTCAAAGTTCTAAGTGCATCCGTGCATCTATTCCCCAGTTCTTTCTGGTTATAATTCTTAATCACAGTGTGCTCAACGATGTCAACGCCTCCATCGAAGGCAACTATCTTCGTATAGGCAATCCCCTTCAGTGCTTCCTCCAGTACAGCAGCTGTTTTCAGCGCCGTTACGAGCTTTGACTCACCGTTTTCAAAGCCAGTCCCCATGCTTCCCGATTTATCAATCAGCAGGCAGAAGCTGCTTTCGTATTCCCGGGGGGAGCTTTTTCTGCTGAAAACATCAGGGTCATCCACCTCCACGCGCCAAAGGTTTTTCCGGGAAACGCTGCCTGTGCGTTCTCCCTCACGGCGCTGTCTCTGATCTCTGAGCATTCGCTCAAGCCGATTGTGCAGTACCTTTGCCTGCGTTTTTTCGGAGAGCACCGCCCCATTGGGAGTTACATATTTTTCTGTAAATTCTACATTGGGATAGAGTCTACTGAGCATCCCCGCATTGCCCCTTGAAAGCGGCTCGCCCTCTGCTGTATCAACTCTGTTTGCCTTTTGGTACTCCTTTTCTTTTTCAAGCTCTCTGACGCAGCCGATGAGCATTTCCTTGGTTTCGCTTTCCGTTAGGGCTGTAAGTCCGTCTACACCCTTTGCAGCACCCAGCACCTGCTCGATGGAATCCACGGGCAGCGCTGTCTCCGCTGCTGTTATACGGCTGTCTGTGCCGTCACCCTCCTGTTCTGTGCGCTCTTCGCAGGAGTATGCGTATTCATCGGCTTCGGGCTCAAGCAGCTCCGCAATGCCCTCACAGCTTTCCGCAATCAGCCCGTCGCAGAGCAACAACAGCTCAAGGCATTTTTCGCCGCACTCCGCCGCAGTTTCTGAAAGCACTGCGGAATCCACAAGGTTAAAAATGCCGTCATCTACTCCATCTGCTTTGAGGCCCGTCAGCGCCCTTACCTTCAGAGCAAATAGCAGGCCGCCCAGCTTCGTGCAGTCATTCTCTGCCGCACATTCCGCGAAGCTTATAAAGTGCACCAATGGTATATATCCGCGAAAGCGAGCACAGATGATATTATTAATTCTGCCTTTCTCGAGTATGCTTAACACTTTTCCCGCAACTGTAACAGGTGTGAAAGAGGTGATTCCGTATTTGTATTTCATATGCTCAGCAAACTGGCTTTTAACCCTTTGCTGAACGAGTCTATCGGAGCTGCAGGCATGCTGAACCTCCTGCGCAAGAAACACTCTCAGAGCGCAGAGCCAATGAGCCTCAGTAAATCCGTCTGCGAGCATAAAAGGCTTCAGGCTAAGAGTAACTTCTTTCCCCAAAAGTCCGCACCTCATGCTGTCGTCAACCGACACCGAGGTCACCAGCCTGTTTCTGTCAAGATAGTATAGGTTTCGGCCAAGAATCGATACTACGGGCTCTGTTTCTATAAAGCTGCGAAACTTAACCAGTGCTTCGTCATATTCCCTGCTCATCTTACAAGGCTCTCCACAAGCTCTGCAAGCTGCATTCTCGTGTAGAGATCCTGCGGCTTGCCTGCTACATTGTCCATAAGCCCTGCCTTGAGTCCCAGCAGCGGTTCGGTGCGAAGGGCGTCGATGAAGCCTCGAATCGTCATCGCCTCAGGCTCCAGCCCCTCTCTGTCGCAAATCATTTCTCTTATCATAGAATACATTTCGTCACACACGCGCAGACTTTCCTCGCTCGCCTCGGGTACCACGCGGTGCAATACCTCCGCTATGCTCACGGGCTGTGTCATATGCAGAGGTGTAAAGCGGTCAACAGTCGCCTCATTCATAAAGTTCGTGCCTGCGTAATCCTCGTTCATCGTAATTGTAAAGGAAGACCAGCTTTTCATTTTCACGAGACCGTATCCGGGCACCTGAATGCTGCGTGCCGAGTCCATAAGGCTGTGCAGAACATCGGCACATTCGGGCTTAATCGTATTGCCCTCGTCCAGCACAACATCAGCTCCTGCCTGTAGATACAGCAGCATATCACTGAGCTTATAGCTCATGGTGCCGTGCTCAATGACCGGGCCGCCCAATAGGTCGAGCTTATCAAGCTCCGCACTACCCTGCATTCTGTACTGCGGCACTCCCAGCAGCCAGTCTACTGTCTGCATGAGCGTATTCTTACCCGAGCCTTTGTTTCCCACAAGTCGGAGATTCAGTCCCGTGAGCCTGTAGCTTAAGGCTCTCGTAAGCTCACCCATAGCTGTTTCCTGCACAAATTTCACCGGTGGATTGGGTATCATGTCTTTGTATTCAACCTCGTCCACTATGCTATCAAGCACCGCAACAATCACCTTCTCGGGTACAGCCTGGCTCAACAAATACTCCGCCTTCTCCGTGAGCTGCTCAAGGCTTCCGCGGCCCGCTTCAAATGCACTTTTTATTGCTCTGTCCACCGCTTCCCCAACTCCGCTTTTGGGGCTGTATTCTACAATATAGCCCCACGCATTGTCGTCGTCAGGGGTACATGCCTCACCATCGGGTCTGCAAAGGGAGACTACCCGTGCACAGACCGCGCCCGCTCGCAAAAGGCTTATCAGTTCGTCCGTGGGTGCGTTTATAATTCCAATACAGTTCAGTGCGTTTTCAGATTTTTCTTCGCTTTCAAAACACATGGGCTTTGCCGATGTGTCGCTTTCGTTTTTTGACCTGCATATACAGATGCTTTGCCACCGCTCCTGCGGTGTGCTTTTCAAGCTTCGCATAAAATCCATTTTCATGGGCGCTCTCATATTGCTGCCGCTGCATACTGCTTTTTCCATCTTGGCCTCCTTTAATAATTCACCTTTGCCAGCACGGAGGATGCTCCCCAGGGATATCCCGACGCCGTACCGTGATAATCCACCTTTCGTACGCCAACAAGAGCACAGCCGCCCACGCTTTCAACACTGCTCGGCAGCTGCAGTCGCTGAATTGAGCAGTCCATATAGAATGCGTCTCTGCCTATTCTCTTAACTCCCTCGGGTATCAAAACCGTTTTCAGCACCTTGCATTTGCAAAATGCTCCGTCCGGAATGCACTCCATATTCGAGGAAAGCTTCACTGATACAAGGAATATGAAGCCGAAGCACAGAAACTCCGGAATCTCAGTTATGCTGTTGGAGATGACAAGGGACTCAAGCTCTCTGTAGGCCGCAAGTGCATAGGGCGCAAGTTTCTTAACACGAATGCCGTCAACAGATGTCGGGGTTTCAAGGTGCTTTAGGGAGTTGACTCCGCCGTCTGTGTATAGGGCTCCGCTTTCCGCATCAAATGCAAAGTTCATCGCTTCAAGCTCATCGGAAAACACCGGGTTTGTATCCCAGAGCCGCTCTCTGTTCCATAGCTCTATCTCCTCCTTGAGTGCAGCGCGCTTTTGCTCAAGGTATAATTCTATTCTGTCTGCGGTACAGTTCTGAGTCACAAAAAACGCAATATCCAATGTGCCTACTGATGCCGTAAACCCTCGGGGGTAGTCCAGATCGATTTGCTTTTTCAGCATATTGTCAACCTGCTTCACAACATCTCTGAAGCTTGATAATACACGCCAGCCAAAAGCGAATCGCATTCTTAACGCACAAGCCTCAATTCCGTCAGGCGTTAATATACCGAAGTATTCTTCATCATCCGTAAATACAATTTTAACATCAGAAAATTCCGTGTCTTTCAGCAGCATAAAAATCACTCCAAAGAAAAAAGCCGCAATGTCCCGGTGGACATTACGGCAGCTGCGCGGGACTCACGCAGATATTTATTCGTGTAAATTTTATCAAACAATTTCAAGGCACTCCGCAACTTTTGTTACACACCCTTTCTGTTATTTGACGGCAAATGTTGATATTTATGTTGCAAACAGTTTTGCGCACAAACAGCCAAAAAGTCCTGTAAAATTCGCAATTTCTCGCGTTTTTCAGAACTTTTTACGAGCGCTTTTGCGCAAGTGAGTAAGTCGCGCTACAAAGAAAAAACATAATTTTTTGAGTTTTTAGCCGGCCTTTGCTCGCCGGTTGCGGTTTTTGATATAATAACTCCTAAAATTATCAGGAGGTCTACGTCTGTACATTTTTGAGGATAAACTACACTTTGTGAAATCACTCAAATTCTGATAGAATTGAATACCCCTGTTTGAGCCAGACCGCGCCAAACAGGGGTATTCATTT
>JAUMWD010000002.1:0-120778 GCA_030529825.1 Bacillota bacterium
GCGCAGCAGGTCAACCCCCAGTATGCACAGCAGCCCTACACCGGAAATGACGCCGCATTGACACTTAACAAGGGCGGAGCAAAGCTGCCCCTTGCACCGCTGATTCTTATCGCCGTTGCCGCCTTGATAGATGTGTATTACTTTATCTTTGATATTTCTAACGGCTATGCAGTTATTGAGGAGTACATTATATATCTACTGATATTTGGAGCATATGCTTTATTTATCGTTGACATTGCTAAATTCAAGCAGAATAAGCATATCCTCGCAGGGATTGCCTTGATGATGTTTGCTGCGGGGAGGTTGATATCTATATTTGCATACAATCATTTTGGATATATTGGCGATCTTTTTGATCGTGGGAAATACTTGATAGCAATTGCCAGGTGTATTTATGTCATATTACCCGTTTTCTTTATCCTTGGCGGTCTGTACTATTTGCTGGCTAAAAATGGATTCAAGGCGATGAAGCTCGTGCTTGCAATTATGCTTATGACCTATTCGACGCTGTATGTTGTTGATGCTATAATTTATGATTACTTTAGTATTAACACAGTCATCAGCATTATCTTTGGCGTATGCTTTGGTCTCGCAATCCTCCTCTACAGCCCTGTTAAACAGAAAACTGAAGCTGTATATAACTTCAACAATTAAATATAATAGAGCTGAAAAAGCACTGAATTCTCAATGAATTCAGTGCTTTTTCTTATTCCAATCCGTAGGGCCAGCCGATGAGACCGCCCACATCGTAAAGCTCCGTATAGCCTAATTCCTTAAGCTTCTCCGCCGCCTCCGCGCTGCGCCTGCCTGTGCGGCAATAGATGAGCAGGGGAGTTGTCTTTTCGGGAATGACAATAGACGCGAGAGTGTAGTCAATATCATCAACGGGGAGCAAAACGGCATCCACTGCGTGACCCGTGATGTATTCCTCCTCCTCACGAACATCCAGCATGATGCTTTCAGGCTTGGTGTCAAGTATTCTTTTTGCTTCTTCGAAGCTGACCTTTTTTATCTCTGACATAATGCTGCCTTACTGCTTATCAAAGGGAACGACCTTGTTTTCAAATTCCTTCAGGCGCTGCTCATAGGCCTTCATAGCCTGCTCGCGGAAAGCGCACTGGGGATTTTCCACACCGAGAAGTCCCATGATATATTCGGTGAAAAGGGGATTGAGCACAAGCACGGGGCCGAGAATGTTGGCACCCATGAAATTGTTCCTGCGAAGCCCCTCGCAGGGTGTTTCCTTGTTGAGACCTGTACCGCGCTCTGCGTTGAAGAGACAGCAATCCGTTGCGTCACCGTAGACCATGGAAAACTGGGATTTAAAGCCCACAAGGGTGAAATCCTGAATTTTGCCCATGACCTTGCCGTTATAGCGCTTGAAGAGGTCGATTTTTGTGGTGTGGGGGAATATACCCAGACCGTCATAGCGCTCCTTTGAGGTGAGATTCTCGATTTCGCTTGTGAAAATCTCAAAGGCGTTGCCGGTTGCGAGAAAAACAACATCCTTGTCGATGAGCTCTGCAATTCTTTCCTTGTAGGGCATGAGATACTCGGTAACGCGCTTCTGCGCCGCCTCGGACATGCCGCCGATATAAATCATATCAACATCGTTCTCCGCAAAATAGGGGGCGGAATCGGTGATTTCGGTCATGATAAACTCTGCCTCGGGGAGGGAGAGCTTGAGATAGTCAATATTCTTGCTGTCGCCGTAGAGATTGCACAGCCGTGAGAAAAGAATTTCGATTTTCATTCTGCGTCAGCCTCCTTGAGCTTTGCCTTGACGGCGTCCATTATCTTTCGTGCATCCTCAACGAGGTAAAGGTCGTACATGATGAATACAGCGTCACAATCCTTTGCGTCGAGCAGGTCAACGGTCTTGTAGATATCGTCAACGGTCTTAAAGCCGGAGGTGTCAACGCCGTCAACCATTGCGCGCAAAATGTGGTCTGCGCTTCGGGGACCGCCGAATATGACCTGCTTTATGGATTCATCACCCAAAGGCGCATAGGAGCAGTCGTAAATCCAGCAGATGTTTTCCGTGTTGTCGGTGTTTTCGTGAATATCGTCAATGATGACGATAACGGCTTTTGCCTTGCCCTCGGACTTGCTTGCATAGTCAATGGCACGTGAGCAGGCGATGGGGTTCTGGCTCTTGGCAAGCTGAAGAGTAATAGGCTTGCCGCAGCACACCTCGCGGTCAAAGCGGGAGGAAACAATATTGATGCCCTGAAGGCCTTTTTCAATCTGCTCAGGGGAAAGTCCCAGCTCCGTGAGAATGGCAATTGCCGCGGTGGTATTGTAAATGTTTGCGATGTTGTCGTTAATAAGCCTGAAATCAAAGGGCTTGCCCTTAATTGAAACCGTAAGCAGCATCTTTTCCGAGTCAACGGAAACCGCGCAGAACTGAGGCTCGGGATTCTTGAACTCACATGCGCTGCAGTGAACATGACCGATGTGATTGTAGCGGGTGTAGTCGTAAATGAGCTCGCCGCCGCATTCGGGGCAATACTGAATGTCCTTGATGTCGCTGCTTTCACCGTAATGCTCGTTGCCGAACATATGCTCAACGCCGAAATACAGCTTCTTGTTTGCCTTGCTGCCGAGAGCAGAGCAGATAATATCGTCTCCGTTGAGAATAAGCGTGGTGCTTTCGGGAACGGCGGAGGAAATTATATAGGAAATGAAGTCTGTATTTGCGTTGCGCTTTACGGAATCGCGCATGATATTGTTGCAGACAATATAGTCAGGCTTGATATAGGGGTAAATGCGCAGAGAGCTTCGCTCGTCAACCTCGAGCACGGCAATGCTGTTGTGGGGCTTGCCGAAGAAGCTGCTGTTATCAATAAGTGCGCTGGCTATGCCTGCGTCTACATTGGAGCCTGCGCTGTTATTTGTTACCTTATAGCCGTTGTCACGGAGAATGCCCGTCACAAGGTTGCTGACGGTGGTTTTGCCGTTTGTACCCGTAACTGCGATAACGGTTTCGGGACGCCCCATGCGCCCGATAAAGTCGGGGCAAAGCTTGAGAGCGATCTTGCCGGGAAGATAGCTTGCCTGTCTGTGCAGAAGCTTCATTCCCATGCAGCACAGCTTTGCGATAATGGCAGTCAAAATAAATCTTATCTGTTTCATGTTGTGCCTCGCGTATAAATCTTGGATTTCTTTATATTCTACCACACATAAGGGTAGCGTACAAGAAAAATGTAAAAATCAAGGTGAGGCGTAAAGCCGAATATTTAATATTGTATGCAGCAAATAATAAATCTAAAAGTGACGGTGACTTCTGCGGGGTAACTTTTGCGTAATTCCGGCGGCTTTCGGAGGCAGGGGATAGGCAATCATAAGAGTTTGGCTTCCTTTTGAATACAGGTCTACCATAACATTGGCGGCAGAACACTTTTTACGAACAAGCCGCTTAATGAGCTGAATATTGGGGAATTTTCCGCTGAATACGGCGGTGAATAATTGACTTTTGCCTACATCGGATAACATAATATTTCCTCCACAAAATTATAAAATTACAACAAGGTTACAGCAATGTTTCACTACAGAAAAAAGCTCGTTAAAATATATTTACAGCACCAATTTTATTGCAAAAAATATAGATTTTCTATGTAAAATTTATGGAAATTATACTGTGAAGGTGGTATACTTTAATTGCATTATGTAAAGTGTGTAATTATTAATTATGTAAAGTGATTTTGAGGCTTTATGGAACTTGAAGAGCGTAGAATCAGCGGTGAAATAAAGTATGACGGCGTTATTGTTAAGGTTCGCCTTGACAATGCAGAGCTCATAAACGGCAAGGTTGTTAAGCGTGAGGTCGTTGAGCATCCCGGCGGAGTCACGGTTCTGCCCGTTGACGAGCAGGGCTACTGCTACTGTGTGAAGCAGTTCAGATATCCCTTCCAGAGAGTGATGCTTGAGGCTCCTGCAGGAAAGCTTGAATACGGCGAAGACCACAGAGAATGTGCCGTGCGCGAGCTTTCTGAAGAAACCGGCCTTACTGCCGACAAGCTGACTTATCTCGGCCCCTGCTGCACATCTCCCGGTTTTTCCTCGGAGGTTTTGCACATTTACCTTGCAACGGGGCTTCATGAGGGAGAGAGCCATCCCGATGAGGACGAGTTCCTGAATGTGGAGAAGCATCATATAAATGAGCTTGCTGGCCTGTGCATGAATGGCGAAATTGACGATGCAAAGACCGTAATTGCCGTGCTTAAAGCCCAAAAGCTACTACATGTTGATTAGTGGTTACAGTTTGTTTACAAAATATTGTTGATATTGATAGAACCCTATGCTATAATTATCGAGCACATCGGGTGTGGATGTGCTTAACGGAAGGTGTAACATATGGAAAAGTACGTAATTAACGGCGGCAAGCCTCTTCAGGGCGAGGTCGAAATAAGCGGTGCAAAAAATGCAGCCGTAGCTATCATCCCCGCAGCTCTTATGGTTGACGGTGTTTGCCGCATTGAAAATATACCGGAAATCAGCGACACTGATATGCTTCTTACCATTCTCACTCATTTGGGTGCAAAGGTAAGACTTATCAATCGTTCTACTATAGAAATCGACAGCCGCGAGGTCAGATTCTGCGACGCTCCCTTTGATCTTATGCGCAAGATTCGTGCGTCCTACTATCTCATAGGTGCAATGCTGAGTCGTTTCGGCCATGCAAAGACCACCATGCCCGGCGGCTGCAATTTCGGCGTCCGCCCCATTGATCAGCATATTAAGGGCATGACTGCTTTAGGTGCTGACATTGATGTGAGAAACGGCTTCGTTTATGCCGACGCTCCTGACGGAAGACTCCATGGCGCAAAGATTTATTTGGATAAGGTTTCCGTCGGCGCAACTATGAATATCATTCTTGCGGCAACAATGGCAAGCGGCCGCACCATTATTGAAAATGCCGCGCGCGAGCCTCATATTGTTGATCTGGCAAACTTCCTCAACTCCATGGGTGCAGATGTTCGCGGTGCAGGTACTGACACCATTAAGATCAACGGTGTTGAAAAGCTCCACGGCGGCTCTTACAGCATCATTCCCGACCAGATTGAGGCAGGCACATACATGGTTGCCGCAGCAGCAACCGGAGGCGAAATTCTCGTTAAGAATGTAATTCCCAAGCACCTTGAGTGCATCAGTGCAAAGCTCCGCGAAACCGGCACAATCGTTCAGGAATATGAAGATTCCGTTCTTGTCAAGAGCAACGGCAATCTCCGCAAGGCGAATGTAAAGACTCTGCCTTATCCCGGCTTCCCCACGGATATGCAGCCCCAGATGGGAACTCTGCTTTGCATGGCAAACGGAACTTCCGTAATTACAGAGGGTATCTACGATAACCGCTTTAAATATGTCAATGAGCTCCGCAAGATGGGAGCCGACATTCAGGTTGACGGCAGAATCGCCATTATCGAGGGCGGCAATGCTCTCACGGGCGCTCCCGTAATGGCCTGCGACCTCCGAGCAGGTGCGGCAATGGTAATTGCCGGTCTATGTGCCAGCGGCACTACCGAAATCGAGGACATCCATTTCATTGAACGCGGATATGAAAACTTTGTCGGTAAGCTCCGCGCATTGGGCGCAGATATTTCTATCATTGATTTCCCTGATGATACCGAAAACGCGGATAAGGTAATTTCCATAGGATAAAAGGTAATAATATGCGTATAGTGACTTTTGCCAGCGGCTCCACAGGAAACTGCAGCCTCCTATCAGACGGCAGGGCCAATATACTGATTGATGCGGGTATTTCCATGCGCAGGATTGTAAGCTGTCTTGGCGAGCTTGGTCTTACTCCGCACGATGTATGCGGAGTGCTCATTACACATGAGCACTCCGATCATATTTCCGGTCTTCCCATGCTTGTTAAGCATTACGGAGTAAGAGTGTATGCACCGTCAGAGCTTGCGGAAGTCCTTGTCAGTATGAAGCCGCAGCTTGCTGATTATATATGCTGTACAGAACTTAATAAAGCTTTCAACATGGACGGTGTTGATGTTGCGGCGTTCAGAACACCGCATGATTCGAAATTCAGCGTGGGCTACAGATTTTCCGGAGCAGGCGTGTTTGCCTTTGCAACGGATACCGGTTCTGTTACTGATGATATGCTCTCCGGCCTCTGCGGAGCTGAAACGGTTGTTATTGAGGCAAATCATGATATTGATATGCTAAAATACGGCCCGTATCCATATTTTTTGAAGAAGAGAATTCTGTCCTCCTACGGGCATCTCTCCAATGAGGACTGCAAAAACCTTGCTTTAACCCTTGCAAAAAGCGGCACAAGGCATATAATATTAGGGCATTTGAGCAGGGAGAACAACACTCCGGATAAAGCCTATGCCGCCGTTGGCGGTGCGCTTTGCGGCATGAATGTTGAATTAAGTGTTGCACCCGCGGATTCTATGCTTGAGGTATATATAGGAGAGGTATAATAATGCTGGGGATAAGGCTTATCTGCGTAGGTAAGATGAAGGAAAAATTCTATATAGACGCGGTTAACGAGTATTCCCGCAGACTTTCGGCATACTGTAAATTTGAGTGTCTGGAGCTCAATGAAGTGCGCCTTCCCGAGAATCCTTCGGAGAAGGAAATCCTTGCTGCGCTTGACAAAGAAGCGGTTGATATTGAAAAGAATATTCCGAAGGACGCCTATGTGATTGCCATGTGCGTTGGCGCAAAGCAGCTTAAAAGCGAGGTGCTCGCGGAAAAAATTAGTAGCTTGGCACTTGCAGGAAAGGCAAAAATATGCTTTATTATAGGCGGATCCTTCGGCATGGCCGAAAGCATAAAAAGGCGCGCGGATATGCGCCTGGGAATGTCTGAAATGACATTTCCGCATCACCTTGCCCGTGTAATGCTGGCAGAACAGATTTACAGGAGCTTTAAAATCAATGAAGGCTCGAGATACCATAAATAACGGAGGTTAGCATGGAAAACGAAGTAAAGCTGGAGTGGGGAAGACGCCTTACGGGTGATATTCTTAAACGCTGGCCCAAGGATGAAAACGGTGAACCCGTTGAGCCGGTGTTTCTTACCCACCGTATGTGTCTGGATATGAGTGATGAGATGCTTGTAAACCTTCTTGAGGCTTATAATATTCCGTGTATAAGACAGTACCCCAATGACGGTGATTTCGGACGCCTTATGCTTGGAATAAGCGGAACGGGCGTTGATATTTATGTACCGAGAACCATGTATGAGGACGCTGTTAATTTAAGCGAAGGGAGCGCTGAATATGAAGAACTATAAGGATGAATATCAGCTTTGGCTGGACAGCCCTGCACTCAGTGAAAGCGAGTGGGAGGAGCTGAATTCCATTGCAAATGATGAAAAGGAAATAGAAAGCCGCTTTTTTGCACCGCTTGAGTTCGGCACCGCCGGTCTCCGCGGTACCATGAAGGTGGGCTTGCATCATATGAATGTCCATATTATCCGCCATGCCACCCAAGCATTTGCCAATGTAATTAAAGCCGAGGGCGGAGAGGCGATGGTGAAGGGCATTGCAATATGCTTTGACTGCCGAAATAATAGTGATGTTTTTGCAAAAGAAGCAGCCTGCGTAATGGCCGCCAACGGCATTCATGTCCGTCTTTTTGATGCCCTTCGCCCCACACCGGAGCTGAGCTTTGCCGTGCGCTACTACGGTACCACCGCAGGCCTTAACATTACCGCAAGTCATAACCCCAAGGAGTATAACGGCTACAAGGTTTACTGGTCAGACGGCGCCCAGCTGCCTCCGCAGCACGCGGCGGCAATTGCCGAGCAGATGAATCAGCTTGATGTTTTCAAGGGCTTTGAAACCTGCGACTTTGATGAAGCTGTGGCTGACGGACGCATTGAGCTTATCGGCGAGGAAACTGACGAGGCATTTCTTACAAATGTTATCGGTCAGGCGATTGATAAGGATGTTGTTGCCAGAGTTGCAGACAGACTTAAAATCGTATATACACCCTTCCACGGTGCAGGCTACAAGCTCGTCCCCGAGACTCTTAAAAGACTTGGTATTACACAGCTTTATCCCGTCAAGGAGCAGATGGTACTTGACGGCAATTTCTCCACGGTTGACAGCCCCAACCCCGAGAATCCCGAGGGTTTTTATCTTGCTGTTGACCTTGCAAAGAAGATCGGCAGTGACCTTATCATCGGAACTGATCCCGATTCCGACCGCATTGGTGTAATGGTGCGCGACGGTGACGGGTATACTACCATATCCGGCAACCAGATGGGTGTTCTGCTGCTTGACTATGTTATAAATGCCCGCAGAAGAATGGGCACCTTGCCCGAAAACGCAGGCGCGGTGAAGAGTATTGTCACCACAGAGATGGCAAAGACCGTTGCAGAGAAAAACGGTATTCATTTTGAGGATACCTTCACAGGCTTTAAGTTCATGGCCGAACGCGTCGCGGAATGGGAAAAGGCAAACAGCTATGAGTACATTTTTGCCTATGAGGAAAGCTACGGCTATATGATGGGCGACTATGTCCGTGATAAGGACGCCGTTACCGCTTCAATGATGGTGGCGGAAATGGCCGCATATTACTTTGAGAAGGGCATGAATCTTAAGGAAGCCATGCAGAGCCTGTATGAGAAGTACGGCTGGTACGGCGAAAAGACTCTTAACCTTGTAATGCCCGGCCTTGACGGACTTGCAAAGATGAAGAGCCTTATGGCGCAGCTTCGTGACAATCCTCCCAAGCTCATTGCCGATACCGAGGTGTTCCGCATCCGCGATTACTCTGACGGAAGTATTAAGGTTCCCGGTCTGGGCCTTGTGGGTGAAACCCATATTAAGGGCTCCAATGTGCTTTACTTTGAGCTTGCTGACGGCTGCAATTTCATCGTACGTCCCTCCGGCACAGAGCCTAAAATCAAGATATATATTCTCAGCAAGGGCAAGGATGAAAGAGAATGCAGCGAAAAGCTTGCAAAATATTCTGAATTTGCAGAAAGCCTTAAGGGATGAAAGAGCTTCTTGAAATATTTATCGTAGCCTTCCGCGTTGGCATTATGACCTTCGGGGGAGGCTATGCCATGCTTCCCATTCTTCAGCGGGAGGTTGTTGAAAACAGAAACTGGGTGACAGAGGCCGAGGTGTTGGACTATTACGCCATCGGCCAGTGCCTGCCGGGCATAATCATGGTCAACACCATGATCTTTGTGGGACAGAAGCGCAAGGGCAAAATCGGTGGCATAGCCGCTGCGTTGGGAACTGTTTGCCCTGCGCTGATTATCATTACGGCCATTGCTGCCTTGCTTACCAGCTTTGCCGACAATGAAATTGTAAAGAAGGCCTTTGCAGGCATAAGAGTGTGCGTGTGCGTGCTGATTTTCAATGCTGTGACAAAGCTTTGGAAAAGCTCTGTTATTGACTGGAAATGCTTTGCAATTTTTGCGGTGGTTGCCGTGCTGTCGCTGATTACAAGCATTACACCTGTTGTGTTTGTAGTGATGTCAGCGGTGCTTGGTATTGTTATCGGGAGTCTGGGGGTGAGGTCTGAATGACATTGCTCCGACTCTGGTGGGAATTCTTTAAAATCGGACTTTTTTCCGTGGGCGGAGGCATGGCGACTTTGCCGTTCCTATACGAAATGTCTGACCGCACGGGCTGGTTTACCTATAATCAGATTGCGGATATGTTGGCTGTTTCCGAATCAACACCGGGCCCTATCGGCATAAATATGGCTACCTATACAGGCTTCACGACTGCCGGCTTCTGGGGCTCGCTTGTTGCAACGCTGGGAATAATAACCCCCGGAATCATCATTGTTTTGCTTATTGTAGCTGTACTTGACCGTTTCAGAAAGAACAAGTATGTCGAAGCGGCTTTTTACGGACTTCGCCCTGCATCTACCGGACTTATAGCTGCGGCGGGTGTGCTTGTTGTTGAAATTGCACTGCTGAATACGGAAGCGGCAAGCTTCCCTGAAATTTTCAACATTAAAGCCATTGCCCTTGCGGCTGTGCTTCTTGTTCTTACACGGTGGGTAAAGCCTACAAAAAAACTGCATCCCATTGTTTTCATTGCGTTTTCTGCCGTGGCAGGTGTGCTTATATTCTGAAAATCAGTGCTGTTAAAAAGGCAATAGCCGATGCCATAACAGCGATTAAAAACCGTCCGATTATGTATCGGGCGGTTTTTATATCTGTTTCTGCTATGAGAGAAAGCGTCTGAAAGTGAACGGAAAATCCGCCCCAACCGAGGATAAACGCCGCAAGAGCCATATTCAGAGGCGATGGGAGTAAGCCCTGCATTTCGCTTATGCAGTTTCCGATTTCAAACAGTCCCGTAATCAACGCGTAGTTAAATTTCAGCTGCGTATGAGTAAGCTCGGCCATTTTCCCGCTTATGACGCTTATAAGACCGTTGGCATTCAGCAGCTTTAATACTACCGAAAAGGCAAGGACAAAGCCGCAGACATTGATAATTGAGCTGACAGACTTTTTTACAGCGGTGGTTAGTGCGGAAGAAAAATCTGCTGATTTGTACTCTTTGCTGCAGAAGCTTTCGGAGCTTTCGACATTCAGGAGCTTTCCGTAAAGTGCCGCCGAAATGATGTGGGCTGCATATAGGATTAATCCTGCAGATATCGAATGGAAGACACCCGTCCCAACAGCCCCTATAATGAACGCGGGCCCGGAATTATTGCAGTATACGAGAAGACCTGAGGCCTCCTCACAACTGATTTCGCCGCGGCGCCTTGATTCGGCAATATACGCTGCGCCTACGGGATAGCCGCCTGTAATGCCGATTATAAATGCGGCAAATTTTGCGCTTCTTATGCACAGAATTCTGCATAGCGCCACTATTGCTCCAAGCTCAACTATAAGGTTAATAGCCACAAAAAACGGAAACAGCGAGGGAATTATTATTTTTCCGCAGGTTTCCAGACCGCTTATTACCGCTTCCTTTGCGGCGTCCGGAAAAATGAGCAGCATAACAAGAGAACATCCTGCGGCGCAGATTGCGGGAAAAGACTTCACAATATCAGCTCCTTATCCGTGTATCAAGCTATGTTTTAAATCATAGATTTATACGGACAAGGAGGCAATGGTAATGGGAAAAATCAAAGCAAGAGCAGAACTGCTTTCTGACAGAATAGATTTGCCTGCGGATGCTTTAGCAGGCTCTGCAAAGCTCACTCTGAACGGACGAAGGCATTTGCTCATTGAAAATCATAAAGGCATCAGCAAGTACGGTGAAAAGCAGATAGTAATTGACTGTGGAAATATGAAAACAAGAATATGCGGAGATGAGCTTAACCTTACTGCCATGGACAAAAACGATATGCTGATTACGGGAAGAATCCTGTCAATAGAGCTTGAGTAGAAGTGATATGAAAAAATTATATAATCTGGCACGGGGAACGGTGCGTGTTGAAGCAAGCGGAGTTGAACCGGAAATACTGCTGAATAAGCTATGCGATAATAATATTGAATTCTGGGATACAAGGTCGGAAGACGGATTTTCGGTGCTTTTTACTGCTCATTCGGCAGATTTGACCGAAATAAGAAGCTGTGCACTAAAAAACGGCTGTGATATCAAAATCCTCGGCACAAGAGGCGGAAAGACAATAACGAGGTCAGCTAAACGGCGCTATGCACTTTTGATCGGGATTGCAGCGTGCATTATAATTACCGCTGTATCATCTCTTTTTGTGTGGAGTATTTCCGTTTCTGGAAATAAGAATATGTCTTACGGCGAAGTGGTCAGAGCACTTAAGGAATGCGGTGTGGAGTATGGAGTGTTTTGGCCTGCGATATCGGCAGAGAGTATTGAAAATGAAATTCTGCTGAAGCATCCCGATGTGTCATGGATAAGTCTTAACATGAGCAACTCAAGGCTTGAAGTGATCATCCATGAAAGAACGGAAAAGCCGGATATTGTAAATGAAGCGGAGCCGCGCAGCATTTATGCCCAAAAAAGCGGAATAATAACAAATGTTTCCGTGCTGCTGGGGAAAAGTGCCGTTAATATCGGGGATACTGTGTGTGAGGGAGAAATTCTCGTCAACGGGCTTGTGGACAGTGAAACTGGTGATGACAGGCAGGTACACGCTATCGCGGATGTTACAGCCAGAACTTGGTATGAAATCAGCGCAGTATCCCCGTTGACGGAGAACAAAAAGTCAGAAAAAGACGGCGGAAGTCTCAAATTGAGCCTTCTTTCCGGTAAAAATCGAATAAATTTTTATTCAGACAGTAGAAATAAAGAGCAAAGCTGTGATAAAATAAATAAATTAAGGTACATATCCTTTGGGGATTCGTTTGTAATTCCCATAGGTGTGGATATTCAAAGCACAAATAGCTATGAAATACGGGAATGCGAGGTCGACAGGGAAGAGACAGCCCTGCGTTTACAGGATGACCTGATGGCGGAGCTGCGATACAGAATCGGCAGCGGCGAAATTGTTTCGTCGAGCTTCGCCGTGACGGAATGTGACGGGCTGCTTGTTGTCACCCTGCGCGCGGAATGTATGGAGAATATAGCATAAACAGGAGCAGACTATGATAGAACGCACGATAGAGGTTGAAAGAATGGAGCATGTAATCAGTGTTTTCGGCTCCTTTGACCAGAATTTGAGAATAATCGAAACAGAGCTTAATGTTAAGGTTCTTGACCGGGACAATATGCTTCATATCAGCGGCGAGGAAGAGAGTGTTATGCTTGCGGAAAAGGCCATTAACGGGCTTCTCACCCTTGCGGCAAGAGGAGAGAATATTGATGCCCAGAGCGTAAGATACATTCTTAAGCTTGTGTCCGAGGGAAGAGAGAGTAAGATAAACGAGCTTGCCAGCGATGTTGTTTGTATAACTGCAAAGGGAAAGCCCGTTAAAGCAAAGACTCTCGGTCAGAAAACCTACTGTGATGCAATAGCAAAAAATACTATAACCCTCGGCATAGGACCTGCAGGTACAGGCAAGACCTACCTGGCAGTCGCACAGGCTGTTGCGGCTTTTCGGTCAGAGCAGGTAAACCGCATTATTCTGACAAGACCGGCGGTTGAGGCAGGGGAACGTCTGGGATTTCTGCCCGGTGACCTGCAGAGCAAGGTGGATCCGTATCTGCGGCCTCTATACGATGCGCTATTTGACATGCTCGGTGCCGACACTTATCAGAAATACCTTGAGCGCGGCAACATCGAAGTTGCACCTTTGGCGTATATGCGCGGCCGCACTCTCGATGACAGCTTTATTATTCTTGACGAGGCGCAGAATACATCCCGGGAGCAGATGAAGATGTTCCTTACCCGTATCGGCTTCGGCTCCAAGGTTGTCATTACAGGTGATATTACGCAGATAGATCTGCCCGAGGATAAGGTCAGCGGTCTGAAAATTGCAATGAAGGTACTGGACGGCATAGATGATATAGCAATATGCAAGCTGACGGGTGCCGATGTTGTGCGTCATCAGCTCGTTCAGAAAATAATTGAGGCATATGAGGTCTACGATAAGAAGAATCCTCCAGAAAAGCCCGTAAAACCAAACTACAGAAAAAAGAGCCAAAAGAATGAAGCATAAAATATATGTCAGCCGCGAGAAACGTGGCCTGGGCCACCGCAAGGCAAAAAAACTCATAATAAAATCAATAGTCAAGGCACTTGACGCGGAAGGCGTCAATGCTCCGTGCACAGTGAGCGTGATGCTGACAGATGACGAGGGCATACATGCGGTAAATAAAGAATTCCGTAATGTGGATAGGGCAACGGATGTGCTGTCGTTTCCGCTAAATGAGCTTAAGCCGGGTGAATTTGATAAAAGTCTTTGCGAGCGTGATATGAGAAACGGAACGGTTTTGCTTGGCGACATGATGATTTCTCTTGAACGCTGCGACAGTCAGGGAAAGGAATTCGGACATGGCTTTGAACGAGAGATTTGCTACTTAACGGTTCACTCCGTTCTGCATCTTTTAGGATATGACCATATGGATGAAGGCCCGATGAAGGCCCAGATGAGAGCGAGAGAAAAAGAGATAATGGAGGACGAATGATATGATTACCAAATCAGCTATGATTACTATATGCGGCAGACCTAATGTGGGTAAGTCTACTCTCACCAACGCTCTTGTGGGTGAGAAGATTGCCATTGTATCCAATAAGCCCCAGACTACACGGAACCGCATCAGCGCTATAGTCAACCGCGGTGATACCCAGTTTGTGCTTATGGACACTCCGGGCTTCCACAAGCCCAGAACACGCCTCGGTGACTATATGGTAAATGTGGTCAAGGAGAGCGTTGCCGATGTTGACGCTGTAATGCTTCTGGTGGAGCCCATTGCAAATATTGGCAAGCAGGAGGAAGAACTTATTGCCCGCATAAAGGAAACGCAGGTACCTTCCGTTCTTGTAATAAATAAGATTGATACTGTGGAAAAGCCTGAGCTTCTTGCGGTAATAGCTGCGTACTCCGCTGCGCATGAGTTTGACGCAATTATTCCCATTTCCGCAAAGAATAACGAGGGACTTGAGGAGCTCATGACAGAGCTTGAGAAATATGCCTTTGAGGGACCCCAGCTTTTCCCTGACGACATGATCAGCGATCAGCCGGAAAAGCAGATTTGCGCCGAGCTTGTACGCGAAAAGCTGCTGCTTTGCCTCGACAAGGAAATACCCCACGGCACCGCCATTGAGGTTACCAAGTTCTCCGAACGGGATAATGGAATTATCGACATGGATGTTACGATTTTCTGCGAAAAGGCAAGCCATAAGGGAATAATCATCGGCAAGCAGGGAAGTATGCTGCGCAAGATAGGCGAAATGGCAAGAACAGATATTGAAGCCTTTATGGGCACCAAAGTTTTCCTGCAGACATGGGTAAAAGTTAAGGAGAATTGGAGAGATTCACAGGCACAGCTCCGTAACTTCGGCTTTACGGAATAAGCTTCCATTATATTATCGCCTTGCTGTCAGATACTAATGACAGCGAGGTGATTTAATGCCTGAAGATATTTTGTGGCAGATGTTTACCGAGACAGGAGATCCGCTGTGCTGGCTTTTGCACCGTGCGGCGGTTAATTCAAAGGATAATGAGAAAATGACCGGGGACAAGCCCCGGCCTATGTGATTACAGGGTACATATGTTTAAAACAACACGGGGACTTATACTTCGCGAAGTAAAATATAAGGAAGCCGACAGAATTCTCACGGTGCTTACCGAGGATATGGGTAAAATCACGGTGAAAGCCAGGGGAGCTTTGAGAAAGGGCAGCAAGGTAGGGGCAGCGACCCAGTTTTTGGTGTTTTCCGAGCTGACAATGTTTGAGAATAAGGGGCGCTGGTCCGTGAATGAGGGCTCCACCATTGAGGAATTTAAGGGGCTGCGCAGTGATATTTCCGCGCTTGCGCTTGCAAGCTATTTTGCGGAATGTGTCGAGGCTATGTCAGATGAGGATAGTCCTAATCCTATGATGCTCCAGCTCATTCTTAACTGCCTTTTTGCCTTGAGCAACAATATGTATAGCCAGGAACAGATAAAAACAGCCTTTGAAATGCGGCTTATGTGCCTCGCGGGATATGCACCGGATCTGTCCGGATGCGGAGTGTGCGGAAATACGGAGCCTGCGGAGCCGCGCTTCAGCCCGCGAAACGGTGTGATTTTCTGCAGAGACTGCAGAAAGGCAGAGCACGAGGCAAATGTAAGACTATGCCCCGATTCCCTTAAGGCTCTGCGCTATATTACCGAGGCCGAGCCCCGTAAGCTGCTTTCCTTCAGAATAGGAGATAAAGCGGCAGAGAATGCGGCATACGCTGCGGAAACATATCTTATGACACAAACGGAGAGAATGTTTTCTGCCCTCGGCTACTGGAAACAGGTGAAAATATGAACTTTTATGAAAAATCTTTAAATACGCTTGAGCTTTCTGCGGTACTTCAGATGCTGGCAAATGAGGCGGTGGCCGAAAGTGCCAAGGCGTCTGCACAGGAGCTTTTGCCCTCTGATGACAAGTATGAGGTGAAGCGCAGACTTGATGAAACAAGCGCTGCAAAAACAATGATGGTTGTGCGCGGAAGCCCCTCTTTTTCCGGAATTAAGGATATAAGACCTTCGCTCAACCGCGCTGATCTTGGCGGAACGCTGAACACCCGTGAGCTGCTGGATATTGCCCGTGTGCTTCAGTGCTCACGACTGGTTAAAGGCTATGTGGCCGATGATACGGTAGGAAAAACATCAATTGACTATCTTTTTTCCGCACTGCATTCTAACCGATTTCTTGAAGAAAAGATTTCATCCTCAATAACCGGTGAGGACGAGCTTGCAGACAGTGCATCCTCTGAACTTGCGAATATCCGCAGGAAAATACGTGCTACGGGAGCAAAGGTACGCGATTCTCTGCAGAAGATAATTTCTTCCCCCTCCTACGCGAAAGCGCTTCAGGAGCCTATTATCACAATGCGCTCCGACCGCTTTGTTGTCCCGGTGAAGGCAGAGTATAAAGGTGCAATTCCCGGTCTTGTGCATGACATATCCGCATCCGGTGCCACATTGTTCATTGAGCCCATGGCTGCAGTAAAGGCAAATAATGAGCTGCGGGAGCTGGCGGCAAAGGAAAAAGCGGAGATTGAGCGAATTCTTGCGGAGCTTTCATCAGACTGCGCCGAGCACAGCGATGATATAGCCTCTGACTTTAGTCTGCTTGTTAAGCTCGACCTGATTTTTGCCAAGGCAAAGCTTTCATATAAGCTCAATTGCATAGAGCCTGAATTGAGAGAAGAAGGCATCGTGCTGCGCCGTGCCCGCCATCCGCTGCTTGATCCCGCAAAGGCTGTACCAATAAGCCTTGAACTCGGTGAGGCATTTGACACTCTTGTAATTACGGGCCCCAATACCGGCGGTAAAACCGTAACCCTTAAGACTATTGGACTTCTCAATCTGATGGCCCAGTGCGGTCTGCATATTCCTGTTGACGACGGCAGCGGTGTTCCGGTGTTCAGACATATTCTTGCGGATATAGGCGATGAGCAGAGCATTGAGCAGAATCTGTCGACCTTCTCGGCTCATATGACCAATATCGTAAATATACTCCAGGAGTGCGATGACCATTCTCTTCTGCTGTTTGATGAGCTCGGTGCCGGTACCGACCCCACAGAGGGCGCTGCCCTTGCAATAGCAATTATCGAGCATGCAAGACAGCTTGGTGCAACCATTGCGGCAACTACTCACTATGCGGAACTGAAGGTTTATGCCACCACAGAGAACGGAATTCAGAATGCCTCCTGTGAGTTTGATGTTGAAACGCTTCGCCCCACATACAAACTGCTGGTCGGAATTCCGGGCAAATCCAATGCTTTCGCTATATCCGGCAGACTCGGACTTGAAGCTGAAATAATTGAGGATGCAAAAAGACGGGTCGGAACTCAAAATGCAAGCTTTGAGGCAACGATAGAAAAGCTTGAGCAAACACGGCTGATGCTGGAGAGAGACCGTGATGAGGCTGCGAAAAAACTCCGCGAGGCAGAAGAAAATGCCAAGAAAGCGGCATTCCTGCGTGCAGAGCTGGCGGTGCGTCTTGAGAAGGCGGACGATAAATCGCGTAAGGAAGCGGAACGCATAATTGCGGAGGCGCGTCAGACAGCGGAGGAAACCTTTGCAGAGCTTGATGAAATGCGGCGCAAAGCCAATGAAGCCGAGGAGGCGCAGGCAGTTAATGAGGCGAGAAGTGAGCTTCGGAGAAAGCTGAACGAATCCACGGAGAAGCTGAAATCCCAAAGACCGCAGGTGCCGAAGGAAGAAAAAATCTCATCTCGTGATGCCGTGAAGGGTGATGTGGTCGAGATTATTTCTATGGGCGTCAAGGCAGAGGTTGTTGATGTCAATTCAGACGGAACCTTGAGCCTTAAGGCGGGAATAATGACCGTTAAGGCAAAGCAGAGCGAAGTTTATCTCCTTGAGGGGAAAGAAGCCAAAATCAAACAAAAAAAGACATATTCTGCAGGTACAACCGTGAGAGCAACCGCGGTCGCTCCGGAGATTGACCTTCGCGGAATGGAGTCTATAGAGGCTGTTGCGGCTGCGGAATTGTATATTGACAGTGCGGTGATGGCAAAGATGAAAACAGTTACCATCATTCATGGCAAGGGAACAGGCACATTAAGAGCTGCCGTTCAGCAGATGCTCAAACGCAACAAAGCGGTAAAATCCTATCGTTTAGGTCGATATGGAGAAGGAGAAACCGGTGTTACTGTTGTCGAATTGAAGTAAAATCACAATTGTTTGCTCATTAATAATGTGTAAATCTACAAAATGAACAAAATCTGTTGACGGTTTTTAAATAATTTGCTAAAGTAATATACAATCCATTTAGATTACAAGGAGTGGCGAAAATGGTAACTAAAGAAGTAGTCATCAATAATCAGGTTGGACTGCATGCCAGACCCGCAACCTTCTTTATACAGAAGGCAAATGAATTCAAGAGCAGTATTTGGATTGAAAAGGAAGACCGTCGCGTAAACGCAAAGAGCCTTCTCGGTGTCCTGTCCCTCGGCATTGTTAAGGGAACTGCCGTAAATCTTATTGCTGACGGCGCTGACGAAGCAAACGCAATCGAGACTCTTTCTGAACTCATTGCATCAGATTTTATCGAGTAATACCGTTATTTAAATGAAGTAAGGGCGTGTCAGAAAATGCGACACGCCCTTATTCTTGATATAAGGCAATAATATGACTAAAGAAAATAAAGCAATATTTGAAATGTTGACCTGTGCTGCGCTGTGGAGCATTGCAGGTATATTTATTAAGCTTATACCGTGGAGCCCCTTTGCAATCAGCTGCATACGCAGTTTGTTTGCGGGCATTACAATACTTGTGTTCATAGGGTTTAAGCACTACAAAATCATTTTTAACCGCAGAACACTTACCGCCGGCATAATAATGGGATTTGTGTATACATCCTTTGTAGCGGCAAATAAGCTGACGACTGCGGCAAACGCAATTGTTCTGCAGTTTACGGCACCTCTGTTTATAGTTATATTCTCTGCGATTATCTTCAAAAAGAAAATCCTGCGCAAGGATTTGATTGCGGTGCTGTTTACCATGCTCGGAATTGCGCTGTTTTTCTTCGACCAAATAGATGCCGGAAAGATTGCGGGCAACTTTGTTGCAATTCTTGCCGGTGCGCTCATGGGCGGAATGTACATGGCAATGGGTGAAGCACATGGGGAAGAGCGATTTTCTGCCATTTTAGTAGGTCAGATAACCGCCTTTTTAATCGGACTTCCGTTTGTTATAATGACAAAGCCGGAGTTTACAGCAATCCCCGTAGTGTGTATAATTATTCTCGGAGTATTTCAACTGGGCATTCCGTATATTCTCTACGGCAAGGCATCGGAGTTTTGCCCGCCGTTGGCCTGCTGCCTGCTGGGTGCAGTAGAGCCTTTGCTCAATCCCATATGGGTACTGATATTTGACGGCGAAAAGCCCGGACTGTATGCGCTGATTGGAGGAATAATAGTCATCGCCTCCGTCACAATATGGTGTGCAGTAGGCAATAAAAGCAAAGAGGAAAATCATGCTTGACACCTTGCTCGAAAAAGCGAATAATCTCCCGCAGTTACCCGGCGTGTATATCATGCTGGACGCTGCGGGCGAAGTTATTTATGTGGGTAAGGCAAAGAAACTGAAAAACCGCGTCACAAGCTACTTTCGGGGAAGCCATCTGCCAAAGGTTGAGGCCATGGTTCAGAAGGTGGCGGATTTTAATGTTATTGTTGTTGATTCCGAATTCGAATCCCTTGTGCTGGAGAATTCGCTGATCAAGCAGCATCAGCCCCACTATAATATTCTGCTGAAGGATGATAAGGGCTATCCCTTTATCAGAATTGACCTTAATGAAGAGTATCCGCGCTTTGAGCTAGTGAATAAGCCCTATAAGGATAGTGCAAAATACTTCGGACCTTACGGCGGGCGCAATATGACGAGGGAAATAATCGATGTTGTGTGCAAAACGCTGATGCTGCCCAGCTGCGGAAAGCGGTTTCCGCGAGATATGGGAAAATCAAGGCCGTGCCTTAATCATCACATGGGAAGATGTCTTGCCTGGTGCACGGGCAGCGAGAGTAAAGAAGAGTACAGAAGACTAATAGACGAAGCCTGTATGATTCTCGAAGGCAGGACCGGTGAGCTGATTAATGAGCTAAATGAAAAAATGCTGCAGGCCTCGGATGAGCTCAGATTTGAGCTTGCGGCAGAGCTGCGTGACAGAATCCGCGCAATTCAGGGGCTTTCAAATAAGCAGCGGGTAATTGCCACAGCCTTTGCGGATACGGATGCAATTGGCTTTGCACGCGGAGTAAAGAGCTGCTTCGTTGTTCTTCACTTTAATGAAGGCTCCCTTATAGGAAAGGATTATGAGCTCATTTCAGAGCCTCTTGAGGATGATGCAGAGGCTGTTTCGTCACTGACACGGCAGTATTATGCCCAGCGGGGAACCTGCCCGAGGCATGTGCTGATGCCGGTGGATACAGAGGACAGGGAAGAGCTTGAAAGGCTGTTTTCCGAAAGTGCAGGTCACAGAGTATATGTGGAGCTTCCCGAGCGCGGCGACAGAGTCAGGCTTGTTACACGGGCAAATTTGAACGCTAAAGAGGAAATTTTAAGGGCAACCACCAAGCAGCAGCGTAGAACAGGTGCTTTGGAATGGCTCGAAAAGGCTCTTGAATTACCCGATTATCCCACACGAATTGAGGCTTTTGACATTTCAAACTTGGGGGATACCGGCATCGTTGCGGCGATGACGGTTCATAAGGACGGCAAACCGTTTAAAAAGGATTATCGAAAATTCCGTATAAAAGATATTGAAATCAGGGACGACTACGCCAGCATGTATCAGGCGGTGCATCGAAGATTCAGACGATATTCAAGCGGTGATGAAAAGTTTGCGGATTTGCCGGACTTGCTTCTTATAGACGGCGGTGATACTCATGCCGCTGTTGCGGAAAAAGCCCTTAACGAATTGGGAATATACATTCCGGTGTTCGGCATGGTAAAGGATGACCGCCACCGCACAAGAGCACTTGTCACTGCCGAGGGCAAGGAAATCAGCATCGCCGCAAATCAGGCGGCTTTTGCGCTGGTTGGCAGAATTCAGGAAGAAACTCACCGCTTCGCCATTGAGTATCAGCGATCTGTCAGAAATGAGAATTTCGGTTCAGAGCTTGAAAAGATTCATGGAATTGGCGATAAGCGGAAAAATGAACTGTTGAAGCAGTTTAAAACAATAAAAGCCATACGCTCGGCAAGCCTTGAGGAATTGATCCGGGTTGTGCCGAAGAATACAGCGCAATCAATATATAATTATTATCACAGTGAGGCAGAGAAATGAGAGTAATAACAGGAACTGCAAGGGGAAGAAAACTGAAGGAACCCTCAAACTATGATATTCGGCCCACAACCGACAACGTGAAGGAGTCTATTTTTAACATTATCCAGTTCGACATTGAAGGGAGAAATGTGCTTGACCTTTTTGCGGGAACGGGACAATTGGGCATAGAATGCTTAAGCCGCGGTGCAAAGTCCGTAACCTTTGTGGACCAGAATAGAGAAGCTATTGCGCTTGTTAAGGCAAATCTCAATACCTGCGGCTTTGAAGCAAGAGTTGTAACCGACGAATCAATTGCTTTTTTAAGCCGCGGAGGCAAATACGACATAATCATTCTTGATCCTCCCTATGCTACCCAACTCATTGATAAAGCACTGGATATTATCAATTCCGTTGACATCCTGTCGGAAGGTGGTATAATAATCTGTGAATCAGGCCGAGAAAAGGCTATGCCGGAAATGAAAGCTCCTTATAAAAAGAATAAAGAGTACAACTACGGCAAGGTAAAACTTACGACATACAGCAGGGAGACCAACGCATGAGCATTGCAATATGCCCGGGCAGCTTTGACCCCATTACATTAGGACACCTTAATATTATCAGACGCACAGCACAGATTTTTGACAAGGTCGTTGTCCTGATAATGCTTAATTCGTCAAAGACAACACCTATGTTCAGCATTGATGAACGCGTTGAGATGGTACGAAAAGCTGTTGAAAGATTTCCTAATGTTGAGGTTGATACCTCCGAGGGTTTACTTGCTGAATATGCCAAGAAATATGACGGCGCTGTTATTGTTAAGGGCTTAAGGGCTGCGTCTGACTTTGAGTACGAATTTCAGATGAACCTTATAAATAAAAAAATCAATCCTGAACTGGAAACAATGTTTCTGACTGCAAATGAAAAGTATACCTTCTTAAGCTCGTCGGTTGTCCGCGAAATGGCGAGGTATGGCGCAGATCTTAACGGTTTTGTCCCCTGCGAAATAATAGAAGAAGTTGAGCGTAAAGCTCAATCATGGAGGCACTAATATGAGCGAAGCAAATAGTCTTAATGAAGTAATGGATATGATTGAATCCCTCTACACCACCGTTTCAGAGGCATGGGGTGTCCCCCTCGGCAATGACAAGTGCATAATAGAACGTGAAGCAGTGCTGAATATCCTTAATGATATAAAGGCTGCGCTTCCCGTTGAGCTTTCTGAGGCAAAGCGTCTTGTTTCCGCCCGCGACGAATTTATCGGTAACGCAAAGCGTGAGGCTGAATCCATTCGAAAGAATGCTGAAGACAGCGCACGCTCCATGCTTGAAAAGCAGGAAATTGTCAGAGTTGCAAAGGCGCAGAGCGCAGAGATGGTTGCAAATGCCGAGTATAAGTCCAAGGAACTCCGCAGAGTTGCAAACGAGTATGTTGACGATATTCTTCGCCGTACAGAGGAAACCGTTGCAGAGGCTCTGAAGAAAGTTAACCAGTCCAGAGTCAGCTTCAGAAATCTTGCGGCAACACCCGATGTTCCTGCTGAAGATAATGCGGAAGCGATTGCAGAGGAGAACGCTCCTGACGCTGAAGAAATTCCTGAAGCCTACGAAGATTAATAGTATATGTGAAAAAGAGCCTCGTTGAGGCTCTTTTATTTTTTTATGTGTCAAAAAATGCTTGCATTTTACAGGCGTTGTTACTATAATTAAATGCGGTGGTGAAATGTGGTGGAAAATACCACAAATTTGCCGCATCGTGGAGGTGAAACACCGTGACAGGTGAATATCAGCACACGCTGGACTCAAAGGGGAGACTGTTCATTCCCGCAAAGCTGCGTGAGGAGCTGGGTGAGGTGTTTTATCTCACTTTAGCTGTAGATAAATGCCTTGCGGCGTACAGCGCAAAAAGCTGGAAAAGCTTTTCGGATAAGGTTGACTCTATGAGCTATATGAAGCAGCGTAAGATGCGCCCTCTCTTTGCCTATGCGGCAAAGTGTGAGCTTGATAATCAGGGCAGAATAATTGTTCCTTCTCATCTTCGCGAATACGCGGGACTTATTAAGAACGTGACTGTTGTCGGCTGTAATAACCATGCAGAGCTGTGGGATGAGCAAAGCTGGGCAGAGGTTCATGAGGCGGAAATAAAGCCGGAGAATATTGCAGCGATTATGGCAGAACTGGAGTTTTGATATGAGCAATCCCAAACATATATCTGTACTTTTGGATGAGTGCATTGAAAATCTTAATATCAAGCCTGACGGAATATATGTTGACGGCACTTTAGGCATGGGCGGACATTCCGAACAGATTTTGAAGAGGCTTACAACGGGAAGGCTCATCGGAATTGACAGAGACGAAAGCGCAATCAGAAGAGCAGGTGAACGCCTGCAGGAGTATTCTGACCGCCTAACGCTTGTTCACAGCAATTTCAGCGATGTTGCATCTGTCCTTGATGATTTAGAGATAGACGGCGTTGACGGAATGCTTTTTGACCTGGGTGTGTCGTCTCCGCAGCTTGATGAAAGCGAACGGGGCTTTTCATATATGAATGATGCCCCTCTTGACATGCGTATGGATAACACCAGTGCTCTTACCGCATGGAATGTGGTCAATGAATGGCCGGAGGAAGAGCTCGTGCGCATACTGCGCGACTACGGCGAAGAACGCTTTGCACGTAGGATCGCGTCGAGAATTGCGCAGCAACGCAGCGAAAAGCCGATTGAAACCACACTGGAGCTTGTGGATATAATAAAATCTGCAATGCCTGCGGCAGCGCTGCGGGAGAAACAGCATCCTGCAAAGCGGAGCTTCCAGGCAATAAGAATTGCCGTAAACGATGAGCTTGGTGCGGTTGAGGAAATGATGAGGACGGCTCCTGATAAGCTGAATAAAGGCGGACGACTTTGCGTTATCAGCTTCCATTCGCTTGAGGACAGGATTGTAAAAACTTCAATTGCTTCCAGAGAAAATGGCTGCACCTGCCCCAGAGAAGCGCCAATATGCGTCTGCGGCTTTGTCCAGACACTTAAAAGTGTACAGAGAAAACCTATTATACCGGGAGAAGAAGAGCTGAAGGAAAACCCGCGGTCAAGGAGTGCCAAACTCCGGGTGGCCGAGAAAGTGTAATTAAATGCCTTCAGTACGCACTCAAAAACAGGAGAAATCTCGAGTTCAGGCGACATTTACCGCAATATCAGTAGTGCTTGCTGCAATAATGATTGTGGCAGGGCTTGCTATGCGGGCGGAAATTGCCCGGCAAAACGATGTTAATGTTGAATTGAGTGCATATGTTTCGGAGCTTAAGGAAGAAAATATCCGGCTGAAAATCGAGACGGCTACAGCCTATGAGTTAGGAGAGCTTGAGGAAGCTGCAAAAAACGAATTGGGTATGCTTCCACCGGGTAATGAACAGCTTGTAGGCATAGATGTTAAAACCGATGATAATGCGGTTATTTTGGGAAACGGGGAAGAGCAAGACAGTATAATTGATAATTGGATAAGCTCGCTGCGGAATATTTTTTCTGCAGAAAAATAAGTATATTTAAGTATATTTTTATTTTGAGGAGCTGCCATGAAAAGTAATCCCAATTCCAAGGCTGACCGAAATCCCAATAGAACCATACTTCGCCGCACACTGTTTTTAATGCTTGTGTGCGGCATACTTGCGTTTATAGCTCTTGCTGTGCGGTTGTATAAGCTACAGATCATCGATCATGAGATGTACGAGGAGCTTGCCATCGGCCAACAGCTTCGAGAAACAAGCTCTTCCGCCTCAAGGGGAATAATCTATGACAGAAGCATGAAGGCGCTGGCAATGAGTGCCGATGTAGAGAATGTTTACCTGAGCCCGGCGGAAATCAATATGTATGATGAAGACACGGAGCTGATAGCGGAAAAGCTTTCTGAAATACTTGGCATTGATTACGATGAAATCCTTGAAAAAACGAAAAATAACGGCTCATGGTATGTAACGGTTGCGAGGAAGATTGAGCCTGATGCTGCCAATAAGGTCAGGGCGTTTAAAAAGGAATACAATCTTCGGGGCGTGCGTCTTGAAAGCGATACAAAGCGATATTATCCCTATTCTTCGCTTGCATGCCATGTAATAGGCTTCGTGGGAACTGATAACTATGGACTTAACGGTGTTGAGCTTAAGTACAACTCATATCTTGCAGGGCAGAACGGAACCTACCGCCGAGCAACAAATGCCTACGGGACCGATCTTATGTTTCTGCAGTACGAGGATTACAGCGGAGCACAAAGCGGCTGCGATATAGTCACAACCATTGACTCAACTATACAGTACTATGTGGAGAAAAATTTAGCGCAGGCGGTTGAGGATTATGATATTCAAAACGGTGCCGGCGCCATTGTGATGGATGTTAATACGGGAGCCATACTTGCCATGGCATCAATCGGAGGCTATGACCTTAACAATTTCCTTGATGTTAGCGATGAAGCGAAGGAGATAATTGATTCAGCGCCCACAGAGGAGGAAAAGGAAAAGCTTTTAGGAGATGCTCAGCAGCTTCAGTGGCGCAATAAAACGATTTCGGATACCTACGAGCCCGGCTCAACATTTAAGATTATTACCCTGTCCATGGCCCTTGAGGAGGGAGCTGTAGACCTTGAGGACAGCTTTTTCTGTGGCGGCAATGTGTCGGTTAAGGGAAGAACGGCACCGGTCAAGTGCTGGAAAACCGAAGGGCATGGCGCACAGACGCTCACCCAGGCGGTACAGCATTCCTGCAATGTTGCCTTTGTAAACATCGGAATGAGAGTTGGCGCGGACACCTTTTATAAATACTGTGATGCCTTCGGCTTTTTGAACCTTACAGCTGACAGCTCCGAACAGCTTACGGCAAAAACAGGTATAGACCTTGACGGAGAAAGCGGAAGCATATGGTGGAGCAAGGATACATTCTGCAATCCTGAAAATATGTCGTCCCTTGCGGCAGCCTCCTTCGGTCAGACCTTTACAATAACGCCGCTTCAGCTTATAACCGCAGTAAGCGCCTGCGTCAACGGCGGAACACTTATGGAGCCATATGTTGTGCAAAGTGTGCTTGATGATAGCGGCAATTCGGTGTATAATAAAAAACCTACACCTGTGCGGCGCGTAATAAGCGAGGATACGAGCAAGACTGTATGCAGTATTCTTGAGCAGGTGGTAGGCGATCCCAATGACGGAACAGGCAGAAACGCCGCTGTTGCCGGCTATCGCATCGGCGGAAAAACAGGTACATCCGAAAAGGTAAACCTCGAGGCCGCTACCGGAGAAAAGGAATATATCGTTTCCTTTATAGGCATTGCACCGGCTGATGATCCCCAGATTGCCATTCTCGTTCTGCTTGATTCCCCAAGCAACGAATCGGGAATTTATATAAGCGGCGGTCAGATGGCGGCACCGACAGTGGGGAAAATGTTTGCGGATATTCTGCCCTATATGGGGATTGAGCCCGAATACTCCGATGATGAGCTTAAGGCGATTGATAAGGCTGTACCGAATGTTAAGGGACTGTCTGTTTCCGAAGCACAGGAAAAGCTCAAGGATGACGGTTTTGAATGCAGAATCATCGGCACCGGAGGAGTAATAAATACCCAGCTTCCTGCAGCAGGGGCGATAGTTGCGGAAGGAAGCCGAATAATCATCTATGCTGACTCCTCGCCATCTGCGGGAACGGAGATTATGCCTGACATTTCCAACATGAGCTATTCGGAGGCCCGTGAGCTTCTGAGCAGCTATGGCTTGTTTATACATACGAATTCTCCCGCAGCCTTTGCAGACGGAAGAGTCATTGTTTCACAAAGCGTGGAAAGCGGCTCCGGCGTAAAGCACGGCACGGTAATTGAGGTTACACTAATTGCGAGCGACAGTGATTTGCTCGGCAGATATTGAAATAAAGGAATGAGATTATGAAGCTGAAGGATTTGCTGAAAAACCTTGAGATTGTTGAAATCAACGCAGACCTCGAGCAAGAGATAGGCGGTATAAGCTATGACTCAAGAAACACAAAGCTCGGAGATGCTTTTTTTGCCATTGTGGGCTTTGAATCAGACGGACACAGGTTTATACCCATGGCTGCGGATAAGGGGGCTGCGGCTGTGATTTGCCAGAAAGCACCCGAAATTGATATTCCCTATGTAATCGTTAAGGACAGCAGATTGGGATTGGCTCTTGCAAGCCGCGATTTCTTCGGAAATCCCGCGGGGCAGATGAAGGTTATCGGCATTACCGGAACAAACGGAAAAACCACCACGACATATCTTCTTAAGCATATGCTTGAAAGCAAGCTGGGCGCAAAGGTTGGCCTCATCGGCACAAACGGCAATATGATAGGCGATGAGTTCATTCATTCCGAGCGCACCACCCCTGAAAGCTATGAGCTTCAGCTGCTGTTCCGAGAGATGCTTGATGCGGGCTGCACCCATGTGGTCATGGAGGTTTCCTCCCACTCGCTATATCTTAACCGCGTGGCGGGCATCGATTACGATATCGGAGTTTTCACGAATCTTACTCAGGACCATTTGGACTTCCACAAAACAATGGAGGAATATGCAAAGGCCAAGGCTATTTTGTTCTCCATGTGCAAGGACGGATGCATGAACATGGACGATGTATGGTTTGACGATATCAGCAAGAACGCAAAATGCCGTGTGTTTACATACTCAACGGAGAATGAGGCTGCATCCCTCTGTGCGAAAAACATTCAGCTTTCCGCCGCCGGTGTCAGCTTCACCGCCGTAACCGATGAAGCCTGTGAGACGATAAAGCTTGCAATACCCGGAAGGTTTTCCGTTTATAATGCTTTAGGCGTTATTGCCTGCGGCCTGAAGTTAGGAATGAGCCTGAAGGACTGCGCCGATGCCATGGCGGAGGCCCACGGTGTCAAGGGACGCATGGAGGTAGTTCCCACAGACGGTAATTACACAATACTTATTGACTATGCTCACACTCCGGATGCGCTTGAAAACGCGCTGAAAGCACTTCGCAGTAATGACGATGGAAGAATCGTCGTACTTTTCGGCTGCGGCGGTGACCGTGACAGGACAAAACGCCCCATTATGGGCAAAATTGCCGCAGAAAATGCAGATTTTGTTATTGTTACCAGCGATAATCCCCGTACAGAGGAGCCGCAGGAAATAATAAATGAAATTCTCGGTGGTATGCAGGAGTCCGAAACACCGTTTGCAGTAATCTGTGACCGCGTTGAGGCAATTCAATGGGTAATTGACAATCACGAGGAAAATGATGTAATATTATTAGCCGGCAAAGGTCACGAGGATTATCAGGTGGTTGGCCACGAAAAGCATCACATGGACGAGAGAGAAATCGTCGCAGAACATATAGAGAAGAGGAAGAAACAATGACTCTCAAGCTTACAGTAGCGTTTGTGCTGGCGTTTTTTGTCGCGGTAGCAGTCGGCAAATTCTATATACCCTGGCTTCGTAAGATCAAGGCAGGGCAGGAGATTAAGGAAATCGGTCCTTCCTGGCACGCCTCCAAGGCAGGTACTCCCACAATGGGTGGCTTCATCTTCATTGCCGCCTGTATTGTAGTGTGCTTGACTACAGGCTTTTCTTGTATGCTCGAAGGTGACTACAGACATATATTTGTCCTTGTGTTTGCTCTGATTTTCGGTGCAATCGGCTTCCTTGACGACTGGGAAAAGCTCCGCAAGAAGGAAAACACCGGCCTGTCTGCAAGAGCAAAATTCCTTCTCCAGCTTGTGGCGGCGCTTGTGTTTGTAGTACTTCTCCGCAAAATGGGGTATATTAAGACCGATCTTTACATTCCTTTCTGGAATACGGATGTTTTCATTCCCGAAGCTCTGTATTTCATCCTTGCGGCATTCATTATCGTCGGTACCGTAAATGCGGTTAATATCACAGACGGCGTTGACGGCCTTGCAAGCGGAACATCCCTGCCCGTGTGTTTGTTCTTCGTATTTGTAACCTTTAAATGGGGTCCCGATTACCTTTCCCTCGGAATATTTGCATCCGCGCTGCTGGGTGGTCTTGTTGGCTTTTTAGTATATAACTTCAACCCCGCAAAATGCTTCATGGGCGATACCGGTTCTCTGTTCCTCGGCGGAGCTATTGCGGCTCTTGCTTTTGCCTATGATATGCCCCTTGTTCTCATAACTCTGGGCATAGTCTTTATCTGGGAAACACTTTCCGACATTATTCAGGTTTCCTACTTCAAGCTTACCCACGGTAAGCGCGTATTCAGGATGGCCCCCTTCCATCACCATCTTGAGATGGGCGGCTGGACGGGCAAAAAGTGGAAGGAAAAAGAACTCTTCTGTCTTTTTACCGGCGTGTCCCTTGTTTTTGCAATTATTTCATTCCTGGGAGTATATAATCGTTTCTGATAACATTCCCGGGAGGTCGTCAGTATGGAATATAGCGGCACCAGACTTGAAGCTGCCGAAACGAAGGTAAAGACCGCACGAAAAGGCTTTGATTTACCCTTCTTTGTGCTGGTGATGCTCCTCCTAATATTAGGTGTAATCATGGTACTTTCCTCAAGCTATGCCAGAGCTTACTACGACCCGGGAAATCTTACGGGAGGAAACCCCGTATACTATTTCATCCGCCAGCTTGTATTTGCAATCTTTGGCGTTGCGGCAATGCTCTTTGCGTCAAAGCTGCCTATGGGCTTTTTCAGGAGATACTCGCTGCCTGTTCTTGCTCTTGCGATAATTCTTCTGCTTCTTGTTCCGCTTATCGGTGTCAGAGCCAACGGTGCAAGACGGTGGATAGGCATAGGAAGCCTTACGGTACAACCGTCGGAGATCGCAAAGCTCGGCATTATTCTGGCATTTTCAGCAATAATATGTAGATACAGAGGCAAGATGAAAACATTCCGATATGGCATCTTGCCCTTTGTTGCAATATTGCTTGTTGTTGTGGGGCTGCTTATACTTGAGCCGCACTTTTCGGCGTCGATAATCATTATTGCCGTGGGCGGCGCCATGATGTTTTTAGGTGGAGCGAGGCTCATATGGTTTATAGCCGCGGCTGCGGCTGTTGGCGGGGGAATAGCGGTGCTGCTTACCAAATTCCCGTATGCCTCAACCCGCATTACAACGTGGCTGGATCCTTTTTCCTCCACCTCTGATGAAGGGTATCAGATTGTGCAATCACTGTATTCCATCGGTTCGGGAGGACTTACGGGACTTGGCTTCGGACAGAGCCGACAGAAGTTTCTCTATCTTCCGGAGGAGCACAATGATTTTATCTTCTCGGTGGTATGTGAGGAGCTTGGCTTTATCGGTGCGGTGCTGATTCTTGCACTGTTTTCACTGCTTGTTGTCCGGGGCTATTGGATTGCCGTTAACTCAAGAAGCAGATATTCCTGCCTTGTCTGCGCGGGAATTACTACACTTCTTGCGATACAGACAATTCTTAATGTGGCTGTGGTTACTAATCTCGTGCCTTGTACGGGAATTTCTCTGCCGTTTTTCAGCTACGGGGGAACGGCACTGCTGATACAGATGATAGAAATGGGAATTGTTTTAAGCGCTTCGCGCGATATTCCCGCGTCAAAAGCGGGGTAATGTGGAGGTAAGAAAATGAGATTTATGTTTGCCTGCGGAGGTACTGCAGGCCATATTAATCCTGCAATTGCCGTTGCAGGTCATTTCAGAAAGCTCATGCCTGACTGCGAAATACTGTTTGTCGGTGCGGAAGGGCATATGGAAACAAACCTCGTACCACGCAGCGGATATGAAATAAAAACTCTGAAGGTTACAAATATCAGCCGCAGTAAAAGCATTAAGGGCTTGCTGCACAACATCAAGTCCGTTGTTAATGTAATCAGGGCGCGCATAAAGGCAAGGAGAATTATAAGAGATTTTGCACCCGATGTTGTAATAGGCACAGGAGGCTATGTTTGCTATCCCGTGCTAAAAGCTGCCGCAAAAATGGGAATCCCCACTGCGGTACATGAAAGCAACGCGTTCCCCGGACTGACAACAAGAATGCTGGCGGATATCGTTGACAAAATCATGCTGGGCTTTGAGGAAAGCAAGGAGCATTATAAGCACCCGGAAAGATGTGTTGTGACGGGAACACCCGTGCGCGGCGAGTTCGGAGAATACACAAAGGCTTCGGCAAAAGCGGAATTGGGAATTGCCGAAAAAACACCTTTGGTGGTGTCCGTGTGGGGCTCTCTCGGTGCCTCTAACATGAACGCCACAATGTGTGAGTTTATTAGGCTTGCAGGAAGCGCGCCCGGCTTCAGACTGATTCACTCCGCGGGCAGCGAGGGCTATGAGACCATGATTACCGCACTCATGGAATCTGTGCCTGACTATGAAGCCAACGGAATGGATGTCAGAGAGTACATCTACGATATGCCGAGAGTTATGGCGGCGGCCGATATTGTGCTCTGCCGTGCAGGCGCATCAACGATTTCCGAGCTTACATATATGCACAAGCCTACGGTTTTTGTCCCGTCTCCATATGTAACCAATGATCATCAGTACAAAAACGCCAGCGTTGTTGCCAATGCAGGAGGCGCAAAAATATTTAAGGAAAAAGAACTGAATGCAGAGGAGCTATACAACGAAGTAAAGCGGATTTTGGATTCTCCCGATGAGCTTGATGAGATGGCTGCTGCCATGGAGAAGCTTGCAATGAAGGATGCTACAAAAATCATAGCCGAGCAGATACTCGACCTGTGTAAATAACATAAAATAACCTCGCAGCATAGAATGACATGAAATTCTAGTTTGTTATCTGCGAGGTTATTTTATGGCATTGTGGCATATTAACGGTGGAAATCGCCTTGAGGGTGCCTGCACAGTACAGGGCTCAAAAAATGCTGTGCTGCCTATGCTGGCGGCTTCTGTAATAGCAGGTGCTGATACTGAACTAATGAATGTGCCGGTTTTGAGCGATGTTGATGTTTCTTTGCAAATACTTCGCAATCTGGGCTGTCAGGCAGTACAAAGTGGCAATGATGTGTACATAAATTCAAAGAATCTCAGCGATAATCATATTCCCTGTGAAATGATGAAAAGTATGCGCTCCTCGGTGCTGTTTATGGGCGCGCTGCTTGCAAGATGCGGAGAGGTGCATATGTGCGCTCCGGGCGGATGTATGTTAGGTGAACGCCCCATTGATATACATCTCGATGTCATGCGAAAGCTTGGGGCAGATGTCAGATGCGACGATTCCGAAATTGTATGCCGCGCTGAAAAATTAAGGGGAACGCGGATAGAGCTACCCTTCAGAAGCGTGGGAGCGACGGAAAATGCCATGCTTGCTGCCTGCGGAGCAGAGGGTACAACAGAAATATATGGCGCGGCAATGGAGCCGGAAATTGTTGACCTGCAGGAATATCTGCGCAAACTCGGAGCATATATGTCGGGGGCAGGTACGGACAGAATTGTTATCAGCGGCTTTTCACCCGACAGCCATGTGGGCCATAGAGTTATTCCCGACAGAATTGTTGCCTCCACGATTTTGTGCGCGGCTGCATCATGCGGAGGAGATATTGAGCTTATCGGAGTGGCTCCGCAGCATTTTTCTCAAATACAGCTCTTCCTAAATACGGCAGGGTGTGATATAATATCCGGTAAAAGAAATGTACGCCTGCGTTCAAATGGCAAATTGCACCATACCGGCAGGGTGATCACTGCACCGTACCCCGGATTTCCAACTGATGTTCAGCCACTGCTGATGGCTGCACTGCTAAAAGCAGAAGGGGATACTTTTTTTACTGAAAATATTTTTGAAAGACGATTTGCTCATGTTGCCGAGTTTAGACGATTCGGGGCTGACATTGAGATCTGCGGAAAAACGGCAAGAGTCAAGGGCGTTAAAACTCTGAAGGGGACAAATGCCTTTGCTGCGGATTTACGCGGAGGCGCTGCTTTGCTGATTGCCGGCCTTGAATCTGAAGGAAAAAGTGTGGTGCATGATAAGGACTACATATGCCGTGGCTACGAAATATTTGACAGAAAACTGCGCGCTTTAGGCGCAGATATAGTTATGGAGATTTGACTTTATGCCGAATACAAATGATTACTATACTAAACCGAAGAACGAAAATGACAGACCTAAAATTCACCTGTCGTTTCGCAAACCAATGACATTTTTCCTGATAATTGCGTCTATTATACTGATTATGAGTATTTTTTTCCAAATCGGAAAAATTGAGGTTGAGGGAAATTCAGTATACACAGATAAAGAAATAATCGATGCTTCCGGCATTCAGATCGGGGATAATCTTTTCTTTATTAACCGAATTGCGGCCGGAAGCAGAACTGTAGTTAAGCTGCCCTATGTTGATGCGGTTACGATTACGCGCGGTCTGCCCAACAGAATAACCATTCTCGTTCAGGAAAGTAATGCTGTTGGCTATATAAATGTCAACGGCGAGTTGTGGACTGTTAGCGGTACGGGAAAATATCTCGGCACTATTGAAAAAGCCGATGCTGCATATATGGCAGAGATAAAGGGAATAACAGTAGATAAGGCTGCGATAGGTGATACTGTTACCGCAGAGGAAAAGGAAAGCTGCAGCTATCTGCTGGAAATACTTAATCAGATTCAGTCCAGAGGTATGGCGGCAAAAATTACCGGAATTGATGTTGCAGATGCCGAAAATGCAGTAGTATTGTACGACAATCGATTTACGGTAAAGCTCGGTGAAATGGATAATACCGAATACAAATTCGGCAAACTTGTCGCGGCTATTGGCGAACTTGGCGATAATGATGCCGGAACTCTGGATTTGTCCGAGGGGAATAAGGTCCATTACAACCCGAATTAACACTAAATTAAAAAGTATGTTTACATAATTATGCAAAAATCTATTGACCTATGATAAAAAAAGTTATAGAATATAGCATAATCGCAAATTATGGCTGCGGTTTTCCCCGTCTCATATAAATATTATATTTGGAGGAATAATTATGGATTTTATACCTGAAGCAGGCAACGATAATGTTGTTACTATAAAGGTTGTCGGTATCGGCGGTGCCGGTAACAATGTTGTGAACAGAATGGTTAAGTCCGGAACTCAGGGTGTTGAGTTCATTGCTGTTAATACAGACAAGCAGGCACTTGCAGTTTCTAATGCAAATCAGAAGATTCAGATTGGTGAGAAGCTCACCCATGGTCAGGGCGCAGGCTCCGATCCCGATATCGGCAAGAAGAGCGCAGAAGAGAATCGCACCAACATTGCCAAGGCTGTTGAAGATGCAGATATGGTGTTCATCACCGCAGGCATGGGCGGCGGCACCGGCACCGGTGCAGCTCCCACCGTTGCTGACATTGCCCGAGAGGCAGGTATTCTCACTGTTGGCGTAGTGACCAAGCCCTTCAAGTTCGAGGGTAAGCGCCGCATGGATCAGGCAAACGAAGGTATCAAGGAGCTTCTGGGCAAGGTAGACTCTCTGCTCATCATCCCCAATGACCGCCTTAAATATGCTACCGATCAGAAGGTAACTCTTGCAAACGCATTTGAGATTGCCGACGATGTTCTCCGTCAGGCTGTTACCAGTATCTCTGACCTCATCAAGAATACCGGCTTTATTAACCTCGACTTCGCTGATGTAACCTGCATTATGAAGAACGCAGGCTTTGCACACATGGGTGTTGGCCGCGCAGCAGGTAAGGGCAAGGCAGAAGATGCAGCACGTATGGCAGTTGCAAGCCCTCTCATGGAAACCTCCATCAATGGCGCACACGGTGTCCTCATCAATATTACCGGCTCCGAGGATATGGGTCTTGAGGATGTTGAAGCAGCAGCAAATCTGGTTCAGGAAGCAGCTCATCCCGATGCAAACATCATCTTCGGTGCAACCTTTGATGACAGTATGCAGGATGAAATCCGCGTAACCGTTATTGCAACCGGCTTTGAGGAAGCTCCTACTGCAAAGCAGTCCGCAGCTCCCGTAGCAAAGACCGTAAAGGCAACAAAGGCAACTGAACCCGCACGCGAAAAGGCAAGTGCAGGTCTTTACACCGCAGCAGTTGAAAAGGCAGTTGAAAAGAAGGAAGAGCCTGAAGCTCCCGCAGAGGAAGATCCCTTTGACAGCATTTTTAAGATTTTCAACGCAAAATAATTAATGAATAATAAAAAACGCTCTCCCAAGGGAGAGCGTTTTTTTAATTTATGTATTTGTCGATGGCCTTGTTGAGTTCTTCAATATACTCGGTGTCGCCTGTTTCAACAGCGTCGGTTATGCAGTGCTCAAGATGGTCCTTGAGAATAACTCTTGCGGTGCTGCCTAAAGCGGAGCGAACTGCGGCAAGCTGAATAAGCACATCGGTGCAGTCCCGTCCGTCTTCGACCATGCGCTTTACTGACTCGAGATGACCGATTGCACGGCTCAATCTGTTGACAACCGCCTTTGTATTTTCATGGTGATGAGGATGGTTGTGGTGAGGATGCTCGTGCTCCTCGTGTTCAGCTATGTCATCATTGGGCTTTTCGTCGTGGCAATGTATTATTCCGTCTCCGTGGTCGTGATAAAAGCAGTCGTCAGGTCTGTGCATAATATACCTCTCAAGAATTTTTTATAAGGTTACTATAATCATGTTTTTCTGATTTGTCAAACAGAATAATGTGCCTCTATTGCCGGGAATATGGACTTGCGGAGAAAGAATACCATTACCTGAGGTGATTTCTATGCTTGAATCGGTGTTCATGATACTGGGCGGATTGCTGCTCATGCTGAGGCTATCTCCGAACGGCTCATTTCCGACACCTCTTTCGGCGGAGGAGGAAAAAAAGTATGTTGAGTTATGGCTGACAGGTGACATAGACGCGCGCAATGCTTTGGTTGAACATAACTTAAGGCTTGTGGCACATATAGTAAAAAAGTACTATACGCAGGCTGAGGATATGGACGATTTGATTTCCATAGGCACGATAGGGCTTATTAAAGGGATTAATACCTATAAGCCGGATAAGGGTGTCAGACTTGCCACTTATGCCAGCAGATGCTGTGAAAATGAAATTCTTATGTATTTCAGAAGTCTTAAGAAAACAGCAGGGGATGTGAGCTTGTCGGATGCAATTGATACTGATGCAGATGGAAACAGCCTATCGCTTCTCGACATAATATATCTTGACGATGATATGTCGGAAAGAATAGGAAATATGGAAATATGCGACAAACTCCGGCAGCTTGTGAAGACGGTTTTAACCGAAAGGGAAGAAAAAATAATCAGATACCGATTCGGGCTTGACAGCGGAGTGCCCAAAACACAGCGCGAAACTGCCAAGCTTTGCGGAATAAGCAGGTCTTATGTAAGCAGAATTGAGAAAAAAGCGCTTGAAAAGCTGAAAGCAGCCCTGAATGATGAAGCTTTGTTTTTCTAATTATACTTGTACATTTTGATACATTATGATATATTACTTAATTGCAAAACATCAACACAGAGAAAGAGGTGATGGGGATGAGAGTAAAAAAGACAATATGGATTTTCTTTATGACTATGCTGTTTGCAACACTCGTTCTCATCGTTAATTCGAGAATACAGTTAAGCGGAGAGGTTATTCTCGGCGGAGCAGAGGACGCTTTTGTTAAGGTTGACAATTTAAAACAGCCTTTGGATGAGTTTGGCTTATACGGAAAAAATCTGGAAGGCTTGGACTATCCTGATATTGACATTACTGACTGGCAGTATGTTCTTATTAACAGCGAGAATCCATCCACTACATTTGAGCCTAAAGTTAAGGAATATAAGAATTCCGGAGTTTATTTTGCATCAGATGCCATTGCAAACCTTAATAATCTAATAAGCGCAGCAAAGGAGGCTGGATTTACCCCTTATATCAATTGTGCTTATCGGGATTATTCTTCACAGCAGTTTGCATTTACAAGTAAAGCAAACCAGCTCACATGGGATGATACCTATACCTATGAGGAGGCTGTAGAGATAACGAAGAGCATTATTGCATATCCGGGCACCAGTGACCATCAGACGGGTTTGGGCATCGATATACTTGATAAACAATACTATGAACTCGATTACAGCAAGATGGATAAGGAATTCTTTGCTTGGATGGATGAGCACTGCGCAGAATTTGGATTTATCAAGCGGTACCCCGGCAGCAAGAAGGATGTTACCGGCTGGGATGAGCCCTGGCACTATCGCTATGTTGGCGTTGAGGCGGCTGCATTTATTATGGAGAACAATTTGACTCTCGAAGAGTTTGTTGCTCATTACAGGTAATTTATGCGTTTAAGTTTTATTTTGAATTCAAAAAATGCTTGCAATACAATACTTTTAGTGTTATTATACTTGAGTAAGTTAGTTAGGTTTTAAGAGTGGGTCACAGCCCACTCTTTTTGTTGAGCTTTTTGCAATTCTTAAAATGGAGAATCAATATGAGCAAAATTACCGAAAGAGTAGAAATTCTTGCAAAACCGATTGTTGAAGAAGAGGGTTGTGAGCTCTGGTCCGTTGAATATGTCAAGGAAGCAGGCACATGGTATCTGCGCATTTTCATTGACAAGGAAGGCGGAGTAGACATTCTTGACTGCGAGCGCATAAGCCGCAGAATGGATCCGATTCTTGACGAAGAGGATCCCATCCCCGACAGCTATGTTTTTGAGGTCGGTTCTGCCGGCGCTGAAAGAGAGCTTAAACGGTCTTCGGATTTTGAAAAATTCATGGGCAGCGAGGTTGAAGTCAAGCTATATCAGCCCTATCAGGGCAGAAAATCCGTAGTTGGTAAGCTTGAAGCATATGTTGACGGTGATGTTACCGTTTCCGGCATCCTTCTTAAAAAGTCACAGGTCGCGCAGGTTAAGCTGCACGTTTCAATATAAAATTAAAAGGGGTATAACGACATGAACGCAGAATTTTTTTCCGCAATTGAGGACATTGAAAAAGAAAAAGGTATTCCCAAAGAGTATATGTACGATAAAATCCGCCAGGCTATGATGGCGGCCTTCAGACGCGATAATCCCGAATGCGCCGACAATGTTGAAATCCTTTTGGATGAAAGCAGAAAGCGCATTGAAATGCATGTTAATAAGATTGCCGTTGAAGAGGTGGAGGATTCCGCACTGGAGATTCAGATTGACGCGGCAAAGAAGATAAGCAAGCGTGCAAAAATCGGTGACACCGTGAAGGTTCCCGTAGAAACCAAGAAATTCGGCCGCATTGCTGCCCAGGCTGCAAAGCAGGTTATTATTCAGGGTATCCGTGAGGCGGAGCGTGGTCTTGTATATGAGGAGTTCACCTCTAAGGAGCATGAAATCCTCACCGGCGTCGTTTCCCGCATTGAGCCCCGCACCGGCAGCGTTTCCATCCGCATCAGCTCCAATAGCGAGTACACCGAGGCCATGCTCGCTCCCAACGAGCGTATTAAGACCGAGGTCCTCACCGAGGGTGACCGCATCAAGGTTTATGTTGTTGAAGTCAGAAACTCCACAAAGGGCCCCCAGGTACTCATCAGCCGTACTCATCCCGGGCTTGTAAAGCGCCTGTTTGAGCTTGAGGTTCCCGAAATATTCGACGGTACGGTAGAAATCAAGTCTATCGCCCGTGAGGCAGGCAGCCGCACCAAGATGGCTGTTTGGTCCAACGATGCAGATATTGATCCCATCGGCTCCTGTGTTGGCCCCAAGGGCGCTCGCGTTGCTGAAATCGTCGATGAGCTTGGCGGCGAGAAGATTGACATTATCAAGTACAGTGAGATTCCCGAGGAATACATTGCCGCCGCTCTTGCACCCTCCGAGGTTGTTAGTGTAACCATGTTTGAAGACGGCAAAAGCTGCCGTGTAATCGTTCCTGACAGCCAGCTTTCTCTTGCCATAGGCAAGGAAGGTCAGAATGCTCGTCTTGCGGCAAAGCTGACCGGCTTTAAGATTGACATTAAGCCTGAATCCGAAGCTTAATTTGAAAGGAGGCAGCTTGGATGGAAAAGAAAATACCAATGCGACAGTGTCTGGGCTGCCGTGAAATGAAACCCAAGCGTGAGCTTATTCGTGCGGTTAAATCGCCGGAAGGTGAAGTGAGTCTTGACTTCAGAGGCAAGGCGTCGGGCAGAGGAGCATATATTTGCCCGAATCCCGATTGCCTGAAGAAAGCAATAAAAGCCAAGGCACTTGAGAGAGCTTTTTCAACTGCAATACCACAGTCAGTGTATGCAGAGCTTGAAAAGCAGATGGAGGCCGGAGAATGAACGAAAAAGCGTTGAATTTTCTCGGCCTGATGCGAAAAGCAAATGCAATTCAGATTGGCGAAACCGATACCGGCGCGGCAGTCAGAGCGCAGCATGCAAGGCTTATTGTGATAGCGTCAGATGCTTCCGGTAATGCGAGGAAGAGGGCGGAGAGCTTTGTGTACGGACGAAATGTTCCGCTGATTGAGGTGCCTTTCTCAAAGGAAGAGATTTCCGATAAGGTCGGAAAAAACGGATGCTCCATGGCGGCGATATGCGATATTGGCTTTGCCGATGCGTTTATTAAAGCTTTGTGTGCAGATGAGCCCGAAAAATACGCAGATACGGCAGTGATAATTGAAGAATCACTGAAGAAAGCGAATAAGCTGAAGCAGGAGCGCAAGACGCACGAGACGAACAAGAGGAACGGTAAGAGGAGGAAAAATTAATGAGCTTGATTAAATACAGAATTCATGAGGTAGCAAAGGACTTTAATACGACATCAAAGGTTATAAGTCAGATTCTTACCGACTATGCCACCACTCCCAAGAATCACATGCAGGTTCTGGAGAATGATGAGCTGGATTTGATTTTTGAGTATATTACCCAGCATAACCAGATTAGCAGTATTGCCGAGGTGTTTAATGTGGCTCCGAAGGCGGAGAATAAGCCCTCTGAAAAGGCTGGAAATAACGATAAGAAGAGCGAAGCAAAGCCTGCAGCAGCACCCGCAGCTGCACCCAAGAAGGAAAATAAGCCCCATGTTCCCAAGCCTGTTGCAGAAAAGCGCGTAATCGATACCCGCGGCAGTGCGGCTGTGAACATTGACAAGTATGACGAGCGCTTTGACCAGCTTGCCGGCGAAAAGGCAAGAGACCGCGATATGAAGCGCGGCAAGGAAAAGATAGTAAATAAGAATAAGCAGCGTCAGAATCAACAGGTGGCCTCTGCAAAGCGCCGTCAGGAAGAACGGGATAAGATGCAGAAGCTCCAGCTTGAAATAGCAAAGAAGCAGCAGCTTAAGGTTGAGATTCCCGATGAGATTAATGTTGGCGAGCTTGCATCACGCATGAAGAAGAACGCGGGCGAGGTTATTAAGCAGCTTATTAAGCTGGGCGTATTTGCCTCTGTTTCCGACATTATCGACTACGATACCGCAGCTCTCGTCGCTATGGAACTCGGCTGCAAGGTTGAGAAGGAAATCGTTGTAACCGTTGAAGAGCGCCTTATTGACGACCATGTTGATACTGAGGAAGAGCTTGTCAACCGCGCACCCGTTGTTGTTGTCATGGGCCATGTTGACCACGGCAAGACCAGCCTTCTCGACTATATCCGTCATGCAAATGTTGCTTCAGGCGAGGCAGGCGGTATTACCCAGCATATCGGTGCATATACTGTTGAAATTAACGGAAGCCCCATTACCTTCCTTGATACCCCGGGCCACGAGGCATTTACATCCATGCGTGCCCGCGGCGCAATGGTAACCGATATTGCCATCCTTGTTGTTGCTGCAGATGACGGCATTATGCCTCAGACAATTGAAAGCATTAACCATGCAAAGGCCGCAGGCATTCCTCTTGTTGTTGCGATTAATAAGATGGACACCGTAGGCGCAAACCCTGAGCGCATTAAGCAGCAGCTCACAGAATATGATATCGTTCCCGAAGAGTGGGGCGGTGATACGATCGTATGTCCCATTTCCGCAAAGACCGGTATGGGTATTGACGACCTGCTTGAAAACCTCGTAGTTCTTGCTGAGGTTCAGGAGCTCAAGGCCAATCCCAACCGTGCGGCAAAGGGTGCAGTTATCGAAGCTCGTCTTGATAAGGGCCGCGGCCCCATTATGACTGTTCTCGTTCAGAACGGTACTCTCAAGCATGGCGATATTATCATTGCAGGTACGGCTGTCGGTCGTGTCCGCACTATGATTAACGATAATGGCCAGCGCATTACCGAGGCAGGCCCCTCTGTTCCTGTTGAGATTTCCGGTATGTCCGAGGTTCCCAGCGCTGGCGATACCTTTGACGCAGTTGCAGATGAGCGTATGGCACGCGAGCTTGCCGATGAGCGTAAGACTCAGCAGAAGAACGCTGCCTTCGGTTCCGCAAAGAAGGTAAGCCTTGAAGACCTCTTTAGCCAGATTCAGGCTGGCGAGATGAAGACACTCAACATCATTGTCAAGGCCGATGTACAGGGCTCGGCAGAAGCTGTAAAGGCATCTCTTGAGAAGATTACCAATGATGAAGTACGCGTAAAGGTAATTCATAGCGCAGTTGGTGCAATTAACGAGTCCGATGTTATGCTGGCAGCCACCTCCGGTGCAATCATTGTCGGCTTCAATGTGCGCCCCGACAATGCCGCACGCGACAGTGCGGCTCGCTCCAATGTTGATATGCGTATGTACCGCGTCATTTATGACTGTATCAACGAGATTGAAGCAGCTATGAAGGGTATGCTTGCACCCAAGTTCAGAGAAGCTATCATCGGCCATGCCGAGGTTCGAGAGACCTATAAGGTATCCAAGGTCGGCACTGTTACGGGCTGCTATGTTCAGGACGGTAAGATTCAGCGCGGCTGTCAGGTACGCGTTCTCCGCGACAATGTTGTTGTACATGAAGGCGACCTTGCATCTCTCCGTCGTTTCAAGGACGATGTTAAGGAAGTTGCCAGCGGCTATGAATGTGGTATGCAGGTTGAGAAGTTCAACGATATCAAGGTTGGCGATGTAATTGAATGCTTTGTTATGGAGCAGATTGAGATTTAACAACAATGGGCGGTCATAATTTGACCGCCCTGAAAACCATAGGAGGAAATAAGATGCCTTCAAATAAATTAGCAAGAACTAATGACGATATTCAGCTTGTTATGAGCAAGCTTCTGCGTGAGATAAAGGATCCACGTGTAAACCAGGGCATGATAAGTGTCACCCGAGTTGAAACCACCGGAGACCTTAAATTCAGCAAAATCTGGCTTTCCGTTATGGGACTTCAGAATGAGAAGGAATTTAAGAAGGGACTTAAGTCTGCATCCGGCTGGCTTCGCCGAGAGCTTGGTAATTCACTTAAGCTCCGCAATACACCGGAGCTGGTTTTTGAGCTTGACCACAGCATTGAATACGGTGCTCATATTAACGAGATTATCAACACACTTGAAATCAAGTACGACGAGGAAGAATAATGAATTACCGCGAGTGTGCCGAATGGCTTTCTAAACGCGACAATTTTATAATTATTACTCATCTGCGGCCTGACGGAGATACTCTCGGCAGTGCTGCTGCGCTTTGCTCTGCGCTGCGCAGGTCAGGCAAAAACGCGTATCTGTTTCCAAACCCCGAAATTACGCAGAAGTATGTAGAGTATGTCGATGAGTTTTTGGCGGAAAGCTTTAAACATGAATATGGTATTGCCGTTGATGTTGCGGAGGAACGAATGTTCTGCAATGGCTTTAACGGCAAGGTAGATTTGTGTATCGACCATCATCCCACCAACCCTCACTATGCTGACGAGCTTCTCCTCCACGCGGAAAAAGCCTCCTGCGGCGAGAGCGTGCTTGAGGTGATTAAATGCCTCTGCGGTGATGTGACATCCAAGGAAGCAAGCCTGCTGTACATGGCGGTTTCTACAGACTGCGGCTGCTTCAGATATGCAAATGTTACCTCGGAAACCTTCGCCGCGGCAAGTGAGCTTGCCGCCTGCGGTGCCGAGGTGCAGAAGCTGAATTTTAAACTGTTCCGGCAGGTGTCCCGGGCGAGAATCACTCTTGAGGGAATGATTTCCGCCGGACTTAAATTCTACCATGACGGTGCGCTCGTAGTGGCAACTGTCACCGATGAAATGATGAAGATTGCCGGAGCAACCGAAAATGATTGCGATGACATCGCGGGAATCCCGGGAAAGGTAGAAGGCTGTGTTGTCAGCATGGTAATCCGTGAGCTAGAGACGGGAAAATGCAAGGTTTCAGTTCGTTCACAGCCTAACTTTGACAGCTCTGTGATATGCGCAAGATTTGGCGGAGGCGGACATAAAATGGCTTCAGGCTGCACTGTTTATGAAACGCCGGAAAAGGTGCGTGAAATGATGGTTGCCGCCATTGACGAGGTGTGGGCATGAACGGCATTATTCTCGTGGATAAGCCCCAAGGCTGGACAAGTCATGATGTGGTAGGAAAGCTTCGCGGTATACTGCATGAACGCAGAATAGGGCATTCGGGAACCCTTGACCCTATGGCTACGGGCCTTCTTGTAGTTTTCGTGGGAAGAGCAACCCGCGGTGTTGAGTTTGCCGAGGCACACAGCAAGGAATATATAGCCGGCCTGCGTTTAGGTGTTGCAACAGATACACAGGATATAACGGGAAATGTTTTGCATGAAACAAGTCAGAATGTTACCGAAAATGAGCTGAAATCCGTAATTAATGGCTTTTTGGGCGATATTCAGCAGATTCCGCCAATGTATTCGGCAATAAAAGTAGGTGGAAAAAAGCTCTATGAGCTTGCCCGAAAGGGCGAATGCGTCGAGCGCAAGCCGAGAAATGTCAACATATCAAAGCTTGAACTCGTCGGCAGGGAAGAGAATGACTTCATTCTCGATGTTGGCTGTTCAAAGGGAACATATATCAGAGCCCTTTGTAATGACATAGGAGAAAAGCTCGGCTGCAGCGGATGCATGAGCTCGCTGCGCAGAGTTAAAGCGGGACAATTCAGCATATCCGATGCCCATACCATTGAGGAAATTGCAGAAGATCCTGAAAAATATATTTTGCCCGTAGATTCACTTTTTTCGGAATATGAAACCATTACCGCTAATTCGGAAACAGAGAAGAAACTCAAAAACGGCAATGCAGTAAAATGCACTGCTGCTGATGGAAAATACCGTGTCTACGCTGAAAGCGGAGAATTTCTCCTTCTGGGCGAGGTTCAGCAGGGAATACTAAAGACAATTAAGAATTTTTTTGAGGTCTAAAATGGATAACTCTAAAAGAGCCGTGGCAATCGGCTTTTTTGACGGCATACATGTGGGTCATGCCGAGCTGTTAAATAAAACAAAAGAACGTGCTGCGGAAATTGGTGCAGTTCCCTCGGTGCTTACTTTTGATATTCACCCCGACAATCTTGTTTTCAAAAAGGAAGTTCCGCTGCTTAACAGCGCAAACGGACGGGAAAGCATTATTCGCAGAGAGTTCGGAATTGATAATGTCGTTTTCATTCACTTTAACCAGAAGGTCATGTGCATGGATTGGAAAGAATTCGTGGATGAAATTATCAAAGAGCTTGATGTGGCGTGGATTGTTGTTGGCCATGATTTTTGCTTTGGCTATAAGGGGATGGGTACCGCTGAGCGTCTTAAGGAGTACAGCGAGAGCATGGGAATAGGCTGCGATATTATTCCTGCGGTATGCAGAGACGGTGTTGTTGTCAGCTCAACAAACATCAGAAAGCTTATTGAAACCGGAGAAATTGAAAAGGCCAATGAATATCTTGGCCATGCCCATACACTTGAGGATACTGTGCGCTCCGGCTATCACCTCGGTGCAAAGATGGGCGCGCCCACAATTAACATGATGCTTCCCGAGGGTGTGCTTGTGCCTCGTTTCGGCGTTTATGCCACAAAGGTGTTTTTAGATGACGGCTCGGAGCATATCGCAGTCACTAATGTTGGCGTAAGACCTACAGTCAGCGATGATAACCGCGTTAGCGTGGAAAGCTATATTATTGATTTCAACGGTAATCTCTACGACCGTCATGTAAGACTTGAATTCCACAGCTTTTTGCGACCGGAGCAGAAATTCTCATCACAGGATGAGCTTTCAGCGCAGATTAAGCTCGATTCGGAAAATGCAAGAAGATTTTTTGAAGAAAAAAGCAGCGAATGATTACCATTCGCTGCTTTTAAATTCTATATCATTTTTTGAGATCTTGTCCCAGGAGAAGTTTTCTAAAAGTTCACAGGGTGAAATAGGGGCGCTGCTGTCTGCGAGTCCGAGAAGAAATGCGATTTTTCCGGTCAGTTCTTCAGGTGAATACTTGTTGCGCAAAACCTCCGTGCTTAAATCACCGTAGCGCTTGGACATCTTTCGGCTGTCTTCTGTGACAAGAAGAGGAGCGTGACAATATTCCGGAGCAGTGCCGCCCAATTCGTTTATCAGCCATATCTGTTTAGCGGTGGAGCCAAGCAGATCGTGACCGCGCACAACTCTGTTTATGCCCATTTCCATGTCGTCAACGGAAACCGCAAGCTGATATGCGTATATTCCGTCAGATCGCCTTATTATAAAGTCGCCGCTGACCGCAAGATTTTCAGAGATTTTACCGTAATGTCCGTCGGTGAAGCTGATCTCCCGGTTTGGGACACTTACCTTCCATGAGGGGCGTCTGCCGCTTTGCTCAAGCGTCTGCCGTTCTTTATCGGTTAAAGAGCGGCACTTGCAGCCATAGTCAACGGAGACTTCTCCGGGATGCGGCGCAGACGCCGCAAGCCGCTGACATCGACTGCAGTAGCAGGGATATACAAGCCCCTTGTCAAACAGAAGCTTGAAGGCTTCGTCGTAGAGCTCCGTGCGTGAGCTTTGAGCAAATTCGGGCGAATTCTCGTCCCAGCCTTTGTCATAGGGTATGCCCAACCATTGCAGGTCATCTGCAATTTTAAATGCGTATTCACTTTTGCAGCGGTCGCGGTCAATGTCTTCCATGCGGAGAATTAGTTTACCTCCGGCTTTTCTGCAGTCAAGCCAGGTTAGCAGGGAAGTGGCAATGTTTCCGATGTGGAGCAGACCGCTGGGGCTTGGAGCGTATCTTGATACGATTTCTTTCATAAATCAACCTGAATTCAGTTTTTTATGTTATTATTAAAGCATAATTAGACGAAAATTTAAATATGTATGTACCAATTACAAAAAATATGTGCTATATTAATTACACAATTTGTGAAGAAGGGGTAATACTATGGCAAGTTCTACAAAAGAAGCCCTGGGCAATGCTCTCAAAAAAATGCTCGCTGTTAAACCCATTGATAAAATTACCGTTAAAGACCTTGTTGAAGAGTGCGGAGTAAACCGCCAGACCTTCTATTATCACTATGACGATGTATACGATCTCTTGGAGTGGGTATTTGAGGAGGATGCAAACCGCGTTCTTCCCGATGAAATTTATTATGATGAATGGCGCGAAAATGTAATGATGTTTTTCCGCTATCTCTACGAAAACAGGAGCTTTGTGCTTAATATCTATAACTCCCAGAACCGTTCCTATATGCTGCGATACTTTAAGCGCAGACTCCACTACTGCATCCATGGCTTCGCGGTTATTGTTGCCGACGGAAGAAATATTGAATGGTCAGATTTGGAATTCGTTTGCGAGTTCTATGCCCAGGGTGTAACCGGCCTGATTTCCCAATGGCTTGACCTAAATATGGAGCTTCCTCCCGAAATTACAGCAGAAAAGTTTATGCAGATTCTTGACGGCAGCATTGAAAGTATGCTTTCACGCTTTCAGAAAAACTGATGTACAAAATCTATGCCCTCCGATATAAATCGGAGGGCATTTTGTGTTGAAAGAACAGAATAAAAAGGATATAATATATAGGTTAGGATGGGATAAATATATGAAAGAACAAAAAACAAATGTAATGCGCCTTCTTGAACAGAAGAAAATCAAATACACTTCCCACGAATATCCACATGGTGACGAAGCCGTTGACGGACTTACCGTTGCACAGATTTGCGGACAGAATCCGAGTCAGGTGTTTAAAACACTTGTGGCCCGGGGTGCGAGCAAGAGCATATATGTGTTTGTGATTCCGGTTACGAATGAGCTTGACCTAAAGAAGGCTGCAAAGGCAGCAGGGGAAAAATCTGTTGCAATGATTCATGTAAGTGAAATCAATGCACTGACGGGCTATGTTCGCGGCGGATGCTCGCCCATAGGAATGAAAAAGCAGTATAAAACATTTTTTTATGAGTCGGCGGCTGAATATGAGACGATCATGGTTAGCGCCGGAAAAATCGGCTATCAGGTTGAATTGAACCCCGACGAACTGATTAAACTCACCAGAGGAAAATACGCAGATTTGATAGAGGAAGAATGAGTAACAGTATAATTGTTAAGGGTGCGAGAACCCACAATCTTAAAAATATTGATGTTGAAATACCCCGTGATAAGCTTATCGTAATGACGGGACTTTCCGGCAGCGGTAAATCAAGCCTTGCCTTTGACACCATCTATGCGGAAGGCCAGCGGCGTTATGTCGAAAGCCTGTCTTCATATGCCAGACAGTTTCTCGGTCAGATGGATAAGCCTGACATTGACAATATTCAGGGGCTTTCTCCTGCAATATCCATTGACCAGAAGACAAGCTCACGAAATCCCCGTTCAACCGTTGGTACGGTAACGGAAATATATGACTATATGCGTTTGCTGTGGGCACGCATAGGCGTTCCCCATTGTCCCAAGTGCGGCAAGGAAATTCATCAGCAGACTATAGACCAGATAATTGACCAGCTTATGCTTTTGCCGGAAGGCACAAAGCTTCAGATTCTTGCGCCTGTTATTAGAGCCAGAAAGGGAGAATATCTGAAGATTTTTGAGGACGCAAGACGCTCCGGCTTTGTACGCGCACGGGTTGACGGAAGTATTTATGAGCTTTCCGAAGAAATCAAGCTTGATAAAAATAAGAAACACAATATTGAAATCATTGTAGACAGAATAGTGATTAAGCCTGATATTAACCGCAGACTCACAGATTCTGTTGAAACCGCCAGTTCCCTTGCGGACGGCCTTGTAATTGCTGATATTATAAGTGAGAAGAGGGAAATTCTGTTTTCCCAGAATTATGCCTGTCCCGACTGCGGTGTCTCCATAGAGGAGCTTACCCCGAGAATGTTCTCTTTTAATACGCCCTACGGAGCATGCCCAAAGTGTGACGGTCTTGGCGTTCAGCTTCTTGTTGATCCGAACCTCATTATACCCGACGATGAGTTAAGCCTCAATGAAGGTGCTGTTGTAGCATCTGGCTGGAATATTGCAAACGGCAACTCCATTGCAAAGATGTACTATGAAGCACTTGCTAAAAAGTATGGTTTTAAGCTGACAACACCTGTAAAGGATTTGCCCGGTGAAGCCCTTGATGCACTGCTCTACGGAACAAAGGGCGAAGCTCTCAATATGCAGTACGACAGAGAGCACAGCACAGGCTCTTTTTCTGGAACCTACTCCAAGGCCTTCGAGGGCGTATGCAAGAATATTGAGCGCAGATATCATGAAACTCAGAGTCCGGCCATGCGCGCAGAACTTGAGGAGTGTATGTCGGAGATAATGTGTCCCGATTGTCGGGGAAAGCGCCTGCGTAGGGAAGCTCTTGCGGTGACCGTAGGCGGCAAGAGTATTGCCGAGATGGGGGAAATGTCCATTTCCGAGGCAATAGAATTTGTTGACGGACTTGAGCTAAGCACCAAAGAGCTTATAATTGCCGAGCGTATTGTGAAGGAAATCAAGTCCAGACTGGGCTTCCTTAAGAATGTGGGATTGCAGTATCTAACATTGTCCAGAGGTGCATCAAGCCTTTCCGGCGGCGAGAGCCAGAGAATAAGACTTGCAACACAGATTGGCGCTTCTCTCATGGGTGTGCTGTATATCCTTGATGAACCCAGCATTGGCCTGCATCAGAGAGATAATGAAAAACTGCTGAAAACGCTGAAGAACCTGCGCGATTTGGGAAATACCCTAATTGTTGTTGAACACGATGAGGACACTATTCGTGCAGCGGATTATATTGTGGATATCGGCCCCAAAGCAGGTGTACACGGCGGAGAGGTGCTTTGCGCAGGTACTGTGGAGGATATCTGTGCCTGCGAACGCTCAATTACAGGTCAGTATCTCAGCGGAAAGCTGAAGATTCAGGTGCCTGAAGAACGCAGAAAGGCCGATAGAGGCTTTATGACAGTTCACGGCGGCGCAGAGAATAATCTTAAGAATATCGACGCTTCCTTCCCCATAGGCCTTGTTACCTGTGTGACGGGTGTGTCCGGAAGCGGCAAATCATCACTCGTCAATGAAATTCTATATAAATCCCTTGCGGTGCAGAAAAACAGAGCAAAGTACAAACCCGGAAAATGTGAGGGCATAAACGGAATTGAAGGCATTGATAAAGTGATTGCCATTGACCAAAGCCCCATAGGACGCACTCCGCGCTCGAATCCGGCGACATATACAGGATTATTCAGCGATATTCGCGAGCTTTTTGCCTCTACTGAGGATGCGAGAATACGAGGCTATAATTCAGGAAGATTTTCCTTCAATATCAAGGGCGGACGCTGCGAAGCCTGTAAGGGTGACGGCGTACAGCGCATTGAAATGCACTTTTTGCCGGATGTTTACGTTCCCTGCGATGTTTGCGGCGGAAAACGATACAACAGAGAGACTCTTGAGGTAAGGTATAAGGGAAAGAATATCAATGATGTTCTTGAAATGACCGTTGAGGAGGCCTGCGACTTTTTTGCTAATCTGCCGAAGCTTCGCAGTAAGCTCGATACTCTGCTTGATGTTGGCTTGGGCTATATTAAGCTCGGCCAGTCGAGTACAACACTGTCCGGCGGCGAGGCACAGCGTGTTAAGCTGGCCACGGAGCTTTCCAAGCGCAGTACGGGAAATACTGTGTACATTTTAGATGAGCCCACTACCGGCCTTCATGTGGCAGATGTCCACAAGCTTATACAGATTATTGACCGTCTTGCGGATGCGGGGAACACAATAGTTATTATTGAACATAACCTCGATGTAATTAAATGCGCAGATTACATTATTGATTTAGGCCCTGAAGGCGGAAACGGCGGCGGAACCCTTGTGTTTGCGGGTACTCCGGAGGAATGCGCAGTGTGTGATGAAAGCTATACCGGCCGGTTCCTGAAAAGAATTCTTTAACAATATGCAGCGGCACCCCATATTATGAAATGGGGGTGCTTATATGTGGCTGGATTTTGCACTGGCGTTGCTTTGCACGGCTTTGATAATTGTGCTTGCATGGAGCTTTAAGGGACGGCTTCTTATGCCGGTCAGTATAGGCGGCAATACAAAAATTACCACAAGTATTGAAGTAACCGGTTCAGAACCGTGCCTTGAGAATACGCTTAAAAGTATTGTGTGGATGCATGAAAATGGCACGCTTAAAGCAAGCGTGGTTTTGAACATTGATACTGATGATCCCACAGTACACCATGTAGCGCAGGCTTATGCGCTGAACTATTGGTTTATTAATTGCGACTACGGAGATAATTCATGGAAGAGCTAACTGAATTAAACGGAATAATAAGCTCTGTAATCTACAGAAACGATGAAAACGGCTACGCTGTAATACGCATGGAGCAAGATAGCGGGGAAATGACCACTGTTGTTGGTTGCTTCCCCTATGCAGCTCCCGGTGAAATGCTCACGGTTGAAGGCAGCTGGATGAATCATGCCCAGCATGGTAAGCAATTCAAAGTTGAACATTCAATACGACTTCTGCCGACCTCTGCAGACAGTATCTATGAGTATCTTGCAGGTGGAACGGTAAAGGGAATCGGTACAGCGACGGCAGCGCTGATTGTAGACCGCTTCGGTGAAGATTCGCTTAATGTTCTTGAGCTCCATCCGGAAAAGCTTGCGGAGATAAAGGGTATAAGCTTCAGCAAGGCGAAAGAAATGAGCAAGAGCTTTAAACGGCAGGCAGGTCTTCGCAGGCTAATGGAGTTTCTGTGCGCGTATAAGATTCAACCTGTTTACGCTTTGCGTCTGTATAAATTCTATGGTGATTCAGCGATGGAGGTTGTACAGGAAAATCCCTACATATTAGCTGTTAGCCATATTGGAGCGAGCTTTGCCGACGCGGATAATCTTGCGCTTGAACTGGGCATTGACGGAAACAGCCCCAACAGAATCGGAGCGGCTGTCAGCTTTGAGCTGCTTCACAATTCGGGCAACGGCCATTGCTTTATACCGAGAGACAAGCTCGCCATGGCAACATCACAGCTCATTGGCGTTGAAGTTGAATCGGTGTATGAAAGAATAGATGACCTGTCTGCAAACGGTGCCCTTGTGTGTGAAGAGATTGCGGGCTTGCAGGCCTGCTATCTAAACGTGCTATATGAGGCGGAAACCTATACTGCCGAGCGCATTAAGCAGATGAGTGAGCACCGATATACGGAAAAATACAATATCTCAAAGCTTATATCAGGACTTGAAAAAGAAAACGGCATCAGCTACGCACCAATGCAGAAGAAAACCCTTGAGTTAGCTCTGAATAATCAGATAATCGTTCTCACGGGCGGACCGGGAACGGGAAAAACCACCATTGTCAAGGCTATCCTGAAGATGTTTGACGAGCTTGAAATTGACACCTGCCTTGCGGCACCAACCGGCAGAGCAGCAAAGCGAATGACCGAGCTGACAGGAAAGGAAGCATCAACGATTCATAGACTGCTGGGAGCTAAAATGTCTGATGACGGTGAGCGAATTATCTTCGGCAAGGATGCAGAGGATCCCGTTGCCTGCGATGCACTTATTCTTGACGAATGCTCCATGGTGGATATTTCACTTATGCACGCGATGCTTACGGCACTGAAGCCGGAATGCAGACTTGTATTAGTCGGCGACGCGGATCAGCTTCCCTCTGTGGGCCCGGGAAATGTGTTTTCAGATATAATAAGAAGCGAAATCGTTCCTACGGTGAGGCTTACAGAAATTTTCCGGCAGAATGTTGAAAGCAAAATAGTACGAAACGCCCACATGATAAACAGGGGTGAGCATCCGGGATTTGAAGAAAACTCCGGTGACTTTTTCCGGCTTAAACGCATTCAGGGCGGCACAACGGTTGAAACAATACTTGAGCTGTGCGCAAAGCGACTTCCGGAAAAAATGGGTATACCCTCAAGTCAGATACAGGTGCTTTCTCCCACGAGAAAAGGGGAGACGGGTACCGTTAATCTTAATAAACGACTTCAGGCTGTGCTTAACCCTCCCGGAGAGGATAAAAAGGAAAAGCTATTCGGTGATACGGTTTTTCGCACCGGAGACAGAGTGATGCAGATTAAAAACAACTATGACATCACTTGGAAAACCTCCGCCGGTGTATCTGGGATGGGCATCTTCAACGGAGATATAGGTGTAATAAAAGATGTGGACACGGTTTCTGAAATACTTGTGATTGACTTTGATGACAGGTATGTTACCTATAGCTTTGAGATGCTTAACGAGCTTGAGCACGCATGGGCCATGACCGTACATAAGTCGCAGGGCAGTGAGTACAGAGCAGTTATTCTTTCCCTTAACGCGGGAACACAGATGCTTCTTACAAGAGGCGTATTATACACTGCAGTTACCCGTGCGAAGGAGCTGCTTATCATGGTTGGCGATGACGCCATTGCCCACCAGATGATTGATAACAACCGACAGTCGCGCCGATACAGTGCGCTGAGAATCAGACTTGTGGAAAAGTAATATGAAGAAATTTGACCGCGTGCTTGACTGGTTTTTCCCGTCAAAATGCGTTTTCTGCCGAAGAGTTCTTGATAACAGGGACATATGCCATGAATGTGCAGCAAAGCTGCCTTACACAACGGGTGACAGCATAAGTCAGAAGTTTAATCATGTTAAGAGCTGTGTTTCCCCATTGTATTATGACGGTGTAGTGCGAGAAGCTATCCTCCGCTATAAATTTTGGGGTTTGCAGGTTTACGCGCACAGATTCGGCCTGATTATGTCTGATTGTATAGAAAATAATCTTGATTGCGGTGACATAGATGTGATATCATGGGTACCGTTGAGTAGGAAGAGACTGCGTAAGCGAGGATACAATCAGGCACAGCTTCTTGCGGAGACTGTATCGGATAAACTGGACATTCCCTGCGTGCCAACACTTAAAAAGATAGTGGATAACCCGGCTCAATCGGGTACGAAAAGCAGCGATGCGCGGAAAAAGAATGTAAAAGGCGTTTACGCATATGATTCTGCAATCGACCTGAATGGAAAGTCAGTTTTGCTGATTGATGATGTTGTTACAACTGGAGCAACGCTTTCGGAATGTGCAAAGACTCTTAAAGATGCAGGCGCGATATATATTTACTGCGCAACTGTTGCCCGAGGCAGAGATTGAGATTTCTGCCTAAAGGTTAGAATTGTTATAGATATAGTATCATGTGCCGCAGATTGCGGCGGATTGGAGATTATAATGGTTATATACGAAAGAGACATAGCTGTTGATATGGGTACATCATCGACATTGGTGTTTGTTCAGGGAAGAGGCGTAGCGCTTCGTGAGCCTACTATCGTTGCCGTGGACAAATTTAACGGAAATCTGCTGAAAATCGGTGAGGACGCCAAGAAAACCCTCGGGCGAACTCCTGCAAATATCGTTGCAATTGACCCCATTACCTCCGGCGTTATTTCCGACTATGACATGGCGGCGATGATGCTCCGTGAGCTTATTGGCAGAGTTACAAGCTTCAGCCTCTTCAAACCCCGTGTACTGCTTTGCGTACCCAGCAGTATTTCCGGTGTTGAGGAAAGAGCCACTATTGATGCAGCAATAGAAGCCGGCGCGCGTAAGGTTTATCTTCTGGAAACTGCAGTCGCAACCGCAATCGGTGCCGGAGTTGACATCTCCAAGCCTGATGGACATATGGTGATTGATGTCGGCGGCGGTACAACTGAAATTGCCGTTGTTTCCATGGGCGGTGTTGTTGAGTGCGATTCAATAAAAACTGCGGGGAATACTCTTGATGAGGCGATTATTCGCTATATTAAGAATAAGCATAAGCTCCTTATCGGCAATAAAACCGCAGAGGAACTTAAGATAAACATCGGCGGAGTTAAACCCAGACCCGATGCCGACAGCGAAGAGGTGAAGGGAAGATGCTTAATGAACGGACTGCCCAGAACCGTCAAGGTCACTGCGGCAGAGCTTCTGCCCATTCTCCGCGAGCCTGTGCAGAGAATTATCGAGAGCGTACATTCCGTTATTGAGAATACGCCTCCGGAGCTTACAGGCGATTTGGGCATAAACGGCATTATTATGTCCGGTGGCGGTGCGCAGCTCTACGGCCTTGCTGAAATGATTCAGGAGAGCACACACATTCCCGTTATGGTTGTTGATGATCCTGAATCCTGTGCAGCATACGGCGCAGGCAAGATGCTTTCAAGACTTGACAATATGCAGGACGGCATGATGAACTTCGTCCGTCGCAGACAAATGAAATAAGTAAAATAAAAACTCCTCAGAAGCTCTGAGGAGTTTTTGCTATGTATTAGCTTAAATCTTGCTCTCAATCCAATTCAGAACATCGGCATAAACCTCGTTCTTGTTGATTTCATTGAGCATTTCGTGGCGTCCGCCTTCGTAGAGGTTTAGGCTTACATCCTTCATGCCAACCTTTTTGAAGTTTTCAAAGGCCTTCTTAACGCCCTTGCCGCATTCGCCTACAGGATCCATAGAACCGGACATGAAGAGTACGGGGACTTCCTTGTCCATGGATGAAAGATTCTTGACATTGGTAATGAAGCTTACGCCCACCATCATGTCACGGAAGAGACTGCAGCTGGGAACAAAACCGCAGAGAGGATCTGCAAGGTATTTTGCAACAACTTCCTCATCACGGGAGAGCCAGTCATGAGTGGTTTTGGCATTTTCATAAATCTTGTTGTAGCTGCCAAAGGCGAGGTTGTTGAGGAAATCGCTGTAATGGTGGGGTCCCTTTACGTCGACAACGAGATTGCCCATGGTAAGGCCGCCGACCACAAGAGCTTTGCCCTGATTACCGGTGCCGCTGATTACAGCAGCCTTAAAAGCACCGGGGTATTTGATGAGGTGAGTGCGGGCGAGGAAGCTGCCCATACTGTGTCCGAAAATAATCTGGGGGAGATTAGGATAGTTTTCAGCCATGGCAAGCCGGAGAATTTCTTCGTCACAGACTGCGTATTCCCAACCGTTTTCTTCAGCGAAGAAACCCTTCTGATTTTCTTCTTCTATGCTTTTGCCGTGGCCGAGATGGTCATTGCCAACGACGATGAAACCGTTTGAAGCAAGGAACATCATAAAGTCATCGTAACGCTCTATGTATTCAGCGATACCGTGAACTATTTGCACAATAGCGCGTGCCTCGCCGTCGGGAAGACACATATGTGCATGGAGCTTATTTTTTCCGGTGCTGGAGTCATAAAAAAAATCTCTGAAAGTAGGCATGGAAAATATCCTCCTCATGTGTTATTATATATAGTGATAATAATATTTTAGCCTTTTATGTCAATATAGTCAATAAAAAACTGGAGGAATAGCAATGAACGGTTACATTATTGCACTCGACCAGGGAACAACAAGTTCCAGAGCAATTATCTTTGATTCCAATGGCACACCGGTTACAGTAGGACAGTATCCTTTCCCGCAGATTTATCCCAAACCCGGTTGGGTTGAGCACGACCCTATGGTTATTCTCGACACACAACTTCGCGCCGTTGCTGCGGCATTTGAGAAGAGCGGACTGTCTCCTACGGACGTTGCAGGTATAGGCATTACCAACCAACGTGAAACAACAATTGTGTGGGATAAGAATACGGGTAAGCCCGTCTATAACGCAATTGTATGGCAGTGCAGAAGAACAGCGGCAATCTGTGATGAGCTTGCCTCGGAAGGTCTTGGAGAATATGTAACTGAGAAGACGGGCCTGCTTATTGATGCCTATTTCTCCGGAACGAAGATTAAGTGGATACTTGACAATGTACCCGGCGCCCGTGAGCGCGCAGAACGAGGAGAGCTTCTTTTCGGCACTGTGGATTGCTGGCTTATATGGAATCTCACCGGCGGCAAGGCTCATGTTTCCGACTATTCAAATTGCTCCCGCACCATGATTTTTGACATTGACAAGCTTTGCTGGGATGAAAAGCTCTGCAACCGCCTCGGAATTCCTATGTCAATGCTGCCGAAGCCCGTTCCTTCCTCCATGGTTTACGGAAATGTTGCCGAGGGTATAAGCGGACTCGAAATGCTTGCAGGTGTGCCGGTGTGCGGCAGCGCGGGTGATCAGGCAGCAGCGCTCTTTGGCCAGGGCTGCATTCTCCCGGGACAGGCAAAGAATACCTATGGTACCGGTTGTTTCACTCTTATGAACACAGGCTCCCAGTCTGTTCGCAGCACCAGCGGGCTGGTAACCAGTGTCGCATGGTCAATTAACGGCGAAACTACCTACGCTCTTGAGGGTAGTGTGTTTAACGCAGGAAGCTCTATTCAATGGCTCCGAGACGAGCTTGGCATAATTAACAGCGCGTCCGAGGTTGAATCTCTTGCTACAAGCGTTGAAGACAACGGCGGTGTTTATCTTGTATCTGCTTTCACAGGCCTCGGAGCACCAAGATGGGATATGTACGCCCGAGGTGCCATTGTTGGCCTCACCAGAGGCAGCACAAAGGCTCATGTAGCAAGAGCAGCACTTGAAGGCATTTCCTATCAAGTTAAGGATTTGCTTGACGCCATGGATAAGGACGCGGACAGCGAGCTTTCCGTTCTCCGTGTTGACGGTGGTGCATCGGTCAATAACTTTATGATGCAGTTTCAGGCAGATATTCTTCAGAAGCCCATTGACCGCCCCAAAATGGTTGAAACAACGGCATTCGGCGCGGCATTTCTCGCAGGCCTTGCAACCGGCGTATGGAATGATGTGTCCGAAATAATCACTCTTCGCAAATCTGACAGGGTATTTATGCCCGAAATGGAACCGGAGAAGGCAGAGAAGCTCCATAACACCTGGCTTCGAGCAGTTGATCGCGCAAGCAAATGGGAAGTATAATCGGAGGCACAGGTATGAAAATTTTTAATCCTGCGGATATTCTTCTGCCGGATGTGGAAAGCATTGAAAAGTGGAGCGTTGTTGCCTGCGACCAGTTTACCTCTGACCTTGGATATTGGAAAAAGGTATACGAGATTGTAGGAAATGCCCCATCGTCACTGAAGCTGATAATCCCGGAGGCAGAGCTTTCATACAAGGACGCAGACATTGAAAGCGAAAAGATTTACTCTGTCATGGAGCAGTACCTCGCAGACGGAGTTTTCAGTGTTCACAAAGACTCATACATAATTGTTGAGCGAAAGCTGGCAGACGGCAATGTGCGCCGCGGTATAGTTGGCATGGTCGACCTTGAAGCATATGACTGGTCGGACAATGCCACTGCACCGGTCAGAGCCACAGAGCATACTGTTGAGGACAGGCTTCCTCCCCGCGTTAAGGTGCGTGAAAAGGCACTGCTGGAAATGCCGCATATTATGCTGTTTATTGACGATGCAGAGGATTCTGTAATCGGTAAGGCTGAAAAAGCCGAAATGATATATGATTTTGACCTTATGCAGGGCGGCGGCCATATCACCGGTTGGCTTGCAAAGGATGCTGCCGCAGTTTCAGCGAGCTTTGAACAGCTTGCGGATGCGTCAGTACTGAATAGTAAATACTCAACTGCAGAGAATCCGATAATCTTTGCTATGGGCGACGGTAACCACAGCATTGCCGCGGCAAAAAAATACTGGAATAGCGTAAAGGCTGAAATCCCCGAGGAAGAATGGGAAAATCATCCCGCAAGATTTGCTCTTGCGGAGGTTGTGAATATTCATGACAAATCTATCGTTTTTGAGCCTATTCATAAAGTGATTTTTGATACAGACACGGAGAAATTCTTTGAGGCCGCGGAAAGCTATTTGGACTTTGATGAAAACGGCGACAGAGAAATTGTTCTGATTACCGAAAAGGGTAGTAAAACAGCTAAACTTTCGGGACTAACCATTGGTGAGCTTATCGGTAAATGCGAGAAATTCTGCGTAAGCTACATTGAAAAGCACGGCGGTTTCATTGATTATATACATGGCGACGAAGAATGTGTTGGCTTTGCGACAAAGCATAGATGCGCAGGAATCCTCTTACCGAAGATGGAAAAATCAGAGCTGTTTACATCTGTAATGAACAGCGGTTCCTTCCCCAAGAAGAGCTTCTCTATTGGACATGGCCCGGATAAGAGATATTATCTTGAGTGCCGTAAAATTAAGTAACTTTTTCTTGTATAAAGAGGCATAATGTGATAAAATTATTGCCGTTAATTTTGTAATTACTTTTAAGGAGCTGTAATAAAGATGTCCGGACATTCCAAATGGCACAATATACAGAAAACAAAGGGCGCTGCTGATGCCAAGCGCGCACAGGCATTCACTAAAATTGCACGCGAAATGATCGTTGCTGTTAAAGAAGGCGGCAGCGGAGACCCCAACAACAACTCCCGTCTGGCCGCTGTTATCACAAAAGCGAAAGCGGCAAACATGCCCAACGACAACATTAAGCGTACCATCGATAAGGCATTAGGCGCAGGCAATACCGATAACTATGAAAAGATCGTTTATGAAGGCTACGGTCCCCAGGGCGTTGCGATTATTGTTGAAACCATGACTGACAACCGCAACCGCACTGCAGGTGAAATGCGCCACTACTTTGATAAGTACGGCGGAAACATGGGCGCTGCAAACTGCGTGTCCTGGTCCTTTGACAAGAAGGGCGTCATTGTTATTGATAACGAGGACGAAGAGCTCGATGAAGATACCGTCATGATGGAAGTGCTCGATGCAGGTGCTGACGACTTTGAGCCTGACGGTGAAACCTTTGTCGTTTACACCAAGCCCGATGATGTCGTTCCCGTAGCTGATGCAATTACCGCTGCGGGCTATAAGCTGCTCTCTGCACAGGTTGAAATGCTGCCCCAGAACGGCTACATCAAGCTCACAAATGAGGATGACATCAAGAATCTCCAGAAGATGCTGGATATGTTCGAGGACAACGATGATGTCCAGAATGTATGGCACAACTGGGAAGAGTAATTTAAGTATAAAAAAAGCAGCTCCTTTCGGAGCTGCTTTTTGCTATAGATTATGCTTGATTATGCACTGAATACAACACCGCCGTACTGCGCAAAGTCTGCAATGGCAACATAGGTCTTGCCGATGCCCAGGGCAAGGGGAGTGCCGTCGGTGAGATAGTAGTGGAAGTTGTCACTGCGGTCTGCACGCTCCCACTTGATTTCAATGTACTTGCCGCCGCAGCAGAAGTATCCGGAGCCGGAGCCAGTGACTTCCATTTCCTGACGCCCATAGCTGTCGATGGTCTTTGTAGGAACATCGAGAATGATAACATTGGTGAAGTCGATGGAAGTGTTGTCATCGGACCTGCCGGTTTCAACATCGTCAATGTATTCCTTGTCGCTCATGAACAGATTGTAGCAGCTCTTTGAAGAATCATACTTAAGAACGGAGGAGTACCATCCACTGAAGTTTATTAGTGCGGAAGTGGAAGACTTTTCACACTGAGAAGCTGCATCGGGGCTGAATACTAGTCCGTAGGTGGTGTCAAAGCTGCTTGCATGAGTCATGGTGTAGTTGTTCTTTGCAAAGGAAGCAAGCTTCGCGCCGTCGGCAAAGAGAGTGTGCTCAATTGCTACGCCAAGACTTTTGCGGTTGCTGTCACGATAGTAGCTTGAAGCTTCGCCGTCTCTGTAGCCGCGAACACCGTCAATGTTGTTTATGCCGAGAGATTTGATGTCAGAGTAGCCCTGCTCACTGCCGCCGGCATGAACATAGATTGCATCGTAGGATTGCGCAAGGCTGAGATAGTAGGGACGGCAGCTGCGGATAGAACCGAGAGTGATGCCGTCAATATCATTAAAAACGGCCATAAGTCTGGTTATACCGCCTTCAACAACAACCTCATATACCATAGCCGCCTGAGAAAGACCGGCGCAGGGGCGTGCGTCGGGATGGTTATTAATCATGACGCAGTAAGGACGCATATCGCTTGTATCTTTGTCAACCTGCTCACCGGTAAGAGGATTAATGGTTCCGCTTACGATTTCCTGCACCTTAAGACCGTCTGCATCAACGGAGGGAGGTGCGCCGCTTCCGTCATCCTTGGGGCTGCAACCGGCAAAGAGGCAGCAGCACATCATAAGAGCGAGAAAAAGTGAAATATATCTTTTCATGTAATATTACCTCACAATCGGTAGATTTTTGACGAATCTATAATACTACATCTATGGTCTATTGTCAAACTATTGCGATTGTGGTAATATATAGACGGAGATGATTATTATGTACCAGCAAATTAAAATTGAGGCAGAAGCTGCTATAAGGGAGCTCATTGAGCACTCAAATTTGAAAAAGGGAGATATCGTCGTTGTCGGTTGCTCTTCCAGTGAAATTCTCGGAAATAAAATAGGAAAGGGATCTTCTCCCGAGACAGGTAAAGCCGTGATTGAGGCTGTTTTACCCGTACTTTCCGAGAAAGGACTATTCCTTGCGGCGCAGTGCTGTGAGCATTTGAACAGAGCGCTTGTCATAGAACGGGAAGCTGCAGAAAAATATATGTATGACGAGGTGTGCGTGAGACCTATGCCAAAGGCAGGCGGCTCCTTTGCCACTGCGGCTTACGAAAGCATGGCTGACCCAGTGGTTGTGGAACATGTCCGTGCAAAGGCAGGCCTTGATATTGGAAATACACTTATCGGTATGCACCTTAAGGATGTCGCAGTGCCTTTGAGGCTTGAGACTAAAAAAATCGGCGAAGCACATATAAATGCAGCATTTACCAGACCAAAGCTGATCGGCGGCGTGAGAGCACATTATCCGGAATAAAAAAGACGGCTTAGCCGTCTTTTTTTATTCCTTGATACTTAATCCGGCAGATACCAGCTCCTGTATCAGCTTGGCTTTGGTGCCGTCAGATATTTCCGTAAGCGGCAGACGCATTTTTCCGCTGTCAAGCCCCATGAGCTTCATGGCGGCTTTAACCGGCATGGGATTAGTTTCTATGAACAGAGCAGAGAACAGGGAAGAATACCTGTAAAACAGTTCTTCTGCTTCAGAAAAGCTGCCGCCGAGACACAATGAACACAGCTTTGAAACTGCCGCCGGTACTATGTTTGACGCTACCGATATTACACCCAAAGCACCCAAGGCCATCATTGGTACGGTGTTGTCGTCGTTACCACTCCAAATATTCAAACTGTCGCCGCACATTGCCCGCGTTTTTGCAATTAGACTAAAGTCGCCGGAGGCTTCCTTTATGCCGTTAATATTAGGATGACTTGACAGCTCTGCGTATGTTTGAGCACTTATTCCAATGCCTGTGCGGCTTGGCACATTATATAGAATCATAGGAATATCAACTCTGTCTGCTACATATGTAAAATGCTCTGTAAGCCCCTTTTGACTTGACTTGTTGTAGTAGGGTGTCACCATCAGTATACCGTCTGCACCGAAGTGCTTTGAGCATTTAGCAAGCTTTAGTGCTTTGTCTGTATTGTTGCTTCCCACTCCGGCAATGATTTTCATGCGCCCGTTATTGTAATCGCATGAAAATTCAATCATTTCCTCGTGTTCATACTCCGTCATGGTGGCGTTCTCTCCTGTTGTTCCGCATACTACAAGGGCGGAAACACCGTTGTCATATTGAAAATCTATCAGTTCACCCAGCTTCTTGTAATCTATGCCGTCATTTGTGTACGGTGTGATGATTGCGGTACAGCAGCCTTTGAAAATCGGAGTTTTATTCATAGCAAACCTCCTTATGAGATACATGACAGCATATTCTTCTTAAGACAAAAATATTCATTGAAATAATATTACCAATGGATTATAATATATTGTCAATAATATGCATAAGGTGGGTATTTATGCGAAAATTCAAGAAAAAACTGATAACTCTGTGTCTTGTCTTCGCGCTTTTTGTACCGACTTTTTCCTTTGCGTCGCTTGCAGATGATGACATTCCGGACCTGCCTGTTTTTGATTTGCCTTGCAGTCTTGATACTGTTAAAGTCGGCTTGTGCCACGGAAGCTCTGCTGTCAGCGCGGCTACATTCCAGTGCAAAACGGGAAATGACTTCCAGATCGGATATTTTGACTATTCACGAAATTTCCATACTCTCGGCCGTATTTCTAATGACACCGTAACTCTGCATGGTGATATTGAATTCACGGTAGGGGAAGACGATGATGCTGAAACCGTTGGCTCATGGCATATCTTGCTTGGCAATTCCTATGGGAGCTTTGACGAAGCGGCATCTGCGGCATCAAAGGTGAACGGCTTTCCCGGATATGTAGATTATAAATATGTTGTGCTTGTCGGAGCCTATGAAAGCTCCGCAGAGGCAACGACTGCAATGAGCGATAGAGGACTTAAGGGCAGCGCATACTCCGGAAGCTCGAATTCGGTTATTATTTCAAAGGCTGACTCTGCACAGCTGCTTTTTATGTATGACTCTGCCGGCAGAAAGCTTGCAATTCGCCCGGGCAGTGATAATAGCGGCGAAACTCGGTTTAACGGAAATACTTATAAAGGTGCATTTTCTTTTTCAAGAAAAGGAAGCTCACTTTGCGTGACAAACTTTGTTGGTCTTGAGGACTATGTTAAGGGCGTTTTGCCCTATGAGGTCAGCGCAGATTGGCCGGCGGAAGCCTTGAAGGCACAGGCAGTGTGCGCGAGAACCTATGCTATAAACTGCATAAATAGTTACGCAGACAGAGATTTTGATGTGCGTGACGATACCTACAGTCAGGTATATAAAGGCTCAACATACAGCGACAGCGTTATTAACGCTGCGGCTGATGATACGGCAGGCATGTATGTGCGCTATGAGGGTGCGGTATGCAAGGTCTACTATATGTCATCTGACGGCGGCGGCACCGAAGACGGAATAAATGTTTTCGGAGAGAGAAGAGCATATTTGGCTGCAGTTGCCGACTCCTTTGAGGTGGCTTCTGATTTCTACGGAAAGACCTGGAGAGAAGAATATACTGCCTCACAGCTTTCCTACAAGCTTTGTGACCATGGATTTGATATCGGTGATATCACTGAAATTGAGACCACATATTCGGACATAGGTAATGTGATCAGACTTGATTTTAAGGACACCGACGGAAACACGGCGTTCATAGAACGGCTCGAATGCTATAGCGTTCTCGGACTCAACAGCATCAGATATGATGTTTCCGTGGAAGAAACAGATGACGGAGAAAAGCTTTTTGTGTTCGAGGGCTGCGGATGGGGCCATAATTGCGGCATGAGCCAATGGGGAGCCTGCACAATGGCAAAGAACAGCAATGTGGATTGCAATGATATTATCAGGTACTATTTCAGCGGAGCATATATAGCATGAATAAATCGGATTTTTACTTTGACTTGCCGGAGGAGCTGATTGCTCAGACGCCTCTGCAGAAACGCGATACCTCCCGTCTGCTTCATCTTAATAAGCTTACGGGCGAAATTCAACATAAACATTTCTACGACCTTAAGTCTTATCTGCGTGAAGGAGACTGCCTTGTCCTGAATGATTCAAGAGTGTTGCCTGCAAGACTGATTGGATGCAGGCCCACAGGCGGCAGCATTGAGCTTGTGCTTCTGCGTGATTTGGGCGACGGGAAATGGGAGTGTCTCAGCAGACCCGGCAGAAAGACGCGCCCGGGACAGGAAATCATTTTCGGCGACGGTGAGCTTACTGCAACGGTAGGGAGCGTTATTGAAGGCGGAAACCGTATTGTCAAATTTCACTATGAGGGTGTTTTCCTTGAGGTGCTTGAACGCCTCGGGAAAATGCCACTTCCGCCATACATTAAAGAGGAGCTTCAGGACTCCGAGAGATACCAGACGGTTTACTCAAGAGAGCTTGGAAGCGCTGCGGCACCCACTGCAGGACTTCATTTTACAAACGAGCTGCTGGAAGAAATAAAAGAAATGGGTGTTAAAGTCTGCTTTGTAACCCTTCATGTGGGCCTCGGAACCTTCAGACCGGTTAAGGCAGACAATATCGAAGACCATGAGATGCACTCGGAGTTTTGTATGGTGCCGGAGGAGACGGCAAGAATAATCACCGAAACCAAGCAAAACGGAGGAAGAATAATCGGTGTGGGTACTACATCCTGCAGAACGATAGAGAGCTTTGCGAACGCTGACGGTACTATGAATCCGAGCTCCGGTTGGACAAACATTTTCATTTATCCGGGATATAAGTTCAAATGCCTTGACGCGCTTGTGACTAACTTCCATCTTCCCGAAAGCACGCTGATTATGCTGGTTTCCGCTTTGGCAGGCAGAGAGAATGTGCTCAACGCCTATAAAATTGCCGTTGAGGAAAGATATCGCTTCTTTTCCTTCGGTGATGCCATGTTCATAGAATAGGAGATGTTGTATGTACAATCTTAAAAAACAGGAGGGACACGCCAGAAGAGGTGAGTTTGAAACTCCGCACGGTACAATTCAGACGCCTGTGTTTATGAATGTAGGCACTGCGGGCGCCATAAAAGGCGCTCTGTCGGCGGAGGATCTGAAAAACATCGGCTGTCAAGTTGAGCTCTCCAACACCTATCATCTGCATGTTCGCCCCGGCGACACGCTTGTAAAAGAAATGGGTGGACTTCACAAATTCATGACCTGGGACGGGCCTATACTTACAGACAGCGGCGGATTTCAGGTGTTTTCCCTTGCAACTTTAAGAAAAATCACCGAAGAGGGTGTTAAATTTAACTCTCATGTTGATGGCCGACATATATTTATGGGACCGGAGGAGAGTATGCGTATTCAGTCAAACCTCGGCTCTGATATTGCTATGGCATTTGATGAATGTGTAAAAATTCCGTCACCCCATGATTATGTTGAAAAATCCTGCGAACGCACATTTAGATGGCTTGAAAGATGTAAGAAGGCTCTCACTGAATACAATAGTGAAGACGATGCCGTAAATCCGGGGCAGGTGCTGTTTGGCATAAATCAGGGTGCAACATTTACAGATCTTCGCATTAATCACATGAAGAAAATTGCGGAGCTTGATTTGCCCGGATATGCCATTGGCGGACTTGCGGTAGGGGAAACCCACCAGGAGATGTACGATACCATAGAGGCTGTTGAGGAATATATGCCAAAGGATAAGCCGAGGTATCTTATGGGCGTGGGTACCCCCGGAAATATAATTGAGGGTGTTTACCGTGGAATTGATTTCTTTGACTGCGTAATGCCTGCCAGAAACGGAAGACACGGCCATCTGTTCACTTGGAATGGAATTATCAACATCAAAAATGAGAAATACGCAAAGGACGCGTTTCCTATTGATCCGCTTTGCGATTGTCCGGTGTGCAGAAGATATTCAAAGGCATATATACGCCACCTGTTTAAGGCGGAGGAAATGCTTTCCATGAGGCTTGCCGTAATGCACAATTTATATTTCTATAACAAGCTTATGGAAAGAATAAGGGAAAGCCTTGATGAGGGGAACTTTGCGGAATTCCGCGGAAAGTACTCAAAAACGCTTGATACCAGAATATAAAGTGCTTGAAATTTGTTATACAAATATGTATAATGATTAACATCAAAAAATTAAAATTATATTTAAGGAGAAAAATATGAACGGAAATGGTGGCTCCACAATTATCCTTCTGATTGTCATGCTGCTTGTTATGTGGCTGCTGATGATCAGACCCGAAAAGAAAAAGCAGAAGAAAGTCGAAGAGATGCGTAAGGCACTCGGCGTCGGCGATGAGATTGTAACCATCGGCGGAATTATGGGCAAAATTGTTCATGTGACCGATGAGGATATTACTATTGAAACCGGCGAGGACAGAGTCCGCGTCCAGTTTAAGAAGTGGGCGGTCAGCAACAATGTAAAGGCAGATGCTGCTGAAGCAAAGGAAAAGAAGTAATTCCGGAATTTTAATCCCCCTTAACTAATAAGATGTACAAACCATCTTAAGTTAAGGGGGATTTTTTCGTGCCGTTAAAAACGAAGAAAAAAGAAAAGGTGAGGGGAGGAGCTGCTGCGGGCGCTGTATGGGGAATCGCTGCAACTGTCATACTGGTTGCCCTTTATTCAATTATTATCGACAGCAAGCCGGAGCTGTCTGAAAATGCCGATATTGCTATAACGGTTATAAATGTTATCGGAGCACTGATATGCGGTGGTTGTGCGGCGAGGGGAAGAACAAAGCGACGGGCTGCTGTGGGAACAGCGGCCGGAGCAATATACTTCTTGACAGTACTCTTTGCGGCATTAGCTATATCGGCGGATAACATAAATGCTTCCGGACTATGTGAAATTGCGCTAATATGTTTAGTCGGAAGTGCCGCAGGTGCCATGCTGAATTTGTGCAGAAGTAACAAAAAGTTACGAAATAAACGCAACAGACGATGAGGAATATACGCCTTGTAATATTGATTAGCAGTTTACATAATTTTTGTTGATTACCAATATCTTGTGCTTGATTCTGCAAAATTCGCCAAATATTGCGTTCATTACTTCGGTTTTTGACGCTGATTATGCAAAGGTGCGCTGCGTTTACATAATGCTGTTTACATAATACTCTGACATAATTAACAAATTTCATCATTTTATTTAAAAAGCCTTGATTACAAAGAGAATTTGTATTATATTTACCTTAGCGTTTAATTATGTAAATTTAATAGTTATTCTCTTATATTGTTTTGCTTTTGAGGATGCCTATGGATTTTATTAAAAAACGCGGATCTGATACGCGAAAAAAACAGTGTGAAAGCTTGTATTTGCTGCCGGCGCTTATGATTCTGTTAGGCGCGTCAGCATCGTTTTTTCTGATAAGCTATGATGCTTTTGCGGCTGCTTGTGCAAAAACTGACGGTTGCATTTTTATAATCGCGTGTATTTTTCTGTTATTGCTGATTTTTGCATCCGGACTGAATCTTGCCGGATCGGTTACCATCTCTTGCCTTGACTTCATTTTTGGTGTTGCAGCTGTGCTGTTGACAGAAAGCAGAGCTTGTGGTATTGAACTTTTTTCCGGTGTTTGGTTTTTCTGGGCAATCTGTATTTTTACTTTTGTTTCTTGTGCCTTGCATATTTCCTCGTCTGCCCGCAGATTTTCTGCAGTTATTCTTGGTAAGCTGAAGGCTGACACAAAATTCAGGGCGAAGCTTGTCAAATTTGCAGGTCTTTGTTTAGCTGTTATTCTGATAATTACATCCGCTTTTATTCTTATATACAGGTTTAAGCCGGAGTTTTTTATATGATTTTTTAGAAAGGGGGTCAAATGAATGCTTAATTCAGAGTGCATAAATGTATATTACAAATACCTTGCAGAAGTGAAGAAAGCATCCCAGAACACCCTTAGCTCATATTTGAGAGATATTCGTCAGGTGTCCGACTACATGACAACTCATACTGACAGCAATCTTGATCAGGCAACAGCTGAAGAGCTTGCAGAATATATTGCATGGCTTAAGAGCAACGGCAAATCTGTTGCAACCGTATCCCGAGCAATTGCATCGCTTAAGTCTTTTTACGGTGTTCTGCTTAATGAGGGGGTTGTTGAAAGCAATCCCGCATCAAAGCTTGTACCTGATAAAAATACCCAGAAGCTGCCGCAGATTCTCACGAGTAAGGAAGTTGAACTCCTTCTTGAGCAGCCCAGCTGTACTGATGCCAAGGGCTACCGCGACAGAGCAATGCTTGAGCTGCTTTATGCAACGGGTATCCGCGTAAGTGAGCTGATATCTCTTGACATAACCGATGTGAACACCTCCGGCGGAGTAATCAGATGCAAGAGCAAGGAGAAAGAACGATTTATTCCTCTGCATCAGACGGCTGTCAAGGCTCTTGTTGAGTACATAGAATTCATTCGTCCCCAGATGCTGGCACTTCCTAACGAGCAGGCTTTATTTGTAAATGTAAACGGTGAACGCATGTCCAGACAGGGGTTCTGGAAGATTATTAAAGCATATCAGCAGAAGGCTAATATTGATAAGCCTATTACACCCCATACTCTGCGTCACTCCTTTGCGGCACACCTTCTTGAAAATGGAGCTGACATACATGCAATTCAGGAAATGCTGGGCCATGCCGATATTTCTTCTACACAAATTTACTCGCAGCTTGTGAAGAAACAGCTTAAGGATGTTTACAACAAGGCTCATCCCAGAGCAAACGGATAATTATAACTACCAAGACCGCATCTTGTGATGCGGTCTTTTTTGTTGTTGCCATAAAGCACAATATGTGCTAAAATTTAATGTCAGGAAGTGATAATTTTGCGAATATTGGGAATCGACCCCGGACTTGCAACGGTTGGCTTCAGCGTTGTTGACACAGATAAGAATAAAATGCAGCTTGTAACCTGCGGTGTTATCAGCACCCCTGCGCATACAAGCCTTTCCAGCAGGCTGGACCGCATTTTCGATGATATGAATGAGCTCATATCCACTTTTAATCCCGATGCAATATCAATTGAAGAGCTTTTTTTCAACACAAATATCACAACGGGCATTGCCGTTTCCCACGCAAGGGGTGTTATACTTCTTGCGGGATACAAGTCGGGTGTTCAAATCTTTGAATATACGCCGCTTCAGGTGAAGCAGGCTGTTGTAGGTTACGGAAGAGCCGAGAAAAAACAGGTTATTGAAATGGTTAAGCGAATACTAAATCTTCCTGCGGCGCCTAAACCTGATGATGCGGCAGACGCTGTTGCATTGGCAATATGCCATGCAAGAAGCTCAACTTCACTTCTTAATCAAAAAGGAGATAACGGAGTATGTTCTACTATTTGAACGGAATTGTTGCTGAAATTGATATAAATCTTGCTGTAATAGACTGCGGAGGAGTGGGCTATGCAGTTAATACTACGGCAAATACACTTTCAAGGATAAAGATTAACGAAAAGGCTAAGCTTTATATATGCGAAAGCATTAGGGAAGATGCCTTTGAGCTTTACGGATTTGCGACCTTGCAGGAAAAACGCTGCTTTGAAATGCTGCTTACCGTTTCGGGAATAGGCCCCAAGGCGGCGCAGTCTATTCTTTCGGCGAGCACTCCCGAGGGACTTGCCATGGCGATAATGAACGGAAATGAGAAAGTGATTACCGCGGCGCCCGGTGTGGGAAAGAAGATTGCCCAGCGTGTAATTCTTGAGCTAAAGGATAAAATCAGCAAGGAAGCCGGTAGCGCTGCGGCCGAAATGCCTGCGGTAATGACACCGACTGACAGCAATATTCGCAGTGATGCCATTGCGGCTCTAATGGTGCTGGGTTATTCTGCTGCGGAAATCAACTCCGTTCTCCGAGGCGTGGATGTCAGCGGATTGAGCACGGAACAGATTGTTAAGCTGGTCCTAAAAAATATGATGTAGGAGGCAGACAATGAGCATAAATTTCTCTGACGGTCTTGAAGATCAGCCAATAGTAACCAGCTCAAGCGTACTTCCCGAGGACGCTTCAGAGGGTAGTCTGCGCCCTAAAACCATTACAGAATATATTGGACAGGAAAAGGCGAAAGACAACTTGAGCGTTTTCATAGATGCGGCCAGAATGCGCGGCGAACCCCTTGACCATGTTCTGCTGCATGGCCCACCGGGATTGGGCAAAACCACGCTTGCGGCTGTTATCGCCAATGAAATGGGCGTTAATATGCGTATTACATCTGGCCCTGCCATTGAGAAGCCCGGTGACCTTGTAGCCATGCTTACAAACCTCAATGAGGGTGATATTCTTTTCGTGGATGAGATTCACAGACTCAACAGGGCATACGAAGAGATTCTTTACCCCGCCATGGAGGACTATGCCATAGACATTATTCTCGGCAAGGGTCCCTCGGCGAACTCTATTCATCTTGAGCTCCCGAAATTCACTCTTATTGGCGCTACTACACGCTCCGGACAGCTTACGGCGCCTCTGCGAGACAGATTCGGAGTATCCTTAAGACTTGAGCTCTACACCCCCGATGAACTCCGTCGCATTGTTGAGCGATCCTCAGACATACTCGGAATTGAAATCGACAGGGACGGGGCAATGGAGATTGCATCACGTTCCAGAGGCACGCCGAGAATTGCAAACCGAATGCTCCGCCGTGTGCGCGATTTTGCCCAGGTAAGGGCAGGCGGCGTTATCACCAAAGATGTTGCGGACATGGCACTTTCGCGCCTTGAGGTTGATAAGCTCGGCCTTGACGCGCTGGATCGTAGAATGCTTCGCAGTATAATCGAGTTCTATAACGGCGGTCCCGTGGGACTTGACACTCTTGCGGCAACCATAAATGAGGAAGCGGTTACCCTTGAGGATGTATATGAGCCCTATCTGCTTCAGCAGGGCTTCTTGACACGCACACCCCGAGGCAGATGTGTTACACGCAAGGCTTATGAACACCTTGGGATAGAGTGTTTAGGACAGGAGGAGCTGTCGCTTTAAATCCGCAAAAACACTTGATAATTCGTCGTTTTTACAACTTTTTCTATTGACTTTTATTAGCGTTGCTATATAATATAATAGTATTATTGGAAAAAGTATTGGTTATTTATGTTAAATTACAGAGAACTTGAAGATAATGAACTTCAGCATCTGGCCACTTCGGGTGACAGAGATGCCGAAGAGCAGCTTGTGGTTCGTTATATGCGCGTAGTGAGGATTTGCTCACGACCGTATTTCCTCGCCGGTGGAGACAATGAAGACTTGATTCAGGAAGGCTTGTTTGGCTTGCTTTCTGCAATCAAACAGTATGACCCAAATCGCGAGGCATCCTTCAAGAGCTTTGCAGAAACATGCATAAGAAACCGAATTATTTCCGCGGTTAAATCCGCGGCCAGCATAAAGAATCTTCCGCTGAATGATTTTGTCCCCATTGAATCATTGGAGTCGGACGAATCACAAATCTCCCTATTGGCATCCGGACTCAATCGAAAAACACCTGAAGAGCAGGTTCTTGCCAGTGAGAGCGAAGAAGACAGCAAATACTTTTACTTTTCTTTTGTAAAGCAGTTATCAAAGCTTGAGGCCTTGGTTCTTGATCAGTACCTCAAGGGCTTGAGCTACCGCGAAATTGCTCATGTGACGGGCAAAACAGAAAAAGCGGTTGATAATGCAATACAGAGAATACGACGCAAACTGGCGTGTTACCTTAATTCAGGCGATATCAGCATAAGCTGACGCATATAAAAAGCCGATAGGCAAGTTTTTCAAAAGAGAGGATTCAAAATGTACGAAGACAAGACCTTAGTTTGCAAAGAATGCGGTAATGAATTTATCTTCTCCGCAGGCGAACAGGAATTCTACGCAGAGCGCGGTTTCCAGAATGAGCCCCAGCGCTGCAAGGCATGCCGCGATGCACGCAAGAACGCTGCTCGTGGTCCCCGTGAGTTCTTCACCGCAACTTGTGCAGCTTGCGGCGGCGAGGCAAAGGTTCCCTTTGAGCCCAAGTCCGATCGTCCTGTATACTGCAGCGAGTGCTTTGCAAAGATGAAGGAGCAGGCCTGAAATTTGTTTCAGGGATAGAGTGGGACGCTTTTTAGGCGTCCCGTTCTTTTTGCATGATTGATCAATACTGTTGATAGGAGATATTGCTATGTTTGAAAGCACCTTTGAAATCACAAGAGAAACCATGATTTGTGAAGTTCTTGAAAATTGCCCCGAAGCAATGCCTAAATTTCAGGAGCTTGGTATGCACTGCCTTGGCTGTGCTCTTGCAGATGTTGAAACCATTGAGCAGGCATGCGCAGCTCATGGAGTTGATCCTGACGAATTTGTCATGGAGCTCAAGGCGTTCCTTATATTCGGCTGCTGATTAATAGCGGTGACTGACTAAAAGCCGGCATGACCGGCTTTTAGCCGTATTTGGAGATATTATGAGCATTAGACTTGAAAAAATTGCGTCTCTGGTTAATGAAGGCGTTGGAGTGGCTGATGTGGGTACTGACCACGGCTATATTCCCGTAATGCTGCGCAGAAGGGGATATAAGGGCAATATTGTTGCGACTGATATTAATGATGGGCCGCTGAATAAAGCGAAAATAAGCCTTGCAGAGGCGGGTTTTTCCGATTCTGTTAATCTGGTGCTGTGTGACGGACTTCAGGGCTGTGAGCCTGATTGCGTTGATACAATAATTGTTGCCGGTATGGGAGGAGACACCATAACGGGAATAATTGACCGGGCAGAGTGGACCTACAAGCCGGGAATAAAGCTCATTCTGCAGCCTGTTACGAAGCCGGAAATTCTTCGATATTGGCTTGTAAATAACGATTACCTCATAACCGACGAGTATTTGGTAAAGGAAAACGGTACTGTTTATCAGATTTTCTGTGCTGAAATTGCCAAGCCCGTTAAATACAGCGACGCAGAGCTTTATGTGGGTAAATTCGAAAAAATACGCAATAGCGAATATTTTGCGGAGCATATTCATAATCATATAAAGCGATTTAAATCGGCTGTTGATGGGCTTAAGAGGGCGGAGCGTTCGGGCTTGGACGCATGGCTTGAAATAAACGATATTGTTCTTAATGAACTTACGGAAATGCGCAGGTGCTATGATGACGACTGTAAATGATATTTTTGAAAACTTGAATGAGCTTGCTCCGGTTTCGCTGAAGATGGACTTTGACAATGTTGGAATTTTGGTCGGCAATGTCACAAACTCGATAAAAAAATGCCTGATAGCGCTGGATATTACCGACGAAGTTATTGATGAGGCTATTTCTGACGGAGCAGAGCTAATTGTCTCCCACCACCCGGTCATATTTGAAGCACAGAAGGCTGTTTTAGAGGATGACCTTGTGGGAGGAAAACTGGTTAAGCTCATAAGAAACGGCATTTCCGCTGTTTGTATGCATACAAATCTTGACATTGCCCGCGGCGGCGTGAATGACGCTTTGATGGATGCGCTGGGATGCAAATCAGAGGATGCACTTGATTATGACGGATGCGGAAGAATAGGGGAGTACGAAGGAGCAATTGAATTTAAGGAATTCCTGAAGCAATGCAAGGAAGCGCTGAAAACAAAAGGCTTGCGTTATTATTACGCCGGTATTCCCGTTAAAAAGATTGCTGTAATGGGCGGATCCGGCGGTGGCTGCGTTTTACTTGCAAAAGAAAAGGGCTGCGATACATATGTGACGGCGGATATTAAGTATAATCAGTTCCTTGACGCAAAGGAATTAGGCATAAATCTCGTTGATGCCGACCATTTCTGCACAGAAAATGTTATAGTACCTGTGCTGCATGATAGACTCTCAAAAGCCTTTCCCGATGTTAAATTCAAAATTTCCGAAGCGCATCAGCAGACAGTTTGCTTTATGTAATAGAATATTTGTCCTCCGTGGCTCATAAACTCGTACAAACGAGAAAAGCTGCGGAGGATTTTTATATGACTGACATTAATATTTATAAGGATATAGCTACAAGAACAGACGGCGCGGTGATGATTGGCGTTGTGGGGCCTGTGCGCACCGGCAAATCAACATTTATCAAGCGCTTCATGGAGCTTGCGGTCATTCCGTCGATTGAGGACGAATATGTGCGTGAGCGTGCTTTGGATGAACTGCCGCAGAGTGGCTCCGGAAGGACAATAATGACCTCAGAACCGAAGTTTGTGCCGGAGGAAGCGGTACACATTAAAATAGATGATAATGCTGAAATAGCTGTGAGACTTGTGGATTGCGTCGGCTATATGGTTAAAGGTGCAAGCGGGCAGTTTGAGGACGGTGGAGAGAGAATGGTGACTACGCCGTGGCTCGACAGTGAGGTTACCATGTCAGAAGCAGCTGAAATGGGAACAAGCAAGGTCATTACGGAGCATTCAACAATTGGCTTTGTGATAACCACCGACGGCTCAATCTGCGGTATTTCGAGAGATGATTATATTGAGCCGGAAAATCGTGCCATCAGCGAGCTTAAGGCCATAGGAAAGCCTTTTAGCATTCTTGTTAACAGCAGATATCCCGAATCAGAAACCGCACAGATACTCAAGAGAGAGCTTGAGGAGAAATACGGCGTAAGCTGTATTTGCACCAATTGCCAGATGATGAATGAAGCGGAGCTTTCAAGGATTATGCGCTCCGTACTGAATGAGTTTTCTATTAACGAAATCTCCATAAGACTTCCGGAATGGGCTGAATCCCTGGACGATGATTGTGAGATTAAACAGCAGTTATATTCGGAGATTATAAAATCCGCCGAAAGTATTGAGAGAATCAGAGATATTCCGCAGATGCTAAATACGCTTGCGGAGGCTGAAATTATAGAAAAATCATCATTGATTAATGAGGATTTCGGAGTAGGTGCTGCGGCAATTGAATTGAGCATACCCAAAGTGCTGTATTTCGACTATATAAGCAACGAATGCGGTATGGAAATATGCAACGAGGGTGAGATAATACGGTTTTTAAAGGAAATGAGTGACATAAAGCAAGACTATGATCGCATAAAAGCAGCATTAAATGATGTGCGCACAAAAGGTTACGGAGTTGTGCTGCCCTCTGAAGAGGAGCTTCAGCTCAATGAACCTCAAATTGTAAAGCACAATGGACACTATTCCGTAAAGCTGAAGGCAAATGCTCCGGCAATACATATGCTGAAAACAAATGTTGTGACAGAAGTGACACCGTCTATTGGCGGAGATGGAGCTTCTGAAGAAATAATCAGCTTCCTGTTGCAGGGATATGACGGTGATATGACCAAACTGTGGCAATCCAACATTTTCGGAAGACCGCTATATGAGATAGCAGGCGAGGGGATAGAGGAGAAGCTTGAGGCTTTGCCGGATAACGCAAGAGCAAAGCTACAGGATACATTGCAGAAAATTATTAACGACGGAAGCGGTATGCTGATTTGTATTTTACTGTAAATGTGTATAAAAGCGGGTGATATTTTCATCCGCTTTTAAAATTTTTTATTACATATAGACAATTTAGTAATTTAGTATTGAAAAGTAAATTTCCTACGGCTATAATTTAAGCATTAAAGGAGATGTTTACATATGAAACCCGTATCTAAAATCGCGGAAGCGGTACGCGCATCCACTACTCTTGCCGTTGACAGCCTTGCAAAGCAGATGAAGGCTGACGGACTTGATGTTATTCGTTTCGGCACCGGCGAGCCGGATTTTAAGACTCCCGATAATATCAGCATGGCCGGTATTGCGGCAATTTGCGAGGGAAAGACAAAATATACTCCTGCAGCAGGTATAATACCTCTGCGCAAGGCAATTGCAAAACAGCTCAAAGATGACTGTGGCCTTGACTATGACTATACACAGATTGTTATTGCCAGCGGTGCAAAGCACAGTGTTTATATTGCGCTTGCCGCTATCACCAATCCCGGTGATGAAATAATCCTTGCGGCACCTTTCTGGGTCAGCTACTACGAGATGGTAAAGATGGCCGGCGGTACTCCTGTTATTATTGAAGCAGGTGAGAAGCAGAACTTCAAGATTACTGCGGAGCAGCTTGAAACAGCAATTACCGAAAATACAAAGGCAATTATACTTAATAACCCCTCAAACCCCACAGGCATGATTTACAATAAGGAAGAGCTTAAGGCAATTGCCGATGTTTGCGTAAAGAATGACATCTATATCATTGCCGATGAAATTTACTACAAGCTGGTTTATGACGGAATTGAATTTACCAGCATTGCAAGTCTCGGCGAAGAGGTTAAAGAGCGCACACTGCTCATTAACGGTGTTTCCAAGTCCTATGCAATGACCGGCTGGCGTGTTGGCTACTGTGCTGCAAACAAGCAGCTTGCAAAGATTATGAGCAATTTCCTCAGTCACTCCACCGGCGCACCCTCCACTATTAGCCAGTGGGCCTCCGTTGAGGCGATTAACGGCCCGCAGGAGGGTATTGAGGAAATGCGCAAGGCCTTTGAAGAACGCCGCAATTACATTGTAGAGCGCATGAACAGCATTCCCGGTGTAAGCTGCATTGTTCCTAACGGCGCTTTCTATGTAATGATGAACATGGAGAAACTTGTGGGCCGTACTCTGGGCGGCAAACTTATTGAGAATGATGATGATTTTGCCGTTGCATTCCTTGAGAAGGCACTGGTCGCGACTGTACCTTGCTCCGGATTCGGTATCAAGAACTTTGTTCGCTGGTCCTATGCAAGCTCCATGGAAAATATCAAGGAAGGACTTGACCGTCTCGAGAAATTCCTCGCAGAATAATTAAATAATAATCACCCCATGAACATAGTTATTAATGGGGTGATTGTTGTGTTTATTAGCTTTAAGCTGAAAAATCTGCTTAAAATTGTGTTTATCATCGCTTTAATTGTTGTTCTGTTAGTAATTTTCGGCACCAAAGAGGATTCATATCCTGTTGCTGGGCGAAATATGACTTGCACTCTTGTATTGGATCCCGGTCATGGTGGAATTGATGGCGGTGCAATCTCTGCAGCAGGTGCCAAAGAAAGCGATATAAACCTTAAAATTGCGCTAAAAGCAGAGGCTTTGGCTGATTTTACAGGTATAAAAACAGTTTTGACGCGAAGCACGGATACCGACGGCTCGGAAAACGGGCATTACAGCGAAAGGCAAAACCTTCTTAACAGGATTGATATTATAGACTCAACGGATAATGCTGTATTAATCAGCATTCACCAGAATGAATATCCCAGCGATATTGTTCGCGGTGCAGAGGTCATGTATGCGGAAACAAGCGGCAGTCAGGAGCTTGCCGCCATAATACAGGACAATTTCGTATCAAAGCTTGATCCCGAAAACCGCCGTGTTTCAAGACCTGCCCCTGAATCACTTCTTGTTACATCCAGCATTAAATGTCCGGGGGTGCTTGCCGAGTGTGGATTTATGTCATGCTCTGAAGAGGCAGAGCGTTTATCAAGCTACGAATACCAATTAAAAATCGCAGAGATATTGATTGCGTCATTTTTACAGTTTTCTTCAGATAAAACCGCTTAATAGGTGATTACTATGAAACAAAAGACAGTTTTCTGCTGCAGCGAATGCGGCAACGAAACGGCAAAATGGAATGGCAGATGTACAGCCTGCGGAGCCTGGGACAGCCTTGTTGAGGTAAAGCTTGACTCAAAATCCAAGACCGGAGGTAAAAGCTCCGCAAGAATTTCGGCCAAAGAGCCGAAGCTGATATCAGAGCTTGACACACAGTCGGAAATAAGGTTTTCAACCGGTATAGGTGAGCTTGACAGAGTTCTGGGCGGTGGCGCCGTGCGTGGATCCATCGTCCTTGTGGGCGGCGCTCCAGGCATTGGTAAATCCACATTGCTCCTGCAGCTGTGCGGCTTGGTTGATAAGAATCAGAAAATTCTATATGTCAGCGGCGAGGAAAGTGAAAGACAGCTTAAGATGCGCGCACAGCGTCTCGGTGTAGAAAACGGTCAGATATATGTCCTTGCGGAAACCATGCTCGACGAGGTCATCAGCGCCGCAGAAAAGCTGGAGCCTGACATCGTTATAGTTGACTCAATACAGACTATGTACGACGACGAGATTGCATCTGCACCGGGAAGCGTCAGTCAGGTGCGGGAATGCACTATGTCTATCATGCGAGCAACAAAAGACAAAGGTTTTACCACTTTTGTTGTCGGTCATATAAACAAAGAGGGGAGTATTGCAGGTCCGAAGGTGCTTGAGCATATGGTTGACTGCGTCCTTTACTTTGAAGGTGAGCGCAGTACATCCTTCAGAATTTTGCGCGCAGGCAAAAACCGCTTCGGCTCAACAAATGAAATCGGTGTATTTGAGATGCTTGATAAGGGGCTTAAGGAGCTGGAAAACCCCTCTGAAATACTGCTTTCCGGCCGCCCTGCAAACGCTCCCGGCACCTGCGTTACCTGTGTAATCGAAGGCTCAAGACCTATTTTAGCGGAAATTCAGGCTCTTGTGGCACCTGCTGCATATAATTCAGGACGCAGAAGCACGAACGGCATTGACTACAACCGCGCTACACTACTTTTAGCTGTGCTTGAAAAGCGCGGCGGTATGGCTATTTCCGGCTGTGATGCCTATATAAATGTTATCGGCGGACTCGAGCTGGACGAGCCTTCTGCAGACCTTGCAACTGTTTTAGCTCTTGCAAGCTCATTCCGTGAGCTTCCCCTTGGCAGTGACCTTGCAGCTGTGGGCGAGGTTGGACTGTCTGGAGAAGTACGCAGCGTAAGCTCTCTTAATATGCGACTTTCCGAAATATCACGACTTGGTTTTAAGCGCTGCATCATTCCTGCGCACATTAAAGATGACATCAGGAAACCCGACGGTCTTGAGATTATTACCGTAAAAGATATTCGCGAAGCGATCAAGGTAACATTGGGCTGATATGGAAAGAATAATTAGAAAACCGCACCTTCCGGAAGGGGAGGTGCGGTGCCTGATAATAGGAGAAAAGTACCGAAATATACTTAAAAATCCGCTAAAGCAGCATAATATTAGTGCAATTTGTGCGGGAAATAACAACTTCGTAGATGAACGCTTGTGCGGACATATTGATTTATCAGTTGCACACATGGGCGAAAATAGAATATCTGCGGCAGAATATCTGAAAAATAGTGAATTTGTTAACAAATTAACACAACTTGGGTTCGATGTAAAATTCGTCGCTAATCCCAAAAGTGAAAGCTATCCAGATGATGCTGCAATGAATGTCTGCATTATCGGCGAAAATGTAATATGCAATCCTAAAACAGCAAGCGAAATAGTAACTGCTGGCAGACAGATTTTAAGCTGTAAGCAAGGCTATACAAAATGCACTGTGGCTGTGGTTGACGCAAACTCTATAATTACATCAGATAAATCTATTGCGGCAAATTCGGCGCTGTATGGAATAGAATCCTTGCTGATAGATGATTCCTTTGTAAAACTTCAGGGATTTAATAAAGGCTTTATTGGCGGAGCATCATTTAAGATTAGTAGAAATAGAATTGCGTTTACCGGTATTATTAAAAACGATGAAGCAAAATCAGCGATTGAAAACTTTTTAAGTGTACGCGGTATTGAAGCTGAATATCTAACAGATGAGGAAATATTTGATATTGGCAGCGCAATACCTATAATTGAAGAAATATGGCCTGAATCGGTATAAAAACTGTTTTCAGGTCTTTTTCTGTATTTTAACCTCCCCTAAATTAAACAAAATCTTTATTTTGTTTAATTTTGTGTATATTGCCAATAGACATCATGGACACTTCCCGGTTATAATATAATTACTAATAATAATGATATGAGGCTTAAGCTATGGATTATAGAGATGAAGCTCCGGATATTATCAAAGGCTTTCTGATTTATCATGAAACCATTAAAGGACATTCAAGAAAAACCGTTGATGAGTATTATCTTGATTTGCGCACATTTTTCAGATTCCTTAAAATTAACAGAGGTATTGTTCCTCGCGGAACAGACATTGAGGAGATTTCGATTTCTGATATTGATCTTAATTTTGTTAAGTCTGTATCTGTCACCGAAGCATATGATTATCTTTCTTATTTATCCCGTGACCGCGTAAAAAATCAGCGCAGCCGTGAGACGGAATATGGTACAAAAGCATCTACTCGTGCGCGTAAGGTTTCAACGCTGCGCAGCTTTTATAAGTATTTGAATGTTAAAGCTAAACTGATTGATGAAAACCCGCTTAAGGATTTGGATGTACCAAAGATTCCTGCTACTCTTCCCCGCTATCTTACTCTTGATGAAGCCCAGAGCCTTCTTTCGTCAATTGACGGAAAAAATAAGGAACGCGACTACTGCATAATTTGTATTTTTCTCAACTGTGGGCTGCGTATTTCCGAGATTGTCGGCTTGAATATTCAGGATATTCGTACAGACCATCTCCGAGTATTTGGTAAGGGCGCAAAAGAACGTATAATCTATATTAACGAAGCCACGGCAGAGGCTATTAACAATTATCTTGAGGTGCGAAAGGAAATAGCGGCAATTGACAGAAATGCTCTTTTCCTTTCTAACCGCAGAACGCGAATTACCCGCGAAACTGTTCATAGCATGGTTAAGAAATCACTTGCGGCAGCAGGTCTTGACGCTGATAAGTATTCATCACATAAGCTGCGTCATACTGCGGCAACGCTAATGCTTCAAAACGGAGTTGATGTCAGGACTCTTCAGGAACTTTTAGGCCATGAAAACCTGAATACCACGCAGATATACACTCATGTTGACAATACAGAGCTTCGCATTGCAGCGGACGCAAATCCTCTTGGTAAGTTTAAACCGGAATAAAAAAGAAGCAGGGACTTCCCTGCTTCTTTTATGCTGTTTTATAGTTTTTCTTTGATTTTTACGACTACTGATGTATCCGAAATGCGCGTTGTGTTAATAACCGTAAGCAAAGCTGCTGCCATATCCGCCATTACAACAAACCAAAGTGTAGCGATACCGGCAAATGCCATAAATATAAGTGCAAGCTTGACAATAATGGCAAAAATGAGGTTTTCGCGCTGAATTTTCAAGGTACGCTTTGCTGTGGAGCAAGCATACGGGAGACATTCAAGGCCGGAGCCGGCTAAAAGCATATCTGCATTGTCCGCTGTATAACCGATTCTGACATCAATATCAGCATCGGTATGATAATCAAGGTTTTCGGCACTGACATATGCCAGCACTTCTGCTTCGTCGAGCCTTGAGACTGCATATTCTACAGATTCAATCTTCTTTTCTGTATTGCATTCGCAGATATATTCGTCAACATTGAGCTCATCTGCAAGAATCTTTGTGAGCCTTCTGTTGTCCTCGGTTATGAGAATCACATCAACATCAGAAAGTGCCTTGATTTCTTCAATGGAACTAATCGCAGTAGGCTTTATCGCTTCGCTAAACTGCATTCCACCGGCATATCTGCCGGCTACAGTCATATACAGTACAAGCCCTTCCCTATCTTCAAATGCCGGAATATCAATTTTCCTTGTGGCAAGGACTTCCTTGGTGCAAAGGCAGATCGGGATGTTTTTAACGCTGATTTCAAGGCTGCTTCCGGGGATTTCTTTAAATCTTTCAATTATTTCCGGATGGAAATCACCCTTGTATGCACCGAGAATTGACGCAGCTATGCGCTGCTCGGAATTGTAGGCCACATATGCTGCAAGCTTTATAAATGTATCATTGTCAAAAACGGGAGAATTAAACGACACCATTGAAGGTGCGCCATTGGTTATTACATCAGCTTTGTCAATGACTACGGTATTTAACCGCGCTGCCTTTTCGAGGGTTTCCGCATCCCTGATAAACACACCGCAGGATGCAGAATGGCTGATTCCTATAATTGAGCTTACAGGTAGAGAGGCCAACATAGGCAGTGGCGAAGCAAGAAGAATCAGCATCAGTCCTCTTCTGATAGACATAAGATATGTAATATCTGTAATCAAGGGCATAAATGCGGCATACAAAATGCCGACAAGAACAGCAGCCTTTGCGAAAGAATCAAGGATCGGCGAAATCTTCTCCTCAACAGCGGTTTCAGAGGCTTCCTTTTGGCTTAATATGGAACGAAGTATTACCAAGTCATCCGGCTTGTCTTCCTGAATATAATCTGATGATGTAGCTTTTATGCGCTTAATAATGAAAGCTAGCAGAGTCTTGAAGAATAAATAGAATACTACAAGAAGAACTGCTTCCTTTATACAGCCTGCACTGAAAGCTACTACTGCGGCAAAGAGAATCAGAATATCGTATGAGAAATAATCCTTTTTCTGAATGGAATCCACTGCAGCGAAGACGATATCAAATCCGGCAACAAGAATTGCTGCAAGAGAAATAATAATATAAATCAGATTGTCAAGACTCATTGAATTTGCAATAATCAAAATGACTATTGCAACTGCAGCCCTGATAAGTGATAAATAATTAAGTCCTTTTAAAGAAGGCAGTTTTTTATCTGTTTTGAGTTTGAGGCCCACGCCTCCACCTCCCTGTTATCATAAGGTAATCAAGGGGAAAGAATTATGCTTTTCCGTTGCAGCCCAGAACATCTACGATTTTATGAGCAACCATGTCCTTGATTGCTGCTCTTGCGGGTTTGAGATACTGACGGGGGTCAAAATGCTCGGGATGCTCATTAAAATACTGGCGAATTGTTGCGGTCATGGCAAGGCGCAGGTCTGAATCAATGTTAATCTTGCATACTGCCATGGAAGCTGCCTTGCGAAGCTGATCCTCCGGAACACCTATTGCACCGGGCATATTGCCGCCGTTTTCGTTTATCAGCTTTACAAATTCCTGGGGAACTGAAGATGAGCCGTGCAGAACGATGGGGAATCCGGGCAGACGCTTCTCAACCTCTTCGAGAATATCAAAGCGAAGCTTGGGATCGGTACCGGGCTTGAACTTGTATGCGCCGTGGGAGGTGCCGATTGCTATTGCAAGAGAGTCGCATCCGGTGCGCTCTACAAATTCCTGAACATCCTCGGGACGGGTATAGGAGGAATCCTCAGCGGAAACATTAACCTCATCCTCTATGCCGGCGAGAGTACCGAGCTCTGCTTCAACGACAACACCGTGGCTGTGAGCATAATCAACAACCTTACGGGTGACTTCAATGTTCTCCTCAAAGCTTTTAGAGGAGGCATCGATCATAACGGAGGTAAAGCCTCCGTCGATGCAGCTCTTGCAGATATCAAAGCTGTCGCCGTGGTCAAGATGAAGTGCTATGGGAAGCCCTGTTTCAGCAACTGCTGCTTCAACAAGCTTCATGAGGTAGGTGTGATTTGCGTAGGAACGGGCGCCCTTGGATACCTGAAGAATCAAAGGTGCGTTAAGGTCTTTTGCCGCTTCGGTTATTCCCTGTACGATTTCCATGTTGTTCACATTAAATGCGCCGATGGCATAGCCGCCCTTGTATGCTTTTTCAAACATTTCCTTTGTTGTTACCAGAGGCATAATAAACATCTCCTAAAAAAATAAACTAAATTTTATATTTTTTATTTATTATAAACCAAGTTCATGTTATAATCAATAATCATAACTGTGTGGAGGAGATATTTTGGATAAAAATTTTAATAATGAATTAGTTGGCGCTTGTATTTTCGGCCAATCAGGCGGCCCCACATCTGTAATAAATGCCAGTGCATACGGTGTTATAAAAACTGCGCTTGAAGCAAAGTGCATTACCAAAGTATACGGAGCTGCTCACGGAATTAAAGGTGTACTTGATGATATACTTTATGACATGGGCGAAGAGGAAGATTATGAGCTTAAGCTTCTTCTCAATACACCCGCGTCAGAGCTTGGATCCTGTCGCTATAAAATCGCGGATCCCGATGTAGATGATACGGACTATAAGCGCATACTTGAGATTTTCAAGAAATATGATGTTAGATATTTCTTCTATAACGGCGGCAACGATTCAATGGATACCTGCAACAAAATCAGCCGTTATATGGAAAAGGTAGGCTATGAGTGCCGCGTAATGGGCGTTCCCAAAACCATTGACAACGACCTTTTCGGTACTGACCACTGCCCCGGTTTTGGCAGTGCGGCAAAATTCATTGCCACAAGCTGTATGGAAATCGGCAAAGACACCGATGTTTACGACACGGAAATGGTTACTGTCGTTGAAATTATGGGGCGTCATGCAGGCTGGCTTACTGCAAGTGCTGCTTTAGCTACTGAATTTGGCGACGGATGCGGTCCTGACCTTATTTATCTTCCTGAGCGCGATTTTGACCTGTACAAATTCACTGAAGATGTGGCACAAGTACTTAAGCAGAAGCATAATGTACTTATTGCCGTGTCTGAAGGTCTTCACTATGCAGACGGTACTTTTGTGTCCGAGGCCAAGACCTCCGGAACAGATGGCTTCGGCCATGCTCAGCTTGGCGGACTTGCAACCAGACTTGCTGACTACATAAAGGCGAGACTGAATGTCAAGAAGGTTCGCGGAATTGAACTCAGTCTTCTGCAGCGCAGCGCAGCACATATTGCCTCCGTAGTTGATATTGATGAAGCGTTTAATGCCGGCAAGGTTGCTGTAGAGTCTGCAATTGCAGGCGAAACCGGCAAAATGGTTGCCTTTGAACGTGATGACAGCTCAGGATTGTATAAGTGCAACTACACCCTGCTTTCTCTCAGCAGTGTTGCAAACTACGAAAAGAAGGTTCCTTTGGAATGGATTACCGATGACGGTAACTATGTAACATCGGACTTTATTAACTATGTTCTTCCCCTTATTCAGGGTGAACCGAAGATTCCCAAAGCCAATTCCCTTCCCCGATATGCAAGACTAAAAAAAGTCAGAGCAAAGGCAGCGGAATAAAATAAAAACAAAGAAGACCGTTTCTAAAACGGTCTTCTTTGTTTTTAACCCTTGAATGCCGGATTTGTCATATAGAAGTTTTTGCTGTCCAACTTCTCCGTAGCAAGGCGAAGCGCCTCGCCGAAGCGCTGATAGTGTACCACTTCCCTCTCCCGTAGGAATTTGATAACATTATTTACATCGGGATCGTCTGACAGCGTAAGAATGTTGTCATAAGTGGTACGAGCCTTCTGCTCTGCCGCCATGTCTTCATGAAGGTCTGTGAGCACATCGCCCTTAACCTGCATTGTGGCGGCCGTCCACGGTGTTCCCGAGGCAAACTGCGGATATACACCGGCAGTATGGTCTACAAAGTAGGCGTCAAATCCTGCCTTCTTGATTTCCTCCGGAGACATTTTGCGAGTAAGCTGATGAACGATTGTGCCAACCATTTCTAAATGCCCCAGCTCTTCGGTTCCGATATCGGTTAAGAGTCCCTTAAGCTCGGGGTATGGCATGCTGTAACGCTGCGACAGGTAACGAAGCGATGCTCCGAGCTCCCCATCAGGACCTCCGTATTGACTTATGATGAATTTTGCAAGAGCCGGATTGGGATTTTTGATACTCACAGGATACTGGAGCTTCTTTTCATACACAAACATTGTCAGTCCTCCTTTTTCCCGCAGTAATCCCAAGGCCAGGGATTCTTAAGCCAGGTGAAGCTCTTTGATTCTTCAAGATCACTGTGCATCAGCGGACCGTACAGCTTGGCGTAACGCTCATGGGCTTCGTTTGCCAGCTTCATAACATCCCGGAGCATTTCAAATGCTTCTCGGTCATTGCAGTGAGTGTCAAGATACAGAACGAGCTCATGTGCTACAAAATCAAGTGCCATGAGTTCTCCTAAAGGTGTTCCGGTGAGGTCACCTTTGTTAACCATATTCATAAATGGCAGGTCAAGTCCGGGAAAAAGTGTGCCACGGGTCAGGGCTTCAGCTGCATCGTAGGTTGGCTTTGCGCTGTCCTGCATGGGCACATATGCCATTGCTAAAGGTGCGCAGCTGGGCAGACCGCCACTCTTATAATCGCATTTATTGTCCAATTATATGATTCCTCCTTTGCAATTTATAATATGCTGAACAAATGCAAAGGGTTAAAAAAGAAGCACTCAAATGAGTGCTTCTTTTACTTAATCATATTTTTAAATTCTTCTTCACTAATTATGTTTATGCCCAAGTCCTGCGCCTTTTTAAGCTTGCTTCCTGCGTTTTCGCCTGCAAGCACATAGGTGGTTTTCTTTGACACCGAGGAGCTTGCCTTGCCGCCGAAGCTTTCGATTATAGCCGATGCCTCATCGCGCTTTAGTGTGCTGAGCTCGCCCGTAAGGACAAAGGTCATTCCTGCAAAGCGAGTATCGGTAACAATCTCGGTGCTGTCAAAGGATACACCTGCCTCGCGCAAAAGCCTAATCTGATGCTGTGACTGAGGCAGAGAGAACCATTCCTTAATAAAGCCTGCGGTTATGCCGCCTACATCGGGAACAGCCATAAGCTCCTCAAGAGAAGCCTCCATGAGTTTATCGAGGCTTCCAAAGTGGGATGCAAGTGTTTTTGCGGCTTTCTGACCTACCTGGCGAATGCCAAAGGCACAAAGAAGCCTTGCAAGACCCGCTGCCTTGCTCTTTTCAATTGAACGAATAAGATTTGATGCAGAGGTTTTACCCATTCTGTCAAGCTCGGCAACTGCGTCAGCCTTGAGATAATAAAGCTCGGCAGGACTTGAAACAAGGCCCGTGCTGATTAAAAGCTCGCATACGGAAATACCGAGGCCTTCAATGTCCATTGCTTCACGGGATGCGAAATGCGCAAGATTACGAAGTCTTTGCGCGGGACACTCGGGGCTTGTACAGCGAAGTGCAGCACCGTCTTCATCCCTAACCGTAGGCGCACCGCATTCGGGGCAATACTCCGGCATAACAAATGGCACGGTACCCTCGGGACGCTTTGATTTATTAACTGAAAGTACCTCGGGAATTATCTCCCCTGCCTTTTGGACAACAACTGTATCTCCGATACGGATGTCAAGCCTGTCGATATTGTCCTGATTGTGCAGTGTGGCGTTTGTAACCTTTGTTCCCGCAAGCCGTACGGGCTCGATCACCGCTTTAGGTGTAAGTACGCCTGTTCGTCCAACCTGCACAAGGATGTCCACTACCCTGCTTTCCTTCTTCTCGGGAGGATATTTATATGCAACTGCCCATCTGGGCGCTTTTGCGGTACTACCCAGGGAACGGCGCTGCTCAAGAGAATTTATCTTAATTACGGCTCCGTCCATATCATAGGCAAGGCTTTCGCGGTTTTCGCCGAGCCATTCTATGCGCTCAACACAATCATGAATATTGCGGTAAAGAGTGTGCGGTACAACGGGAAATCCCATGTGCTTCAGCGCATCAAGTGTTTCCGCATGAGTTGAATATTCCTCACCGCTGCTCATCTGCATGTTAAAGCAGATAATATCAAGCTTTCTTGAGGCGGCAACGCGGGAATCCTGCTGTCTGATTGAGCCTGCGGCGGCATTTCGGGGATTTGCAAGAGGTTCTTCACCGTTGATTTCACGCTCTGCATTAAGCTCATTGAACACAACCTTTGACATATAAACCTCGCCGCGGACAATGAGCTTTTCGGGAGCGTCAACAATGCGCAGCGGCAGGCTGCGGATGGTACGGAGATTTTCTGTTACATCCTCCCCCACCGTGCCGTTTCCGCGAGTTGCGCCGCGGACAAAAATGCCGTTTTCATACTCAAGAGACATAGAGAGCCCATCGATTTTCGGCTCAACGCAATATTCGTGTGCGGAGGATATCATGCTGTCCATGCGTTCACCAAACTGGAATAGTTCCTCATAGGAAAAAACATCCGTCAGACTCTCAAGCGGCACCTCGTGATGTACCTCTGCAAAGGTGTTAAGCGCGTAGCCGCCCACCTTCTGTGTGGGAGAAGTTGGCGTAATAAGCTCGGGATGCTCTTCCTCGAGCTTTTTAAGGCGCTGCATGAGCATATCATAGTCATAGTCAGAGATGACGGGTGCATCGTCTACATAGTACAGCTTGCTGTGATATTCAAGCTCTCTTCGCAGAGCGTCTATTTCCTTCTGTACATCCATAATCAGTTCTCCAGTTTAAAATATGTTTCAGGTACGCTGCCTACGATTACCGTGTCCGCAATAAGCACCTCTGTAACTGTTGTGGCACTTTCGGTAGCCCAGGGCACCATTACATCGATATCAATTGTTATTTCAAGCATGAGCTGATATTCGTTCTGATTAATTCCTGCAGATTGTATAACGCTTTTAAAGTCAGTTTTTGATGATGTAAGCATTACAACATCTACATTAATTTCAGGTCCGCTTCCTGTAAGCAGATTAATTCCCAATAGATTTCCCATGGGGATTGCCACATCGATAGAGCCATCATCAGCAGCTGACATTACCCTATCCAGAATTTGAGTTGAAAGTGCATTGATGTGCGGCATATTGCTGGATATTGCTGTTATATTACCGCTTTCGTCCTTGGACAGATTCACAAAATAATCAAAATCGTATCCGCCCTCGCTAATTATCTCACTGACAGCGTCGTTGACTGCTGAATTTACAATGTCTACGGCATCAGAAACCGCAATCTGTATTGATAATCTGCGGAAAAACAGAGCCAATACAATAAGTATCGACAACACTGTTAAGACAAGAAGAACGGGAATTTTTCTGCGAGCGGTTTTTGCATGACTGCGGCGATAATACATGAGACCACCCCATGCATTATATGCGGAAAATCACTCCAGCATTTCACTTACAGCCATCATTATTCCCAGCTTACCGGATTCGTATGTAATTCCGCCCTGCATATAAGCAATATAGGGCTCTTTCATAGGCCCGTCTGCTGAAAGCTCAATTGATGAGCCTTGAACAAAGGCACCTGCCGCCATAATTACGGGCACATTATATCCGGGCATCTGCCAGGGCTCCGGGGTAACATAGGAATCAACAGGCGCACCACTCTGAATGCCACGGCAGAATCTTCGCATGTTGTCGGCATTTTCGAGAGTAATCATCTGAATAATGTCATTTCTGATTTCATCGGGAGAGGGAGATGTTTTAAAACCGATTTTCTTCATCATGGCAGCGCAGAAGACAGCGGTTTTAAGAGCCTGCGCCACAATATGGGGTGCCATGAAAAAGCCCTGAAACAGCAGACGGTTATTCCCGAGTGTGGATCCGCACTCACCGCCTATGCCCGGCGTTGTAAGGCGCATTGCTGCCTTTTCAACAAGGTCTGCCCTGCCCGCAATATATCCGCCTGTGGGGGCGATGCCGCCGCCGGGATTTTTAATCAGAGAGCCGGCTATGAGGTCAACGCCGAACTCTGTCGGCTCATGCTCACCGGTGAATTCGCCGTAGCAATTATCGACCATTACATTAATTCTCGGATTAATAGACTTTACTGCCGCGCAGATTTCACCGATTTCCTCGGATGACAGGGCACGGCGGTCATCGTAACCGCGTGATCGCTGAATAAGCACCGCGGCAACAGAGCTGTCAGATGCGGCGAGCTTAATTGATTCAATATCCGGGTTGCCGCTTTTTAAATCAACCTGGGCATAATTAATTCCGTAGAATTTAAGAGATCCGTGAAGATTTCCTTCGATGCCGATGGCATTGCGAAGGGTGTCATAAGGCAGGCCGGTTACGGAAAGGAGAGTATCTCCGGGCTTTAACATTGAGAAAAGCGCCGCAGAAAGGGCGTGAGTACCGTTTACGAAGCCGATTCTGACAAGTGCGGCTTCGGTTTTAAAAACCTGGGCATAGACCTTGTCCAGCACTTCCCTGCCTAAATCATCATACCCGTAGCCGGTAGTTCCTGCAAAGCAGGATTCGGATACCTTGTTATCCTGAAAAGCCGCCATAACCTTTATAGTATTCTTTTCGGCGATGCTGTCAATGTGCTCAAACACGGGCCTTATCTCGGCCTCGGCTTCGCGGGCAAGCTCATACACACGAGGCTTAATATCTGAAATGTTCATATCAGAGTTCCATCACAATCTGTTTAAAGTATTTGCCGCGCTCCATGAAGTTCTTGAATTTGTCAAACGCGGCGCAGGCAGGTGAAAGAAGGACAATGTCCCCTGCTTCTGCAGCTTCGGAGGCTGCCAGCACGGTTTTCTTGAAGTCATCCATGATAATCATGGGGAAGTCCTCACTGTAGTACTTGGATGCTTTTACGGCAGAAGAAATTTTCTCTGCAGTTGCGCCTGTGAGATACAGCTTCTTTACATTCAGGCATATTTCATCGCCTAAAGAATCAAAAGGAATGTGTTTGTCATAGCCGCCTGCAATGAGAATGGGCTTCGTTTTCAGTGCGTGAAGACCTGCGGCAGTACGACTGGGGCTTGTGCCTATGGAGTCGTTAATATATACAACGCCGTTAAGCTCCCTTACGCGCTCCAAGCGGTGCTCAACACCGTTAAAGCTCCTTGCGACATCAACGCATACAGAATCACCGACAAGACCGTCTGTGGCCGCAAAAGCTGCCATATAGTTTTCAAGATTGTGAGTTCCCGGTAGCTTAATATCTTCAATCGCCATTACTACGGACTTTACACCCTTGTTTACGCGATAGATATACTTGTCATCAGAGTATACACCGTTTGCAAGCTCGCAAATGCGGCTGAAATATGCAATTTCAGATTTTGCTTTTTCTCTGTAGTATGCGGAGAATTCGTTCTCATGGTTAAGAACAAGGCGGTTTTCAGCATCCTGAGCAAGGAAAATAAAGCTCTTTGCGTCGATATAATCCTGATAATCCTTGTGCTTATCAAGGTGATTTGGGGATATGTTGGTGATAACGGCAACATCAGGCTTGCAGCTCATGCTGTGAAGCTGGAAAGAGCTGAGCTCAAGTACCGCAAAATCATCCTTTGTCATGTTGTCAACATCACAGAGCAAGGGCCTGCCGATGTTGCCGCCCAGGTGAACTGTATAACCCTGAGCTTTGAGAAGCTCGGAAATAATGGTAGTAGTTGTGGTCTTGCCGTCGCTGCCTGTTACGGAGATGATGCGGCAGGGGCAAAGAGAAAAGAATACTTCCATCTCGCTTGTTACAATGCCGCCTCGAGCTTTTACGGCTTCAAGATGCGGATCAAAGGGCATGAGGCCGGGGGTACGGAAAACGATATCAAAGTCAAGGTTTTCCAGATAATCTCCACCTAAATTGAATTTGGCGCCCATTTCAGAAAGTCGGGTGTAGTCCTCTCCCAACTGCTCTGATGTGCGTTTATCGCAGGCTGTAACATTGCAGCCGCGCTCAAGAAGCTTTTCAATCAGCGGAGTGTTGCTGACACCCACACCGATGACGCCGATCCTTTTATTTTTAATACCTTCAATGTAATCATAAAGAGTCATGGATATATCCTCCTTTAACTAATATATTATAAGGCTTAAATAGATCAAAAACAAGAAATTTCTATTGACTTAAAGCACTAATATGGGTAAAATACTCACTTGAGTGGGCCGAACGACCGCGGGCATAAGACGAAAGTCTGTGCGTGAGGAAAGTCCGGGCTCCATAGGGCAAGGATAACGGGTAACGCCCGCCAGGGGTAACCCTCGGACAAGTGCAACAGAAATATACCGCCGATTTATCGGTAAGGGTGGAAAAGTGAGGTAAGAGCTCACTCGCCGGCTGGAGACAGTTCGGTGCTGTAAACTCTATCCGGAGCAACGCCGTGGGAGAACAATAGATCGGCCCGATCGTTCTCAGGAGGCGGCTTGAGCCTGACAGCAATGTCAGGAGTAGATAGATGGTCGTTTAAGACAGAACCCGGCTTATAGACCCACTCAACAAGAAAACAAAAACCGCTCTTTTGAGCGGTTTTTTGCTGTTTTAAAGGCTTTTCAGTATTTCAAGAAGGAAATTCCATGTCCTTTCAGTTGAGGCCACATCAAGCTTCTCTCTTGTGGTGTGTATTTCATGTATTGTCGGGCCGAAGGATATGCAGTCAAGTCCCGTTATCTTATCGGACAGAAGTCCGCACTCCAACCCTGCATGAATAACCGAAATTTCAGGCTTATATCCATATAATTTTTCAAATGCCGCAGCGGCGGTATCGCGCAGCGGGGAGTTATTACGATATTCCCATGCGGGATAATCTCCGTGGGTGCTTACTTTACCGCGGTTACCGGTAATGATAGCTTCAAGCCTTTCTTTAAGCTCTTTCTTTTCCTCTGCAACGGAGCTTCGAAGGCAGAAGGTCATCTCTGCGGTGTAATCATTAATGTTCAACACACCGAAGTTAAGCGATGTCTGAACGAGTCCGGGAATATCATCGCTCAATTTCTGAACGCCGTCCGGCACAGAGGCTATCGTTTTAATAATTCTCTTGCTTGAAACCAAATCTATGGCGCCGGAGTTGTTAAATTCTTCGTCAATAATTCTTATCGTTAAGTCAGGATCCGTCTCGGAATATTCCGCTTTTACCTCTGACTCGAATATTTCCACAGCCTTCTTAACTGCGTCAAAGTTTGATATTGCAATCTGGCAAATTGTTTTGTTGGCTATGGCATTATCCTTTTCTCCGCCCTTGGCAGAAATCAAACGGATATCACCTAATCTTGAAAGAAGTCTTCCAAGGAGAATGTTTGAATTTGCCCTGCCCTTCTGTATCTCGGCGCCGGAGTGACCGCCTGTAAGCCCGTAAATTGCAATTCTTGCTGCGTGTATATAGTCTTTACTTCTCTTAACACTGAAGCTTGCGTTGAGCTTTAGGCCGCCTGCACAGCCAGCGGTAATAATCCCCTCGTCCTCGGAGTCGATATTAAGCATAATACGGCCGGAAATGTTCGATACATCAATAAATTCAGCACCGTCCATGCCAGTTTCCTCGTTAATTGTAAAAACAGCCTCAATAGGAGGATGCTCTATGGAATCTGAATCAAGAACGGCCAACGCCATAGCAACGGCGATACCGTCATCGGCACCGAGACTTGTGCCTTCTGCCCAAACATATTCTCCGTCGGTCACAAGGCGCAAACCATCTTTCTCCAAATCTATATCACAATCCGGATTTTTTACGGTCACCATATCCATGTGGCCCTGAATAATAACGGGCGCTTTGTCCTCATAGCCCTTGCTTCCACCCTTGTAGATGATTACATTCCCGACCTCATCCTGATAGTACGCCAGGCCGCGTTCCTTTGCAAAATCACAACAAAGATTACTGATCTGCCAAATATTATTTGAACCGTGAGGCACGGAGCTGAGCATTTCAAAGAATTCAAAAACCTTTTCGGGCTTAAGATTTTTCAGAGCATTCATATTAATACCTCATTCCCACTTTGCCCAAACATCAGGCTGATAGCCCACGGTTGCCTGCTTTCCGTTACGGACAATGGGTGTTTTAATAAGCCAGGGACATTCAAAAAGCTTCTCCATCTTTGCGTCGTTAGAGGCAAGATACTGCAGAAGCGGATAATCCTCGTCTGCGGTGTTAACCATGGCGTCAAAGCCCACGGCATTTTTTACGGAGTTAAGCTCTCCCCTGCTCATGCCGAACTTCATGATATCCACAAACTGATATTTAATGCGGCGTTCTTTAAAGTAACGCTCGGCTTTTTTGGTGTCAAAGCATTTGCTTTTTCCGAATATCTGTATGTTCACAGTACCCTCCCGATTATGTTGTAAAGATTATTCCAGAAAATATCTCGAACAAGATCTTCGGGATAATTCCTGCGTAAAAGCATATCGTAAAGTTTTTCCATATCCTGCACTCCGCTGATTCCCTGCGGAAGTGAGTCCGTTCCGTCAAAGTCGCAGCCCAGAAATACGGATTTCATACCTCCGATAGACAAAAAGTGCTCTATGTGGGCGATGACTGCGTCAAAATCACGGTTTAAGCCTAAAAAACCGGTGTACAGATTAATTCCTGCACCGCCGCCGCAGTTTGTTAAAGCGATAAACTGCTCATCCGTGATATTGCGAGGTACATCACACAAGGCTTTTGAGTTAGAATGGCCTGCAATAATAGGCTTTTCCGACAACTCAATCACATCCCAAAAACTGCGCTCTGATGCGTGGGACATATCCAGAAGAATGCCCATATCATTGCAGCTGCGGACAAATTCCCTGCCACGGTCAGTAAGCCCGTAACCGCTGCCTGCGGCAGCTCCGCAAATGTAATTATCATTGTTCCAGGTAGGGTGAACAATGCGCACACCGTGCTCATAAGCGGTCTTAAGAGAAGAAATCTGCGATGCTCCCTCAATTGAAAGCAACGCTGCAATTTTTCCGCTGGCTATAGCAGTATCTATATCTTCTTTTGAAAGACAAAGGCTGATTTTATCGCTGTTTTTATCTATCTCCTGCCGTAGTTTCCCAATGAAATGCTGCGTATTGCCGAGCGTTTCAGGCCTGTATTCAGTACATACGGCAAAAACTTGAGCACAAGGAGAATAACGGGAAATGCGTTCAATATCAATGTGGCGTTTATTGCGAAGCAAGCCCTCGTTAGAAAGGCTTGCTTCAACTATTGTGTCGCAGTGACAATCAAAATAAGGAATACTCATACTTCAGAAATAAGAGGTAAAATCATAGGACTGCGCTTTGTAGTTTTGTAGAGATATCCTGAAACATTGCTCTTTATGCGGCTTTTGATCGCAGACCAATCACGGACGCCGGCCTCTTCGCAGGCCTCAAGAGTTTCCTTTGTAACGCGTTTTAGCTCATCCAGCATGCCTTCGGCTTCCTTGACATAAATAAAGCCTCTTGTTAAAATCTCCGGCTCGGACAGCAGTGCGTTGTCCCAAGAGGACAGGGTTACAACAATGACGACCATGCCATCTTCGGCAAGACGGTGGCGGTCGCGCATAACGACGCTTCCCACATCTCCTACACCCATGCCGTCAACCATAACAGCACCGGACTGAACTGCTCCGTTGAGCTTTGCGGTCTTCTTTGTAATCTCGATTACCTTGCCGTTTTCTCCTATAACTATGTTTTTAGGCTGAACACCCATGATTTTTCCCAGCTCTGCATGCTTAACCAGCATACGGTATTCGCCGTGAACAGGGATAAAATACTTGGGCTTTACCAGGGCGAGCATCATCTTCTGCTCTTCCTGGGATGCATGACCGGACACATGAAGGTCGGTATTTCGGTCATAAATTACCTCCGCACCCTTATGGAAAAGCTCATCAATAACCTTGCTTATCATTGTCTCATTACCCGGAATAGCAGATGCCGAGATAATTACTCTGTCTCCTGCCTTGATGTTTATCTGACGGTGCTCGGAGAATGCCATTCTGTAAAGCGCGGACATGGTTTCACCCTGGCTGCCTGTGGATATTATTACAACCTTGTTTTCGGGAAGCTTATTAATTTGATTGATGTCCACCAATACATCATCGGGAACATTAAGGTAGCCCAAAACTGTAGCAACGCGCAGAATATTCTCCATGCTTCGGCCGGTGATTCCGACTTTGCGCTTATACTTTGCCGCAACATCAATGATTTGCTGCAGGCGGTGGACATTCGACGCAAAGGTGGTAATAATAATACGCTGATCACAGTTCTTGAAGAGCTTATCGAATGTTTCGCCCACCTTGCGCTCGGATGCGGAATGACCTGCTTTTTCAACATTGGTAGAGTCGCTAAGCAATGCAAGAACGCCTTCGTTGCCGAGCTGACCGAGGCGAACGATATCTGTCATGCTTCCCTGTATAGGCGTTACATCGATTTTGAAGTCTCCGGTGTGAATGATTGTGCCAAGCGGTGTCTTTATTGCCAACGCAACAGAATCCGCTATGCTGTGGTTGACATTGATAAACTCAATGCTGAAGCAGCCGAGGCGAAATACATCGCCTACCTTTTTAGTGAAAATCTGTGTGTTATAGAGCAGATCATGCTCCTCGAGCTTGAGCTCCACAAGCGCTGCCGTAAGCGGCGTAGCGTAAAGAGGCACATCAAGTTCCCGAAGTACATAGGGAATGGCTCCGATATGGTCCTCGTGGCCGTGTGTGAGTATAATGCCCCTTATCCTTTCGGCATTGGCCTTAAGGTAAGAAATATCAGGTATTACAATATCAATACCGTACATTTGTTCATCGGGAAAGCCGAGACCACAGTCAACAACAATAATATCTGTGCCGCACTCAAATGCGGTCATATTCTTACCAATTTCACCGAGGCCTCCAAGAGGTATGATTTTAATTTTAGGTGTCATTTTTTCTCCTTTAATTTTCTGTTTCCGAAAATGCAAAGCAAAGGGAGCCTCACAGCAAACTGCCCTGAATCGCATCTGCAGTGAGGAGTCTCCCCCGTGTTAATTTCGGTATGTAGGTTGATACTAATAAGGATTATATCCTGTAAATTACATTTCAATTCGGCCTTCTATGGCGCGAAGCAGAGTTGCGTCATCAGCAAACTCGAGATTGGATCCCACAGGGATACCGTAGGCAAGACGAGTAACCTTAACATTAAATGGCTTAAGAAGTCTGGAAATGTACATTGCTGTGGCATCACCCTCGGTGTCAGGGTTGGTGGCCATGATGATTTCGTCAATTTCGCTGTCATCAGCGGCAACACGCAGCAGAAGTTCCTTTATTTTAATGTCATCGGGGCCGACATGACCTATCGGAGACAAAACGCCGTGAAGAACATGGTATACGCCATTGAATTCATGGCTGCGCTCAATGGATAGAACATCGCGGGGCTCAGAAACAACGCATACGGTGGAGCGGTCTCTTCTGTCGCTGGCGCAGACAGAACATACCTCACCCTCGGTAAGATTCTGGCAGATTCTACAGCAGCTAACGGTTTTTTTAGCATTTACTATAGCTTCGGCAAAGCTTTCCGCATCACAGTCGGGCAGAGAAAGAACATGAAAAGCAAGACGCTGGGCGCTCTTGCGGCCTATTCCGGGCAAGGACGCAAACTTATCTATAAGGTTTTCAAGTGATGCAGGAAAGAATGACATAGCTTATCTCCGTTTACGCATTTCTGATAGCATTGATTTGGGCGGCACGGTCTGCCTTGCCGAAAACGGCACTGCCGGCAACGAGAATGTTTGCGCCGGCATCCTTAACGAGCTTTGCGGTGACGGGGTCAACACCGCCGTCAACCTCAAGCTCACAATCGAGACCTCTGCGGTCAATTTCTTCGCGGAATTCTTTTATCTTCGGAAGTTGGTCGTGCATAAAGCTCTGTCCGCCGAAGCCGGGCTCAACGGTCATAACGAGGACCATGTCCAGCTCATCAATAAAAGGATAGAGCGCAGAAGCGGGCGTTTTGGGCTTTACGGAAAGGCCGACTTTTTTGCCGTTACTCTTTACGATTTCAATAGCTTTTTCAATATTCTCCGGAGTATCAGACTCAACATGGAACATGACAAGGTCGGCACCTGACTTGCAGAACACCTCTGCATAGCGCACGGGGCGGTCAATCATAAGATGCACATCCAGGAACATATCCGTGACTTTGCGGATGGACTTGAGAACAGGCACGCCGATGGAAATGTTGGGAACGAATTCACCGTCCATGACATCGAAATGAACGTAATCCGCGCCACCGGCTTTGATGTCCTCAATTTCGGCACCGAGCTTTGCAAAATCTGCGGAAAGAATGGAAGGAGCTATCTTTATCATAACATTAACCTCTGTATAATATGCGGCATAAAATGATTCAGCGGTCAGGTGCGCACCGCCGCTTTTATATACAGGGGGATACTTCTAAAGGGGTATCCCCTGCCTGCATATATTCTAACTAATACATTATACATCACAATATATTGATTGGCAAGCTTATTGCGTACGCAAATACTTGCTTTTCTAATTTTTACAAAGCAAAACTTAATATAGATTTGAATATCAAACCTCTATTGACCTCAAATTACAAAATATGCTAATATAGAAACAGCAATATACGGCAATTTGTCGAAAGGAGAAATAATATGAAGTTTTGCACAAAGTGCGGAGCTCCCTATGAGGAAGGGACGAAATTCTGCAGACAATGTGGAAACCCTCTTCTGCCGCCTGCGTATGCGGAGCCTGATGCACAAAAAACGGCAAATAAACAGGCAGTGTTTTATGAACCTGCTGTGGAGCAGATTGTGGCCAAAAATAGCGCAAAACCCAAAAAGGAAAAGAAAAAATGCAAGCACAAGGGTTTGTTTATTTTCCTCGGCGTATTCGTACTGCTTATCGGCATAGCTGCGGCCCTGTTTTTCTTTACGGATACAGTAGCTCTTATTACCGGTCAGAGCAACCACAGAATTCTCACTACCCAAGAAGATTGCTATAATAATGACAATGAATATGTCACTGCCTACGGCTATGAATATGATGGCTCTGATATGGTTCGTGAGGAATGGGAAGGCGGCTTCGCAACATATACATATGACGGAAAGCACAATTTGGTTTTATATACCGAAGAATACTCTAATGGTGATGAAACTGAAGTATACCGCTACAGTGTAAATACTTATGTCGAAGACGGTTTGACTTATAGTCAGTTTTTTGACGAGGATGGCTACTACTGCTGGACTACTGTATATGATGACCATGGATGGGTAGTAAAGCGACTTGATGATAATGAAAGAGTAACCTTCGAACGGGAAATTGAATATAACTTCTTCGGAAGAATAACTTTCATGCACAGAGTCAGCTATTATTACGATGATGAAAACAGCGCTGCACCTGATGATACCACATGGACTGATTTTTCTGTAGAGTATGACGGAGATACAATGATTATCAGAGCAATTGATTCAAGCGATATGGATTCAATAGGAAATTATAATATTTGCACCTACGAAAGAACAAACTTCTGGTAAGCAAAAACGCTGAAAGCAAAAGCTTTCAGCGTTTTTTACTATTCAGCTAAAGCCTCGGGAAGCTTGCAAACATCAATCCACGCAATGGCGTTTGAATACTTGTACAGCTCCTCAAGATTAAGCTCAATGGCGCTGTTTCCACTGCCCACTGCAGGGAAAACGGTTTCAAAGCGCTTGAGGCTTTCGTCAAGATAAACATCGATGCCGTCATTGATTCCGAAGGGGCAGACACCGCCAACGGGATGACCTACAAGCTCCAGCACCTCTTCGGGGGTGGGCATTTTTGCCTTCATGTGGAAATAGTCCTTGAACTTGCGGTTGTCAATTCTCGCATCACCTGCTGCAAGGATTAGTATGCAGGAATCATCCTTCTTGAAGGATAGGGTTTTGGCAATTCTGGCACCCTCTACACCCACGGCAAGTGCGGCAAGCTCAACGGTGGCGCTGGAAACATCAAATTCCAGAACGCGGTCTTCCATTCCGAATTGGCGGAAGTATGCTCTTCCCTTTTCTATAGACATTTAGTAAGCTTCCTTTACTTGAGAATTATCTTGTTGAAGTTCTTTTTGCCGCGCTTGAGAATAACGCCTGCTTTGAGCTCCTCTGCGGTGAAGGCTTTGGATATATCGGTTACCTTCTCGTCATTTGCGGATACGCCGCCCTGCTGAATATTGCGGCGTGCCTCGCTCTTGGATGCGCATAGCTCGGACTTTACAAGGGCGGTCATGATGTCCATGGCACCGTCAGTGAGGTCTGCCTCGGAGATTTCGGTGCTGGGCATATTCTCATTGGCTCCGTTGCCGCCGAAGAGTGCTTTTGCGGAGGCCTCGGCCTTTTTTGCCTCTTCTTCGCCGTGTACGAGAGCTGTGAGCTCATATGCGAGGATTTCTTTTGCCTTGTTGAGCTGGCTGCCTTCCCACTTATCCATCTCGTCAATCTGCTCAAGAGGCAGGAAAGTAAGCATGCGGATGCACTTGAGGACATCTGCGTCGCCTACATTGCGCCAGTACTGATAGAACTCAAAGGGTGTGGTCTTGTTAGGATCAAGCCATACTGCACCGGAGGCGGTCTTGCCCATCTTCTTGCCCTCGGAGTTGAGGAGCAGAGTGATGGTCATGGCGTGTGCGTCCTTACCCAGCTTGCGGCGTATAAGCTCGGTACCACCAAGCATATTACTCCATTGGTCATTGCCGCCGAACTGCATATTGCAGCCGTATTTCTGATACAGGTAGTAGAAGTCATAGCTCTGCATGGGCATGTAGTTAAACTCAAGGAAGCTGAGTCCCTTTTCCATGCGCTGCTTGAAGCACTCGGCGCGAAGCATATTGTTTACGCTGAAGCAAGCACCGATATCGCGGATGAATTCGATGTAGTTGAGGTCAAGCAGCCAATCAGCGTTGTTTACCATCATTGCTTTACCCACACCGAATTCAATGAAGCGTGACATCTGCTTTTTGAAGCACTCGCAGTTATGGTCAATGGTTTCTCTTGTCATCATAGAACGCATATCAGTTCTGCCTGAAGGGTCACCAATCATTGCAGTACCGCCGCCGATAAGAGCAATGGGCTTATTTCCTGCCATCTGCAGGCGCTTCATAAGGCAGAGTGCCATGAAGTGACCGACATGCAGAGAGTCTGCGGTGGGGTCAAAGCCGATGTAGAAAGTGGCCTTGCCGTTATTGACCATATCTCTGATTTCTTCTTCGTTTGTTACCTGGGCAATAAGTCCGCGGGCAACCAGTTCTTCGTAAATACCCATAGTTTTTTCTCCTGTATCTTTATTTGTTATTATTTATTATTTCCTCGGCAATATCCGCCATTTCCTGAATATAATGCGGACAGTTAGAATAGTCCCCTTTTAGGTCACAGCAGCGAATACAGCCGAATTTTTCCTTTGCGGCTGCTGTACATTCTACGGTTAGTGAAGTTACTTTTCTTTTAGCTTCAAGGTCACTGCCGTCGATAAAGGGATTTGCCAGACCGATTGCCATTACAGCGCCGCTGATTGCTCCGCATATCTCCCCGCTTCGCACACCGAGACCGAATCCACCGCCTATTGCAAGTGCGGTTTTTTCGTCTAAACCGGTATATTTCCCGCAGGAGGAAAGCACGGACTGTGCGCAATTAAAACCCTTGTCGTGGTAAGCTTTTGCTGTTTCTTTAATGCTCATTTGCCACCGCCTGTATTCTAACAGACTGCTTATACAGCTCTGCTGCGGCAATCTGCTCCTCTGCGCTGGCAAGAGTTAACTCGGTAATGTTGTCACCGCCGTGGAGACGGGCAAGCTCTTCCCTTCTGCCCTGCCTGTCGAGCTCTGTGACCACAGTATAGGTCTTGCCGCCGTGCTCGGACTTTTTAATCATATTATGGTTATCTGCTATTGCGGCAATCTGCGGCAGATGTGTTATGCAAAGCACTTGTTTACCAACAGAAAGATTAGAGAGCTTTTCGCCCACCCTCTGTGCGGCAATACCCGAAACGCCCGTGTCGATTTCATCGAAAATCATGGTTTCAACAGTATCATTCCGAGAAAAAACTGTCTTCATGGCAAGCATTATTCGGCTAAGCTCGCCGCCTGAGGCGATTTTAGAAATGCGGCCCAGCTCCATGCCTGCATTTGCCGATATCAGGAAACGAATTTCGTCAGCGCCGTTTGCGTCAAAGCCTATCTGATTATCCACAGGCTCAACCGCAACCTTGAATTTTACGGAGGGCATGCTCAAGTCACGAAGCTCATCGGTTATGCGCTTTTCCAGCTGCTTTGCGGCAGATATACGGGCCTTTGTCAGCTTCTCGGCAGAAGCACGGCATCTTTCAGTAAGCATGTCAAGCTTTTTCTTGAGTTTAAGGAGCATATCGTCGGAATATTCAAGCTCCATGAGCTTTTGGCGGCATTCCTCAAGATGCTCAAGCATCTGCGCCTCATCCATATTATACTTGCGGCGCAGCTTTCGAAGCAGAGACAGGCGAGTTTCAATATTATCATACTCTTCGGGGGAAAATTCAAGACTTTCCCTGAAATCACGGATACGCTCCGAAGCATCATACAGCATTGAGGACGCATTTTCAATTATACTTACCGTTTCCCGGAGATCTTCGGCAATAAATGCCGCTTTATTCATCACCGCTGCAGCCTCGTCTGCAAGCGCAACAGCGCAGTCATCGGAGCTGAAAAGTGCGGAGTATGCCGAATCTAAAGACTCTGTGAGCTTTTCGGAATTGCGCAGTAAATCTCGCTTGGAGGTAAGCTCATCTTCTTCCCCTGCTTTAAGATTGGCATTTTCAAGCTCGTTCACCTGATATTGCAGGGAATCTGCCATGCGTGCCTTTTCAATCTCATCCATCGAAAGACGGTCAATTTCACGCAAGCAGGAACTATATTCCTTGTAATCATCCTTGAATGCCTTAAGAACATCAACATCTCCGCTGAAGCTGTCAAGATACTCCCTGTGCCTGCTCTCATCCATTAGCTGTCTGCCGTCATTCTGACCGTGGATATCAAGCAGAATTGCGCCAAGCTCACGCAATTGCGCTACAGACACAGGCGTACCGCAGACACGGCAACTGCTTTTTCCGTCAAGCCCTATTTTGCGCTGAATGATTATTTCATCTTCAGGCTCAATGTCGTTTTCCCGTAGCCATTTGTCGGCTTCGCTGCATTCGAACACGGCCGTTACTGTACCCTTTTCTGCACCGTTACGAACGAGCTCGCGACTTGTTCGCGCGCCGATGATTGCACCGAGCGAGTCAACGATAATAGACTTGCCGGCGCCGGTTTCACCTGTAAGTACTGTCATGCCCGGGCGAAACTCAATATCTGCTCTTTCTATTACGGCTATATTTTCAATATGCAGTTCAGTAAGCATATTAAAATCCTCTTATCAGAACATTTCGTCAATTTCGCGGCAGAAGATTTCGGCCGCTTCGTTGTTTTTCATTGCAAGAAAAGCGGTGTCGTCACCGGCAAGCGTTCCCACAAGATTATCAATTTTCATAGAATCAAGTGCGGAGCATGCTGCAGGAGCAAGGCCCGGCAGAGTCTTTATAACAATCAGATTCTGCGCTGTGCTGAAAGATGTTATACTTTCGCGGAAAATCTTTTTAAGACGCGCTTCGTGGTCAGAGTTTTTAGATTTGCCGCTAACAACATAATGATACTTACCGGAATCACCAAGCTCTTTTATAAGCTGGAGGTCCTTAATATCCCTGGAAAGTGTTGCCTGCGTACTGCTGACGCCGTGCTCGGCCAGCGCCTCTATAAGTTGGCTTTGAGTTTCTATTTCGCGCTCGGAGATAATTTGCAGAATCACATTCTGTCTGGCAGTTTTCAATGTTTTATCCTCCTTAGCTGTTTTTATATAGAAGTTTATCAAAGGTTGAATCGTAGAAGCTCTTTGTACCCATGTCAACAAGATTCATGGTTTTATCTGATTGCTTAACAACAACAATATCATCATTGCTTACTTCAATCGGGTCTGCACCGTCAACGGACAGAAATGCTCTTCGATCGTGAATCTTTTCCGCCTTTACGGTAATGATTCTATCGGGATTAAGTACAAAGTTCTTTGAACCGATTACATGTGCGCATATGGGAGAAATAATAAAGTTTTTTGCTTCGGGCTCTACAATTGGACCGCCGGCAGACATGGAATATCCGGTAGAGCCTGTGGGCGTGGATACAATTATTCCGTCGCCGGAAAAGCTCATTACTCGGTCATTATCACACCAGGCGGTGAGCTTGATGCAGTCACCCATGCCGTGAAGCACGACATCATTCAAACCGCAATTAGTATATATGATTTCATTGTTTCGTATAAGCTCCACATCAATCATCATACGGTAGCTGCTGCGGTAATTTCCTTTTGCGGCTTCATTAATAAGCTCAATTTCACCGGGCTCAAGAGTAGCCATAAAGCCTTTTGTACCGAGGTTTATTCCCAGAAGAGGCTTGTCCTCGTGCTCAATCTGCCTTGCTGTGTGAAGAATTGTTCCATCGCCGCCGATTATGATAATCAGCTTTGCCTTTTTAACGGTATTCCAATCAGATATCTTAACATCACGAGGAATTGCATCACGGTCATCTGATCCGAATACGGGACAAATTACGGTTTCATACCCTTGTGATGACAGAATACGCATTGCATTTTTTGTCAGTTCAAGATTAATATCGCGAAATGGGTTTGGGCACAAAGCAATTAAATCTGACATAGTTGCTCCTTATAGTTGTTGATGAGAAGCCTCGACTACAGCTTCAACATCAATTTCCGGAGCCTCAAAGCTCCCCTTTTTCATATAACACAGGTATTCCCTGTTGCCTTCCGGGCCTTTAATGGGCGAAAAATCAAGTCCCATAACAGTAAGACCGATGGTAGGTGCAAAATTCAAAATACTCTCAATAACGGCGAGATGCACTGCCTTATCGCGTACAACGCCCTTTTTTCCGACCTCGTCCTTACCTGCCTCAAATTGAGGCTTAATAAGACATACAAGAGGCGCACCGTCCTTAAGAACCGATGTAACTGCAGGGAGGACAAGCTTAATTGAAATAAAAGAAAGATCCATTACCGCTATATCCAGCAATTCAGGAATCTGCTCTCCGGAAATATAACGGATATTTGTACGCTCCATATTCACAACGCGCTCGTCATTGCGCAAGCTCCAGGCAAGCTGACCATAGCCCACATCGACAGAATAAACCTTCTCTGCGCCGTTTTTCAGTAAAACATCAGTGAATCCGCCTGTTGAGGCTCCGCAGTCAATACAATGCAGTCCATTTACATCAATAGGAAAAACCTTGAGTGCTTTTTCCAGCTTGAATCCGCCTCTGCTTACATACGGAAGAGCTGCACCCTTTACCTCAATTTCAGCATCAGGTGATACCTGCATACCGGGTTTATCCGCACGCTGGCCGTCAACAAAGACGAGTCCGCTCATTATTGTGGTTTTCGCGCGTTCTCTGCTCTCGGTGAGGCCGAGGTCGAAGACGAGCTGGTCCAATCTGACTTTTTTCATTATTCACCTCTAACAAGAGCGAGAGCTTTTTCAAACAGACAGTCTGCATCAAGCCCGCAGTCCTTTTTCAGCTCGTCAACAGATCCGTGGGCAACAATCCCTTCGCCTAAATTGTTGACAGCGGCTTTTACGCATATGCCGCTTTCTGCGGCTTTTGCAAGAATCTGTTCGCCAACACATCCTGCATTGCACACATCCTCGGCGATGAACAGCTTACCTGTTTTAGTGAGGGATGCAAGAACCGGCTCTGCATTCAGCGGAGCAAGTCGATTGATTTTTACTATTTCAGCACTAATGCCCACAGCTGAAAGCTTATCAGCAAGCTCGAGGGCCGTATTAATCAAAATGCCGTATGCAGCAATTGTTATATCAGAGCCTGCTTTCAAAATTTCACTGTCTGATTTGCTGCAGGACATATATTCACCCTCACCGCCTCTGGGATATCTGACGGCGACAGGCCCGTCTGCCTTATACAGGGCAGTGTCCAGCATATATTCAAGCTCCGCAAAGCTTGACGGAGCAAAAACCTGCATATACGGAACCGAGCATAAATAGCTCAAATCAAAGGCACCGTGGTGCGTTTCGCCGTCATTTCCCACAAGTCCGGCGCGGTCAACGCCTAAAACAACATGGAGCTTTTGAAGCGAAACATCATGAATCAGCATATCATAGCTGCGCTGCAGAAAGCTTGAGTAAACCGCAAATACAGGTGTAAGTCCCTGTTTGGCCATTCCGGCGGCCATAGCTACGGCATTTTGCTCTGCAATACCCACATCATAGAAGCGCCGGGGATGCTTATTCGCAAAGGCCGTAAGACCGGTTCCGGAGCTCATAGCTGCTGTAATTGCAACAATGCTTTTATCTACATCAGCAAAGCGGCTCAACGCCGAGCCAAAGACTGTTGAAAAGCTTTTCTTTTCCTTTGGAAGCTCACCTGTTTCGGGATTGAACTTACCCACACCGTGATAATTTTCAGGATGCTCCTCGGCATATTCACAACCCTTACCTTTTTTTGTGATGACATGAACAAGCACCGGGGTTTCCATTTCCTTTGCCCAACGAATGACGGTTTCAAGCTGCTCTACATCATGGCCGTCAACCGGGCCAAGATAATAGATGCCCATTGCGTCAAAGATATTAGGCTGAAGGATTCTTTTTTTTAGAGCTTCCTTAATTCTGTGGTTAGCATTGTAAATTGAGCTTACCTTGCCTACTGTATTTCTGTACCATCGCTTAAAATTAATGTACCCGGGCTTTATACGCTCCCGTGACAGGAGCTTTGCGATACCGCCAACATTGCCGTTAATGGACATTCCGTTATCGTTTAAAATAATTACCAGCGGTTCACCGGAGCCACCGACATTAGTTAGTCCCTCATAGGCAAGGCCTCCGGTGAGTGCTCCGTCGCCAATTACTGCGGCAACATTATAATTCTTATTCTCAAGCGTCCTTGCTCTTGCCATTCCCAGAGCGACGGAGACTGAATTTGATGCGTGGCCGGCGATAAACGCGTCATCGTCAGCTTCATAGGGCTTTGGAAAACCGGATAGTCCGCCATGACAGCGAAGCGTTCCGAATTCATCCCGCCTTCCGGTTAAAATCTTATGTGCATAGCTCTGATGCCCAACATCAAAAACTATACGGTCAACAGAGGTATCATATACACGGTGGAGCGCAACGGTAAGCTCTACAGCCCCGAGATTTGATGCAAGATGACCGCCGGTTTTTGAAACACTGTCTATTATGTATTCTCTTATTTCCTCGCACAGAGGCTTGAGCTCCTCGGGACGGAGCAGCTTCACATCGTTGGAGGAATTGACTTTATTCAAAATATTCAAAACCAAACCTCAAAACTTTTTGGTATATTCGCAAAAAATGCTATTTTATAGTATAACAAACCGTGCCGGATATTACAATAGATATCCGACACGGTTTTAAAGTTTATTCATTTAATTAAGCCTTGTAACAAGGTTATCCGCAAGAGTGCACAGAAAATCGGTATCATCAAAGCCCTGACACAGGCTGTGCTTTGCTGCAGTCGTGAGTTTTTCAATCATATCAAGGCATTTTTCATAGCCCAGCAGCGCCATGTATGTGTTCTTGCATTCCTTTTCGTCGGATCCAATGGGTTTGCCGAGAATTTCCTTGTTGCTGATCACATCAAGCATATCATCACGAATCTGGAACGCAGCACCTATGGCAGCGCCGAACATTGACGCAGCTTCCATCTGTGTTGCAGTACCTCCTCCGGCAGCTACGCCCATCCTGCAGGCGGCAATAAGTAAAGCACCGGTTTTGCGTGTGTTGATCTCGTTTAGCTCCTCTTCGGAAAGCAGCTTGTTCTCACCAAGCATATCAAGAAACTGGCCTCCGCACATACCGTCGGCACCTACTGCATCGGCAAGAATTTCAGCGCAATTTGCCCTTACTTCCGCAGGAAGCTCACTCCGCAGAATTGTACCGAAGGCTTCTGCCTGTAATGCATCACCGGCAAGGACAGCGGTACATTCGCCGTAAACCACATGATTTGTGGGCTTTCCTCTGCGCAGGTCGTCATTGTCCATGCAGGGCAGATCATCATGTATGAGGCTGTAAGTATGCAGCATTTCAATCGCGCATGCAACAGGAAGAGCTTTGTTTACATCGCCGCCGGTGATTCGGCAGAATTCCAGTACGAGAATCGGACGAATGCGCTTACCTCCAGCAGTGAGGCTGTATTTCATGGATTCGAAAAGCCCTTTCTGCGGCATATTATCTCCGCAAAAATATTTTTCAAGCTCGCTGTCGACTAATTCTTTGTATTCTTTTGCATTCATATTACTCTGCATCCTCAAAAGGCAGCTCAATCGGAGCCCCGTCTGCGCCTTTCTTTAGTTTTACAACCTTTTGCTCTGCTTCAGAAAGCATTTTGTCGCAGGAGGCAATCAGTGCAGTTCCCTCTTCAAACATTTTGAGAGATTCATTCAGAGGTGCGTCTCCCCTCTCAAGCATGCGTACTATTTCATCAAGCCTTTTTAACGATTCTTCGAAGCTCAATTTGCTTTCATTCATTATTAAGTGCCTCTCTTTCTACAACACGGCATTTCAGAATACCGTCTTTTACCATCAACCGAATTTTATCATTAAGCTCCACATCGGAAATGCTTCTTACAAGCTCACCGTTCTTATCTGCTGCGATAGAATATCCTCGGCTAATCACCTTTAACGGGCTCATGGCATCAAGGGAAGCCGCAAGGCGTACAAAGCTATTTCTGTTGGCAGAATTATATCTGTCCGCTGCAGCAATCAGCTTGTCCCGTATATAGTCAAGCTCTGTGCGTTTTGCATCCACATATGCCAAGGGACTCTGCAGAACTCGTCGGTTTCTGAATTCCTCGAGCTTTCCTGCGGAATTATTAAGAGCCTTGCGCATGGCCTGTAGCTTTCGAATATCAAGGTTTTCAAGACCAGCGCGTATTTCATTAATATCAGGTACTGCGATCTCTGCAGCGTTTGAGGGAGTTGATGCGCGCCTATCTGCTACATAATCGGATATTGTAACATCCGGCTCGTGCCCCACCGCTGAAATCACAGGCAGCTCGGAATCATATATAGCCCTTGCAACTCTCTCATCGTTAAATGCCCACAGGTCTTCGATAGAGCCGCCGCCTCGCCCCGTTATAATCAGATCGGCAACCTTATAACGGTTTGCATAGCGGATGGCACCTACAATCTCCGGAGGAGCTTCCACACCCTGTACCCTTACAGGAAGAAGGACAACCTCGGTCATGGGCCAGCGATGGCCGAGAATGCGTATCATATCATGTACTGCTGCGCCTGCCGATGATGTGATAATTGCAATTTTAGCGGGGAATTCCGGAAGCGGCTTTTTATGGGAAGCATCAAATAATCCTTCAGCAGCAAGCTTTGTTTTAAGCTGTTCATACGCAATCTGAAGGTCTCCGGTACCCTCCGGCGTCAGATCGGTACAGTAAAGCTGATATGCGCCGTCACGGGGAAACACGGAAATACGACCAAAAGCAGTAACACCCATGCCGCTTTCGGGACGAAAACGAAGCTTGGATGCACTGCTTTTAAACATGACGCAACGCAGACTGCTTTCCGAATCCTTAAGCGTGAAGTAATGATGTCCCGAGGGATATATCTTATAGTTTGAGAGTTCTCCCCTAACACACACATTTGAAAGAATCGGTTCGCAGTCAATCAGCGTTTTTATTATATTGTTAAGCTCCGATACAGTCAGAGTTTTTTCGTTCATTATTCTTTCTCCGGCAGTTCGCCGCATTCAGCGAACTCACCTCTCATAAATCCGCCCAGAACACCGTTAATAAATGCAACTGTTTCAGGTTCGTCATACCCTTTTGAAAGCTCAACAGCCTCATTGATTGCTGCTGAATTGGGGATGTCGTCCATATACAGGATCTCGCAAATGGCACATCTTAACACCGCGATGGCGGTTTTGGAAATTCTGGACACCTTCCAGCCGGTTGAGTACTTTTCGATATACTTATCTATCTGGATCCTGTAATCCTCCACGAGGTTTGTCAAACGGACAATATATGCTTTCTGCTTGTCATCGGGAAACTCCGCAAAAAGCTCGTCCTCTGCTGCCAAAGTTGCGTAATATTCCTCATCAAAGAATTCCTCAATTATTTCGGAAACAGGACGCTCGCTGGCTGAAGCAAAAAATCCCAGCTGAACTGCTATTTCTCTTGCAGTAGTTCTCTTCATATCTTATCTCTCCGCAGTATTACTTATCAAACTCAATGCCTGAAACATGGATATTTACTTCGGCCTTATCTATACCGGTTATAGCCTGCACAGCTTCAGTAACAGAGCTCTGAACCTCACGCGCTACATTTACGATATTGCAGCCGTAACGAACGAGAATAATTGCATCTACCTTTATTGTGTCGTCGACAATCTGAACCTTGACACCTTTTGAAACTGTTTTAAAACCTATAAGCTCGGCAAGCTCTGCACCTGCGGTGGTGGAAATGCCTGCAACACCGTCAATCTCGGTAATAGCGGAACGCACCATGGTGGAGATTACTTCTTCGGAAATATTAATGCTGCCGTTTGCATCCTTGCAGCTAATATAAGACTCACCCATAATTATACGCCTCCAATATGATTTCAAAGTATTCTACCACAAAAGCGCATAAAAATAAAGCATAAAAAGACGGGTTTTCCCGTCTTTTTATGCCGAAACCTCTATTACATTTAACTGTGATGCAGCGTAATTCGTTTCTGCCGTAATGGTTTCCGTTATTCTTGCGACCGCCGCAGCACTTAAGCCTTCTGCCGGAGCCGGGACCGCAACGGTAATTGAGTCGTCGGTCATGTAAACAACACAGTCCGAAAAGTCCTTTGCTATCAGAAGATTTTCTAATTGTGTTTCCTGCATTGAATAGTTTGCCATTGCGGAAATTGCCGACATTGCGGAGTCAATTGTATCTTGTGATGCTGCGTCAGATGCCGCAGCGGTCTCAAGCAGTTCCAATGCCTCATCCCTTGAAACCTGACGGTTAAGCCGCGCTTCTGCGAAATAATCAGATGCTGCCTTACCGGATCCTTTTTTCGCTGCATAAGCTTCTTCGGCCTTCATCATGGCATCATCTTCTGCCTTTACCATGGCATCGTCGGCCTTTCCCCAGCTATTGTTGTATGACCAGTTCAAATATACCGCTGTGCATACAAAAATCAGTACGGTAACAATTGTGATATTTCTCTTCAAATGCTTCATTTCAGTCCTCCATATCCAACTTCAAAATTTGAATTTTATCCGTTGTAAATCCCGTAAAAGCACTTACGGCCTTAATTACTGTCAGCCGCACATCTGCACTGTCTGCACCCTCGCAGACAACCACTACCCCGTTTTCGGACAACAGCACGCTTGCCTTTCCAACAGAGTCGGTGCTCTCCAGAATCCTCTCTAAGCGTTCTTCATCTCCGGTGTCTGCAACTTTTTCACTGCTGCATGACGGAAGTAATAACAGAACAATTCCCAAAGCGGCTGCAAGAATCAGAAATCTGTATTTTTTAATGCTCTCCAATTTGTTTACGTAATTCTTCATGGCAATCTCCAGTACTGCTCGCTGATTGGAATACCGAGCTCTGACTCAATTGCGTATTTTATTGCTCTGCTATCCTTTTCGTACTCTGGTGAGCTTAAAATTATCTCGACGGATACGGGGTACCAGTAGCCGTCAGTGCTCCATTGTGTGCTCACATTTACTTCATCAGGGATAACTCCGTTCATCCGTGCTTTGTCAAATATATATGCTGAATACTCCTGCTCTATGTATCTCCTGTCCAACAATTCTTTTCTTTCATCAGCCGTAGCGGAAATCGCCCGGGCTTCCTGCCTATACTTTGCCACCGACAGCGTATATTCATCAAAGTCAAGACTTGTAAGCGGAGAAAGCACAGCGGCAATCATAACAATTCCGCATACGAATTCCAAAGCCTTCTTTGCCCTGCCATCAGCAACAAGAGAAGTACATACAGCGCACAATACAGAGGCTCCCACAACTGCATATATCCATTTGCTTAACACTATACGCCCACCGCCTTAATACAGGATATTATTGAAACAAACATCATTATCCCTGCGCTCCCCACCATTGCCAGTATCATCCCAAAGCTGTTTCCTATTCCGCTTATCAAGGATGCCGCGCCACTGTTAAACGCTTCCGATAGCGCCGATGCGGCCTTTAATACAAGATAATTTATCGCAAGCACAGCAAAGGGTGTTATGCAGATTGCAGCAACAATTATCAGACCAAATACACCCGCAATATTCAGAATTGTTTCTGCACCGGCAACTACGGTGGAAGCGGCATCAGATATTATGCCTCCGATTACAGGCAACACCATTGAAATTGCCGTCTTTGCCGCCTTCGATGCAACCGCATCTCCTCCGGATGCAACGGCAGAGCTTATGCTCAAATACGCCGTAAATGCAAGAGTGAGCACCACCATGAGACTTGTACACAGCCATTTGAATAGATTGCACATACCGTCGAGGACTTTACCTCCAAAGGCTGAATTAGCAACCACAAGCGCTGTGTAGGCATAAATCATCGGCAGTATGATGTTTTCTGCAGATTCAATGAAAATGTTCATAAAAAGAGCCGACGCAGCATATTTGGCGGCAGCAGCTGCCGGTGTACCGCAGATAATCCCGGCAGTGCATAAGGCAGGCAGCAATGCGTTTGAAAAATCTGAAATATCTTTTAATGTTTCAGCTCCGATACTAATATACGATCCCATGTCGCCTATACAAACGATACTGATTGCCGCACATCCGCATAGCTTCATATACAACGGCGAACTGTCTGCGCTGAACACTTCAATGGATGAACAGATCAGAGCAATTATCAGCACAAGCACTCCACGACGAAGAGCAGGCTTATAGGTATCCTGCATTTTAGCCTTCAGAAAGCTTATGAGCTTGCAGATAAAGCCATCTGCATCCACAGCCTCGTCGAGCGACGGATTGTCAAGAGCATCGTCCACATATTCCGGTACGGCATTTTCTATGTCGGTAGTGTCTATGATTTCATCATTATCTGCATAGCATGTTCCCGTGAGAAGGATTGCGGATATTATTATTAGAATCATCTTTTTCATATGAGATCACCTATTGTCTTAAGTACTGTGCTCAAGAGAGGCAAAGCCGAATACATTGCAGCGGCTGAACCAAGGAACTCTACGGAGGAGGCAATTCCACTCTGCCCGGAATCCTTGCAGATAGAGCTGATAATCTTCACTGTTACTGCAATTATTGTGCACTTAATAATCGGGGTAAAAATTGCTGCAGACAGCCCCGTTTCATTTATTACTTCATAAAAAGTATCCTTAAGTGCAGAGAGCATTACGGCAGAAGCGCCGAGAATTATTACTGCCCCGATAACTCCCAGCATAAAGGCGTTTTCAGGATTGGTTTTTTTAATTAACAGTGCGCCTGCGGCCGTTATCAACGCAACCGCAGCAGCTTTGAAAATAATATCCATTACAGTTGAAACAGATTCTTAATCACGTCAAAAAGCTCGCTTATTTTCTGCACCACCACAATGAGCACCACCACAAGCGCCGCTATTGTTGTCATAAGAGCTTGTTCGTCTCTGCCCGACCTTGTGAGAAGTATGTTCAACACAGCCACTAAAATGCCTACAGCAGCAATTTTGAATATTAATTCTACTTCCATTTTTCCTCCGTGTTCTGTATATCATATGAGCATTATTGCAATAATTAGTCCCGTTCCGCCATATAGCCCTATGTACATTTTCTGAATTTTTCCGTTTTTAGGTCTCAAATCATCAATGTTATTTGAAATCTTATGCTTGCATCTATCGATTGCCTCAAGCTGCATGTCCATATCATATCTGCCCAGGCATGTGCCGAGCTCTGAAAGCTCTGTGATGCAATCCTGTGGCAGTACTCCAAATACATCCGTTGCCGTGTCTCTCCACAAAGAGCTGAATTCAGCTTCACCGAGTCTGTCCATAGAAGCCAGAAGACTTCCGGCAAAACGATTTACTTCTCCCCTGCTGTTTTGCTCTATTCTTTGAATAATTCTGTTCATAGGTGTCCTGCTCGTACACAGCTCGCTTTTTACACTATCCAGCATTAATATCAGGTCATGCATGACGGTAAGACATTTGCGAAACTCAATAGCTTTACAAATTCCTATTGATGTTAAAGCAAGAACAAGTACTACAGCGCCGAATACTCTCACTTTAGAAGATCCTCTATTCTGAATAGGCGGCAATTATTCTCTGCCTTGCTGATTATCACGGCACAATCAAAAATATTCATGTTTAACAGCTCTCTATATACAGGCCTGCGCCTTAAATCATCTATCTCCGCTGCGTGTGCAGTTGCAAGAAGCTTTATGCCGCACCCTGATGCTGCCGAAACTGCTCTTACATCCTCCGGCTCACTTATTTCGTCCATTGCAATAATGTGGGGGGTCATGGAACGAAGCATCATCATAACTGCATCGGATTTGCTTACACCGTTCATGACATCCGTACATGGGCCTATGTCGTATTGAGGCACACCGTCCATTACGGCGCATAATTCACAGCGCTCATCGGCGACAGATACTCTGAAACCTTTTTTTGACAGATTTCGTATGTAGTCCCTTGCAAATGTTGTCTTTCCGTATCCCGGAGGTGAGATAATCAAAGCGCTTTTCAGCTCATGCGAATTAATTTTTTCGCATATTTCACTGCTGCAGCCGATTATATCGTGAGGTATTCTGATTGCCATTGAGCTGAAATTCTTTATGCTGCTTAATTTCCCGGATTTGTATATAGCAGTTCCGCAAATGCCTATGCGAATGCCTCCGCCGACGGTTATGAATCCTTTAGCAAGCTCGTTTTCCACCGAGTGAAAAGAGGCAAAGGTGGCCTTTTCCAAAATAGAGTAAAGGTCATCACAGCAGATTTTATAATTGGGTGCCACTTCATATTCCCTGCCCTCAGACAGCACCGCCACCGGTCTACCAGCTCTTACGCGGAGCTCCTCGGCATTAGCTTGTATTCTCTCCGGCATCACAAGCAGCTCACCGCAAAGATTAATCGGCAGAAGAGATGCCGCTTCTCTGTAAGTGTTCATGAAATCACCTCGCTTAAATCTATTATGTTTTCATCGCTGTTATGCAAAAAGCTCTGCGACAATTTGCCGCAGAGCATATGTTATTATTTAATAACAGGTACAAACAGCTTTTTATAGGGTTTTTCCATACTGTCTTCACTGTCAATCACCGAAATTTTATCACAGTCAGACCTGTACTTTTTTGCTATATTCCATATATCCTCATCAGAAAAAACAATGTATGCCGCCGGTGAATCCCCGGAGAAAGCTTCGCCCTCTACTATTTCCGGAACACAATTCAGAGTTCTAATATCATCGCGCTTTGCAGTTAATCGCACTTCTCCACGAATGTCTATGCTATTACCGCTAGTCACGGCGCGTATACCTGCAATTTCCGAACACAGAGATTTGTAATAGGTGCTGTTTTCTAACGGGAATTCAATATTTCCGCGGATTTTACCGCAATTTACTTCATTTTCAGCGTCTCTATATATGAGCTCGGCGACAACAGTTGTAGTGACACCGCTTTCCAATGCTTCATTTTTTGCTATATATGCCCTATATAAGAGTAATTCGGTAATGCTTTTGGTAGAATCAAAGGTGAGCTGTATACCTTCTTTCAATGAAACGGCATCTGATTCTGCGCAGAATTCCAATGGCTCATATTGAAGCGTTGTATCACAACAGCAGGAATAAGCATCCGATGCAAAGCTGATTTCAATTTTTTTGCGGTAAACCATTTGAATTACCGCGTGAAGCTCGGCTGAAAGTTTGCCGTCAACTATGTCATAGTATTCACCCGTAGATAAAACTGCAGCCTCACATTCACCGCTGTCGTCTCCACTCACATCGAACAGCTGCGAAAATGGTATGGAAAATACTCCATTTACGAGCCTTCCGTCTGAAAGATAAACTGCATCGATATCCGCACGACCCCTCATAATCAGCTTATCCCCTACTGTTTCACTGCTTTCTGTACGGTACGCCGCAAAAGCGGAGAGCAGCTTAAGGTCGGAGGCGCCATCTAAATCAAATTCATCATCCGCTGTTATTGTTTTTTCTGCCACGGTGTCAACGATACTGACAACTGCGGAGTCTGATTTTACAAATACTTTTTCTGAAAGCTCGTCGGGACTTTCATACCAAACGAGCTCGCTTTCTCTATAGCAGGATGCTTTTACATTAACCTCTGCTTTTAGAGATACCTTTCTGGGATTAATTACGCGAACATCCCAGGACACAATCTTAATATCAGCACTTATGATGCAGCTGCTGTCAATATCTTTTGCAGGTATTTTTGCATTTACGGGTAATGGAATTTCTAACTTATCAATGCCATTCTCCGAGTAGTACATAACAACTGCGTTAAGCTCCGCCTTGATATTTATCTCATCAATATCTATGTCCTTACTTCTGATTTTTGTGATAAAGGTAGTTGTAAGCACCTGTCGGATATCATCCTGAACATCGGGAACAACACATTCTGCCATTGACTCACAGTATACGGCAGGTTCGTATGCTTTTTTTAAACAACTCATGCTTTTGCGGTTTAATGATATTTCCATTTGCTATTCTCCTTGCGGTGTTTTTTAGTACACTTTATGAAGGAACGCAAGGGCTTATTCGCAAACTATTTTCGTCGTTTGAGTCTGATTCCGTAGCAAATAAGGCAGCTTGCAAGAATAAACCACCAAAACTCACCGGGTAAAACTATGGCAAGTATTATAAAAATTCCGATTATTATTGCTGCTGTTCCGATATTTAATTCTCTGCAATTGCGCAAAATATCGCCTCCCGCAATACGATAATACAATGTATGCGGGAGGCGGTATTTTTGATATTATTCAATTCCACGGCTTGTTCTGTGCGGTAAGATCATATAGCCTCACATAGGATTCATATCTGCTGGGCATAATTTCTCCCGAAGCTAAAGACTCTGTAACTGCACAACCAGGCTCTTTTAGATGAGCACAGTCGTTAAATCTGCATTCACCGATATGCTTTTTAAATTCTCGAAAATAATACTGGAGCTCCTGCTTCTTAATAGTATTCATCATGATAATATCAAAGGAAGCAAAACCGGGTGTATCTGCAATGTAAGTATTATCTCCGATGGCAAAGAGCTCAACATGACGGGTTGTGTGTTTGCCTCTGCCAAGCTTTTCGCTCACAACCCCGACCTCAAGATTGAGTTCGGGCACAAGAGCATTGAGAATGCTGGATTTTCCTACACCGGAGTTACCGGTAAATGCACAGATTTTACCCTTTAGAGCATTCTTTAGCTCATTGATACCCATGCCGGTTTCAGCGCTTGTGCGCAGGGTTGTAAAGCCGGCAGAGGTATAGATTTTATATAATTCATCCGCGGTGTCTATATCGGTCTTATTGATGCAGATAATCAGCTCACATCCGGCTTCTTCCGCAATAACCGATACTCTGTCGATAAGAAACGGGTCAGTTACGGGATTTGTATTAGCCGCAATAAAAACCAAAGCATCAATATTGGATACAGCAGGTCGGATAAAGAAATTTCTTCTTTCGTGGATGCTTTCGATATATCCCTTGTTGTTTGTATCAATATTGAAGCTGACCTCATCACCTACCAATGGAGATGTTCCGTCAAGTCGAAATTTACCCCTTGCTCGGCACTCATATAGCTCATTTCCGGAATATACATAGTAAAATCCGCTTAATGCCTTGATGATTGTTCCTGTCATGGGCCTCATCCTTCATTTCCGGCAGGTCCGGATGAAATCTGCAGAGATACCTTTGTATGGGCGGCAACCTCACTGCCGGAGTCAATGCTTTGCCATATAACAGTTCCTTCCTCCAGATCACTCTGAACAGATTTTATTTCGCCTACGCTCAAATTATTATTCTCTATCTTCGCAACAGCAGCATCCTTGGAAAGACCTTTGAGCTGGGGAACCGGAACAAGCTGCGCATCAGGGCCTGTACTTACTATAATTTTTACGGTGGTGCCTGCCGGTGCTTTTTCACCAGCCGAGGGTTCCGTGCTGATAACATAGTCTTTTGTTACGCTTGACGAAGCAGATTCTACAGTAATATATTCAAAGCCGGCACGCTTAATCGTAGCAATAGCGCTTGCCCTATCAGCATTTACAACATTGGGAACGGGAACTTTGTCCTCTCCGTTATTGGGAAGCGCTTCACCGGAGCTTACTATAAGTTCAACCGGAATACCTCCGTCGACAGATGCCTTGCTTTTCTTTGCCTCCGGGTTCTGATCAATGATAATGCCGTAGTCGGTGTCAGAGTCAATCATAAAGGTAACGGTAAAGCTGAATAGCTCATTATAATCAGGATCGTTTATTATATCTTCATAATATCTGCCGACAAATTCAGGAATATCCACCCTGTCAGGAGAACCAAACAGCTCCTTCAAAAAATAGCGGTTAACAAAGGCAAAGGCAAGGAGTATAACAACAAGTACACCGATAATACCTGCGGTTAAAGCCGAACCTTTTGATTTGCGCTTTCTGCCGTGTTTTTTTGAAGTATACACTTCATCTTCGTCTGAATCCGCTTTCAGCTGGGCTGCGATTTCTGCGCTATTGAAATTTTCAAGGTCTGCAAGCATTTCTTTTGCGCTCTGATATCGGCTTTCAATATCTGTGCTCATTGCCTTAAGTGTAATTCGCTCAAGCTCCTCGGGGATTTCGGGAACGAGCTCCCGGGGAGGCACGGCCTCGGTATTCATATGCATAACGGCAACTTCCACATCCGAATTGCCTGTATAAGGCAAAGTGCCGGTGAGCATTTCGTACATTACTATGCCGAGGGAATACACATCGCTTCGACCGTCAGCGGCTCCGCCGCGTGCCTGCTCCGGAGCGATATAATGGACAGAGCCAACCGCCTGATTTGCAGGCATATCTACATCATTTTGAAGAGCCGCAATTCCGAAGTCGGCAACCTTAACGAGGCCGTCCTTCAGAAGCATAATATTCTGGGGCTTAATATCTCTGTGGATAATTCCTCTGCTGTGGGCGTGGCTGAGGGCTTTTGCAATCTGAATACTGAAATCAAGCACCTCGGGATACGGAAGGGCACCATGCTTGTTAAGATAGGTTTTAAGATTAATACCATCTATAAGCTCCATAACAATGTATTCCAGCTCGTCACTGTGACCTACATCATATACGGAAACAATATTGGGGTGTGAAAGCATCGCGACAGCATGTGATTCAGCATGAAAACGCTTACGCAGCTCCTTATTTGAAATCATATCCTCATGGAGTATCTTAATTGCATCGTATCTGTTCAATTTATGGCATAAAGCCTTATATACACTTGCCATGCCGCCTGTACCGATTACCTCAAGGATCTCGTATCGGCCATCAAGCATTGTGCCTATATATTTTTCTGAATTATTATCCATATACACACCTATATTGTTAAACTCTCACTGCAACAACGGAAACATTATCACGAGCGCCGCGGTCAAGCGCGGTTTTCATAAGCGTATTGCAGATTTGATCGGGAGTTTTGTTGTTCTTGTAAGCGTCAAGTATTTCACTGTCGGAGACCATATTGCTGAGTCCGTCGGAGCAAAGAAGGACACAGTCCCCCCTGCTTAATCCCACATCATAATAATCAGCCTCCACTGAACTATCCACGCCAAGTGCTCTTGTTATGACATTCTTTTTGGGGTGAGTTGCCGCTTCCTCGCGGCTGATAGCACCCATTGCCACAAGCTCCTCAACATAGGAGTGGTCTTTTGTTATCTGCCGTATTCCGTCGGGTGTAATCAAATATGCTCTGCTGTCGCCCACATTTACGAGATGTGCTCTGTTTTTATATACCACGCCGCCAACTAAAGTCGTGCCCATGCCCTTGTACTCGGAATCAAAGCCCGAATACTCATAAACAACACCGTTAGCGTCAGCGCAGCTTTCACGCAGCAGCTTTTCGTGATTGCCTACAAAAATTGAGGGGGCAATCAGCACCTCATAAACCTTTGAAACAAATGCTTTGCAGGAAAGTCGGCTTGCTAAATCACCGGCCTTTGCACCACCCATGCCATCGCAAATGGCAATTACAGTGCACTTGCGCTTTTCACAGTTTTCAATAATGTAGCTATCCTGATTTTCTTTTCTGATTTTACCTTTATCGGTAATACCGAAACTTCTCATAGACATACAATCCTTTTATTTCTTCTTCTGCATTTTTCTGCGCAGCTGTCCGCAAGAGGCGTCCACATCACCGCCAAGCTTTCTTCTTACTGTGACATTGACACCCGAATCTTCAAGAATTTTTATAAATGCCTTCATATGACCGTCTGTAGACGGCTTAAACTGGCGCTCCTCAACATGATTAAGAGGAATCAGATTGACATGAGCGCAGACTGCCTTTGCTCTTTTTGCAAGCAGCCTGGCATGATATTCAGTATCATTAACACCGTCAATCATTGCATACTCAAATGAAATCCTTCGGCCTGTTTTATCATAATATCGCTTGCATGCGGCAATAAGCTCGTCAACGCCGCGTCCGCGGTTTGCAGGCATTATCTTTGATCTGGTTTCATCATCGGGAGCGTGGAGAGAAACAGAAAGAGTAAGCTGAAGATTCTGCTCCGCAAGATCATCAAAGCGCTCGATTATCCCGCAGGTTGAAAGCGAAATATGACGCATACCGATGTTCATTCCGTCAGGACAGTTTACAAGCTTTAAGAACTTCATAACATTGTCGAAATTATCAAGCGGTTCACCAATACCCATCAGCACAATATTTGAAATATGCTTTCCCGAATCCAGTTCGGAAAAAAGCACCTCATCTAATATTTCGGATGGCTCCAGGCATCTCACAAGACCGCCGATGGTGGATGCGCAGAAGGCACAGCCCTGACGGCATCCCACCTGTGAAGAAACACAAACGGTATTTCCGTGCTTATAGCTCATCACAACGGTTTCCACGGCGTTTCCGTCGCACAGCTCCCACAGATACTTGATTGTGCCGTCAATCTGGGACACCTGCTTGCTAAGGACCTTGGGCTTATATATCGAGTATTCTTCCTCTAGTTTTTCACGCAGAGGCTTTGGGATATCGCTCATTTCATCAAATGAGCCAACTCCCCTTACCAGCCATTTAAATACCTGCTTTGCGCGATATTTAGGCAATCCCATTGCTTCAAAATCCGCTGCAATTTCTTCCGGCAGCATAGATTTTATGTTCTTCATTTAATTCTCCGTAGTTTACAGACGAAAAAACCGTCAGTTTCATCAATATTCGGCCAGAAGGTATACATTCCGTTTGCCGCAGTCGTACCGTTGGGAAGAGAAAACTCTTCAGCAATATAGCTGTCATTTTCGGAAAGAAACGCGTTTACAACATCCTCATTCTCTCGCTTAAGCACCGTGCAGGTGGAATATATCATTACTCCGCCGACATTAAGATTTTGAGTTAGGTTTTCAAGAATTGCAAGCTGAATCTCCGGAAGATTTTCGAGCTCTTCAGGATTTTTATACCTGATTTCAGGTTTTTTTCTTATAACCCCGAGGCCGGAGCAAGGCACATCGGTAATTATGGCATCAAACAGCTCCTTTCGCTCCTTACGAGCGTCCGCTGCTTCGGTGCAGACAATATCAATGCCGAGCCTTTCAGCTCCGCTATTAATCAATGAGAGCTTTTTTTCATGCAAATCGCAGGAGATAATGCTTCCTGTATTGTGCATATCTATGGCGGCGGCAAAGCTCTTTCCTCCCGGCGCTGCACAGGCATCCAAAACCTTCATGCCGGGTTTAAGCTCTGCGACAGAAACCGCACACCGTGCAGCAGGATCCTGAACATAGAACAAACC
>JAUMWD010000002.1:120788-213741 GCA_030529825.1 Bacillota bacterium
CAGTTACCTTGCCACTGACATTATAGCAGTTCTGGAGCCATTCATGGGGCTCAAATACAGTGCCGCATTCTTTGAGACTTTCTTCAAATTCATCAGTGACTATCTTAAGAGTATTTAACTGAATTGTTGTTTTTGCAACCGAATTATTTGCCGCAAGGAAAGCCTCTGCAAAGTCGTATCCCTTTTCGCTTATGATCAGCTCTGCAAGCCACTGAGGATGGCTGTATCTAACAGCAAGATACTCTGAAGTACCCTTGTTTGGAATTTCGGGAAGATTATTCTTGTTTGTGCTAATCTTTCGCAAAACAGCATTTATAAAGCCGGAAGCCCTTGAAAAGCCAAGCTTTTTTGCCTGCTCTACCGCCTCATTAACAGCAGCATTATCCGGAATTCTGTCCATAAACAGTATCTGATAAACCGCAGACCGTAATATATCCCGAACCTTGGGCTCAATCTTCGACCAGCTGTAGCTGTCAATGTAAAAGTCGCACAGAGATGAGTTTTGCATAACGCCGAGGCTTATGCCTGAAGCAAGAGACGCAGAACGCGAATCCAGCGAATATTTAGTTATAACAGAATCAATAGTCGCCGATGACCACGCGTTGTTTCTTCTGCACCGTTCTAATATTTCAAGTGCGGCGGCTCTTGCCATATCCATAATCAATCCACCTTAATGGGATGGCCCAGCAAATAATCAGCAGCCTTCATGCGCTTTTTGCCGGGTGCCTGAAGCTCTGTAATAAGTAGGGTTTTACCACCACCGCAGGCAACCTCTATTCCTTTTTTGCCTGCTTCAACAATTTTACCGCACTCTTTATCAGTGCTGTTTTCCGTATATTCGGCGCCGAACACCCTGAAGGTGTCGCCGTTAAGCTGCATGGTGGCAACTGGCCACGGCTGCAGTCCGTATATCCATTTTATAATTTCTCGCGGAGTTTTGCTCCAGTCGATGGGGCTTATACTCTTATCGAGCATGGTAACATAGCTTGCATCCTCGTGATTCTGTGCTGTTCTCGGAGCGATCCCCGCATCAATATCACGAAGCGTCTTGTCAAGCAGCTCCGCGCCCATGACCATAAGTCTGTCAAAGAGCTCACCGGAAGTCTCAAACTCTCCGATTTCGGTTTCATCTGTGTAAATAATGTCGCCGGTATCCATTTCCGAAGCAAGATACATAGTGGAAACGCCCGTTACCTTATCACCGTTAAGCACTGCCCATTGAATAGGCGCTGCGCCGCGGTATTTTGGCAGAAGCGATGCGTGGACATTGATTGCGCCGTATTTGGGGATTGCAAGAATGTCATCGGGAAGTATTCTACCATATGCAACTACAACAAGAATGTCGGGCTCAAGAGACTTAACCATCTCATATGCCGTACCGTCTCGCATTTTTACAGGCTGATAAACGGGAATGTTATTCTCAATAGCAAGCTCTTTTACCGGACTGAATGCAAGCTGCATCCCCCTGTTTTTAGGCTTGTCTGGCTGGGTAAAAACGCCCACTACATCATATTTCTCATCAATGAGCTTTTTAAGGGACGCCGCAGCAAAGTCGGGCGTACCCATGAAAACTATGCGCATGGTATTACTCCTCACCGCCGCTGATTTCCTCTTCTGTCAGCATACGCTCACATTTTTCAAGGAAAAGGTGTCCGTCGAGGTGCTCAAACTCATGGCACATACATCTTGCGGTGAGACCGGTTCCCTCATATTCAAACCACTCACCGTTTCTGTCCTGAGCTCTTGCTTTTACATAGTCAGGGCGGGTTACAATACCATACTCTCCGGGAACGCTCAGGCAGCCTTCTGCGCCTGTCTGTTCGCCGGATACTTCAATTATTTCGGGATTGATGAATTCGATTATAAATTCCTCTTCATCTTCCTCGACATTTGTTTCAATAACGAGTACCGCACGTCTTAAAATGCCTACCTGCGGTGCGGCAAGACCGACGCCGTTTGCCTTTTCCAGCGTTTCGGCCATATCGTCCAGCAATATATGCAGCTTCTCGTCAAACTTATTTACAGGTCTGCAGACCTTGCCGAGAATGCTCTCACCCTTTGTAACAATGTTTCTTAATGCCATATCTGTTCTCCTGTATCAATCGGCAGGGTTGTTGTCCGCAAAAATGCTGACGCCCTTGTATTTTCCGTCTGAATTGCACTTTATGAGAATTGCGGAAACAATTTTTCTTATCTCCGCATCTGCCTTGCAGTCAATATTTATTCTATATCTGTATCTGTTGTTAACCTTAACAACAACGAGAGGCGCCGGTCCAAGTACTCGGGCATCGCTGCGGTGCTTTAACGATGCTGTAAGAATGTTTCTTATATCAACACAGCATCTAACAACCTGATCCTCATTAAGACCGGTGGCAGTTATGGAAATTATGTCCGAAAAGGGCGGCGTTTGCTGTAGCTTTCGCAGCTGAATTTCGGATTCAAAAAAGCTGTCATAGTCCTGGGCTGCAGCCTGAAGAATGATTTCATTCTGCGGCGTAAAGGTCTGAATGACGGCCCTGCCGGGCTTTGAGCCACGGCCGCTGCGCCCCACGACCTGAGTAATTAGTGAAAATGTTCGCTCACCTGCGCGATAGTCACTGCAGTAAAGACTTTGGTCTGCGGAAATAACGCCAATCAAGGTAACATTTTCGAAGTTGAGCCCCTTTGTTACCATCTGCGTTCCCACCATTATAGGTATTTTCTCGTTTACAAAACGATCAAGAAGGACGTCGTGGGAGCCGGCTTTTCGCACAGTATCTGCATCCATGCGCAGCACCTCAACATCCGGGAAAAGCTCTGAAAGCTCTTCTTCAATGAGTTGGGTTCCTGCACCAACAGAGGTGAGCTTGCCGCCGCAGTCGGGACATTCCTCGTCTGGCTTGCGGCTGTAACCGCAATAGTGGCAGATCAGCTTGCGATTAACGCTGTGATATGTGAGAGAAACGCTGCATCGGGGGCATTTATAAATATAACCGCACTCTCCGCAGCTTATAAGCTTGTGTGCTCCACGGCGGTTTATGAATAAAATGCTCTGTTCTCCTCGGCTGATGTTTTCCGAAAGCTCATTCCGGAGCATAATGCTTAAGTTGCCGCCGTTTCCCCTTCGCAGCTCACGCTTCATGTCAACAATGCTGACCTTTGGCAGAGTCATATCGTTATAGCGTTCAGCAAGCTCAAAGTAGCTGTACTTACCTGTTTCTGCCGCATATCTGCTTTCTATATCGGGGGTTGCCGAGCCCATCAGCAGCAAAGCATTAGATTTGGCACAGCGATATTTAGCAATATCTCTTGCATGATATCTGGGACTGTTTTCGGATTTATAGCTATCCTCCTGCTCCTCATCAATGATAATGAGGCCCAGATTTTCATTGGGAGCAAAGACAGCACTGCGTGTTCCTATAATCAGCTTTGCGTCTCCGTTTTTAACACGCTTCCATTCGTCATATCTCTCTCCCACGCCGAGACTGCTGTGCAGAACTGCGATGTTGTTGCCGAAATATTCGGAAAATGTTGCAAGCATCTGCGGTGTAAGGGCAATTTCGGGAACAAGCAATATTGCCGTCTTCCCATGATTAAGAGCTTCGCTGATAAGGTGAATATACACAGAGGTTTTTCCACTGCCGGTTACTCCGAAAAGAAGAGCAGCTTCAGCATTACTGCGGCCAAGAAGCTCTTTGAGACCGCAAAACGCCTTATTCTGCGCGTCATTTAGCGTCGGAGGAGCGATAGTCTCATCGTTCCATATCTCAGGGCGACGAAATACCTCCTCATAATCCACGCTGACAAGCTCGGCGTTAATAAGCGCTTTGAGAGATTGCCGTGTAGCACCCACGAATTCCAGCACATCGCCGGCTGATACTCTTCCAGTTGTACAAAGTAGATCGAGTATTGCCGATTGCATGGGTGCCTTCCGCTTCTTCTGAAGGGCAATTTCCATTGCATCCTCGACGGGAATTGCTAACTCAACCATCTCAACAGTTTTGTCATTTGCCCTGCGGCTGCCGTCTGCCTTGAACCACAGACCTGCAGGCAAGATAGTCTTAACCGCGTCGTAAACCGTGCAGAAAAATCTGTCGTGCATCCACATGGCAAGCTTTATCTGCTCTGTAGAAAGCACCGGCGCAGCATCAAGCACGGATTCAATGGCTTTCAGCCTGTCATATTCACTATGGTCGGAAACACCGAGGATGACGCCTTCGCTTCGACGGTTACCTCTCGAAAAGGGTACGGTAACACGAACTCCCGGTACCGCTGCGTTTTCAAATTTTTCGGGTATGAGGTAGTCATAGGGCCTGTCCAGCCAATATGTAGCTGCGGAAACAGCAATTTTTGCAACCTTCACAGGACCGACCTCCCCTCAGTTTAAACACAGCGGAGCTGTGCGCCCCGCTGATAAGTAATAATTATTTTTCTATGGTGAGTTTTCCGGTATATACCTCTTCGATTGCCGCGGAAACAGGCTTCTTCTCAAGGATTTCGCCGTTTTCTTCTGCTTCGGAGGATATGGTACGGGCTCTTCTTGCTACGAGATTTACAAGCTGGTAACGGCTGCCGGTCTTGTCTACCAGGTCAGCTACAGGGGGATAAAGCATCATGATTATTATACCTCACTCAAATAAAATTTTCTGTCCTCAAATTTGCAGCTCTCTGCAGTAATTATAGCGGAGAATTCATTTGCGGCTACATCGGCGTCATCATTGACAATGATGTAGTTATAGAAATCGGCCAGCGCATATTCCTCTTTTGCACGATAGAGTCTTGCCTGAATCTTACGCTCCGAGTCTGTTCCTCTGCCGCGCAGGCGTTTTTCAAGCTCTTCCATGGAGGGAGGAATGAAGAAGATAAGAATTGCTTCCGGCATTTTCTCGTGAACCTGAAGTGCACCCTGAACCTCAATGTCAAGAATTACATTCATGCCCTCGTCAAGCTTCTTCTCAACATAGGCTCTGGGAGTACCATAGGAATTTGCAACATACTCCGCGTGCTCAAGAAGCTCGTCGTTTGCAATCATTTCCTTGAATCTGTCGGGATCGACAAAGAAATATTCTCTTCCGTCAACCTCTGTGGGGCGGGGTTTCCTTGTAGTTGCAGATACGGAGAAGCAGCAGTCGCTGCGTCCTTCAAGAGCCTTGAATACAACTGTGCTCTTTCCTGCTCCGGAGGGCCCGGAAATTACGATGAGTTTTCCTCTTTGTTTAGCCATTATTTATTCCTTCCTCTGCTTTATTTGTCATTCGAGCTGCCAAAGCCTCCGGTGTAAGCGCTGACAGTACTATATTTCCGCTGTCAACTACCACAACTGATTTTGTGCTTCTGCCGAAGGAGGCGTCTATCAGAAGTCCTTTGTCTCTAACATCCTGAATCATTCGCTTGATTGGCGCTGATTCAGGGCTTACTATTGCCACAATTCTTTCCGCGGCAACCATATTACCAAATCCGATATTGATTAGCTTCATTCGAAAGACTCCTTACTCAATATTCTGAATCTGTTCTCTGATTTTTTCAATTTCGGACTTAAGCTCAACTACAACATAGGAAATGTCCTTATTCTGGCACTTTGAGCCGATGGTGTTTGCCTCGCGGTTAAACTCCTGGATGAGAAAATCAATTTTTCGTCCGATGGGAGATCCGGAATCCAACATAATCTTTAATTGCTCCATATGGCTGCGCAGACGCACGGTTTCTTCATCAGTGGCAACCTTATCGGCAAAAATTGCGGCTTCGGCAATAATTCTGTTTTCATCAACACCTGCAGCGCCAAGCACCTCGTTCATTTTCTGGAGCAAGCGTTCTCTGTATGCCGCAACCGTCTGCGGTGCGGTTTCTTCAACCTTGGTCACGAGCTCGTCTATGGTGGCAAGCTTATTCAGGACATCCTCGTGGAGCTTCTTGCCTTCTCTGATACGCATTGCGTCAAAGTCGCAGAGTGCCTGCTCCGCAATTTCTCTAATTCCTTCAGCAACCGCTTCCGCATTCAGTTCCTTCTTTTCCACTGAAAGGACATCGGGAAAGCAGCTGACATTCATTGATGTCATGTCGCAGGGAAGCCCAAAGCCATCTGAAATGCTTTTAATTGCATCAACATATCCTCGAAGCAGAGGTTCGTTTACTCTCACAACCATGTCATCAGCCATGGAGGAATCGACGGTAATAAAAACGTCTACCTTGCCTCTGCTGATGTGGGACTGCACAGCAGATTTAAGCGTTTCCTCGGCAAATATGAAGCTTCTCGGAAGCCTTACAGATGTATCAAGGAATTTGTTGTTTACGCTTTTTAACTCAACAGTTATATCAATGCCCTCAACAGTGCCCTTTGCACTGCCGTAGCCTGTCATACTTTTTATCATTTCTTCTCCTGTCAGCGCAGCTGAATAATTTCGAATTTTATTGGATTTTTCTTTTTGCTAATTCGCTGATAAATAACCACAAGTGCAACAGCTACAGCGAAGAAGCCAAAGCTAACAAGAATGCTCAAGCCTTCGGTGAGACTATAATGCGCCGCAAGGGCATAGCCGATAAAGAGCATAATAATCGGTACTATATACAACAAGAATGCTGCGCTGAAAATCCTTGAAGAGACAGTTTCAATTACAACCTTCTCGCCCTGTTTTGCACTTATCGTGTTCTTTGCAAAGGCCTTAAGCTCGTTCTGAAAAGCACAGCTTTCGCAGTTTCCGCAGTTACTGCCGCAGGCAGTACCGCGTGAAACCACAACCTCAGCCATGCCGTTTTTTAATACTTTTGTTACGACCGCGTCTTGAGTCATTATGCGCTACTCCTTAATCTTTCTGTATAGTTACGGTTACCTTAACTTCACCAATTGCACCCACAGCAGAATTGCCGCTAACATGTACTATGCCGTTTGCCATGACCTTTCCTGTAGTTGAGCCGAAATTTGAAAGGTCTGCAACAACGGTAATATCATCGGTCTTTATTGATGCAAGTGCATCAGCGTCTTTAGAGCGCAATGTAACCTCAACTGACTCGGTATCAATGCTGGCAGTATATCCGCTGGAACAATTGCTGCAGGATATATTTGTGACTCTAAAGGTACGCACCTTGACATCGGGAATTTCGACTTTTACAATCGCTTCGGTTTCACCGGTAAGGTTATCCATACCTTCATCCAGCTGGATTACAAAGGTTTGCTCATAGGAGCTTTGGAAGGAAGATAGATTAATTGTTCCCAGAATTATGCTGGACATATCATCTATCAGTCTTGAATCAGCAGCAACGCTGATAGCTTTAGGCTCAATGGTAATCTTGCAGTCTTCCCTTGTAATTCCGCCGCCGTTAACAATATCGACATCCAGCCGAAGCTCTTTAGTCTTAAGAATAGGTTGTGTTACATTTATCGTGTCAGATGATAGTTTAAGCGAGCTTTTTGAAACACTGTTGCCGTTCTTATCAAGCAGCGTATATTCAACATTTGCTGAATATGTGGCGTCAATTTCCATGTCCTTGCCGAAAGAAACCCACGCATGGTCAATAGTCAGAAGTACATTTTCAGGGCCTTCAACCACCAGAGTTTCGGGATCGAACACAAGCTCTTCAGCTACACAGCCATCAGCAATGGTGCCTTCAAAGCTGCCCTCAATGGGTATTGTCTTTTTCGCATTTTTCACAACGGAAAAGCTGATGGTGTCGGGGCTGCGGCTCACAATGGTGATGTCGCTCTTATCAACATTGTCGGGGAACACAATCTCATATGTCCAGGACATATCATTAGGCTGCGTGACCTTGCTCACATCGATAACAGCCTTTATATCCGAAGCATTGATTTTACCTATGTTGGCTCTGCTTCCTCTGACTCTGACGGTAACAGAGGTTGTTTCTATGTTAGTTATTGCAAGACCTTTCTGCGACAGCAGATTGTTCTCGCCCATGAACTGTACCTCGATGCCGGAAAATGTCTTTTCCATTGTAGATCCGTCAATACTTGACACATAAGACCAGATAATCAGGGAAAGAATCAGAGAGATAATTGCCCAGAAAATCTTACTGTTGTAAATTTTACTAATACGCTTTTTCTCTTTCATTTTTTCACCTTCAGAATTCCTTTAACGCGCTCAACAAAATCAGCAGGACGACGCTTTATGCTTTCCTCAACGAGAAGCTCCTTGCGAAGCAGCTTCTCAAATGTGTCTCTGTTCAAATTGCGCTTGAGCATACCCTCTGCGGCAACGGAAATTGCACCGGTTTCTTCTGAAACAATTACAACAAGTGCATCACTTTGCTCGCTGATGCCTATACCTGCTCTGTGGCGCATACCAAGCTCTTTGCTCAAATTTGTTTTATTGGTAAGAGGAAGAACACAGCCCGCAGCCGCGATTCTGTTGTTGCGGATGATTAATGCGCCATCATGCAGCGGAGCCTTTGGGTAAAAAATATTCTTCAGAAGCTCTGCCGTTATATCAGAATCAATAACCGTACCAGTTGTAATAATATCGTTTAGAAGAAAGCCCTTCTCGAAAATAATCAGCGCGCCGGTTTTTGTTGCGGACATCTGCTCACAGGCCAAAACCGTTTGGTTTATTGCTGCCTCAATTTCGGAGGTATTCTGACCTCTTCCGGAGAACACACCCAAGAAGCTGCTGCTTCCCACTTTGGCAAGCAGCTTGCGCAGCTCGGGCTGGAAAATAATAACCAGTGCAATCAAACCGATTTCAACTGCCTTCTTAAGAAGGAAGTTTATCATTGTCAATTTGAGCATACCGGACAGCCAGACCATTATCAGAACAAGAACTAAACCTTTTGCAAGATTATAAGAGCTTGTCTTTCTGATGAGGCCGATTATTTTGTAAATCAGATATGCAACTATTATTATGTCAATAATGTCATTAACCTGAATCGTTGACAGATAGTTTAATCCGTTTACAAAGAATTCCTTAATTCCCTGCATAAAATTTCCCCATTCGTCACCCCGTAAATACTGTTTTATTCAGTCAGTATTTACGGGTATACTTTTTATCAATATATTATAAATCAAAGTAGAAAAAAAGGCAATTGCTTAATAGTTTATTTTTTATGAACAATTATCTTTTCTAATGCATTAACAGCTGTCAGCACTTCTTTTTCAGAGTTAAACGGCGAAAAGCTGATGCGCAAGGTTCCTGTGTCAATGGTTCCAGCCGTTTTGTGGGCTATGGGAGCGCAATGCAGACCGCATCTGCAGGCAATACCGCGCTTACCCAACTTCTCGCAAAGATTTTCGGAATCCAAAACGGTATGCCTTACCGAAAGCACACCAGTCTGACAGGCAAGTTCTGTGCTGAATATTTCTAGTTCATCAATATTCTTTAGCCTTTCCGCCGTTCTCCGACATAAATATCGCTCATACTCACCTATTTTTGCCGGAGTTTCTTTAAGCACAAACCTTATACCTTCTGAAAGTCCGGCAATCCCCGGGATGTTATGAGTTCCTGCCTCAAGCAAATCAGGAAGGTAGTCCGGCATTGTCTGTACAATGCTGTCAGAGCCTGTTCCGCCAAATAAAATCGGCACAGGCTCATCACCGCACAGAAGTATTCCCGTCCCCTGAGGCCCAAGAAGGCCTTTATGCCCCGGCATGGCAATAAACGCTGCTTTTAATCTTGCAGTATCTATCTCACATACGCCCGCCGACTGGGATGCATCCACAATAAGAGGAATATTCTTTCTTTGGCACAGCTCTGAAATACCATATATCGGCTGAACAAAGCCAAACACATTTGAAATGTGATTACACACTACCAACTTTGCCCCGTCAAGACGGCTTTCAAAGCTTTTTATCGCCGCCTCCGAATCAAACAACGGTGCCTCTGCAACAATAACTCTTGCTCCGATATCCTGCAAAACTCTTGTAACCGAGTTATGCTCATAACCGGAGATTACAACCTTATCTCCGCTTCTTGCCATTGTTCGTATGGCAATGTTAAGTGAGTGTGTGGCATTGGAGGTAAAAACTATTCGCTCGGTGTTTTCGAAGTTAAACAACTCTCCTGCAAGTTCACGGCACTCATACATCATATTCGACGCTCTCATCGCTTGGGTATATGAACCTCTCCCCGGGCTTGCCATGGTATGCATTGCCCTTACCATGGCTCTTTCCACTGACGGCGGCTTCAGGAAGCTTGTCGCTGCAGAGTCAAGGTAAATCAAAATACGACCTCCTTATAGCTTCCGATGGATTCCTGAAGATATATTTTGCCTTGCAGAAGATTTGATTTTTTAAGGATTTCAGCAGCGCGGCTTCCTCTAACATAGCCAACGCTCACGCTGTAGCCGCATCCTCTCGTCGAAAGTGAGCTTGGTGATTTAATTATATTAGCTGAAATACCCGCGCGCTCAAGCAGCTTTTGAGAACGCTGTGCGTAGGTAAGTGATTTGCACATAAACAAATAACGCATAGAATACCCCTTTACAGGTTTTATTCCATTCTATGCGCAAGCGCAAAAAAAGTAACAGACCGCAAGCCTGTTACTTTTTATTATCAATTAGTGCTATCGCGTGAGCGGAAATACCGAGACCTTCCCCGGTAAATCCCAGCTTTTCTTCAGTGGTGGCTTTCACACTGACACAGCCAGCCGGTATGTTCATTGCATTGGCAAGTATGCCGCGCATCTGCTCAATATACGGAGCAAGCTTTGGCCGCTGCGCAATAACAGTGCAGTCTACATTGCCGATTTCATATCCCTTTTTATCAATGACTACGCAAACTTTTTTCAGCAGCTCTATACTGTCTGCACCGAGATAGGCATCATCATTGTCCGGAAACAGCTTTCCTATATCACCGAGTGCTGCAGCGCCGAGCAGTGAATCCATAAGTGCGTGAGTGAGCACATCCGCGTCAGAATGGCCGTCAAGGCCTTTTTCATAGGGTATCTCCACTCCGCCGAGAATCAATTTGCGGCCTTCAACAAGTCTGTGGACATCATATCCCTGTCCGATTCTCACATCAGTTCACCTCTGTCCGCAAGAATTCGTTCTGCAACATAGACATCACGCTTTGTTGTCAGCTTAATATTGTCAAACTCACCGTCAACAACAGTTACTTTAACACCCATGGCTTCAACAGCCGAGCAGTCATCAGTAACGGGCAGCTTCTTTTCTACCACCTTTGTAAGCGCAGATTTAATTACATCTGCATTAAATACCTGCGGTGTCTGAACAAGTGCCACAAGGCTCCTGTCAGGCGTGTCAACCACCGCACCTTTTTTATTCATAATCCGAACAGTATCCGTTGCCCTTACAGCAGGCGCAGCTGCACCAAATTGCTCCGCTGCATTTACGGTTCTTTCAATCAGCGCAGCAGTGAGAAAGGGTCTTGCTCCATCATGAATGGCTATTAAAGTTGCATTCTCGTTGGCATTTAATACACCTATAAGCGCGGATTCAGCTCTGGAGCTTCCGCCACACACAATACGGCTTACTTTAGATATATCATACTTACCGCAAATATCAGCAAGGCTCTGAAGACTGTCGTGCTTTGTAACCACAATTATTTCATCAATTCTATCTGAATTCTGAAATGCTTTGAGCGTATAGGCAATAACCGGCGCACCGCCGATGGTCATCAGAATCTTGTCACTGCCCATGCGTTGAGAATTACCTGCAGCAAGTATTACCGCGGTGCAATGAGGCTCCTGTGGAGTAATAATTTTGCGGATTTTATTGATTACAGACATTGTTTCTCCAATCAGGTCATGCAGTCATTGAGCTGAAGCTCAACCTGCTCATATGTCAAATTAAGTGCGATTACGATTTCGGAAATGAGAATTTGCTTTGCGGAATGAAGCATTCTTCTCTCGCCGGTGGAGAGACCGCGCTCTGAATCTCTGGCCATGAGACCTTTTACGACCTCAGCGACATCCATGGGATTTCCACTCTTTATTTTTACCATATTCTCTCTATAGCGCTTATTCCAGTTCTGTGTCATGCTCACATCAATTCCGGGAAAGGCAGCCAACACCTGACGTGCCTCGTCAGCGCTGATTATCTGTCTGACACCGATATTCTCACAGCCGATTACAGGTACAAGCACAAGCATGTCTCCAACCGGTAATTTGAGGACATAATACTCCCGGTCTGCGCCGTCTATTCTCTTGCTGACAATGCCGTCGATCACGCCGGCGCCGTGCATGGGATGCGCAATATAGTCGCCGATGCTAAACAAGATTATGCCTCCAATCCGATAATTTTCATGAATATCACAAATAGTATTCTATACTAAATATACACTAAATGTTTAACTATTGCAAGCACCTTATGCGAAAAAATACAGCAATACCAACAAAAAATGCCTGCCGAATATATCGACAGGCATTAATTTTTAAGAATGTTTGATTACTCTTCGGTAACCTCTGCGACCTCTTCGTCAGCCTCTGCAGGTGCAGGCTCGGCAAGTGCGCGGATGGAGAGAGAAATCTTCTGCTTCTCTTCGTCGATAGCTGTAATCTTTGCTTCAACAACATCACCGACAGCGAGAACCTCTTCGGGCTTGCCAATGCGGCGGTTTGCAATCTGAGAAATGTGAATCAGACCGTCAACACCGGGAAGAACTTCAGCGAATGCACCGAAGGGCATGAGCTTTACGATGGTAACAGAAGCAACAGCACCGACCTCATATGCGGCCATAAACTTTGCCCAGGGGTTGTCCTCGGGATTCTTGTAGCCCAGAGAAATCTTGCGCTTTTCCTTGTCGAAGCTGATAACATAGACATCAGCCTCATCGCCAACTGCGAACACTTCTGCGGGATTCTTAATGCGGTTCCAGCTCATTTCGGAAACATGAACCATACCGTCAATGCCGCCGATGTCAACAAATGCGCCGTAGCTGGTCATGGACTTTACGGTGCCGTGGTACTTCTTACCGACTTCGATTTCGTTCCAGATAGCTTCTGCACGCTCACGACGCTCCTTCTGTGCAACAGCACGGATGGAACCGACAACGCGCTTGCGGCTGCGGTTAACCTCGGTGATCTTTACGCGAACCTTCTGCTTGAGTAGCTGGCTCATCTCTGCTTCCTTGGGCAGACCGGACTGAGATGCGGGAACGAATACACGAACGCCCTTGACGGATACAACGATACCGCCCTTGTTCTCTTCGGTAACAACGCCTTCGAGAACGCCGCCGTTTTCGGCTGCTTCCTCGACATCATTCCAGCTCTTTGCAGCGTCAAGACGCTTCTTGGAGAGCATTACGGTACCTTCAACATCGTTTACGCGGACAACAACTGCTTCGATGGTGTCGCCGACCTTGACAGCATCTTCGACTTTGATGCCGTCATCGGTGAACTCGGTGGTGGGAATGAAGCCACTGTACTTGGTGCCGATATCGACACTGATTTCAGTGCCGGTAATAGCAACGACATAGCCGGTTACCTTATCTCCATTATATATAGTTTTGATGCTTTCCTCCAGCATTTCATCAAAGGACATTTCCTTCTCTTCTACTGCAGTTTCATCAATTTTGATCTCTTCGCTCATCTTATTACTTACCTCCTTAATTATCCACGACGGGGCTGATGCTCCGGCAGTTATGCCGACAGTATCCGCAGCTGCAAGCATATCCATATCAAGCTCATCTGCGTTATTGATAAACTGGACATTGTCACAGGATTCACGGCAGATTTCCGCTAAATGAACGCTGTTTGCGCTGTGTTTACCACCGATAACAACCATGGCATCACATTTGGCCGATAGTTTTGAGGCCTCATCCTGCCTCGTGGATGTTGCACCGCATATTGTATCAAAGATTTCGGCGTTTGTACATCTTTTTTTTAAGAAATTCGCACATTCAGTAAAATTATTGCGTGTCTGCGTGGTTTGAATGACCATTGTTATTGCATTATCATGAATATCAGGGTTATTTTCCCACCACTTCTCCAGTTCGGAAACATTTTCGCAGAGAATGTGCGCTCCGCACCAGCCACAGACAGCCTCTACCTCGGGGTGATTGTGCATACCTATGATGACGACGAATCTTCCCTCTTCCGTTGCTCTGCTGACTATCTCGTGAATTTTCTTAACCTTCGGGCAAGTTGCGTCAATAATGACGGCATTTCTGCTCTCAAGAGCATCGTACACAGCCTTTGATACGCCGTGGGAGCGAATCATTACCTTTTCACCTACAGGAAGCTCCTCCGGAGAATTTATAACGCCCAGTCCGCTTTCGCTTAATTTTACAACAACATCATCGTTATGGATAAGCTGCCCCAGAGAATATGCAGGCCCGTCTTCAAGCAGTTCCTCGGCCATTTTCACTGACCTGCTGACGCCAAAGCAAAAGCCGGCGCTTTTTGCTACAATTACTTCCTTCATCAGTTTGCCGCCTTTATACCGGTTTTTTCTGAAATTATGCCGCACACACGGCGGAGGCTTTCATCAAAGTCATAGTCGCTGGTATCAAGAGTAACCGCATCCACTGCTGCTGCAAGGGGCGCTGCCGCACGGTTTGTATCCTGATAGTCCCGCATTTTCATGTCTTCCATGACTTCCTCGAAGCTATCGTTTACGCCCTTTTCCAATAGCTCCTTGTAGCGTCGCATAGCTCTTGCCTCCAAGCTTGCGGTGAGGAATATCTTCACATCTGCGTCAGGTAAAATTACCGTACCGATATCTCTGCCGTCCATTATGACATTATACTTTTTTGCCATGCCCCGCTGCATATCGGTAAGGAAGTTCCTTACCTCCTGCATAGCAGATACATTGGAAGCGCACATGGAGATCTCCGGCAGACGAATGTCCGATGACACATCCTCGCCGTCAAGATACATTCTCTGCTCACCGTTTTCATTATATTTAAGCTCGATATTCAGCTCGGGGAGCATAGGCAGTATAAGGCTCTTATCCTTTGTGTCATAGCCTCTTCTGAATGCTGCAAGGCCAATAGTCCTGTAGAGAGCGCCCGTATCCACATATATAAAGCCGAATACCTTTGCAGCGCAGCGTGAAATAGTGCTTTTTCCTGCTCCGCTGGGTCCGTCAATTGCTACTGAAATCATATTAAAACCTCTCAAAGTGAATTTGCCGCTGTATAGGCTGTCGCCCATGCTATCTGGAGATTAAATCCGCCCGTATATGCGTCGAGGTCCAGAACCTCTCCTGCAAAATACAATCCCTGAACAAGCTTTGACTCCATAGTTCTGGGATTAACCTCTTTTGTTGATACCCCACCTGATGTGACTATTGCTTCATCTATGGGGCGGGTACCGATTACGGAAACCGGGAACGCTTTAAAAAGCTGCAAAAGCTTATGGCGCTGTTCACGTGTAATTGAATTTACCTTTGTATCCGCAGGGATTCCCGATAGCTTAACAAGAACGGGAATCATGGTTCTGCCCGCGAGATCACAAAGCGCATTTGCAAAATCGCGGTTTGCGTATTTTTCAAAATCCCTCAAAATCCTTGCATCGAGCTTTTTCTCGTCAAGGGCAGGCTTGAGGTCAATCTCCAATCTGTATTTATTGTTTGCGAAATCGCGCATATGCGCGCTTGCAGAAAGAACTAACGGGCCGCTAACACCGAAGTGCGTAAACAGCATTTCGCCAAGCTCTTTATATATGAGTTTATCACACTCAAAAGCAGAGAGCGTCACATTTTTCAAAGAAAAGCCCTGCATTTTACCGCAGTAATCATCAGCACTTTCAAGCGGAACAAGTGAAGCTCTGCGGGGCGTAACAGTATGGCCGAGCTCACCGGCGGCCTTATAGCCCCAGCCGGTTGAGCCCGTAAGCGGGTAGGAAAGTCCTCCGGTGCAGATAACGGTTGCTCTGCAGGAAATCATTCCCTCTTCCGTCTCAACACCCACAACGGCTCCGTCTTCGGTAACAACCCTTTTTGCGCTGCAGCGCTCAAGTCTCACACCGTTTCGCTGCATATATCTCTGAAGTGTCCCTGCCACATCGTTTGCGTTGTCTGATACGGGAAACACCCTATTTCCACGTTCGGTTTTCAGCGGTAAGCCCAGATTCTCAAAAAACGCCATTACCTCACGAGGCGGAAACTTATTGAGAGCACTGTAGAGGAAGCGGCCGTCACCGGGGATGTTTGCAAGAATATCCTTGATTTCACAATTATTCGTTACATTACATCTGCCCTTGCCGGTGATTCTCAATTTTCTGCCGAGAACCTTATTGGGCTCAAGCAAAACAACATCGAGACCCCGTTCTGCGGCTATGCCACTGCACATCATACCCGCAGCTCCGCCGCCGATAACAACGACATCAGCCGTTTGATTTTTCATATACATCATGCTCCTGCCAGAAGTTTTCAAGTCTTTCAAATGTCTTGAGTACATCCTCCCTGTTCTTCTTTGCAACCTCCATAATAATTGCATTTATCAGACTTAAGGGTGCCACAAGAGAGTCAATGAAGGAAACCATATCACTCTTCGCATACAGGCAGATGTCCGCAATACCATTAACAGGTGATGCGGAGCTGTCAGTTATAGCAATGGCCTTTGCGCCCATCTTCTTTGCAAACTGCATTGCCTCGATAGTATGGCTTGAATATCTCGGATAGCTGATGCCGATAAACAAGTCGCCCTCGTTAATTCTGATTAGCTGCTCAAAAATCTCACTTGAAGCAGTATCTCGTACCGTAGTTACTCCGTCTCGCAGCAGGTTAAGGTACAGGCCGAGGAAGGAAGCCAGCGCAGTTGAGGTGCGCATACCTACAATATAAACACGCTTTGCGTTAATAATTTCATCCACGGCAGCGTTAAAGCTTTCCTGGTCCAGATTATCAAGAGTTGCCTGCAGATTCTGCATATCGCTGGAGATAACTGACTTGACTATATCTTTTTCGTCAAGCATGCTTCTTGCAACCTCAATACGCTGAACAGAAGTTAGGCGGTTGCGTATCATCTCCTGCAGAGCCTTACGCATAACAGGATATCCGTCGTAGCCGAGCTCGGTTGCAAAGCGCACAACAGTGGATTCGCTGACGCCGACGATTTCGCCAAGCTTACCCGCAGTCATAAATGCGGCCTTGTCGTAATTACTTAATATATACTTTGCAATTGCACGCTGTCCCTTTGAGAACTTGCTGCAGTCTTTTGCTAATCTCGACAGAAGGTTTTCTTCCATATTATCATCTCCAAATAATTATGGGTACATTTTACTTTTTGTTGCGCTAAATTGCAATAGCGATTTGCAATTTTTTAGCCCCAAACTTGCAAAAAAGCAAAATTCAGGGCTTAAAATTTGTTGAATAATAATTATTTGGCTTGAGTCTTGAAAAATTCTTGCAATTCTGTTTCGGTAATGTAACGCCATTTTCCGGGTTGCAGGTCTCCTAAAAGGAAGCTTGCTTCCGATACTCTCTTAAGTCTTGTGAGCTTTAATCCGGCAAGCTCACACATCTTGCGAATCTGCCTGTTTCTGCCTTCGTGGATTGTAATTTCCAGCACAGCACCCTCTGCATTCCTGTCCAAAACAGAGACCTCTGCAGGCTTGATGCGGTATCCGTCTATAGTCATCGGCGACCTCATAGTCTCAATTGCACAATCCGTGCATGCTCCGGAAATACAGGCATGATACGTCTTATTTTCTAGGCCGGACGGATGCATCAATTTGTTTGCAAAGTCACCGTCGTCGGTCATAATAAGCAGACCTTCCGAATACATATCGAGTCTGCCCACGGGATATACTCTTCTCCCACAGTCCTTAATGAGCTCCGCAACGCACCTTCTGCCCTGCTCATCCTTCATTGTTGTGACATATCCTCTTGGCTTATTCAGCATTATGTAGGTCTTTTTCTCGGCCACGGAAAGTCTGATGCCGTCAACTGTGATTTCATCACATTCAGCATCAGCGCTGTCACCCAATGAGGCAACAGTTCCGTTTACAGTTACGCGGCCTGCCTTAATGAGCTCCTCTCCGGCTCTTCGCGAGGCATAGCCGGAGGCGGATATGATTTTTTGCAATCGTTCTTTCATTTTATTTTCCCGAAATATAATATGGTTTTGAGCCGAACATTCTTTCCGCAATTGATGCTTTATTAGCCATATCGATTGTGTCATCTACAGTATAAACCAGATTTTCCTCTGACGCAAGTTCGCCGTTTAAATACACTCTGATTACACCTATTTTTTCTCCCTGCAAGCCGCCGGCAAAAAGGAATCTGGGAAGCTCAAGCTCAATGGATACCTCCGTTGAGCTGCCAGTAAGGAACACTGTATCGTTTTCTATTGAAACAACAGCAAATTTATTTATCCCCGACACGGTAGGGATCTGAATCTTAAAGCTTTCTTTTCTGAAAGCTGCCAGCTTATACGCAGAAAACGCCCAATCATATAACTTCATATGGTCATTCCAGTCATCGGGAGCATTCAATGTTACGCAGATTAGCCTCATGCCATTGCGTTCACAGCAGCTAACGAGGGTTCTGCCTGCTGCAATTGTATAACCCGTCTTGACGCCTATACACCCTTCGCAGTTCCACAGCAGCTTATTGTGATTAACAAATGTAAGCTCACCGATATCTGCGGTTTTCCGGGCTACGATATCCCTGAACACTTCGTTTTCCATGCAGTATGCGGTAAGAAGGGCCATGTCTCTTGCACTTGAATACTGTTTTTCTCCGTCGAGTCCGTGAGGATTCTCAAAGGAAGTATTCTTAAGGCCAAGCTCCTGCGCCTTGGAATTCATAAGCTGCGCAAAATCCGCTGTGCTTCCCGAAATATAGCACGCCAAAGCAGTTGCGGCATCATTGCCGGAGGTGATCATCATTCCCGTTAGCAGCTCAAGAACGGTATAAGTCTTTCCCGCTTCAAGATACATGGATGAGCCCTCAATATTACACCACTCCGTATCTATCAGAACCTCTTCGTCTAAATCACAGCTTTCAATCACTACAATTGCGGTCATGATTTTTGTAGTACTTGCAATAAGCATGTGTGAATCGGCGTTTTTTTCATAAATGAATTCCCCCGTGTCGGCACACAAAAGTGCGGCACACTGTGCAGAAAGCTCCATCTGTTCAGCATACACGGAAGTTGATAAAAGTATTGATATTGCTGCAAAAAATGCCATTACGCGTTTTTTCAAAAAAATAAGCACCACCTTTCAAGGCAGTGCTTATTATAATCAAATGTCTGTATATTTAATCATCATTTTCTGGCGAATAGCTGATCAACTTTATCCAAAACCTGAGGCACAAGGTCAAGCATACGCTCGGCGCTGTTATTTGTTTGAGGCGAAAGATTCACCATTCTTGCGTTTCCGTCCTTAACCACAAGAAACCCAAGAGGCTCAATTTTAACACCTGCGGCGCTGCCGGCATTAAGATTATCTCTGCCGCCGTTTTTGGAGTCGCCTCCACCGCCGCCGAAGCCGAAGCTGGCCTTTGATATGGGAATCAGCATGGTTCCCTCCGGTGCCATAATCGGCTCGCCCACAACATTGCTGACCTTAACAAGCTCCTCAATATTTGTCATAGTTGTACGCATTAAATCACCAAGCTTATTTTCCACGGGATGCTTTCCTTTCACGCCGCTTTTTTATGCGGCTTCTGAAGAATACAACTCCGAATGCAAAAGCGGCGAGCAGAATTATATATAAAATCTGCCCTACTCTTACAGATAAAGTTGCTCCGAATTCACCGGAGCTGATTTCAGCATCATAATCCGTGGAAATATCAATTTCGCGATTTTTAACTCTAAACGCCTTCTCAAACAGCGGGGTAACAGAGTTAAGAGCAGCATTGACTGCGTTATAGCGAAGCGCCGCTGTACTCGGATCCGGATTTGCCGAAACATAAATCAGCTTGATTCTGTCAAAGCATATGCTCTTTCTGAATCTTCCCAGTGCCTTCACTGCTATTTTAGCCACTTCAAACCATTCTTCAATACTGAAATTAAGCCTAAATTTTTTAATTTTTGATTTTTTCTTTTTATTTTTTGTTTCCAGGTCATCCTTTGACTTTTTTACCCTTCTCGGCATGATTAAAAAGTCCGCCACCAAGACTCTTGCGGAAAGCCTGAAGCCTTCGTCATCATAGTCAGCAGCAACGCCGACGGGAATTAGTAAAACAAGAATGCCTGCAACAACGATAATTGCAATTGTCAGCATTGTACCACTCTCCGGCTTACTTAATTTCCTCTATTTGAAGCTGGTCATCACCAACCGTTGTCAGCTTATCTATTGCATCCTCCAGCTTCTTAACTCCATCACTGCCGGAAATATCGGGCAGCTCCGGAAGCTCCTCAAGACTGCTTACACCCATGGTGCGCAAAAACACATCTGTTGTGCGCAGAAGTGAGGGTCTGCCCGGAACATCCAGCTTTCCGCAGCGTTCAATCAGTCCGCGGTCAAGCAAAACACCCACGGTGTAGGAGCTGTCCACTCCGCGCACCTGATCAATATATGCTCTTGTAACGGGTTGGAAATATGCCACAACAGCAAGCGTCTCCAAAGCAGGCTGCGAAAGCATGGGAGGCTTACGCTGTTCAAGTGTCTTGCTTATGACCACAGCATACTCCGGTGAGGAGCAAAGCTGGAGACTCTTATCCAGCTTAAGGAGGCGTATTCCCCGCTGATTGAAGCTGTATTCATCGGAAAGCTCCTTTGCCGCGGCATAAACCGCATCTTCCTCAACCTCAAGAATAAGCGAAATTCGTGCCGCAGGCACAGGCTCACCTGCCGCAAACAGTATTGCTTCAATTGCCGATTTAAGATTCTGAATTTCCATATCGTACCTACTCAACAATTCTTTCGAGAATTTCTTCAATATTACCGCCGACAAATTTCAGCGTATAATCTCCGTCCTCTCCCTCAAGGACTATACTGCCCATACTGCAAAGCTCGAGAATCGAAATAAATGTTGCCACAATTTCCGACCGGCTTTCGCACCGAGCATAGAGTGCGTCCAACCTTGCATCACAGGATTGCAGCAAAGATATAAGCTCGCGACTCTTTGTTCGAACCTCATAAACTATTCGTGACGGTGCGATTCTGTGGGCAAACTCAGGCTCAACAGGCTTGCCTCCGCGGGTAATAACGGTGTACAGTGCCTTAAAAAGGTCTGCAGGCTCATGCCTATATTCATACTCCCTTGTGGTTTTGGGCAAAGGCTCGGGCATTTTGGCGTAATACAACAAACCCGTTTCAGAAGCCTTCTTGAGCTCCGGTGTAACCTTCTGTACCGCAGTATAAATATCACGGCACTTCAATTGTTCAAGGGAGCTCATGAGCTCTTCAAGCTCACTAACCTCTTCATCTCCGGCCAGCAAAGTCCTTGTCTTTATGTACAGCAGATGAGATGCCATTTGAACGAATTCACTGGCAATTTCAAGGTCCATACGCTCCATTTCAGCAAGGTAGTCAAGATACTGATCCAGAATATCCGCAATCTTAATATCACGAATCTCAATTTTGTTTTTTGACAGAAGCATGAGTATAAGACTCAACGGCCCCTGAAAATCCTGGAGCTCATTGCGTTCCTTTACAACACCTTCAAGATGAAAAGTCAAATCTTCCATAATCACATAAGCTTTGCGAAGAGACTAAAGCCCCATTCAGCAAAAAACATGAATTTATTAACCAAAAACATTGTACCCTTCTGCAGCGGATTACCCAAAGCGCCCGTAGCAACAAGTATGAGTAAGGCAATCATTCCGTATCTCTCATACCGCATGAGCTTCATATAGGCAGAATCGCTCATAAGTGAGAACAGCACCTTTGAGCCGTCAAGAGGCGGCACAGGTACAATATTGAATACCGCAAGAGCAAAGCTCAAATATGCCGTAACATACACGGTTTCGAGTATCGCATCGGAAAAGCTGCTGGCGCTATTAAGGCAGGGTACATATACGAGTCCGTAAACAAAGAGAAATACACACCCGATAACAATATTAGAAACAGGTCCTGCCAAAGCGGTAATCGCCATGTCACGCTTCGGGTTCTTGAAATTCCTCATATCAACCGGCACGGGCTTTGCCCAGCCGAATTTAAATACAACCATCATCACAAGGCCGAACAGATCTATGTGTTTAATGGGATTCAGTGTAAGACGCCCCATATTTTTCGCTGTATTATCGCCAAGCTTGTACGCAACAAAGCCGTGGCTCAACTCATGGAGCGTAATACAAATAAGCGCAGGAATAACCGCAAAAATTATGTCGGTAAGAACGCCGAAGTCAAGGCCTCGAATGACATCGGAAAAAGAATTAGCAGTATTCATATTATTTTACAAATTTTAATACCTCTGCCATAAGAAGCTCTCTGCCGGTTCCCTTTTCAGCGGAAAACGGAATTAGCTGAACTGCTTCCGGCAGCTCCAAGGTGTCACGAATAAGCTGTAAATTGGGCTCAATCTCGCTCTTCTTCAGCTTATCGCACTTGTTTGCTACCACCACCAGCGGGCAGTGGGTGCTTAAAAACCACTGGGCCATGGTGATATCATCAGCCGTGGGCTTGTGTCTGGAATCAACTATCATTACTCCGAGAGTGATGACTCCCTCTGTGGCAAAGAATTTCTCCATAAGCCTGCCCCAGCGGTCTCTTTCAGACTGGGACACCTTTGCATATCCGTAACCGGGAAGGTCAACAAAATATGTTTTTCCGTCAATGAGAAAATAATTAACATGAATGGTTTTTCCCGGAGACTGGCCTACTCTTGCGAAATTCTTTCTGTTGAGGAGTCTGTTAATTACAGATGATTTTCCCACATTTGACTTGCCAGAAAAAACTATTGCGGGCAAGTCGCTTTTAATAAATCCCTTTGGGTCGGCGGCTGATTTTATAAACTCCGCCTTATTTACATTTAATGATGCCATATAACACCTTACTGTCTCAATTCCCTGCCGCTGATTTTCGGTGCAACGGGAATCAAAACCTCGTTTTTATTATCCTTATCGGACCTGACAAGGGCATTTTCCACTACCTTATCCATATGGTCAACAATGATGAAATTCAGTGCAGCATACACCCGGGGATCAATTTCCGCCAGGTCAGTTTCGTTGTCGGCGGGAATAATGACGGTTTTAACGCCGTTTCTCATGGCTGCCATGGTCTTTTCCTTAAGTCCGCCTATGGGAAGGACTCTGCCGCGAAGGCTGATTTCCCCCGTCATTGCAACATCATGGCGCACAGGTCTTCCTGTAAGCGCAGAGATGATGGCAAGGCAGATGGTAATGCCTGCGGAAGGTCCGTCCTTGGGTACTGCAGCCTCCGGGAAATGAATGTGAATATCCTTGTTTTTATAGAATTCCTTGTCAATTCCGAGAGCCTCGGCGCGGCTGCGGATATAGGTAACTGCCGCGTGGCAGGACTCCTTCATGACATCGCCTAAATTGCCGGTAAGCTCGAGCTTTCCCGTGCCGTCAACAGCCGCAACCTCCACATCAAGGACCTCACCGCCCACAGAAGTCCATGCAAGTCCTCTTACAAGACCGACTTCATCATTCAGTCTTGTCTGCTCGGGCTTAAACTTCGGAGCGCCGAGATAGGTGTTAAGTGTTCCTGCGCGAAGGCTGATGCTTTTCTTTTCACCGCTGCCGATTATTACAGCAGCTTTTCGGCAGACAGCGGCAAGCCGTCTTTCAAGGCTTCTGACGCCGGCTTCTCTTGTATACAGACTTATGATTTCACGAATGGCATCGTCGCTGACCTTAAGCTGACGGCCGTTAAGCCCATGCTTTTTCCTCTGCTTGGGCAGCAGATGATTCTTGGCAATGTGGAGCTTTTCCTCGTCGGTATAGCTATAGAGCTCTATAACCTCCATGCGGTCAAGCAGAGCCTTTGGAATTGTTTCCGTAGTATTTGCGGTTGTGATGAAGAACACATCGGACAGGTCATACGGAAGCTCAAGGAAGTTATCTCTGAAAGTGGCGTTCTGCTCGGGATCAAGTGCTTCAAGCAGTGCCGCAGACGGATCCCCCCGGTAATCAGAGCCCAGCTTATCAATTTCATCAAGCACCATGAGTGGGTTGCTGCTCTTTGCCTGCCGCAGACCGTTCACAATGCGGCCCGGCATTGCGCCGACATAGGTTTTTCTATGGCCGCGAATTTCAGCTTCATCATGTACACCACCGAGAGAAATGCGTACAAGATTACGGTTTGTTGCTCTCGCAATGCTCATGGCAATACTTGTCTTGCCGGTGCCCGGAGGGCCTACAAGACAAATCAGGCTGCTCTTCATTGCAGGAGAAAGCTTTCTAACGGCAAGATATTCGATAATGCGTTCCTTAACCTTTTCAAGGCCGAAATGGTCCTCGTCAAGCATTTTCTTCGCCGCATCAATGTCAAGCGACTCCTCTGTCTTAACTCCCCAGGGAAGCTCAAGACAGGTTTCAATGTAATTTCTGATAACGGTTGCCTCAACAGAGCCAAAGGGCTGCTTTGCAAGATGAGAAACCTCTTTAAGGAGCTTTTCCTCAACAGCTTTTTCCAGATTCATGCTGCGGATTTTTTCCCTGAATTCTCCGATTTCATCGCCGATATCATCTTCACCCAACTCCTGCTGGATGATTTTCATTTCCTCGCGCAGATAAAATTCACGCTGATTTTTGCTCATCTGCTCGTTGGTTGCTTCCGCAAGCTCCTGCTCAATTGACATTACATCAAGCTCATGATTCAGGAGATCAACAAGCTTTTCCAGACGTCGTATAGGATGCAGCTCCTCGAGGATATTCTGTTTTTCCGTGTATAGCAGATGTACATTTTGCGCAATGAAGTTTGATACGAAGGCAGGATCCTTGCTCATTACGACATTCAGCAGCATTTCAGGCGCCATATTTCCGGACAGTCTGACATACTCATCAAAATAGCCCAAAGCCGTTCTGATGAGTGCCTCTGCCTTCGCGCTGTCAACTTTGTCAGCCTTATCGGGGACACGCACGATATCTCCATAGAAATTAGGTGTGTCGTAGATAATCTCTTTAATTGCTCCTCTGTAGACACCCTCGACCATGACCTTGCAAAGCTTTCCACCGGGTTGACGCACCATCTGGCGGATGCGGCAGACCATACCGATGTTGTAAAGATCATTAATTGTAGGTATATCTGCTGCAATATCCTTCTGGGTTACAAGGAAAATCTCCTGATTTCCACTCATCGCCTGATTAAGAGCAGAAAGTGATGCAGGGCGCTCAACATCAAAATTGAGCATCATTCCCGGGAATATGTTAAGGCCGCGCAATGCCAAAATAGGCAGAGATCGGCTTGCTTCTTTATTAATAAAACCCATGTTTTTCCCTCCATTTGGGGCAAAAAGCGCAAGACGAGACAAATTGCCCCGTCTTGCATCTAAAAATATTAATTCTTTCGAATAACATCGGGGCTGGTGTTGTTCTTCACGCAGTCGGCGGTGATAACTACTTTCTCAATATTCACATCTGACGGCACGCTGTACATTATGTCCGTCATAACGCTTTCCATTACACTGCGAAGACCGCGAGCACCGATTTTCATTTCAATTGCCTTATCGGCTACAGCATTAAGAGCCTCCGGCTCAAACTCAAGGTCAACACAGTCGATGCCCATGAGTGCCTGATACTGCTTGGTCATTGCGTTCTTGGGTTCAGTGAGAATTCGAACAAGATCCTCACGGTTGAGAGAACGCAGCGGAGCAATAACGGGAAGTCTGCCTATGAGCTCGGGAATTATGCCGAATTTCAGCAAATCATGCTGCTGTACCTGAGCAAGAAGCTCACCCACATCGCGCTCACGTGAGCTTTGAATATCCGCACCGAAGCCTATTGTTGTCTTCTTGGTGCGCTTTTCCACGATCTTATCAAGGCCGTCAAAAGCGCCGCCGCAGATAAACAGAATATTAGTGGTGTCAATTTTAATGAATTCCTGATGGGGATGCTTGCGTCCGCCCTGGGGAGGAACATTCGCAACCGTGCCCTCAAGAAGCTTTAACAGAGCCTGCTGAACACCTTCGCCTGAAACATCTCGTGTAATGGAGGTATTCTCGCTCTTTCTTGCTATCTTATCTATCTCATCAATATAGATGATGCCCTTTTCTGCACGCTCAACATTGAAGTCCGCTGCCTGAATCAAGCGAAGAAGGATATTCTCAACATCCTCGCCAACATATCCGGCCTCGGTAAGAGTTGTAGCATCAGCAATAGCAAAGGGTACATCAAGCATCTTTGCAAGTGACTGGGCAAACAGAGTTTTGCCGCTGCCTGTAGGGCCTATCAGCAGAATATTGCTTTTCTGAAGCTCAACATCGTTTTCACCTGCATAGAGAATACGCTTATAGTGATTGTAAACTGCTACGGCAAGAACGACCTTTGCCCTATCCTGGCCAACAATATATTGGTCAAGCTTTGCTTTAATCTGCGAAGGTCTCGGCAGATTATCAAATGTAAGGCGATTGCCGTCGCTGTCCTTAATGGGACTTATGCCGTCCTCATCTATTATGTTCATGCAAAGCTTAACACACTCATCGCAGATATATGCACCGTTTCCGGCAATAAGTCTGCCGATCTGATTCTGTGTTTTGCCGCAAAATGAGCACTTAATGCTTCTTCTATCATCGGTTTTTGCCATGTAAATACCTCAACACAATTAGATAAAGATGAGGGAACGCTATGTTCCCCCATCAATCTCAACGCTTTGTAATTACTTCGTCGATAAGGCCGTACTCCATAGCTTCAGCTGCGGACATGAAGTGGTCACGTTCACAATCTCGTTCTACGGTTTCAACCGGCTTGCCGGTATTCTCGGCAAGAATACGGTTCAGATTATGCTTGATCTTCAAAATCTGTTCTGCCTGAATCTGAATATCTGTGCACTGGCCCTTGCTTCCACCGGAGGGCTGATGAATCATGATTTCAGAATTGGGCAGCGCCTTACGCTTTCCTTTCGCGCCGCTGGACAGCAGGAATGCTCCCATAGATGCCGCCATACCGATGCACACCGTGCATACATCAGGCTTTATATACTGCATGGTATCATATATTGCCATACCTGCAGTTACACTGCCGCCGGGGCTGTTGATGTAGAATGTAATGTCTTTGTCGGGATCCTGAGCCTCAAGGTACAGAAGCTGGGCCACAATAAGGCTTGCGGTTGCGTCGTTTACTTCCTCGGACAGCATGACTATTCGGTCATTAAGCAGTCTTGAGAAAATGTCATAAGAACGCTCGCCGCGACTTGTTTGTTCAACTACATAGGGTACTAAACTCATATTTGGTTCTCCTTTCAGATTATCGCCTATCCAGGAGATCATATCCGAATAAAACTATTATTATTCAGCGGTTGCAGTCTCGATAATGATTCTGCTGGCCTTTTCCTTAAGGAACTCGTTCTTGATGAAGCTGAGGCCAAAGTGATTGATAATATCCTCGGGCTTTGCGCCTACGGTCTGTGCTGCCCCCTGAACATACTCATCAAGCTCTTCGTCGGAAACTTCAAGCTTTTCTTCCTCAACTATAGCGTCAAACAGCATATCCTGCTTCACCTGTGCAATAGCGGAGGGACGGAGTGCGGTTTCCATGGTCTCGTCGTCAACGCCCATGAGCTTCATGAGCTCTTCGGTGGAGATTTCCTTGTCGCTGATGCCGAACTGTGCTGCATAGTTGCGGAGCATGTCGTCAACCTTCTCCATAATCATGGATTCGGGAATCTCAACTTCGAGATTGTTGCATGCCAGCTCCATAATGTCGCTGCGGAACTTGGTATCAACACGGTCCTGCTCCTCAACAATCAAATCCTCGCGGAGGTCTGCCTTGTACTCATCAACGGTATCGAACTCGGAAACATCCTGAATGAACTCGTCGTCAACCTCGGGAAGCTCTGCAACTGTGAGACCGTTGAGCTTTACCTTGAATACAACTGCCTTGCCGGCAAGATTCTCAACATAGTTCTCAGGGAAGGTAATGTCGAGATCCTTCTCCTCACCGATCTGCATACCGACTACCTGCTCCTCAAAGCCGGGAACAAAGGTGTTGGAGCCAAGCTCAAGGCTGAAGCCCTCTGCCTTGCCGCCATCAAACTGCTCGCCGTCGAGATAACCGTCAAAGTCGATGTTTGCGGTATCGCCCATCTCTGCGGGACGGTCAACATCTACCATGCGTGCGTTGCGCTTACGGAGCTCTTCAATCTTCTCATCAATCATTTCATCGGTAACAACAGCTTCTTCCTTCTTGGTAACAAGGCCTCTGTACTGGCCGAGCTTTACTTCGGGATAGAGCTCAACAGCAAAATCATAGGTAAGAACCTTTTCATCGCTGAGGTCAACATTGGTGATTGCGGGCTTGCCGATTATCTTAAGAGCGCTGCTTTCAAGGCCGAAAACGAAAGCTTCGGGACCGAGATCGTCCATTGCATCCTGATAGAATGCATCTTCGCCGTACATGTTTTCGATGATTGCACGGGGTGCCTTACCCTTGCGGAAACCGGGAACGCTGATGCTGCCCTTGGCCTTGTTATATGCCTTGTTTACGGCAGCGTCAAATTCTGCTGCGTCGATTTCTACCTGAAAGCTTGCGGTTTTGTCTTCTTTCTTTTCAATATTCTTGACAATCATTGGTTTACTTCCTCCTAATAATGTTCATTCAAACACCACGATATAATAACAGATTATACCGTTAAAAGCAATATTTTTTTATAAATATTGTAGGTTATACGAGTTTTTTTGGCTTGAAATGCAAATGATCCGCGGAAACCAGCATATGCTCCGTACCGGCATACATACCGTTAAAGGCAAACGCGCAGCCTGCGCTGTGAATATGTCCGTAGCAGCAAAGTTCAGCCTCATATTTCTTCAGCAGTTCAAGAATTTCGGAGCATTCATAGCCCTGATACTTCGGAGGATAATGAAGAAAGGCGAATTTACGCTTATCCCCTGCCGCCTTCAGCGACGCCTCCAGACGCATACATTCCCTATTCATTATCTTTTTATCATGCTCATCATTTTTGCTTTCCTCAAAAAACCAGCCTCGGGTGCCGCAGATTGCAACATCGCCGTATTCAAAGCAGTTATTATGAAGAACATCTATAGTGCCGATGCCGTGCTCATTAAAGAACTTTTTTGTTTTTGTTGCAGTTGTCCACCAATAGTCATGGTTTCCCTTAAGAATAATCTTTTTTCCGGGAAGCCGATCAATAAACAGAAAGTCCTCCAAGGCCTCATCCATGGTCATTCCCCATGTGATGTCGCCGCACAAAACCGTGAGGTCATCGTCCGTCAGCGTTGAAAAGCCTTCTGAAATTTTATCTACATAGTTTTCCCATCTACCCCCGAAAACATCCATTGGTTTTTCGGTTCCGAGAGAAAGATGAAGGTCACCGATTGCATATAAAGACATATGGCCTCCGAATAAATCTAAAGGATAATACAAACACTAAACCTGCCACAGGCAAAACTATAGGAGGTAAATATTATGAGCGAAATTAAATCCCGGGACAGCAAGATAACAGGCGTTGGCTGCGATGTCACCAAGTGCAAGTACAACACCCGCGACAGGAAATGTTCTGCATCCGGCATTGAAGTGGGAAACGAAAAGGCATCCACCAAGGGTGAAACCTATTGCTCCACCTTCTGTCCCAGAGGCTGCAGCGATTAATTCGACATCAAAAACGGGAGAAATCCCGTTTACATATCAGTTCAAAAAACCCTTAACAACCTCAATCATATCTTCCCTTTCGCACACACCGCTAAAGCGCTGCTCGCGCTTGTCGAGGCCGGCAAGAGGTGCGGGTACATCAAGTCCCGTGCTCTTTGAAAGCTTATCAATAAGTTCTGTGCCTGCGGCGTTACATTCATCACCCAATGCAGAAAGCACGCTGTCGCAGAATTTGAAGGGGCTTGCGGTGGATACTACGATTGTGGGTACAACAGCATTATTTCTGCGATAATCCTCAACAACCTTGCAGGCAACGGCAGTATGCGTGTCTATGAGATAGCCGTACTTGCCGTACATATCACTGATAAGTGCCTTTGTATCATCATCGGAGCAGAATCCGCCCTTGAAATTTGCGGAAATGACCGTCTTAATCTCTTCGGATACCGCATAGCTGCCCTCTGTACCGAGAGCCTTCATATAAGATGCCACAAGCTCATCATCCTCGCTGATGCAATAGAGCAGGCGCTCCAAATTGCTGGAAACCAAAATATCCATAGAGGGAGAGATAGTGCAGCAGAAGGGACGGTTTTTATTATAAACGCCGCTTTCAAAGAAATCCGTCAGAACATTGTTAGCATTGGATGCACAGATGAGCTTGCCCACGGGCAGTCCCATTTTTTTTGCGTACCAGCAGGCAAGGATATTGCCGAAGTTGCCTGTTGGGACAGCGAAATCAACCGTATCACCCATGTTAATTTTACCGGAATTAACATAGTCGCAGTATGCGGAAAAATAGTAGGCAATCTGGGGAAGCAGTCTGCCCCAGTTGATGGAGTTTGCAGAGGAAAGGAACCAGCCGCTGCCGGAGATTTCTTCAGCAAATTTCTTGTCGGAAAAAATCATTTTAACGCCGGTCTGTGCATCGTCAAAATTGCCGTAAACCGCTGATACGCCAACATTTTTACCACTCTGGGTAATCATCTGGAGCTTCTGCACATCAGACACTCCGTTATGGGGGTAAAACACCAGAATCTTTGTGTCCTCAACATCTGCAAAACCCTCAAGTGCAGCCTTTCCGGTATCGCCGCTGGTAGCTACAAGGATGCAAACCTTGCGCTCTTCCCCGCACTTTTTCAGGGATGCCGTGAGCAGATGGGGAAGCATCTGAAGGGCCATATCCTTGAAGGCGCAGGTCGGGCCGTGCCACAGCTCAAGAACGCCTGTAGTATCATCAATAAAATGGACGGGAGCTATTGCGGCATCATCAAAATTATCGCCATAGGCAGCATTTACATAGCCTTCAAGCTCTTCCCTGCTGAAATCCTCAAGGTAGCGGGACATAACATTAACAGCTCTGCCGCAATAATCCATATCGCACAGTGCCTTAATTTCAGCTGCACTGATTGCAGGTACGGTTTCAGGTACAAACAATCCTCCGTCGGGAGCAAGTCCCTTGGCAATTGCTTCGGCAGCAGAGACCTTATAATTTTTATTTCTTGTGCTGAAATATTGCATAATTATACCTCAAATGCATTCTCTATGTGGTTAATTTCAATGCGCCTGCTGTCAATGCCGTCAGGCGCATAAATCTCAATTACATCAAAACGCGGCTGCTTTTCCGTTTCGTGTTCTGTCAGCCAAAGCTGTGCCGCCGTAATAACTCGTCGCTGCTTCGCGACGGTGACAAATTCTTTTGCTTCGCCGTGGCTGTCATTCTTCCGCAGCTTGACTTCCGCAAAAACTATAAATTTTCTGTTTTCTGCAACAATATCTATCTCGCCCTGGCGATATCGGCAATTCATGTCGACAACTTTGTAGCCGTGGCGCTTTAGAAAAGCGGCAGCTTTTTTCTCTCCATAGGAGCCAAGATTTCTGACATCCATCAGTGCATCTTCCTCAAAAAGCTCATTCTGTGAATTTCACAGGGGCCAAACTCACGAAGTGCCTCATAGTGGAGCTTTGTACCGTAGCCCTTGTGCTGTTCAAAATGGTACTGCGGATATTTTTCCGCCATTTCCAGCATATATCGGTCACGGGTGACCTTGGCAAGAATAGAGGCTGCAGCAATATCGGCGCACTTTGCATCGCCTTTTATAACGCAGCGGCTGGGGTACTCAATGGCGCTGTTGCGGTTACCGTCAATCAAAGAGAGCTCCGGAACGGGATCAAGCTGTGATATTGCCCTGTTCATGGCAAGCATCGACGCATTGAGAATGTTCATTTCCTCAATTTCCTCAACTGAAGAAAACGCAATTCCATAGCTTACGGCGTTCTCTCGTATCACATCAAATAGCGCGTCCCTTTTCTTTTCCGTGAGCTTTTTGGAGTCATTGAGACCGGCAATCTCAAGGTTTCGGGGAAGAATTACAGCAGCAGCGCAAACAGGTCCAGCAAGAGGCCCCCTGCCTGCCTCATCAACGCCACAGATTATATTGACTCCGCTGTCATATATTTCGTTTTCGATTACCCAAAGTTCGTTCATTCAGGTTTCTCCAAGCTGATTCTTCCGAGCTTTCCGTCATGATACTCACCCAAAAGAGTGTTTGCCATGCGTTCAATATCATATTCGCCTCGGGAAATGAGGAAGCCGCGCTTTTTTGCCGCCTCCTCTAGAAGCTCAAAGCCGTTCATTTCAAGGTTTGGCTCAAACTTATAGCGAGCCTTAACCGCATCGGGATACAGCCTGCACAAACGCAGCATAAAGTTTGCCGCAAGGGTTTCCTTGTCAAGAACATCCGCCTTAATAGCATTTGTAATTGCAAGCATTTCCCCCACTTCCTGTGAGTCAAATTTCGGCCACAGGATTCCCGGCGTATCAAGCAAATCAAGCCCCTGGTCAATGCTTATCCATTGCTTTCCGCGGGTAACGCCGGGTTTGTCGCCGGCTATAGCAGCCTTGCGCTTTGCAACCTTGTTGATAAACGTGGACTTTCCCACATTGGGAATGCCGAGAATCATGATCTTTAGGGGGCGGTTTGCCTGTCCCTTTGCGGCATAAGCCTCAATTTTCTCCTTGAGCACTTCTCTGACAGCCTGATTGAACTGGTTTACGCCCTTACCGCTTTTTGCATCGGTTTCGAGAATCTTAATACCCTGTGCTTCAAAATATCTGCGCCACTGTGCGGTTATATTGGGGTCTGCCAGATCAATTCGATTGAGTATTATAAGCCTCGGCTTACCGGCAGCAAGTCTGTCAATATCGGGATTTCGGCTGGCATTTGGTATTCTCGCGTCCAGTATTTCGCAAACAGCATCAACAAGCTTGAGGTTTTCCTCAATCATCCGCTGTGCCTTGGTCATATGGCCCGGGAACCACTGTATATTCATTTTTTCAAAGCTTGCTTCAGACATTTTCAATCACCGTAGGGGCTTCCGATATGGTCAAGCGGAAATGCGACAAAATATACCTTTCCGATTATCATGCGTTCATCAACCATGCCGATTTCCGCTTTGCGGCTGTCGGTGGAATCGTTTCGGTTATCACCCATAACAAAAACACAGCCTTCGGGAACAACCTGCTTTCCCGGGAAATCGAGCTGGTTAATGGTGGGGGCAGCAATATATGGCTCATCAAGAACAACTCCGTCAACCTTTACAACGCCCTTATTGAAGTCAATTTCAATGGTTTGGCCTTCTGTTGCAATAACTCGCTTTACCAAAGCCTCGGGCTTATACTCATCCTTACGGAAAATCACTATATCTCCCGCCTTCGGTTCATAGAAGAGGTTAGATACGATCATCTTATCTCCGTCTTCAAGAGTCGGGTTCATTGAAGGCCCCACAACATCAATAATTCGCACAAAGAATGTAAAAACTATTACGCAGAAAATAATTGCAATAATAATTGACTCTATCCACTCGTATATCTCACCGCGTGCGGTCAAGGTCTTTTCAACTTTCTCTTTTGATTTTTTATTATTCATGGTATTACCTCAAATCAAAAATGGTTATTCAAGATATTATACACTATTCAGCTATTAATAGGCAACAAAAAAAGAGGCCAACGGCCTCTTTTTTTGACACAGTAACAGGTTTAGAGCGATTACAGGCGCTCCTTAACCTTTGCAGCCTTACCAACGCGATCACGCAGGTAGTAAAGCTTTGCACGGCGTACCTTGCCCTTACGCACGGTTTCAACAGAAACGATGGAGGGAGAGTGTACGGGGAAGACCTTCTCACAGCCTACGCCGTAGGAAATACGACGAACGGTGATGGTCTCATTGATGCCGCCATGCTTCTTGGCAATAATGGTGCCTTCGAAAGCCTGGGTGCGCTCGCGGCTGCCTTCCTTAACGCGGACGGTGATACGCACGGTATCGCCGACATTGAGTTCGGGCAGTTCGGGCTTCATGTACTGTTCGCTGAGAATTTTGACCAGATCCATAATCTAATCCTTCCTTTACATTAAGGCGTTCTTACCGTTGGGCGCATCAGGCCTCGGCAGCGGACCGCTTGATAGCCGGCGGGCGTACCCGCACAAGCTTAAGTACTATACCACATAATTCCTTGTAAATCAAGCACTTTTTAACGAAAAACGCTCATATTTTCATCAAAAATCTCGAGTCTTTTAAATTTTGCGAAGTCCGGCGCAATTTCGGGCATAAGCTGACGGAGAGCATCGGCAAGAAGCTCCGGATTAAGCGTAGGCTCCTGTGCGGAAATGGTGGCATTCATGCAAACAATATTATCGCAAGCCGAAAAAGCAATGTCCTTTATGGCAGGCTTTATATCACTTTCCCCTATTCCGCGCTTGGTTTTCTTCTGAATTACAATGCTGTCCTTTGCGAAGAATTCACAGAGCTTCGGAAGCATTTCTTCGGAGCTTCTTTCGTCGTACTCAAATACTCCTTCGATTTTCAGCCACTTAAGCTCTCTTACCTTGCGGTCGGACTGATAAACTTCAAGGGCGCTGATACCCTCGGGAAGCTGGGTTTTCAGGCGCTTGAGTATTTCTTCGGGCTCCATATCGTCAAGGAGCTTGAAATCAAGGATTTCGCATACGCTTTCTGCACCTACGGAAAGCGGCATCGCAATGGAGATATTGGGGTGAGGGTTAAAGCCCTCGGAGTATTTCAAATTACAATCAGCACGCTTGAAAGCGCGTGTAAGAGTGCGCATAAGGTCAAGGTGGGAAATATATACAGCTCTGCCCGTCTTTGAAAACAGTAATCTCAATTTATCCATCACAACGACCTCCGCTTAAGCATCTTGCACCGCAGGCAGAGCACTGCTTGCGGCAGTCGGGAGAAAGCTCGGATTTATAGCACTGCTCCTTCTCATGCCACAGATGCTCCTTACGCACGCCTATATCTACGCAGTCCCAGGGCATTACCTCGTCCTTGTTTCTCTCTCTGTGGGCATAGAAGCCGGGATCAACTCCGCACTTTTCAAAGGCCTTCATCCAGCGGTTAAAATTGAAATAGTCGCTCCAGGCCTCAAGTCTTCCGCCGTTACGCCAAACATCCTCAATAACGGCGCCCATGCGTCTGTCACCTCTTGACAGGGTTGCCTCAATATAGCTCGTCTGTGGATCATGCCAGTTATATACCACATTCTTCGCGGTAATTGCCTCGCGCAGGAGATTGACCTTGCGAATATACTCCTCCATGGTGTTCTGGGTTTCCCACTGGAAGGGGCTGTGGGGCTTGGGAACAAAGCAGGAGGTTGAAACGGTAATGCGTACTCCCCTGTTCTTGTTCTTTGCATACAGGCGCCATGTATGGAGAACCTGATTTGCAAGCTCTGCAATGCCGCGTATGTCGTCATCCGTTTCTGTTGGAAGACCCAGCATGAAATAAAGCTTAACATTGTTCCACCCGCCCTCAAAGGCGAGGCGGCAGGTATTAAGCAGATCTTCCTCGGTGACATTTTTGTTAATGGCGTCACGCAGGCGCTGGCTGCCTGCCTCAGGAGCAAAGGTAAGGCCGCTTTTACGTGTCTTCTGAATACGGTGCATAATATCAATGGAGAAATTATCCGCGCGCAAGGAAGGCAGAGAAATGCCTATGCTTTTAGGCTCGCAGTATTCCAGCAGGCCGTCACAAAGCTGTTCAAGTCCGCGATAATCGCTGGAGCTTAAGGAAAGCAGCGTAATGTCCTGGCATCCGGTATTCTTAAGCAGAGTCTTCCCTTGTTCAATGAGCAGCTCGGGACTCTTTGCGCGAATAGGTCTGTAGGTATGACCTGCCTGGCAGAAGCGGCAACCGCGGATGCAGCCTCGGAACAGTTCAAGATTTACACGGTCATGTACAACCTCCGTAGAGGGCACAATGGGGTTAAGCGGAAAATGCACGGAATCCATATCCGTAATTATGCGCTTTGTTACTCTTTCGGGAGCCCCAGCCAAAACTTCAAAATGGTTTATGGTGCAATCATCATTCAACACAGGTGTGTAGAACGCAGGAACATATACCCCGCCGATTTTTGCAGCTTCCTTAAGGAATTTTTCCTTTTCCCATCCCTCATTCTTCGCAACATGCAAAAGTTCCAGCAGCTCATTGTTCATTTCTTCTCCCTCGCCAAGGAGAAAAATGTCAACAAAATCAGCCATGGTTTCGGGGTTAAGTGCCGCTGTGCCGCCTGCAATCACAAGAGGTGTAAGCGCCTTGCGCTCCTCACGGTGAATGGGCAGTCCTGCCATGTCAATCATGTCAAGAACAGTTGAATATGCCATCTCATAGCCAATTGAAAATGCAAGCACATCATGCTGTGAAATAGGATCTCCACTCTCCAGGGCATACAGAGGAATGTCGGCTTTTTTCATTTCGTCGTACATATCGCCCCAGGGAGCAAAGACTCTCTCACACCAAACATATGGCAGCTCATTCATTGTAGAATAAAGAATGCTCATACCGAGATTGGACATGCCGATCTCATAGGTATCAGGAAAGCAGAAAGCAACTCTGATGTCTATGTCAGCCTTGTCTTTAATTATTTGATTATATTCCCCTCCCGTGTATCTTGCCGGCTTCTGAACGCGGGGCAGAATTCTTTCAAGTCTTTTATCCATTATGTATCTCCAACAATTTAGTCTATATATTTTACAACACGCGCTTTCTTTTTACAATACCCGTTTGCGCAATTAAAAGGCATATTCCTCCGCCCACGAAAATATACCGTGCGCTGAAAATGCCCGAAAGCGCTGCAAAAACGCCGGAGAAAACACCGAATGCTTCAAGTATTTTTTCTCTTTTTTCTCTCCTAATTCTTGTTGAAAGCAAGCGCTCCGCTATTCTTCCTCCGTCAAGGGGCATTGCAGGAAGAAGATTATATGCTGACAGCCAAAGGCTGATTTGCCCCATCAATTTGAAAACATAATCATATTTGCCGAAGCTAAAATTACAGCACAGCGCTGCAAGACCAAGTCCAAACATAGGTCCCAAAAGGATAGCAACGATTTCACCCATTCGTGACGCCAATCCTGCGCCATCCATGGAAAATCCCCCTATCTCAAGATGTATGCTTTTTATTTTGCCACCGAAAAGCACAACACCCACTATGTGGCCTATTTCATGAACGCAAGCCGATGCGATGAATGCAATTATGGTTGAAAAACCATAAAAATAGTAAACTGCCAGCAAAACGGCAACGCATATCGCGCTGATTCTTACGCCGAGCTTCACAGATAAAACTCCGGGTTTAGATAGTATTCATCGTGCATAATTTCAAAATGCAGGTGAGGTCCTGTAGCAAGCCCAGTTTCTCCCACAAGAGCGATTGTATCTCCTCTTTTCACACCTCCGCAGCCCACACAAAGCTCACTGCAATGGGCATACAGGCTTGTATAGCCGTTGCCGTGGTCGATAATCAAGTATTTTCCGTAGCTGTCGCTGTTCCCTGCGGCAACAATTGTGCCATCGGCAAAGGCCTTAACCGGCGTACCTGTATTGGCAGCGAAATCCGTTCCGTAATGAAACTTAAGCTCTCCCGAAATAGGATGAATTCTATATCCGAAGCCGGAGGATTTAACCCCATCTACAGGAGAGGAATATTCAAATCCCAAATCCGGAATTTCCAGAAATACATTTTTCGGAATTACCGCACCGCTGTATTGAGCCTGCGACGAGGCAAATGTTGCCACCTTGTCCGATTCTTCTTTTTCCTTGAGTCCTTCCTTTTCGTCAGAATCAATGCGGTAACGAATTTCATCCCCAAAGACTTCGGCGCGCCGCTTTTCAGAATTAAGGCATTTCATACTCTTCTGTTTTGCTGCAGGCTCACCGCCGAACAGCCTGTCTGCGGTTTTCTCTCCATATTCTATAGCCGTCTCTGTTTGACGGGTCTCCATTTCAAGGGCTGAATTTATGCCGCTTACAAGCTCATTATTTATGACGGGAAAAGCAATTCTTATTACTGTAAGGATAACAAAAATCGCCGAAGAAATGTATATTTGCACGAGTTTCATGGCAATCACCTCATAATATGATATTGCCCGCCCTCATTGCGTATGCGTCATAAACATCTTGACAACGCAGTTTGCTCTTATTATAATAAAAAAGCTGTTTCGGGGAGTAGCGCAGTCGGTAGCGCGCATGGTTCGGGACCATGAGGCCGGGAGTTCAAGTCTCCTCTCTCCGACCAAAAAGACATCTGCAAATTGCTGATGTCTTTTTTTATACATTTCATACACAAAAAAATAACACGGGCAAAAGCCCGTGTTATTTTTATATTTGTTAATTACAGAGAAGCATATACTCTGAAAATTACCGTTGCTGCCATGCCGCGGTTTGCGGTGGCATTGGGTGCAAATGTCGTAGCGCTTGTTCCGTTCATAATCTTTGCGGAAACGATGGCGCTTACAGCCTCAACATAGGGACTTGCAATGCTGTCCTTATCAGCAAAGCTGATCTCGGGAACAACTCCGAAGTCACATCCCTCTACATTCTTAAGATATCTGTAGATGAATGTAGCCATCTGCGCACGGGTTATGTTCTGATTCGGTCTGAAGGTATTATCACCATATCCTGCAATAATGCCGTTTTCCACGCCCCAGATCACGGCATCCTGATATGCGGCGGCAATGCTTGCCTTATCAGCGAAATTAAGTGTGCCGGTGACCGCGGGAGAACCAACAGAACGGTAAAGCATGGTGATGAACTGTGCGCGGGTTACTTCAGCTTTAGGTTTGAAGGTATTATCCGGATAACCGTTGATGATTCCCGCATTTGCAGCGGCAACAATGTAGTCATGGTATCCACTGCCTGCAATATCAGTGAAGGGATCCTCAACAACCGCGCCGCAAACTATATTTGCACGGTCATTTATACGAATTCTCGGGAAGGGACCTTCAGGCGCATTGAAAGTATCATCAAAAGAGGAAACGCCGCTTACGGTAATTTCGCAGCCTACCTTAAGATTCTCAATTTCCACATTGGAGCAAATATAGCCGTCGATGAATACGCGTGCCACATCGCCTGCGGCATCCTTGACCATAATGGTCTGTACAAGGCCGTTTTCAAGCGCAACGCTCTCCACGATACCCTTGATAGTAATGAACTGGCCCAGAACGGAGCCGTCATTGATCTGTGCTGCCGTAACCTCTGCAGGAGTTACGGCTTCTGCTTCACCAATCTTCTGGATGGAGGTAACCTGAAGCTCCATTTCGCCCTGGTAGAAGTCAGTTGTGCCTGTTACACGCACCTTATCGCCAATCTTATATTCACCCGCTACAGGGAAGCAGCACACGCCGCCGGTTTCATCCTGAACATAGATGCAATCAAAGAATGCCGTATTCTTGTCGTAACCGGAAGCGTTTGTGGTTACAACACCCTCAATTGTGTACTTATAACCGGTTTCGGTCTGCTTCTGCACCTCCGCAATGGGAGTTACGGAAATAGGATTAATGTACTGAACAAGATTCTCACAAATCTTGTAGTTAGAATAGTTCTTTTCAGCGCCGCTGTCTTCAACAGTAGCCTGTACCTCAAAGTTTGACATGAAGGCTGCACCGGAAACAACTATCAGGCCCTTGCCTGCAAGCTGCTCAGTGGCCATAATCATGAGGCGGCTGTCACCTTCTGCAACAGCGTACTTTGTTGCCTCAAAACCGACTCCGTCGGAGTTCTTGGAATAGGTGCTTGTGTGACCGTAAACAACGGGAGATACGCTGTCGGGAATTGCAGTTGTGGGATTACCCTCTGCATCGACAACATAGATGGATGCACCGCCATAGTGACTGAATACTTCGGTATACAAACGGTCGTTGGGATGCTCGGAGTCAACCTCAACGCCTTCAACAAGGAAGCTATCGTTGTTGTATGTATTGAAGTAGAGTCGCTGTGTCTGGCCGCCGTTAAGGGAGTCGTCATTGGTGCCGTCATCAGCTATCCGCAGACTTGATCCTAGCGCCGCAAGCAGCTTATTCTGCTGGGCAGCCATATGGTCGGCTTCGGGGAAGGAGGAGTAGCTCTCATAGTAATCCGACCAGCCGGCGAGAACAATTGCACCGCCTGCATTATTAAATGCCGTAAGTGCTGCAATCTCCTCATCAGAGTAGCAATTATACGGATTGCGAAGTGCGCTGCCGTCACGGCGAGATGGTGCAGTAAGGATAATGGCCTTATACTTATCATTATCGCATGCAGCGATGAGATCAGCAGAGGTCTTCAGCTCAACAGTTCTCACGGAATATCCTGCGGCAAGCTGGCTGAAATTGCCCATAGAGTCCTTGTAGTTGCCTGCAACATACTCGTTCTGGTGGGCTGCGTCAATACCGATGTAAACGAGATCGTCAGCATTCAGAATGTCAAGGGTAATATCCTTTGTGAAGGTATATTCCTTTCCGTCCTGTTCAACGACAACGGTTGCGGTAACAGCCATCACCTTTGCAACCTCGGGTGTAAATTTGAATTCGGTGGTAAGGCTTCCACCGGCAGGAATTGTATATCCCTTGGTATCGGCACCGATGACCTTGCTGCCTTCGGTGGTGTAGGTTACGGACTTAATGGCAGCTTCAACGCTTTCGCTGTTAAACACAGTGGTTTTGAGTGTGAGCTCTTCACCTGTTACAGGTGTAGAGGTATCACATTCAAGAGAAGAAATACCGAGCTTGAGGCTCTCGCCAACCCATATAGGTGCGGTAACGGCGATATCACCGTCACCCTCGGTAACGCGAACAAAGTAGTAGCTGTAGTCGGGAGAAAGGCTTACTGCAAGCTCACCGGAGGAAAGCTCCAGCTGATTATCCCATGTGTAAACAACCTTTCCGCTGTTTGCAACTATCTCAACCTTGCTTATAGAGTCTTTTGCATCATTGTCATGCGCGCTGATCTCAAAGTTCAGAACTTCGGGAACATCAATAATGCTGCTGCCCAACTGGAAGTCGTTGATGGAATAGTAGATTTCCAGGTTCTTATCCTCGGTTGAGTAAACACGCAGACTGCGGATTGCGCTGTAAATACCTTCCTCGGAGAAGTCGTTGGTTAGAATAACATCGCGTGCGTCGTTTGCATTGCCCCACTTACCCTTGTGATTATCCTGATTGTTTGTGGGTGCAACATGCCAGCCCTTGTCAAGAGCCATGATGTACTGCTCGTAGCTGGGATAGTAGCCGCCGGCGCCAATCTGGCCTTCGCCGTTGCCAACCTCAACAAGGAATACGCGGCTGTCAATTAAGGCATCCCAGTATGAGAAGTCAGAGAAGTTACCGAAGGTAGTGCCGGGGTGGTTGAGCTGGCTGATGGAGTCCGCGCCCTCTGTCTGGCTGAGGAGCGAATAATATGCTTTCATACCGGCATCGGAGGTCTTATTATTAAGAGTAGTATTATTACGGGATACAATACCGGGAGTATTGAAGGTGTTAATATGGCCTGGGCCGCCGGACCATGTCATCTCAAAGCCTGCAATGGCAATAACATCGGACTGGCTTTCATTGAAAGCGGCAACCGTTTCGTTGTACTTTGCCCACTTCTCTCGGCTTGCTGCGGTGGCAACGCTCATATCATAGAGTGCCTGCTCGGGGTTTGCCGATCCGCTGGCGTCAAAGTAGTTGGAGTGGTCGGTGAAAGCAACAAACTGGACATTTGCACTTTCAGGGAGATCCTTAATATAGTCAAGGCCCTGCTGGAGAGTACCTGCACCGTCAGAGTACTCTGCTGTATGGCTGTGGAGCTGACCGAAGTAAAGCCTATACTTCATATCTCCGACGTAGAAGCTCCAGTTCTTTACGGCGGTTTTGCCGTCTTCTCTGGTTACTGTAACTGCAACAGCAACCTTGCCGTCTTCCATATCGTTATCCGGAGTGTAAGTAATTACTCCGTTTTCATAAACAGCTGCAACCGCCTGATTATTGACCGTCATGGAAATTTCAGGCTTGTCTCCGCAATTAATTATAGCTGCGGAAATTACCGGGCGCTTATTTTCAAGCGTAGTGGAGTTTGATGTCGGCGTTACATTGGTAATTACAGGCTCATCAAGGATTTTTACAACCTTTGTTGCGCTGAATTCAACGCCGCAGGTATCCCTGCCGCTTACGGTAAATACCATCTCCGAGCCGACAATCTTATCTTTAGTTACAGTGGCGGAGAATTCATTATCCGTGGAGAACTGCAGGCTCTCACCGTTGAGCTTAACCAAAAGCTCATCATAGCCGAACAGGGTATTAAGGCTGAAGGTGAGCTTATAATCCACACCCGCATAAGCATCGCCGCTGCTGAATACAACCTCGGGCTTATTTACAATTCCGTCGGTAATTGTTGTATCTTCGGCTACGGGATAGAAATTGAACTCAAATATCTCGGAGCTGGCGCTTTTATATGTCCAACCGGAGAATGCGCCTGCGTAATACTCAATACATACGGGAGAGTTTTTATATTTTGCTGCCTTATTGGTGAAAAGATATCCGTTAGTCTTCTTATCGAGAGTCCATGCGGCGTAGTCATTTTGCTCCTCGCCCAAAAATAGATTCTCGTCATCGTTAGAGCTGAGATACTTACCGTTATTTTCAAATGTGTAGTATGTGCCGTTAACATGAACGGTAAATACAAGAGCGCCGTTTTCGGGTTGTGCAACACCGTCGACAATCGTCGCAGGTGCCGCAGTCATGGAAGCACCCATACTGTCGCCCATGCCGATTACGCTTTCAGCGCTGGCGTTGTAAATTACAATCTCGTCGCCTTCCTTGGGCAGCTCCTCGGAGGGAGGTATTACTACGGGATTCTCATTTTCCTCAACAATAAGGAAAAGCTGCATGCCATAGTCCTTTTCGGTAAGTCTGCTCGTGCCTGTGGAATAACCGCAGAAAACATCGGCAGATTCACCGCTGTAGCTTTTCTTATATGTCTCTATGTATGCGTGGCCGTAAGTTGTGCTCAATGTGGAGCTGTAGACATAGAATGTGCTGTTTTCCTCATTGCAGCTTTCAAGCATCCACACATTGTCATACTGCTTCTCCATGGACATCTCAACATATGTTCCGCTGAGCCATGCAGAAACGGTTACTGCGTTTTCCTCGCCGTTTAAGTCCTGATAGAAGCTGATGTTGCCGTCATCGTCAACATCAACCGTCCAGACCATAGAATCATCAGGTGTCTTAATGTGCGTGCCGTCAATTTCGACAGCACCGCCTCTGATGCACCATGAGCCGAACATTTCAGACTTAAGTGCAAGCTCGTGTCCGGGATTATAAATGACTATCCGGTCACCGTCTTTGAGCTGGGAGATGTCCGTTACAAGTTGATTTACCTCTTCAGCAGGTGTTTCCTCTGCCAGTGCAGTCATGGGCATCAGTGAAAGCACCATCATCAGCACAAGCAGCGCTGAAAGAAGTCTTTTGCGTCCTTTTGTACGCATGCTCATATTCCTCCTTATTTTCCGCGTATAAATTACTCGAAATTATGCGACATTATTTTAACACAGAAAACTTTGGTTTTCCACATAACGCACCATATTATACTGCATCACCCTGATTTTCTACAAAATGCCAAATTGTCGCACACATTTTTGCGCATACTTGACAAAATATTTTGCAGTTGCTATTCTGAATTTATAATTCCATCAAAGGAAGAGTGTCATGAAAAGCGGTAAAAAATCAGATTTCAAAACCCGGATATCCAATAGCAAATGGTCCATTGTCGTTCTTTCTGCCGCGGCTGTTATTTTCATAGTTCTCTGCTGTATGTGTCGCACTCCGAAGGCAAGTGACTCACTTGGAGCAGATTATGCCGAATACGAATCAGGAGCTGTTGTAAGTATTATCTCTGACAGCACCTGGCAGGATGAGGACTCCGACGGTGCATACCGTGGTGAGCAATCACTTGTAGTAGAGGTAAAATCAGGGCAGTATAAAGGTGAGCAATTGCTTGCCGACAACGCAATCGGTCCTCTCTACGGTGTTCCTCTCGATGTCGGTGATAATGTTATTCTTCTGATATCCACATATTCAGACGGTGATGTGCGGGCAACTGTACACGAATACAACCGTGAAACTGCAATAATAATCGTTGTACTCTTGTTCATGCTGACAACTGTTCTCGTGGGCGGCAAGACCGGTGCAAAATCGCTGATAAGCCTCATAATCACGGTTGCCTGTATTTTCTGCATACTTATTCCCCTCCTGCTCAAGGGCTTCCCTACTCTTCTCACGGTTTTCATCACCTGTGCTTATGTGGCAATTGTGAGCTTTGTAATTTTAGGCGGAGTTTCAAAGAAGACCGTATGCGCGATTTGCGGTACAATATCGGGAATAGCTTTAGCTCTGCTGTTCGGTCTTTTTGCTCAAAGCATCGCAAGAATCGACGGGCTGCGAGTGTCCGATGTCGAGCCTCTACTGCAGCTTCGTCAGACCGGTACACCCATTGGTCTGCGTGGTCTTTTAGTCGGCGGAATCACCGTCAGCGCGCTTGGCGCCGTAATGGATGTGGCCATGAGCCTTTCCTCTGCAATGTACGAAATCAAGGAGGTTGACAACTCCATTGGCCGCAAAGCGCTGTTCAAAAGCGGCATGAACATCGGCCGCGACATGGTTGGCACCATGACAAACACCCTGATATTGGCCTTTATCGGCAGCAGCTTTGTGCTCATCATATATCTTTACTCTTTGGGCCTTCAGCCCCATCTGCTCTTCAGCTCCGCTTTCCTTGCAATTGAAGTGATAAGCGGTGTTGCAAGCAGTATTGGTGTAATCCTCTCCGTTCCCATAACCGCACTCATAAGTTCAATTATACTTTCAAAAACAAAAAAGGCTTGCTGATAATCAGCAAGCCGGCATATGAATATAGAACTTGTACATAAAGCAAAAGAAACAGCCGAAAGGCTGTTTCTTTTTTATGGAGCGGGCAACGAGACTCGAACTCGCTACCTCCACCTTGGCAAGGTGGCGCTCTACCGGATGAGCTATGCCCGCACACGGAACATTTTAGATTTTAGCATATTTTTTTGATTTGTCAAGCTAAAATTTTATGTTCCTTTAAAAAAATCAACTCATATCCGCAATATCCCCAAAACCGCGGCCGTATACATTCTTTGCATCGGTAACGATAAAGAAGGCATTCTCGTCAATGGCCGTAACCATTTTGCGAATTTCGCTGATTTGAGGCCGCTTTACAACGCAAAGCAGAACCTGCTTATTCTGGCGGGAGTATGCTCCCTGTCCGTCGAGTATGGTAACTCCGCGGTGCAGGCTGTCTGTAATCGCTTTTACAACCTGCTCGCTCTCATTGCTTATGATATAGCACACATTGGAATTATCAATGCCGTAAAGCACAAGGTCAATAGCCTTCGAGGTAATGAACATTGCTATTACCGCATACATCGAGCTTTCAATCTTTTTGAAAACAATGGCAAATACTATGATAATGATGCAGTCCATTACAAGGACTATTGTGCCGAAGTTAATATACGGGAATTTGCGTCGGGCAAATTTGGCAACAATGTCAGCGCCGCCCGTAGTTGCACCAACATAGTAAATCAGGCCAAGCCCCGCGCCTTTTATGGCACCGCCGATGAAGCAGGCAAGCAGCATGTCATTTGTCGGTGAAAAGTTGAATATTGCCAGCAGGTCGACAAACACAGAGGAAAGCAGCATACCCACAAGTGAGCCGACAATAAACTTCGAACCGAAGTATTTCCACGCCAGAATAAACAGCGGTATATTCATGATTATTGTGAGAACACCCACCGGCAGCTCGGTGAGCATATTGATAATCATAGCAATACCCGAAACACCGCCAACTACAATGGCATTGGGATACAGAAAGAACTGAAAGCCCGCAGCGTAAAGCATGGTGCCAAGCACAATCACGGAATATTTGATTATTGAATCGGTAATTTTTGATCTCTTCATTTTAGTCAATCAGCGAAAGCTGTGTCTCTCCCCTGTCCTCATCCTTAAGAAGCGCGCCGGCAGCGGGGATGCTTCTGACTCTGTAGCGCGATTTATTTACTATAGCGGTATCGGCTAATGCCGCAGCGGAGGTCAGTCGATGCTTATTCTTTATATTCATTGCGGCAACACCCTGTGTGGTACGGCTTGTTTTGGTCTGCATGAGAGAGCTGTTGAACACAAGGGCTCTGCCGTCGCTGGAGAACATTGCAATATCGGTTTCTTCACCCACGAGCATAACCTCAGCCAGAGGACTTTTATCGCAGTAAGCATTTATGAGCTTCTTACGGTTGGTCTTGGTTTCATAAGTATTAAGCTCAAGCCGCGCTACCTTACCGTTTTCAAAGAACAGCAGCAGATTCTTCTTGTAGTCACCGGGCATTACAATGGTGTGTACCTTTTCCCCGTCTTCCATTTCCAGCTTACCGGGAAGATATGTTCCCAGTGCCGATGCCTTGGTGTCGTCAAACTCGCTGAGTTTAGTCTTATAAACTCTCTGCTTGTCAGTAAACACAAGAAGCTCTGTGCGGTTTGTTGCTTCAAAGGAGGTTTTCAGGCTATCTCCTTCCTTAAATTTCTGCTCCCCACTCATTCGCAGAGACAGGGGTGTAATTTTCTTTATATAGCCCTCGTTTGACAGGAATACGGTTACGGGATAATCCTCCACGGTATCCGTCTCATCAAAAAGCTCAACCTCATTAGCATAGACAATACCGGTTCTTCGCGGGCTGGGGTATTTCTTGATAATTGCCTTGAGCTCATTTACGATTATGCCCTTGATTTTCCGGCGGCTCTTAAGCGTATCTTCAAGCTCGGCAATTGCCTTCTCAAGGTCTTCCCTGTCAGCCACACGCTTAAGAATATATTCACGGTTAATATTACGCAGCTTGATTTCCGCAACATATTCTGCCTGAATCTGATCAATGCCAAAGCCCATCATGAGGTTGGGAACGACCTCGGACTCAAGCTCGGTATTGCGGATAATCGCAATCGCCTTATCAATATCAAGCAGGATTTTTTCAAGGCCCCTGAGAAGATGCAGCTTTTCCTTCTTGCGGTTTAGGTCAAAGTATACTCTGCGGCGCACACATTCCATACGCCAGCCGCACCAGTTTTCAAGAATCTCACGAACACCCATAACCTTGGGATTGCCCTCAATGAGAATATTGAAATTGCACGGGAAGCTGTCCATAAGCGGGGTGAGCTTGAACAGCTTCTGCATGAGCTTTTCGGGATCGGTACCGCGCTTTAGGTCAATTGCAAGCTTCAGGCCGCTGAGGTCGGTTTCATCGCGCATATCGCTGATTTCACGGATTTTTCCGGCCTTAATAAGCTCGGCAACCTTGTCAACAATTGCCTCCGAGGTTGTTGTGTACGGTATCTCGTACACCTCAATAATGTTTTCCTTGGGAATATAGCGCCAGCGTGAGCGCACCTTAAAGCTGCCTCTGCCGCTGTTGTAAATGCCCTCCATCTCTGCTCTGTCATAGATAATTTCGCCGCCTGTGGTAAAATCGGGCGCAGGCAGAGTTGTAAAGAGATCACATTCCGGATCCGTAATATAGGCAATGGTGGTATTGCACACCTCTTCAAGGTTAAAGCCGCATATCTGGCTCGCCATGCCTACCGCAATGCCCGTATTGCTGGACACAAGGACATTGGGAAATGCCGTGGGCAGTAATGTAGGCTCCTTCATGCTTCCGTCGTAGTTATCTACAAAATTGACCGTGTCCTGATCAATGTCTCTGAAAAGCTCGCCGCAGATAGGCGCCAGCTTTGCCTCGGTATATCGGGATGCGGCAAAGGACATATCTCGGGAAAAAACCTTGCCGAAGTTGCCCTTTGAGTCGACGAAGGGCATGAGAAGCGCATCGTAGCCCTTGGAAAGTCGCACCATAGTTTCATAAATTGCCGCATCGCCATGAGGGTTAAGTCGCATGGTTTGTCCCACAATATTGGCGCTCTTGGTACGGGAGCCGTTAAGCAGTCCCATTTTATACATGGTGTAGAGCAGCTTCCGGTGAGACGGCTTGAAGCCGTCTATTTCCGGTATTGCACGGGAAACTATAACGCTCATGGCATAGGGCATATAGTTCTGCTCCAGCGTTTCGGTAATCGGCTGCTCAACAACCTCGGCACGGAGACCTACAACATTGGGATTATTATGTTTTTTCTCTTCATGTACTTGTTTTTTAGCCATTTAAGTACAATATCCTTTCAGTGCTTTTTCTTATTACCCTTGCCGTACTTGGCTCCGGTAGCAAGATCCCGCCGACATTTCGGACAGCGTTTTATTTTGAACATACCAAGAATTATGTGCTTACCGCAGTAAGGACATATGCAGTACAGATAAGCAATGACAATTGACAGGACGAAGCATATGCCGGAAATCAGCATTACAGTAACAGAGAGGCTCGGATCAGACGAGGAAAGAATAATGCTGAACAAACACAATATCAGGCACAACACGAGGCAGGTCTTTACTGCATTTTTTGCTCTATCGAATTTCACGGCATTTCCTCCTCTCATGAAATGTCTGCCATGTCAAGGAACAGATATCCGTTTTCGGAAATATGCTCCTTGCGTCCGCTTAAGTCATCGCCAAGCAGCAAATCAAACATGGCGGCCATATGCTCGGCGTCCTCCGGCAGGACTTTGATTAGTCTGCGCGTTTCCGGATTCATTGTGGTCATCCACATCATCTCCGGGTCGTTTTCACCGAGGCCCTTACTTCTGTTAATGCTTGCTTTTGCACCGTTGAGAGATTCTACAATTTCGGTTTTTTCCCTGTCGGAGTAGGCAAAGTATGTCTTCCCCTTGGACTCGATCTCATACAGAGGAGATTCGGCAATGTAAACATATCCCTCCTTGATAAGAGTGGGCACAAGTCTGTAAATCATGGTTAGAATGAGCGTTCTTATCTGGAATCCGTCCACATCTGCATCGGTGCATATAATGACCTTGTTCCATCGCAGATTGTTGATATCAAAGGCATTCAGGTCTTTTACACCCTTTGCCTGAACTTCAACACCGCAGCCTAAAACGCGAAGCAAATCAGTAATGATATCACTCTTGAAAATGCGTGCGTAGTCTGCCTTAAGGCAATTAAGGATTTTTCCTCTGACGGGCATAATACCCTGGAATTCAGCATCTCTCGATTGCTTACAGGCGCCAAGAGCCGAATCACCCTCGACGATGTAGATTTCTCGCTTCTGGGGATCTCTGCTGCGGCAATCGACGAATTTTTGAACGCGATTTGCGATGTCGATATTGCCGGACAGCTTCTTTTTCATGCCCTGGCGTGCTTTTTCCGCTGCCTCACGGCTGCGCATATTAACCAATACCTGCTCGGCAATTCTGTCAGCCTCGGGCTTATTCTCAATGAAATATATCTCAAGATTTTGCTTGAAAAAATCCGTCATTGCCTCCTGAATGAAACGGTTGGTAATGGCTTTCTTGGTTTGGTTTTCATAGGAGGTTTGGGTAGAGAAGCAGTTTGTTACAAGAACAAGGCAATCGTTTACATCCTGGAAGCTGATTTTGCTCTCGTTCTTCTGATATTTGCCTATTTTTTTAATGTAAGCGTCGATGGCATACACAAAGGCGTTGCGTACCGCCTTTTCAGGCGCACCGCCGTGCTCCAGCCAGGAGGAATTGTGATAATACTCTGTGGTACTGATTTTGTTGGAGAAGCAGAACGCCGCAGACAGCTTCACCTTATATTCCGGCTTGTCATCACGGTCGCGGCCTTTTCTTTCCGCGCTGATGAAATAAGGAGTTGTAAGAGGCTTTTCGTGTGCGATTTCCGCAACATAGTCCACAATGCCGTTTTCATACACATAGTCGGTGACATCAAACTTGTTGCCGTTCTGATTTCTGAATCTGAAAATCGTTCCCGCGTTTACAACAGCCTGACGATGAAGCACATCTCTGAAATACTCCTCGGGTATGTCAATATCGGTAAAAACCTCAATGTCAGGGCGCCATCTAATGGTGGTACCCGTTTTTTTGCGATCAGAGGGAGAAACCTTGAGCTCCTGCCCTTTCTTACCTACGGGCTTACCCTTCTTAAAATGGAGCTCATACTTGTTGCCGTCACGCCAGACAGTTACATCCATATACTCTGAAGCATACTGGGTAGCACAACTGCCCAGACCGTTGAGGCCTAAAGAGTATTCGTAGGACTCACCCTCGTTGTTTTTATACTTACCGCCTGCATAAAGCTCGCAGAAAACAAGCTCCCAGTTAAAACGCTTTTCGTTCGGATTCCAGTCCACGGGACATCCACGTCCGAAGTCTTCAACCTCTATGGATTTATCCGCATATCGCGTAAGGGTTATAACATTACCGTGTCCCTCGCGTGCCTCGTCTATGGAGTTTGAAAGAATTTCAAAAACTGCATGCTCGCAGCCGTCAAGTCCGTCAGAGCCGAATATAACACCCGGGCGTTTTCTGACTCTGTCAGCACCCTTCAGGGACGATATACTGTCATTACCGTAATCAGCGGTGGATTTTGTCATAATGCGCATTTTCCTCTCTGTCACAACATCTTGTGGCAAAATATGTATACTACTCAGATTATTTAGTATATTACAATTTTTTCAAAAAATCAAGCAAAATGGGGACAGACACCGAGTCTGTCCCCTATACCCGGCATTTGCCGGCAAACAAAAAAGCTATAATGTATTCTAAATCCTTCGATTAGCTTTTACATTATCCGGCATGCACAGCTATCTGTGCCGGTCTTCTGAGACCTTCGTTTCTGTTGCCGGGCTTTTCTGTCTGATAATATTTTGCACCAAATCACTCTTGATAGTCATGGAAAAATATTATATATTTGACTAAAAGGAGTCTATTGTGAATATAATAAAGAGAAAAGAACAAGGAGTCTTTTCTCATGTCAAAGGCAAAAAAAGAGCTGAAGCGCAGGCAGGCTGAATACAACCGCAGAATAAACGAATTAAATAATATCCGCGCACAGCTGCAGTGTGCATATTCCGCGTTCGACTATGTTACGGATAAGGATATGCTCGATGCATGCATTTTTGAGATTAGCGCACTTAAGTCGCGATATAATTGTGCAGTTATAAATATCAGAAAAATGAATTAAGGTGAGTAAATGGTATCAGACATTCTTGCAATTGCAATAGCCGTTATGGCTTTATGGCTATTTTTTAAAATTTTTTCAAAATCGTTTAAATTCATTTTCCGGCTTTTGATAAATTCCCTTGTCGGCTTTTTTATTCTGTTCGTGGTAAACTACCTCGGAGGATTTGTGGGGTTACATATTAATGTTGGCTGGATAAGTGCTCTTATAACCGGTGTACTGGGTATTCCCGGCATTGTTCTGCTTCTGCTTATCGAAAACATGATATTATAAAAAAACAAGCTGCACCGGGTGGTGCAGCTTGTTTTTTCATTTAAGAAGCTTTAAGGCTTCGGATATTTCGTCAAATTTCATGCTGTGAGAAGCCTTAACAAGGACCGTATCCCCCTGCTTTATAAGCTCGGGAAGCTCAGCAATCAGCGCAGAATTTGAAGTAAAGTGCCTCTTATCCGTAAACGCACCTCCGGAGGTATTCTCGGAGAGCTCGCCAACCGTAAGCAAAAGGTCAATGCCGCATTCAGAGGCGTATCTTCCCACGCCTGCGTGAAGGGCTTCCTTATTCTCTCCCATTTCCAGCATATCTCCGAGAATGCAGACCTTGCGTCCCCCGTTCTTCTTCAGGGAGTCTATGCCGCACTTAACCGAATCAGGATTTGCGTTATAGCAGTCATCAATCAGCGTAATATAACCCGTTTTAACAACATTAGCCCTGCGGCCAACTGTTTCAAATGACTGCACTCCCTCGGCTATCTCTTCATCGGTGAGGCCCATTACAATGCCGACAGCGGCGCCCTCAAGTGCCGCATAAACCATATGCTGTCCGTATGCAGGCGTTTTTACATCAATTTTTCTGCCACCGCTTACGACAGTGCAGCAAAGCTGCATTTCCTCATCATAATAAACATTTTCCGCCCGCACATCCGCATTAGTGCCGGTACCGAACAGCATCTTATTCTGCTTACACGCAAAAGCAGCTAACAGGTCATCGTCTCCGTTCATGAAAACGGTGCCGTTTTCGGGCATATACTCCAGCATCTCGGTTTTTGCCTTTATTACGCCCTCTCTGTCATGCAGATGCTCAAGATGGGCGTGACCGATAAGAGTATATACCGCCATAGTGGGGCGAACCATGCGTGCAAGGCGTGTCATTTCACCGAAATCGGAAATACCCATTTCAATAACCGCTGCCTCATGCTCCGGCTCAATGCGGAATATGGTCAGAGGTACGCCCAGCTCATTATTAAGATTCTTTTCTGTTTTCAGCACATTATATCGACGGGACAAAACAGACGCCACCATTTCCTTGGCAGTTGTCTTGCCCACGCTACCTGCAATACCGATTACGGGAATGTCAAAGCGCTTGCGATAGGCTTCGGCAAGCACCTTTAGCGCAGCGGCAACATCGGGAACGAGGATAACATCGCCGCTGACCCCTTCGGGAATGCGCTCCGCAATACAGCAGGCCGCACCTAACTCAAAGGCCTTTGCCATATAGTCATGGCCGTCTACGCGTTCGCCCTTAAGCGCGGCAAACATACTGCCCTTTTCCACCTTGCGGCTGTCTATACAGACACTTAAAATTTCTTCTGTTCCGTTGCCAATAAGCCTGCCGCCGCAAATTTCCGCGGCTTCCTTAACGGTTACGCCTCTCATTTATACTTCTCCATGGATACGGCAATAATCTTTTCACAGATTCCGCCAAAGTCTATACCCTGTTCAGCTGCCATCTGGGGCACAAGGCTTGTTGGTGTCATACCGGGCAGAGTGTTAGCCTCAAGGCAGTACAGCTCGCCGTCGGTGTTGTCCATTAGGAAATCAGCTCTGTAATACACATCCACCATAAGAGCCTTGCCAACGCGCTCTGCAAGGCGCTGAACGCGTTCGGTGTCCTCCGCGCTGATAGGAGCAGGACAGATCTCCTCCGTAAGTCCCGCCTGATACTTATTCTTATAGTCATACCAGCCGTTTTTAGGAATAATCTCAATAACGGGCATTGCTTTTCCGTCCATAACACCTACGGTTAGCTCTCTGCCCTTTACGAATTTCTCTACAACAACATGGGATTCAAACTTAAACGCAAGTTCAAGAGCTGCGTCATATTCCTCACGGCACTGTACCATGGAGGTACCGACGCTGGAGCCGCCGGAGCAGGGCTTTACCACACAGGGGAAGCCCACATCGGCATAGGGTACCTTGCCCTTTTCCACTATGATGCCCGGAGGTGTGGGAATTCCGTTTGCGCGGAACTGAATCTTTGAAAGCTCCTTATTCATTGCAAGAGCACTTCCGAGATAACCGCTTCCGGTATATTTAATGCCGTACATATCTAAAGTTGCCTGAAGCTTTCCGTTTTCGCCGTCCTCACCGTGGAGGGCAAGGAAGCATATGTCCGCTGCTCTGCAAATCTCTATAACATTCTTTCCGATGCGGGTACCGTCACCGTCGGCAAGGATTTTTTCAATGTCGGGAGTTTCAACGGATACAGAGTACTTAACATCCTCCTGCTCCATTTCAAAAAGCTCCGCCGGGTCATTATATTCACCCTTGTAGCCGTAATAAAGGTCAACAAGCACAACCTTATGGCCCTTGGCGCGAAGCGCACGGGCAACTCCGGTACCGCTTGTGATTGATACATCTCTTTCGCTTGACAGTCCGCCGCAGATAACTGCAATTTTCATAATCTATACCTCCGCAGAGATTTTTTATCAGTATAACACACAAATAATGCTCATTCAAATATATATTTTAAAAAAGTAGTGCAAGCTAATAGTTTTTGTGTTATAATTGTGTTTTGTAAAATATATAAAGGTCGTTGAACTTATGAATTATATTGTGGTCGATTTGGAATGGAATCAGGCAATGAGCTCCAAATCCTCCGTTTTTAACAAGCTGCCCATTAAGCTTCGGGGCGAAATAATAGAGATTGGCGCAGTTAAGCTCACTGATGATATGAAGCCTGCTGAAGAATTTACGGTTGATGTGAAGCCCGTATATTTTAAGCGCATGCACTACAAGGTCAAGAAGCTCACCGGCTTCGACAAGGAGCGTCTTGCTCTCGGTTTGAGCTTTCGTGATGCCTTTGAGCAGTTCCGCAGCTGGTGCGGCGAAAACCCTGTTTTCCTCACCTGGGGCTGTGACGACAAGGGCATAATGGAGCAGAATATCATTATCCATGACTTGGACTGGGATTGGATAGGCGGCTGGATAAACCTCCAGCTTATATACAATATGCAGACCGACGGAGACAAGAATCAGAAATCCCTTGCTACAGCTATGGAGCATTTCGGGATCGAGCAGACGCGTGTCGCCCATGATGCTCTCGGAGATGCCTATAACACGGCGCTCGTGGCATCTCATCTCGATATGTATGCAGGTCTTGCACAATATGATGACGCAAGCCGCATCCTCGCAACGCCTAAACCCGGTAATCACGAGGGTGACGGTCCCGAGGCCATAGAGCACCTTGTCTTTAACGACTATGTCACCAAGGCTGACGCATTCGCAGATCCGAAGCTAACCACTATTCCCTGTCCCAAGTGCGGCGGAAGCACAGCTTTACAGCACTGGGTAAACCAGGGCGACCAGCGCTATATGAACATATACACCTGCGAAGTCTGCACCCCCTATCTTGTACGGCTCAAATTCCGCAAGCACGACGACAATCTTTGGTCTGCAAATCGCCTCATTTATGAGGCAAATGACGAAATGCTTGATTTCTACCGAACAAAGGCCGCCCTATCCCGCCGTCGCGGCCGCGGTCACACAGCAAAAAAGAACCGTCCTGCCAATAAGGAATAAAATAAAAAAACCACCTGACTTTTCAGGTGGTTTTTTATTTGTTCGCGCTTATTTATCAGCCTTGAGTATATCCGCAATCTCGGCTACATTATTAAGAACATAGTCAGGCTTGCGCTCCGCCGCGTTTACATCGTCCATGCTGCTTTCACCGGAAAGCACGCAGACGGAAACGGCATCGGCATTCTGGGCAACTGCAATGTCGGTATAAAGTCTGTCGCCCACACAGCAGATATTGGCATTGGGAATACCTGTCTTTGCAGAAATAATATCCACCATATTGCGGTTGGGCTTACCGATAAATGTGGGCTTTACGCCGCTTGAGGCGGTGAGCAGTGCGCAGATGCTTCCGCAATCAGGCAAAACCTCATCCGCAGGCATGGGGCATACCCAATCAGGATTTGCGGCAACAAATGCTGCTCCGCAGCGGCGAAGATAATGTACTGCCTTGTCAAGCTTCTCGTATGTAAGTGTGGTGTCAAAGCCAACGCATACAACGCTTACGCTTTCATCATCGCCGAGCTTAACACCGTAGCTCTCAAGCTCGCCCAAAAACGCCGGAGTTCCAACGGGATAAACGGTAGCACCGGGGTACTTATCGTTGAGATACATCGCCGTTGCCATACCGGAGGTAAACACATTTTCCATCTCGCACGGAAAACCTAACTTACGCAGTCTTGTAACATAGTCAACACCTGCACGGCTGGAATTATTGGTAAGATAAATATACTCTCTGCCTGTATTTTTAATGGTGTGAATAAAATCAACTGCGCCGTCAAACACCTCATCGCCCAAATAGAGGGTGCCGTCCATATCTAAAAGGAAAAGTTTTGTTCCCAAAAGCTTATCTGTATTCATATCTAAACTCCTAATACATTTTTACCCCATTATTATAACAATTCAGCCGTCTAAAATCAACTAAAAATGCGGTTTTCAAATCCTTCGACTTATGATAAACTGATTTCAGAGCGTTACAGGAGGTACAGGCATGGATTATCCTTTCAATAACGATTGGCTTTTTACAGAGAATTTTGACAGCGGTTTTGATGACGCAATCAGCGTAAGATTGCCCCATACCGCCAAAGAAATTCCTTACAATTACCTTGACTGTACTGCATATCAGATTGTTTGCGGGTACAAAAAGCTCTTCACCGTGGAGGAAGCATGGCGGGGCAAAAGGATTCTGCTGCGCTTTGACGGTGCCGCACACCAGGCGTCAGTCTACTGCAACGGTATTCTTACCGCCTGCCACGCCTGCGGATACACCGCCTTCACAGCGGATATTACCGATTTTGTCATGTTCGGCGCTGAAAACGAAATCACCGTGCGTCTTGACACCCGGGAATCACTCAACATTCCACCCTTCGGCTTTGTTATCGATTACCTCTGCTACGGCGGCCTCTACCGTGAGGTAACTCTGCAGGTGCGGGAAGAGGGATATATCCGGGATGTGCTAATCGAAAACACCTCTTTGCGTGGAATTCATGTGAAAATAAATGCCGATTCAAATCCAAATGGGTATAGAATCCGAACCGATTTCATCAACGAAAGCGGCTCGGTAGTTGCCTTTGCCATCGGGAGCGAGTTTGACATCAGTTTTCCCGATGCGGAGCTTTGGACTCTCGAGAAACCAAGCCTCATTACCGCTGTTACAAAGCTTGTTGACAAAGACAACAAAAACATATTTGACACAAAGTCAACTCGTTTCGGACTTCGTACAGCCAGATTTGAAGCAGACGGATTCTATCTGAACGGCGAAAGGCTCAAGCTCCGCGGTCTGAACCGTCACCAGAGCTATGCTTATGTGGGCTATGCAATGCCGGAATCCATTCAACGACTTGATGCTGAAATTTTGAAAAACGAGCTTGGCGTAAACTATGTGAGAACCTCCCACTATCCCCAGTCACAGCATTTTCTTGATGCCTGCGACGAATTAGGTCTGCTGGTATTTACCGAAATCCCCGGATGGCAGCATATCGGAGATAAAGCTTGGCAGCAGCAGGCAATCGAAAATACACGGGATATGGTCACTCAATATATGCATCATCCCTCTATAATTCTGTGGGGTGTGCGAATTAATGAATCCCAGGATTGCGATGAGCTGTATAGGCAAACGAATAAAGTAGCACACGAGCTTGACTCCTCACGCCAGACCAGCGGTGTCAGATATCTTGAAAAAAGTCATCTGTTGGAGGATGTATATGCCTTCAACGATTTTTCCCATGTGGGCAATAACGCAGGTCTCAAGAAAAAACTTTCGGTAACCTCCAAGGCAAGCAAGCCTTATATTGTTTCAGAGTGCAACGGTCATATGTTTCCTACCAAGCCCTATGATGATGAAAAGCACAGATTGAACCACGCACTCCGCCACGCAAAGGTAATCGATGCCATGTACGCAGCAGATGATATCTGCGGCATTTCACCCTGGTGTATGTTTGACTATAACACCCACAAGGATTTCGGCAGCGGCGACGGAATATGCTATCACGGCGTTATGGATATGTTCCGCAATCCCAAGCTGGCGGCGACTATATACACAAGTCAGAGTGACAATATTCCCTGCTGTGTTGTGTCCTCTTCCATGGACATCGGCGAACATCCTGCCGGTGACATCGGAAAGGTATATGTTTTCACTAACGCTGACAGCGTCAAGCTCTACAAAAATGACATTTTCGTGGGGGAATTCTACCCTGCCACTAACGAATTTCCCGCAATGCCCCACGCTCCCGTAATAATTGACGACTTCATCGGTGAAATGCTGCAAACTGTTGAAAACTATGACGCAGCCATGGCCGCCGATGTAAAGCTCATCCTAAATGCCATAGCGAAGCACGGTCCAAGCGGCTTATCACCGAAGCACTACGCAAAATTCGCAAAGCTCATGGTCTTAAAGGGCTTTAAAATCTCCGACGCACACAGGCTTTACGGAAAGTATGTTGGCAACTGGGGCAGCGAAGCAATCCGCTGGCGCTTTGATGCTGTAAAAAACGGGGAAATAATTAAGACAGTAACAAAAATGCCCTGTCAGAAGGCCGTTATCAAGGTTAAGGTAGACCATACAGAGCTTGTGGAAAAAGGGACTTACGATGCCGCAGCGGTAAGAATAAGCGCAGTTGATCCCAACGGCAGACATCTTCCCTACTATCAGGAGCCCGTTATACTGCGAACAGCTGGAGAAATTGAGCTCATAGGCCCAAGCGTAATTTCCTTAAAGGGCGGCAGCGGCGGCACCTATGTTAAGACCACGGGCAAAAGCGGCAGCGGAAAGCTGTATATTAACGACATTTGCATTGATTTTAACTGCAAAGCATGAAAAAGACACCAAGTTCACAGAACTTGGTGTCTTTTTTATGGAGCTGGTAATGTGACTCGAACACACGACCTGCTGATTACGAATCAGCTGCTCTACCGACTGAGCTATACCAGCGAAAGCTTTTGTATTTTAGCACAGAGGGATATTCTTGTCAACGAAAACACGCGAATACAATTTGTAATCTGCACCTGTTTTGATGCACTTATTAAGGTTTTACTTATCTAAAACATCACTGTAAAACAATGCTTTTTAGGGAATCAATTCGTAAAAAATCGGTTTGCATAATTATTTTTTGTAATATTTATGCAAATAGTTATCAACATTTTCAACAGAGTTTTGAACATATATTTTTCCCTGTTGTATCAAGGGTTTCACCTAATTTTGACAAAATTCTACAAATCCGCAAGTTTAAAAAAGAAACAAATCGGAAACAAAATTTCATTAACATAACATCCGTATTATATCATGCCATAGGCATTAAGGGAAATATACTTCTCTCCCGCTACAATAACATGGTCGCATAGGTTAACATCAATGACTTTAAGTGCATTTTTAATAGCCTGCGTGCATTGCTCATCCTCTGCAGAGGGTAAAAGCACACCGGAGGGATGATTATGTGATATTATTACACCTTTCGCCCTAAATTTAAGTGCAAGCTCACACAATGCCCGTATACTGATCTCCGTACCGTTTACTACTCCCTGGCTTATTTTCTGGCATGAGAGAATTCTCATTTTTTCGTCAAGCAGCATAGCAAAGGCACACTCATTCGTCTCATATGCAAACTTTGCGACTAAATACTTTCCTGCTTCCTCGCTGCTGCTGATTCTCTTGCTCTCAACGCTCTTACATTCAAGATATCTCTTATTCATCTGGGTAACGAGACTAATAAGGGTTGCCGTATGCTCACTTATGCCATTTACCTGCATAAGCCCTTCCCTGCTTGCCTCAAGCACTGCCGCATATGAGCCGAAATAATTAATCAGCTCATGCGCAATCAAATTAGTGTCTTTTCTGGGGATGGCATAGAAAAGAAGCATCTCCAACACATTATGGTCGCTGAAGCCCATAAGGCCGGTTTCTGCAAAGCGCTGCTTCATTCTCTGCCTATGTCCGTTATGACAATCTTTGGATTCTACACCCTGTTTATCCTTAACTTCCATTACTCTCTTTAAAGCTCCATGTTTGCATATGCATTCAGGTCACTGCCTGCCGTGTTGCCGGCGAGATACTCAAAATATCCCTGGCATCCAATCATTGCCGCATTATCTCCACACAGCTTGAGAGGCGGTACATACAGCTCATAGCCTTCCTTCTCCGCCGCAGCCTTAAAATCAGCTCTGATACGGGAGTTTGCCGCAACACCGCCTGCAATGGCGATTTTCTTATAGCCAAGCTCTTTTGCCGCCATCATTGTTCTCGGCACAAGAGTATCGCTGACTGCCGCTGTAAAGGAAGCCGCAAGAGATGCTCTGTCAAGCTCCTCACCCTTCTGCTCCGCATTGTGGACAAGGTTAATCACCGCGGTCTTAAGACCGGAAAAGCTCATATCATAGGGCGCGCCGTCAATATTTGTTCTGGGCAGCTTATATTTTTTATCGTCTCCACCCTGGGAAAGCATATCAATGGGTTTGCCGCCGGGATAAGGCAGGCCCAGTACACGGGCGGTCTTATCAAAGCATTCTCCTGCCGCATCGTCCCGTGTAGCACCGATTATTTTCAGCTCCGTATAGCTGCGTACATCAATTATCAGGGTATTACCGCCGGAAATTGCAAGGCAAAGGAAGGGCGGCTCCAGCTCGGGATAGGCAATATAGTTTGCCGCAACATGGCCCTTAATATGGTGAACGGGAATAAGAGGAACATCAAGGCTCAAGGCAACCGCCTTTGCAAAATTAAGTCCGACGAGCACCGTTCCGATAAGGCCGGGAGCATATGTAACCGCAACGGCATCTATTTCATCCCGTGACACGCCGGAAACATCAAGTGCTCTCTGGGCAAGACGGGAAATAACCTCCACATGGCTGCGGGAGGCAATTTCCGGGACAACACCGCCGTAAACAGCGTGCAAATCAGCCTGTGAAAAAATCTGATCGGTAATAACCTTTCGTCCGTCCTCCACAACCGCTACAGCAGTTTCATCGCAGGAGGATTCAAAAGCAAGAATTTTCATAAAATATACCTCATTTCAGGTAGCTTGTCATAAGTATAGCATCTTCAGTGGGCAGAGTGTAGTAGTTTTTTCGTCTGCCGACATCTGTAAAGCCATGTTTTTTATAAAGTGCTCTGGCAGCCCCGTTGCTCGCTCTTACCTCAAGAGTCATAAAACAGAGTCCGAGCTTTTCGGAAACGGCTTCAAGCTCGTTTATGAGTCTATCGGCTACGCCTATCCGTCTATACTCTTCGGCTACTGCGACATTTGAAATATATCCCTCATCAAGGACATACATCATGCCCACATAGCCCATCACATTGCCGCATTCACTTTCCGCAATAATAAAAACATGGCTGTCATCCGGCATCTGCGAAAGCAGCTGTTCTCTTGTAAAGGGTACGGAAAAGCAGCGTTTTTCAATATCCAAAATCTGTTCAAGATGCCGGGATTCGGCGTTTACGATACTGTATTGCATATCAGTCCTCTAAATTAAGCTCGTCAATTACCGTCAAAGCAGCATCCTGCAGCCTTGTCATGCACTTTTTCCAGCCAATAGCAAGTATCGGCGGCTCAATATCATCACCTGCAAGGCACATTATCTTGTCGTCGAGGTTTTGGTAACGCTGTGACAGAAGCTCGGCCTGCCCCATGGTCATGCAAAGTGCCACATCGTATTGCTCGAGCAGCTCACGGCTTACACATAAGGGTTTAATATGTGAAATATCAATCCCAAGAGCTTCACAGGCCTTTACAGCCTTTGGATTAAGCTCCGCCGCGGCATTCCCTGCCGCCCCGGCCGCTGTGGAAACCTCTGACGCGCAGCCGATCTTATTGCAGTCAAAAACCACTTTTGCGGCAGGTGCAAGGGCAGAACAATCATCATCCACAAACAGAATGCTGTGTACATCAATACCGTTAAAACCGTACAGCTCCGCCTGACGCTCATCCCAGCGTTCAAGGCTTCTGTCCCCTGCCATGCTTTCCACATGATGAGTCAGCTCGTGGTGCAAGGTCTTTTTAAGGCGCTCTCTAAAGAGTTCATCATCCATTTCGCCGTAGAGCTCAAGATAAGAGCCATAATATAGCTCAATATGTCTGCCAAGAGCATTTACAAAATAGGTGCCGAGCGTCACCGTGCCGTCATCTGTGACATGGGCATCCTCCATGAGCAGGACTCCGCCATTGAGCTCCTTGAATATGCCCTCGGGCAGTTCATCTATAAGTTCACCTAAAACCTCTAACGCTTCTTCATAGTTCAGCATCAATGTGCCTCCGCCCAGCTATGGCCACTCTTCGCTTCCGCAGTCAGGGGAACAGTCAGCGCGGCTACATTTTCCATCTCATCTTCAAGGATTTTCATTACTATTTCAACCTCATTGTCGGGGCATTCGCATATCAGCTCGTCGTGCACCTGAAGAATGAGCTTTGACTCAAGTTTTTCGGCCTTTAGGCGTTTATATACATTAACCATGGCAAGCTTGATAATATCTGCCGCCGTGCCCTGAATTGGCATATTCAGCGCCACACGCTCGCCGAAGGAACGCTCGTTAAAGTTTTTGGAGTGAAGCTCATGAAGCTCTCGTCTGCGGTTATACAAGGTCTTAACATAGCCGTCTTCCCTTGCCTGTTCAACAACATTTTTCATATAGTCGTGAACTCCGCTGTATTTTTCCAGATAAGCATCCATATACGCTTTAGCTTCATTGGGAAATACGCCGATGTCCTGCGCCAATGACCATGCAGATATGCCGTATACAATTCCGAAGTTGACCGCCTTTGCACGGCTTCTCTGGAGACTTGTTACCTCATCAACGGGCGTATTAAATACCTGGGATGCCGTTACACGATGAATATCCTCGCCGCTTGTAAAGGCACCCTGCATGTTTTTGTCTCCCGATATGTGGGCAAGAAGGCGCAGCTCGATTTGACTGTAGTCTGCATCAACAAGAGTTTTGCCTTTTGACGCAATAAACATCCTTCTGATTTGGCTTCCCAGTTCTTTTCTCACCGGGATATTCTGCAAGTTCGGCTCGGTGCTTGAAAGTCTGCCCGTGGCTGTAACCGTCATCTGGAAGCTCGTTCTGATTCGTCCGTCATTTTTATCAATAAGCTTGAGCAAGCCGTCAGCATAGGTTGATTTCAGCTTTGTGAGCATACGGTAGTCGAGAATCATCTCAATAACGGGATGCTTTCCCCTGAGCTTTTCGAGAACATCCGCATTAGTGCTCCAGCCGGTTTTCGTCTTTTTGCCCGCAGGCAGCATTAGCTTTTCAAAAAGCACATCGCCAAGCTGCTTGGGAGAATTAATATTGAACTCACAGCCCGCAAGCTCCCATATACCGTCGCGCAGATTGTTAATTCCCTCGTTTAGACTCTCCCCGAATTCTGCAAGTGCCTGTTTGTCAACGAGAAAGCCTGCGTGCTCCATATCGGCAAGCACCTCACACAGCGGCAGCTCGATTTCATAATAGAGCTTGTCCATATCAAGCTCGCGGAGCTTTTCTTCAGTAGCCTGCTTCAGATACCATATTGCCTCCGTTCCGTGGAGCTCGGTATCAAGATATCTCATGGAGCTTCGCTCAAGAGAATACTCCTTGTCCGTTGCGTTCAGAAGATAGCAGGCAAGTGCTGTATCATACACAAAGCCTTCTACCGGCAGATTCTCCGAAATCAGCAGGTGCATAAAATCCTTGACATTGTGGGAAATTTTTTTAACCTTATCGCTGAAAAGAAATTCACGAAGCTGATCAAATTCGCCCAGCATCATGCTGCCCCACCAGGCAAGGTATATATTTTTGCCGTCACAGATTTCCAAACTGTCAAAGCTCATTTTGCCGTCTTTAGCTACTTCGGGCAAAACGGCAACAAATTCAGCATTCAGCACGGCATTCTTTATAGTTTCAAAGTCAGCATTTTCAATTCTTTCAAAATGCTTGACCGTATCAGAACGGCTTACTGCCTCTTCGTTTTCAGAAAGTCCCCACTTTTCGATGAACTTATTAAAGCCTAATTTCTTGAAAATTCCGTAGAGCTCCGGTCTGTAGTCACGGTTCCACAGAGCGTCCTCGGGATTAAACTCAATGGGTGCTTCCCTGCATATTGTGGCAAGCTCATAGGAGAGTTCTGCGCTTTCCTTGCCCTCACGCAGCTTTTTACGAACGCCCTCTTTGATTTCAAGCTCGTCAATATGCTCATAGATATAATCTATACTCGTGTAGCGCTGAATCAAATCCATTGCGGTTTTCTCACCTACACCTGCAACGCCGGGAATATTGTCGGAGGAATCACCCATAAATGCCTTCAGGTCCACAATGTGTACAGGCTCAAAACCATACTCATCTCGGAAAACCTCGGGGGTATATTCCTTTGTTTCAGTCTGTCCCATGCGGGACTTGACATGGCATATATGCGTCGTATCGGAGATGAGCTGAAAGCTGTCCTTATCACCGGTAACAATACGGCAATCCCAGTTTTTCGCCTCACAAATTCTTCCCACGGTGCCGAGAAGGTCATCGGCCTCATAGCCCTCAAGCTCAAGGCGCTTAATGCCCATGGCGTCAAGCACATCCTTGAGGATGGGCATTTGAACCGCAAGCTCCTCGGGCATACCCTTGCGCTGTGCCTTGTATCCCTCATACTTAAGGTGTCTGAAGGTGGGCGCTTTCAGGTCAAATGTTACGCAAAGGGAATCGGGCTTTTCAGCATCAACAAACTTTTGCATAATGCTGAGGAAGCCGTAAATTCCGTTAGTCGGAGTTCCGTCAGGTGCATTCATAGGTCTGATGCCGAAGAACGCACGGTTTACTATGCTATTGCCGTCTAAAATTACAAGTTTCATCTTTTATCCTTTGCCGCGAAGTCGAATTATTTCGTCACGAAGCTGTGCCGCGAGCTCGAATTCAAGCATCTTCGCCGCTTCTTTCATCTGCTTTTCAAGCTGCTCTATATACTGTTTCCTCTCGAAATTGGTCATCTTCACACCGTCGCTGCGTTTTTTTGCCTCCGCATCCGAGGTGGAAATTTCAAGTATATCTCGCACGCTCTTAATGATTGTTTTGGGGACAATGCCATTTTCCTCATTATAGGCATTCTGCTTTGCTCGGCGGCGCTCGGTTTCATCAATTGCCGCCTGCATTGAGGGCGTTACCCTGTCAGCATACATGATTACAAGGCCGTCGGCATTTCGGGCCGCTCGGCCGATTGTCTGAATAAGACTTGTTTCGCTGCGGAGGAAACCCTCCTTATCAGCATCAAGAATTGCCACAAGGCTTACCTCCGGAAGGTCGAGACCCTCGCGCAGAAGATTTATGCCCACAAGTACATCAAAATCGCCCATGCGCAGAGAACGTATTATCTCCATGCGCTCAATAGCGCCTACATCATGGTGCATATAACGGCATTTTATACCTGCATTTCCAAGATATTCTGACAAATCCTCTGCCATTTTCTTGGTCAGGGTTGTGACAAGTGTGCGCTGATTTTTCTCAATTCTCTCATTAATTTCACCGATAAGGTCATCAATCTGGCCTTCAATGGGGCGCACGGAAATCACGGGATCCAAAAGTCCGGTGGGCCTTATTATCTGCTCCGCAATCTGTCCCGCACGCTCACGCTCAAACTCTCCGGGAGTTGCGGAAACATAGACGGCCTGATTAACACGCTGCTGGAATTCTTCAAATTTCAGCGGTCTGTTATCATATGCCGACGGAAGGCGGAAGCCATATTCCACAAGTGACTCCTTTCTCGCCCTGTCACCTCTGTACATGGCGCGAACCTGCGGCAGCGTCACATGGCTCTCATCCACAAACAGGAGGAAATCCTTTGGAAAATAGTCCAGTAAGGTCATGGGCGCGCTTCCCGGAGCTCTGCCGGAGATTATACGGGAGTAGTTTTCAATACCCGTGCAGTAGCCCAGCTCCTGCATCATTTCAATGTCATAGTTTGTGCGCTGTGAAATACGCTGTGCCTCAAGCAGTTTTCCGTTATCCGTAAAGAATTTGGTGCGTTCATCGCACTCTACCCGTATCTCATTAATTGCGCGGTTCATCTTTTCCCTGCTCACCACATAATGGCTTGCAGGGTAAATGGCAACATGGTTTACATACCGCGTTGCTGCGCCGGTCACCACATTTACCTCGCTGATGCGGTCAATCTCATCACCGAAGAATTCAACACGTATAGCCTTATCATTTGAATATGCAGGAAAAATCTCCACAGTATCGCCGCGGACTCGAAACATATTCCGTTCAAAGGCAATATCGTTTCGCTCGTAACGGATTTCAACGAGCTTTCGAAGGAGCTCGTCGAAGCTCCTTGTCTGACCGGTGCGGAGAGATATGACCATATTTGCATAGTCAATAGGATCACCCAAGCCGTAAATACAGGAAACCGAGGAAACAACTATAACATCACGGCGTTCAAAGAGGCTTGAGGTTGCACTGTGGCGCAGTCGCTCAATCTCATCATTTACAGAGCTGTCCTTTTCAATAAATGTATCAGTGTGAGGTATATAGGCCTCGGGCTGATAGTAGTCATAGTATGATACAAAGTACTCCACGGCATTTTCCGGGAAATATTCCTTAAACTCGGCGCAAAGCTGGGCAGCAAGAGTCTTATTATGAGCAAGCACCAAAGTCGGTCTGTTAACCTTTTCAATCACGCTCGCCATTGTGAAGGTCTTTCCGGAGCCGGTTACGCCAAGCAGCACCTGCTCATCAAGTCCGTTATTAATGCCCTGCACGAGCTGCTCAATAGCCTCCGGCTGATCGCCCATCGGCGAATACGGTGCAACTAATTTAAACTTGTCCACGCCGATGTCACTCCTTTTACATTAATTAAGAAATTATATCACGAACGAAGAAAAATCACAAGGTGGATTACACCTTGTGATTTTAATTATGAAGTGTTATTTTTCCTTTTTCTTAAAGCTATGCTCCATCAAGGCAAACAAGAGCACCATAAGCGCGGCTTCCGGGAAGGGACACATGAGACCCGGATTTGTCAGGGACATCATAAGTATTCCCACATAGCTCAAGGTGAATATAAAGTAATCTGTTTTTCTTGTTTTTACCGCAAGCTTGATTCTCTCTGCAAACTGCCACAGATATGCCCCCACACCCACAAGTCCCAGAGATGCGGGAATCTGAATGAGAATATTGTGGTAGAACACGAGACATCCCGGAAAAATACCGGGGAAAATGTCAATATTTTTCTGGTTACTCAAGCCTATACCCAAAATCGGATGCTCGAGGAAATCCTGAATACCGAGCTTGATGAACTTAACACGGGTTTCATCAGAGGAAATCAGGCTTCCGTTTGTAAGTCTTCCCGAATAGAGCGTGGGCAAGAGTATTGCGGCAATAATTCCCACGGGAATAATCGTGGCAATAATAAGCCTGTTGTACAGCTTTCTGCTGCTCTTATTTGTAGCGTAAACATATACTGCACATATGAGCAGAAGTGCGCTTCCGAACAGGAGGCCGCTTCTTGAGCCTGTAAGCACCATTCCGGCATACATTGCAAGAATTCCGAGAATATGCCAGTTATTTTTCTTAATATACAGGCAAGCGGCAGGCATACTCATAAGAAGTACACTTGATACAAAGTTGCGCGGCTTATAGAAAATCAGTGTGCCCTTGTCGATAATGGCATCTATGTTTTCTGCACAAAAGGCCAATACCGTAAATACCGCTGCAAATCCAACATAATACAGAATTTTCGCAAGGCGCTCTACCCTGTCGTAGCCGCGCTCATTCTGCAGTCTTGACATGCTCATGCAGTAAATGAAAATCATGAATGCGCCGAGGCCGATGATGTAGTAGAAGTTTATGGGCAGAAGATATTCCTCCATGGGGATAACTCCCGCTCCGCCTATTATCACAGCAACGGAAATCGCAATCAGCGGACAGAGCATTTTACCCTTGACATACGGTCTGCGGTAATACACGAGCTGGAATACCAATGCCAAGGCAAAGGGTATTACTGCATATGGGAAATATGCCATGAGGAAGCTCAAATCCTTGAAAAATGTGGACGCCAGCAGGAAAATCATCATCAGCGGCATTACAATCGTCATAAGGTCATCGCTGAAGACAAAAAAGTAAATGCACAGCGCAATGAAGAATGCCATCACCGGCACATTTATTTGAAACACAAGGCCTATTACCGTAATCAAAAACAGCGTGGGAAAGTAAAACCTTCCGTTCCAAAAGGCATCTGCCTCCCGTTGTCTGTTATGAAACCAGTTTTTCAATTCCTAATCCTCTTTTCATTCTTTAAGGAGTGATGCCAGCTTGCCATAAAGTCCTTCAGGACTTACGGGCTTGAGAATATATCCGTTAAAGTCCTCCAAGGCACCGTTGTGATTCTCATTCAGAAAAGCGTCGGCGGTCATGGCAATTATAGGCACAATTGCTGCATAGCGCTTTTTCACGCCTCTGATCTGGGCTGCAGCCTCAATGCCGTCCATGACGGGCATCTGAATGTCCATGAGGATGCAGTCATAATAGTGGTCGGGTTTAGACTCAAACAGTTCAAGAGCAGCCTGACCGTTTTCAGCGCAATCCACAAGAACATTCTGCTTCTCCAGCAGGCGACTCGTAATTATAGTATTAATGGCAACATCGTCAACGACCATAATACGCTTTCCGTAGAGAGATGTACAGTCAATTTCATCGCCATTTTCATTTTCTGACTTTCTTGCCGCAAGTGCATAGGGAATTTCTACTATGAAGCTCGTTCCCACTCCCACTTCACTTTCAACTCCGATAGTTCCTCCCTGGAGGTCAATCATGCTCTTGCAAATGGCCATACCGAGTCCGCTGCCGGTCGCTTTGCTTCCGTTTACCGTTATTTCCTGAGAATAAGGCTCAAAGAGTCTTCCGATAAATTCCTTACTGATGCCGATACCCGTATCCCTTACGACTATACTGACAACCGTTGCCTTTTCAGAGCGCATCTTCTGGGACACGCTGAGGGAAACCTGTCCGCCGCCGGATGTGAACTTATAGGCGTTGGACAGAAGATTATTGAGTATTTTACGCAGTGAGATTTCGTCGCCGATAACACGGCTTTGAGTAAGACCTTCTGCATCAAGATAAAAGTCAACCTTCTTGGCCGCCATCTGCGTTCCGTATACGGAATAAACCTCATTTATTACATCGGTAATATCAAACTCGTCGTCATGAAGCTCATACTTGTTACTCTCAATTTTGCTGATATCCATTATGTTATTCAGCATACTGATAAGATACTGCGATGACTGGTCGATCTGATCAAGATAGCCGCAAAGCTCGGGCGGTGTATCCTCTCCGGCGTACTCTCGGGCAAGATAAGTAAGGCCCGCGATGGAGTTCATCGGCGTTCTGATCTCATGGGACATATGGGAAAGGAACTCACTCTTTGCCTTATTTGAATTTTGCGCAAGCTCAACCGAGGCTTTCAGCAATGCCTGAGCCTGAATATCTTCCGTAATATCATTTACGACGCATACATAGTGCGACACAACACAATCGGAAACAATGGGAAGAAATGCGCAGCGCACGGTGATTTCCCTGTGGTCAGAGAAGGTTACAAAGGGAGTATCGCAGAAAAATCCTTCCTCACCGCGTTCCACAAGGCTTGCGTGAATCTCATCTGCCTTTTCTTCACCGAGGCATTCCGCAATAGCCTCTTTCGCTGTGCGCTCGGCAAAAAACTGCGCAGGAATTCCGAGGACTCTGTCAGTATTTGCACTTACAAAGGATAATCCTTCTTCATATTTTGATTTTATAAAAATAACATTGGGAATAAACTTCGTCATGCTGCTGAACAGGTGCTCGCGCTCGGCAACCTGCTTGTACAGCGCAGCATTTTTAATTGCAATGGATGCAATGGAGGATACCGTATTGATATAGGAGAAATCGGCATAATCATAGCCCGATGATTTTTCCTTATCCGACAGCAGCAGCAATCCAACAACACTGTCAGCATCCTTAAGAGCGCAAACGCAGCTTATTCCATATTCGGAGAACAGCTCCTTTTCCGAGCTCCACATGGATTTGTAGAGAGGATTTCCCTCAAACTCACGAAGCACAACATGGTTTTCACCTTGCTCGAAGTATTTTACACAGGGGTGATTTCTCGAAATATTGAAGCTCACGGGTTTAAGGGGCATGGAGCTGCATACGGGCACGAATTTATCGTCCTTAAGCAGACAAATATACATTTCATTGATATGAAGCTCATTACGAACGACCTTAATGGTTTCTCTCATAATGCTGTCAATATCAAGAGTTTTAGAAATATAATCCGAATACTTTTTAATGAGCGTATTCTGGTGCTCTTGTTCGGAAAAAATCGCATTGAGCAATTTTCTGAAGGCGCTGATAGCCATAATCAGCACCACCGCAAGGATGATGAATGTTTCAACCTCTGCGGGAGCAAGATTACCGCCGTCATTCTGAAGAAGAGTATTTACCGCAGGGAAGAAATATGCGCCTGCCGCAACGAGCAGCCCTGCAGAAAGCACTACAAGTATGCTTCCGGACATTACAAGCGTTGTGTCAAACATTCTGCGCTTGTACAGAGAGAGGGCAATAAGCATTGCGAACAGGATGCCGGACAGTGTATCAAAGGGGAAGGTGTTTCCGGGCAGCACCTGAACAATATTGCCTACGGCGAGAAATACGCAGCCTATTATCAGCTCCATAACGCCGGGTGCGCCACTGCCCTTCTCCTTGATTATCTGCTTTAGCAAAAGGCCGATAGCCGTAATCTCCATGATGAAGAACAGGGTTGGTATGCCGACCTTCCAGTCGATAACATATGTAAATACCGTGTTTCCGGCAGCATTCTGTGACATAGCAGGAGGCTTAAGAAATGTGCCTGTCGATGCAATAGCAAGAATAATTACCGTACCGACAAGCCAAATAACGCGGGTGCTTTTACCGCTTTCATTCGCAAAGAGATACACAAAATTGTACACAAAAAACGGTATGGTAAACAAAGCAAGCAGCGAAACATAGAACCAAAAGCTTATACCCGGATATACTCCCATTCGCATAAATACCGAGCCCAAAGCCCACAGCACCATGGAACCGAGAAGAACCAGCCACGCATTGATTTCACGGCTTTTTTCTGCCGCCATGAAGACGATAAACATCAGCGAGAAAAACAGCAGTGCTACGATATTTACATATAAATACGATACATTCACATCAGTTCCTCCTTCATCTTAATCTCCGCGAAGTGCTTAAGTCCGTTCATCCAAAGCTCATCGGGATTAATGCGGCGGAAGCTCTTTCCCGTCATCTCTCTGTATGACTCAATTGTGCCGTAGGGCAAAATCGTAAGCTGCAGAGGCTCAATATTGAGCAGCTTTTTCAAATCCTTATAGTCACTGTCAAAATGTCTGAAATACACAGACAGGTGCTCGTTAAGCACCTGTTTTGTCATGGCGCTGTTTGCTTGCGCTTCAGGCGTAAGCTCAAGGTACATATGGAGGAAGGGGCTTCTGCTCTCGGCAAATTCCTTACAGGCAATCCACTCTCCTATGTTGAGCTTTGAAATTTTAATAACCTCGGTTATGGATTTTTCGGTAATTCTGGTAAAGCCTGCAATATCAATGACCGTGGGAATGCGGTCAACATAGGTAAATCTGGGCAGGCTTCCGTTTTGGCTTTCCTCTGTACATCTGTAAACATCACCGATACGGTAGCGCATGAAAGCTCCACCGTGCAGCACGCTCAACACTATCTCATACAGAGCTCCTGTTTTGACCTCGTTTATCAGGCAGGTCATTGGCGTATATTCGGGATTTTCGAGGCTTATGAGCATTTCGCTTTCGGGAATAAACTCATAGAAGCAGGAATCCGGAAACAGCACCATGCCGCGCTGCTCCCAGGTATCGCAGCCCACACAGGTTGATTCCGTGCCTGCGGCAATTTCAATAGGTGTTATACCCCATGCCTGAGCCAGATTATCACGGTAGCATTTGCCGTCCGTACCTGTGCAGGCAAAGCCGGTAATCTTGAAAAGATCTCCCGGGCGGATATTTCTTCCCTCTTTTTTGCAGACACGCTTTGCCTTCAGATACCTCAAGGCAATCAGCGGAGAAACCTTTGTGTTGCCTCCGCCTCTGCTTTCAAGCTGCTTGTGAAAGTTTTCGGTTATATAGTTTGCAACACTGCCCATAGCAAAGAAATAGTCAATACCGCCGTCAAAGGCAATTTTAAACCCTTTCTTGATGCGCTCATTGAAGGAGATATCACCGTATTCGTCGCTGTCAGGCAGCCACTCAAAGCGCATATCCTCATTCATAAGGGAAGGAACAAGTCCCGTCTCGAAGGGCAGCGGAGCACCGCCGTATAGGAATCGGTGGCCCGGCTTAATATTAAAATCGCCCTTTTCATGGCCCGAAAGCAGCATGGCAATTGCAAATATATTATGCTTATACATATCCAGCATTTCTCTGGTATACGGTGCAATCTTTATGGGCTTGAGTCCACCCTCCCAGGTGGTTTCAATCCAGATAATCGGATTGCCGGGCAAAAGCTCCGGATTTCTGGTAAACAGCACATCGGCATAATCTTCATAGCTCGTCAAAGGCATTTTTTTGCGGAATTCCTCCAGACTCTCGGGGATATTATCTCCGCCAACAGTCTTGCCCAGCACGGAATTGCGCCACAGAGAAATCTGCTCCTCCATAAGGCGCTTCTGAATATACATATACTCATCTATGCTCAAATCCAAGTATCCGCAGTATTCGTTCCATAATTCAGTTTTTGAAAGCGTTTTCAGCTTCTGTTGGAAAGTCATATCAGCACCACTTTTATTTTGTGAACATTCTTTTTAAACTTTTTATATCAGGAATAAGAAACGGCGTAGCTTTTTTATACTCCTCATAGCCGCCGAGAATATGCGGAAATGTACATTTATCCTCAAAGGTCACAAGCAAAACATCAAGCGCACAGTATGCAGCAGTATCAAGCCACGGCAGATTCAGCCCCAGACTCATGCACACATACATTCCGGCGAAAAACAGCACCCCCGGATGCCGGCAAAGAGCATATACTCCGGTGCAGCAGGCCATACGCTTGCTGTCTGTCTCCACATAGGTCTCTCCTGCGGGAAATGCTCCGAAGAGTGCGTAAAGCTCTAACAGCAAAAATACGAACCCTGCAGCACACCACAGGTTTGAGACTCCGGCTGACGCGTTGAGTCTGAAATATGTAGCAGCGGCAAGAGCACAAAATCCCAAAGGAAAGCATAGCTTCAGCCATTTACTTTTTAAATATGCATCATTTGCATCGCCGAGGGCAAAAAGCAAAAATGCACCTATACCAAGAAAAATCATAAATTATTATCAATCAATTCCACAACTTTACCGTATTCCCGTTCAGCCTTCGGAAATATAAGCCTTGCTCCTTCAAGATTCCCGTGCCGCAGCTCATCGGTAAGCAGAACCATAGTCTCATACAGATCAGTCATTCCCAGCATCCCGCAGCTTCCCTTAAGAGAATGTGCTGCTCTGAAGGCCTTTTCGGTTTCGCCGGCATCCATTGCAGTTTTCATGACAGAAAAATTACAGTCAGCGCGAAATATCTGCATAAGCTCACCCAACAGCTCCGCATCACCGGCAACTCGCTCAAGGGCTGCCGAATAGTCGTTACCACCGGCAACAAATGCCGCTTTGAAGCTTTTCAAAATCAATCGGCCCCCTTGTATTCGAATATTTCAGAGGGGCGTCCGCCGGTTTTACAGTAAAGGGTAATATTTACCTCACCCAGAGAGTTAAGATGCTTAAGGTATCTGCGCACGGTAACAGTAGACAGCCCCATTCCCTCACTGATTTCCGTAAGCGGCATCTTTATCCCCTGCTTTGTTTGCATATATTCACGGACATTTGCAAGCGTCGCAGCGTTAATCTTATTTGCTCTGATACTCTGTGTAGCTTCGGAGTTATCAATATTATAGTGCTTATGAGGACACATGAGCACATCAACCTTTTCCTGTGTCCAGACATGGGTTTCTGCCTTGAGCTTCATAACCGTGTCAAACTTGGAGACAGCCTTTTCAAGTCTGGCGCTGGTAAAGGGCTTGAGCACATAATCGCATATGCCGTAGCACATTGCGGAGCGAATAACAGAATACTCATTTGCCGAGGTTATCATGATTACCTGAATTTCTTTGTTGCTCTCCCTCAGTTTCGAAAGGAACTCAATGCCGGTCATGCCGGGCATATAGTAGTCAAGTATTATAAGGTCAGCCACTTCCGGGTTTTCCCCAAGCCACTCAAGCGCATCTACACCTCGTCTAAAATTTCCCACAAGCTTCAGCTGCTGGAATCGGCCTATCTGCCTTTGAAGAATAGCGCACACCATAAGGTCGTCTTCAACAATTATAACATTATACATTTAAAACACTCCAAAAAGTAAATTTTTCCTGTTATTATATTATCAAATTCATTAATAATATGTCAATAGAACAGGGATAAAAAGTTTTTAAATGCGCATTTTCTTCTTTCAAGAGCACTTGCAAGATAGGCACATACATGTTAAAATGTAAAAAAAGCTTGGAGGTCACTCATGGCAAACGAAGAAATAAAAAGAGAAATTGAAGAAGAAGATCACTATCATTACAGTGATGAGCTCTTTTATACCGGCGAAGGCGATCTGCTGGACACAGCAGAGGGCCGTTCAAAATTCTGCCGCATTAATGAAACCGGCATATTCAGGAAGAAAGATCCCCGTGTATTCAGAAATAACATCTGGGTATACAATGTTAAGGGTGTTGGGCTGACTATAAAGCGTCAGAGTCTCGTGGAGCCCGAGCTCATGGAATGCATCGACTATGATGCAGACGGTAATGAGATTAATAAGGCCTACGAGCCCACATGATAATTGTGCAATAAAAAATATCCACCGCTTTCGCGGTGGATATTTTTTATCTTTATTACTCGTTCCAAGCCTTAACCTGCTGGCGGAGCCATTCGGCCCACTCTTCTATACCCTCACCCGTTCTTGCGGAAATGGGGATAATCTTAATGTTGGGGTTAAGCTTGGTTACATACTGCTTGCATGCCTCAAGGTCGAAATCAAAGTAAGGCATAACATCAATCTTATTAATAAGAAGGACATCGCAGATGGAGAACATAAGGGGATACTTCAGGGGCTTGTCATGGCCTTCGGGAACTGAAAGAATCATGGCATTCTTAACTGCGCCGGTATCAAACTCCGCAGGACAAACCAGATTGCCTACATTCTCCAGTATGGCAAAGTCCACATTGTCAGTGCCCAGACCTTCAAGGCCCTGTCTTGTCATACCTGCATCAAGGTGGCACATACCGCCCGTGTGAAGCTGGATAACCTTTGCACCGGTCTTTTCAATGGTTGCTGCGTCGACATCGGAGTCAATATCAGCTTCCATAACGCCAATGCGCATTTCGTCCTTTAGCGCCGCAATTGTTGCCTTGAGAGTTGTTGTTTTGCCGGAGCCGGGAGAAGACATGAGATTAAGGAGGAATGTCTTTTCCTTCTTGAGTTCTTCTCTCAGCTTGTCAGCCTCGCGGTCGTTATTCTCGAATACACTTTTCTTTATTTCGAGTACTCTGAATCCTTCCATTTTTTCACCTCATATTTTAACTTAAAGATTTTTTCATTATATTGTCCATTATGCTGTTGAATTCATCGCAGTTTACGGCATAATCGGGATTTGCATTGTATGAACAGAAATTCACAGTCTCCAGCGGCATCATCAGTTCAGAATAGATTTCCCACGGTGCATCGCTGTAGGACTGCAACACGCCGTTTACAGGAACAAAGCCGCTGTATCCAACATATTCCGAGCTGACCTCATCAGATGTAAACCAATTAAGAAAAATAGCAGTGGCTTTTTCGGTATTGGCGTCTGATTTAAGGATTGTGATTCCGGTCATCTCGGGGACACAAGCATTGTCACCGCCGTCCATAGCGGGAACCGGCAAAAATTCAATGTTGTCCTTGTCCATCTCCCCTGCCGCAGCTATTACCTGGGAAGTTGAAACAATTGCGCAGGCGAGTTCGCCCTTTGCAACAAGCGCAGCGGGGTTGTCCGCTACAGCAGTATATCCGCGCTTAAAGGCCGCCGTTGCAAGGCAGTCGTATATATAACGAACATTCTCATTTTCATAGTCAAACGGATTTTCTGCCTTAAACTGCTCACCGAGCTGTGCCATTGCAGAATTGAAGAACGCCGAATAGTCCGTTATGGTGAAAAACGATTCTCGGTTTTCGTCATAAAAGCTGTTGGCTACCTCGCAAAGCTCCTCAAAGCTCGATATATCATCTGCATTGCCATACAATTTTGTATTTACAGCAAGAACAGCTGTCTCATAAGCAACGGGGATACATATAGTTTTGCCATTATATGTACATAGCTTTGAAATGCTTTTCTCATATTCTTTGCTGTCCAAGACCTGATTGTACGAGTTAAGCTCCGTTATCACACCCATACTATGAAGGCAGGCGCAGATATTCGTATCGCACATAACCGCATCCGGCAGCTCATCGCCATTTTCATCGGCAGTATTCACGGCCTCAAGCAGAGCACTGTCGCTTTCAAATTCGCGGACCTCTGCGGTTATCTCTCTGTCAGCACCCTCCTCGGAGTTAAAGCGCTTAACAAGGCTGTCGAAATCAGCAGCAACTTCGTTATTTACATACCAGATTTCTATTTCAGCAGGTTCATCAAGCTTAAGGGGCAGATACTGCGTAAAATAGACATATGCCGCTACACCCGCAAGAATAAGCACAGCTAAAATAATTGCCAATTTATACTTGATTTTTGCCATAAGCAGTATTTTCCTCAATAGACATACATTGTAAATGTTATTGCTATATTTATATCACACTTATCTGTCATTTTCAACCGAATTGTGTCGCTGCCCCGATTTCCACTCATTTCAATTGACCGCTCCATGATTTTGTGGTATTTTAATTGTGTATATTTATGTCCATTCCGGAGGGATTAACCATGAACATAAAACTTAAAAAGGTACTCAGCGGCATTCTGTCGCTGGTAATGGTAATAGGGCTGTTTGCGGGAATCGGCACATTTTCCGCATCGGCAAAGGACGACTGCGGCTATAATTCCAACGGCTCCGTTTCAAGACTTCTTGAAGCAGGAATTGATGCCGAAGCCGGTCAGGTATTCAGCATTTCCTCTCAAAATGATCTTATCGCCCTTGCAGATTACATAAACAACGGAGGCAACAGCGAAGGCGTTACCTTCTATATCACCAAGGATATTGACCTGACTGATGTTATGTGGGTTCCCATAGGTGAAAAAGGCAGTTTCTCCTTTAAGGGCATCTTTGACGGCTGCGGCTTTGCGGTGCTGAATCTCACTGCAGCAGCCGAAAGCGCTAACGATGTTGCACTCTTCGGTTTTGTTGAAGGTGCGGACGCAATCGTAAAGAATGTCGGTGTAATGGGTACCATCAGCGGCAACAACTCTCTTGCGGGTATCGCCGCAAATGTTGAGGATGCAAGCATCGTTAACTCTTGGAACGCAGTTGATGTAAGCGGCTCCTCAAACATCGGCGGTATTGTCGGTGAAATGAGTGGCGGTCGGATAGAAAACTGCTGCAATTACGGCTATATCGAAGGCAGCAGCAATACAGGTGCAATTGCCGGCAAGGTAAGCAATTCCGCAGTAATCGAGTATTCCTACTATGTCTACTACAGCGCAGACAAGGCCTGCGGCAGTGTCAGCGCCAACAGCACCTCAACCATTTACCGCTTCGCAAGCAGCAGTTCAGAGGTTCTTACGGAAAAAAAGCTGACTGTTGACAACAGGACCACCGACGACCTGGTTGTGCTTCTCAACGAGTGGGTCGATATGCAGGACAACGACTTCAATTACCGCGAATGGGTTTATGACACCTCCGACAGCGGTCATAAGCGCGTTGACGGGCGTTATCCCAGCCACAAATACCCCGGCTATTTTGATATTGTCGACAGCCTTTATACTCCCACCTCTACCATGACTGCTCTATATGAGTCCGGTCAGAATGCGCAGAACGGCGGCTTCTACAGCATCGCCGACGGCAAGGAGCTTTACTATCTCGCAGAATATGTAAATGCAGGTTATTTAACCGAAGGTGCAACATTTTTCCTTGTTAATGACATTTCCGTTCAGGAGGGTTCAGCCTCCGTCATTCAAGGTGAATGGACATCCATCGGTGCTGATGACGACACGCCCTTCAGAGGCGTTTTTGACGGTCAGGGCTATGTAATAACAGGACTGATCGCCACCCGCGGCAGCCATATAGGTCTCTTCGGTTTTGTTGACAGTGCAAACTCCGTTATTAAAAACGTCGGTGCAAACGGTATTTTTACCGCCAACGACAATGTAGGCGGCATAGCATCCGATCTTGTCAGCGGCTCTGTGTCAAACTGCTGGTTCAGCGGCAGCATTTCTTCCGATAACGCCGTGGGCGGTATAGTCGGCAGCTGTGACAACGGACGCATTACCAACTGCTGCTGCTTCTGCGAAGTTACGGGCGGCAACCGCACCGGTGCCATTGTCGGCGATACTTCCGCTGCATCCATAATCAAATTCTGCTACTATTCCGGCAATAACACTACTGCTGTGGGCGACGATCAGGGTACTGTCTCCGTTGTTACTACCTACACGGTAAGCGGTACCGACTTCACCCTTGACCGTCCCATCAGCGTCGGAAATAATCCCACATCAAAGCTTCTTAACGCTCTTAACCACTGGGTAAGCGACCTTGCTCCCGATAAAACATACCGCCATTGGAAGATTGACGACTCTGCTGATTCTATTGCAAGAATTCTCGGAAAGCACCCCACGCACCTCTTCCCCGGCGACAACAGCGGACTCAAGCAGGTTGACGAGCCCGAGGATAGCATCAACGGAGACAGCAATCCTTACAGTGTAAGATACCTTGAAACCGCTACCATGACCGAGCTTTACAATTCCGGCATTGACGGTATTGCCGGCGGCCATTACAGCATTTCCAGCGGCGACGAGCTTGAATATCTCGGCAAGTATGTCAACGCCGGACACGCTACGCGAAATATAACATTCTATCTGACAACAGACATTTCCATTGCCCTCCAGTCCATGGGCAATAACAACGAAGGCTGGCAGCCCATCGGTAAAGATGCAAAGCTGACTGACGGTTCTACATATTTTCGTGCCTTCCGCGGTACCTTTGACGGCTGCGGCTTCACGGTATATGGAATGTTCATATCCAAGAACGAGGCTGACGAGGTCGGTCTCTTCGGTCAGCTGCAGAATGCCACCATCAAAAATGTCGGCGTTGTAGGCGATATCGTCGCAGAGATAAAGTGCGGCGGCATCTGCGGTGAAGCCGAAAACAGCTTCATCTACAACTGCTGGACGGCGGTAAATATCCAATCCGAGGAGGAAACCGGCGGCATCGCAGGCGAAATACACGATACCGATATCATCAACTGCGTCGGATACGGTGCAATACTTTGCTACGGCGGCATTACCACCGTGGGCGGCGGTATTGTCGGCGAAGCATTGGGAACCTGTAATCTCACAAATTGCTACTATCTCAAGACTACCACAAAGGATCCCTACGCAAAAATCAGCAACAAGACCACCGAAGACATAATAGGATTCACCTACGGCTTCATAGGCGATGACTATGTATGCAGTCTTGATAAGCCTGCTCAAATAGAAGAGCTGACTACCACCAATCTGCTCACTGCGCTGAATGCCTGGGTAGTTGCGCAGGACAACGGCTTATACAGCGGATGGAAAAACTCTGCGGCGTTGGTTTCCGTCAACGGTGCGACAGGTCATTATCCCATTCTCATGCCTCCCAACGAGCATGAATCGGATTTCAACGAAGATTATGAGGGTGACTACGATGCCACCTGCTCCATTTCAGACCTGTACAGCAGCCGCACTGACGGAACAAAGGGCTGCTGCTACAGTATTAACTCCCTTGAAGACCTTGAAATCTTCCAAAAGTATGTAGATGAAGGCTACACCACCGAAGACATCATATTCTTCCTGACGCGTGACATAGACATGAGTCAGAAGTATTCTGTGGATTCCGAGCGTTCCTGGACTCCGATCGGCGATGTTGCAAATCCCTTCAAGGGAATATTCGACGGTCAGGGCTACACCATTAAATATCTGTACATTAACAGCTCCGCTGAAGATCAGGGCCTTTTCGGCCACATCACCGGCACAAAATCCCTTGTAAAGAATCTCGGTGTCAGCGGTGTAGTCCGCGCAGATATCAACGCAGGTGCAATCTGCGGCGACTTCAATCTCGGTACCATTGCAAACTGCTGGAGCTCCTGCGAGGTTACTGCATTGGGCAACAACGCCGGCGGAATTGTCGGCGGTGCAAATATGGGCTCCATTATTAACTGCGCAAGCTACGGTGCAGTTGTAAATGCGGATGCCTACGGTGCTATTGCCGGTTATGCCTTTAACACCACTATGGAATACTGCTATTATCTCTACGCCACCTGCCAGCAGGCCTACGGTCTCGGCTCTATTGTAAAAGAAAACGGTGTGCAGTATTTTAACGGTACCTCCGCAGCCTGCATCATGCATGAAAAGATAAGCGTTGAAGGCACTGAGACAAAAAATGTACTCTCTGCTCTCAAGCTTTACGTTGACGCACATCCCGAAACCAACTACTGCTACTGGGCAATAGGCAACACCGAGGAATATATTCTTCAGGGTGTTGAGTTCTTCCCTGTTCTTCTCTCCGCCTCCGGCACTATGGGTGAGAAGGATTACAGACAGGTGCTTGCCTACTATAACGGCAAGGAATACAATTCTCTTGTCAAAGCTGTCAATGACGCCAACGACAATCCCGACGGCGGCGATGTTATTCTCGCAAGAAATGTAATCCTGCAGAACAAGGAAGACATTGCTCCCGATGAAAATGTTCGCATAGTAACCGGCGACTACACTCTGGACTTCAAGTCCGAGGTCAAGGTATACAGTATGCAGCAGCTTTCGGGTGTCTTTATCGTCAACAAAGACGGAGGCAGACTCAGCACCTGGGACAGTGAAAAAAACGCATTCAGACTTTTCATGTATGCCAAGAAGAATGCCGATCCCTCCTGCAACAGCGAAATCTACGGTATTCAGAGCCTTACCTTCATCTCCTCCGAGGTAAAGGGCGATTATCCCTATGCTTATAATCTCACCCTTCAGGACGGAGAATTCATTGTAAACTCCACCCTTGACAGCGGAAATCCCCATAAGATTCCCGCAGGCTCAACTATCACCGTTGACACCCGCGGAACCTTTAATGTCTCCGCAAATGCCCGCATTCGTACCACCGGCGGCAACTCCTGTATTATGAATGGCGGCAAGATTAAAATCGGCAACGCCACCCTTAACACCAACGGCGGCGTAAGAATGGTGGGCGTGTTTGAGGATGACGGCGGTGTAGTTTCCCTGCCCTATGTTTACCGCGACGGTTATACTCTTCGCGGCTGGTCTGACGGCACAAATGCCAAGCCTTATCCTGCAGGCAGTCAGGTTGAAGTGCAGACTGCAACAACCCTGACCGCACAATGGGAAATCGGTGACGGGGGTGATCCCTACCCCGGTGACAACTACTACACCGATCAGGACGATCCCATATACAGCATTCCCATTACCGTCATTCAGTCCGGCGGCGGCACCATTACCCCCGACAGCGTTTATGCCGCAAAGGGCGAAAATATGAGCATCAGCTTTACTCCCGACTCCGGATACTATGTAAAGAATGTCCTCGTTGACGGCAAGTCTGTCTCTCTCGACGAAGACAATCTGTACCATCTGGTAAGCATCAGCCGTCCCCATACGATCATCGCGTTGTTTGCACCTACCACAAACATTAATTACTATAACTGGTCCAATTCCTTTGAGGATATAAGCTCAGGGGACTGGTGCTACGACTATGTGCGCTATGTATCCTCCGCAGGTCTCTTCAACGGCACCTCCGCAACCACCTTCTCCCCCAACAAGACTATGACGCGAGACATGGTTGTGGTTGTACTCTGGCGACTTTCCGGTTGTCCCGTTGTTCCCGATAACGGAGTAATATTCAGCGACATACCTAAAACCAACTACGCCTATGACGCAGTGCGCTGGGCAAACCAGTTCGGCATCGTCAACGGCTTCGGTGACGGCAGCTTCGGCTACGGCAAGGCTGTTACACGAGAGCAGCTTATAACCTTCCTCTTCCGCTATGCAAAGAACTACGCAGGCGACAATGTTGCCGCATATGACAATGTAAATATTCTCGCCTACAGCGATGTGCTTCAGATTTCCAAGGGTATGACACAGCCCTTCCAGTGGGGTATCGGCTCCGGTATCGTAAACGGAACATCCGCCACAACGCTCAGCCCCAAGTCAGAAACCACGCGTGCCCAGGTCGCAGCTATACTTTCCCGGTACTGCAATACCTTCTTCCTCAGTGTTCCGGTAATAAATACCGATAAGCTTTAACACGCGTTGCACTTTATACAAAAATACTGTCTGCTTGTTAGACAGTATTTTTGTTAAATTTGCAGTTAATCCAGACAACTGTAAGCCAAGATTAAAGGAGGAACTTCTGTATGAAAAATTGCAAGCACTGCGGTACAGAGCTCGAGGACGGCAGCAGTATCTGCCCTGTATGCGGCAAGCTCCTTAATGATTTACCGGAAATCTTGCAGGAGATTGATGTAAAAGCATCAGAAGCCGATGAGCTTTTCGGAATAGATAATTCAGAGAAATCAATTGCTTCAGAGGCGCTTGCTGCCGAGTCTCGCCCCTTTGTTTCCGACAGCATAACGGAGTCAGTACGGGCAGAGCTTCTGAATTCTATCAAAAAGCGTAAAAAGGCAAAGCGACGCAAAGCACTGATATCTGTCTTGGCTGCTCTTATTATTGCAGCGGCAGTAGCCTGCATTATCATTTTCACATCGCCGAAATACAAGCTGATATCCGCATTTGAACGCTCTATGGGCGAAATCAATGACATTTATGCATCCTGCGAAAACCTTATTAATGTTGAAAATGTATCTGACAGCATTTTAGAAAGCGGTCAGTTTTCTACGGAAATGGATTTGAATGGTACACTTTCACCGCTTTTCCTCGGTACATATCCTTATGAGGACATAGATAGTTTAAGCGAATATTTGGACTATCTGAGTGGTAGCTATAGCTTTGGCAGTTCGTTCAGGCTTGATTATGACCTTCAGCGCAAGTGTCTTGAAGGCAGCTGCGACATGAGCACGGAGGCGAACGGTGAAGTCTCCTCTTTGAGCGCTGCATTTTCTGCAAATGAAGGCAAAACCATGTTCCGTTTTTCCGATTTGCCTGATAAAACCTACTGTTTCAGCAACGAAACTCTGGGCAAAGATTTAGCAGACTCTGCTCTCTACAGCAGCATAAATACATTTTTCACGAGCAAGAGCAATCTCCGAGAAGTGAGATTTGAGCCTTTTGCCATAGAAAAAAATGACGAGCGCAGACAGCAAATTGAAGATGAGCTGCGCACATTCCTGAAGTCCGTCGAAATCAGTAAGAGCGACTCAAAAATCTGCGGCTTCAACGGAGATGTATACCGCATTAGCTTTGACAGTAAAGACCTTAAGCTTCTTGTTAAAAGATGTATTGTAATCACTAATAACGGCAAAGAAGATATTCTGTATTATCCCCAAGTGCGTAATTTGCTCAACGACATTCGATCTGCTGAATACAGGGTATACGCAGGCATTAAAGACGGAAAGCTCGCCGCTATTTCCGTGCAGATAAACTACGGCGAAAAAATAAGCATTGTTCTGCATGGCAGCGATAACATTTGGAACGATTTCAGCATATATACCGACGATGAGGAAATCGCCTACGGCGGTATCTGCACTACCGAAAACGGTATGGAGTTTAAAGCAAAGGCTACCGGTTTCAACGCCTCCCTGCTGTTTGAGATTAACGACGAGGATAAAGAACTGAATCTGACTGTCAGCGCCCAAAGGGTAAAATGCGAGCTCCTCAAAATGAACTACTCCGAGGATAGCGGTGCGATCAGCTTATCAATCAAGTTGATGCCTGATGTGATATTTATGACCGGACTCAAGGAATTAAGCTTTGACATCTCACTTTCACCTCTTAAAACAACTCCGGCAATGCTATCTGATAATGCAGTAGATATTTTTGCTTTGGTCGACAGCGAAATCGAAGCGCTGTTTGATGAATTAGACCAAAAGCTTTTTGGTGCAGCTTTTTATGATGACGAATCACAAGTCAGCTAAGGCTATTTCATTTAGCTTAAAAGTACAAAGCTTTCAGCACGATGCTTTGAGTGCGCATCACTAATAGAGTTAAAACAGCAAAAAGTCCGACAATGCTGACGCATTGTCGGACTTTTAAAATATAAAATATGATTAGTATTTATCAAGCAATTCTGTCAATGTATTTAACAATCTCTCTGAATGCACTGCCGGAGCACCAGTCGCTGATAGCGTCATCTCCGAGATTAATAATAGCACAGCGGGTATTAAGCTCATTGCTCAAATTCTCCGCAAGAACAGCCCAAAGCTTTGTTCCGTCGGCATTTTCCGTGCTCACAATGTCAAACACATAGCCTATGTGGTGGGCAACATCCGACTCATCATAGTAGTCGCAGAGCTTGTCATAAAAATCTGAAATGGCACAGGTAAAGCTGATAAGCTCTTCGGCAGAAAGGCCATCAATACCCAGCTTTGCCTTAAAGTCCTCGGGTACTGTTGCGGCAGCCGTGCCGATTCTTTGGATAAATTCGGGAACGGGAATATACTCAAACAGCTGATTAATTGTCTGTATATTGCATTCGGAAAGCACTTCAAAACTATAATCCTCATACAGCTCACAGGTCTTTTTGATCAGTGCTGCACGGCCTGCACTCATATGATAGCTCTCCGCAAGCTCCGCATACTCGGAAACATCGGAGAAAATCTGGCTGATGATGGAGAAATCATAGCTCGTATTCTCATCTGTAAGCTGAATGACATCAATAATTGTCTGTCGTATGAGCTCTGCCTCAGATTCATCGGGATTAACAACCGTCACCAGAATGGAATTCTTAAGATTTGTAATGTATTCATGATCCTGGAGCACGGCAACCGTCTTCTTCACAGCCTCATCGCAGGTCATACCACGGAGCTGAAGCTCATCCATGAGCGCTGCGGCATCCTCATTTATAGCTTCGGCGCTGACGACAATGTTCCTATCGTTGATTTCCATTTGCAGACTCGGGTTTACATCAAGCATAACTATGGAATTGTGCGCCAGCGGAATACTGGTAGCATTACCGGTGAGTGTCATCTGTCCCCTATCCACATTCACGCCTACGCCCATCAAAACGGCGGCACAGAGCACTACAATCGCCAAGCAGGCCGCAACGGCAAGCAAATGGCGGTTTACCCTGCGGCTTGCAATGGGTACAAGCTTGTCATCTGCAAGCTCATCGACGAACTCATCGTCAACTCCACCTATATATTTAAGCAAATCTTCGCTTCTCAAAGCGTGATTCCTTCTTTCGTCAAATGATTTTTCAATTTATTGCGAAGTCTGTAAAGCATGGTAGTTGTTTTCGCAACTGAAATACCGTATTTGGATGCAATATCCGCTATGGGCTCCATTTTCCAGTAACGGCGCATGAAAACGCCCCGCTCGGTTTGGGGTAAAGACTTGAGGAAGCTGTTTATTGCGGCGATTATTTCCTCCGAATCCTGCAGCTTTTCATATTGGTCCTCACCGGTGACGCATTCGGCAAGCTCATCCAGCAAAAGCGTAACCTCACCGTTGCCTCGCTTTAAGCTGTTACGCCGCCTATACATGTCCAGCGCAAGATTTCGTGTGATTTTGCCGATATATGAAGCAAGCGAAGACGGCTCATTGGGCGGAATACTTCCCCATGTGCGCATATATGCGTCATTAACGCATTCCTCACTGTCTTCATCATTTCCCAAAACATTGAAGGCAATTTTATGACAGTATCGACCGTATTTTTTCTCTGTTTCCAGAATGGCTTCCTGAGATCGCTCCAGATAAAGCCTTACAATGTCGCGGTCTTCCAACACAATCTCCTGTTCCTATCTTAAATGACGAAAAAGTTTATTCATATATTACAATTTTGTAAAATTTAAATTATTTTTTCAAAAAGTCTTATTATGCAAATATATGCAATTGACGCTTGTTATGCCCTAAATAATATGGTATATTGAGGTGTAATTTTGTAATTGTAATGAGGTTTTTATATATGATACTATATTTTAGCGGCACTGGCAATAGTCGTTATACCGCAGTTCTGTTGGGTAAAGCCCTCGATGACGAGGTCGTTTCACTGAACGAGCTGATTTCCCGGGAAAGCATCGGTGACTTCAGCAGCGAAAAGCCTTATGTTTTCGTTCTTCCAACCTATTGCTATCACATTCCCTCTGTTGTTGAAGAATTCATAAATGAGGCCTCATTTTCCGGTTGCTGCAAAGCGTATTTCGTCATGACCTGCGGTGCGGGAACCGGAGGTGCCGGTGCGGTCAACAAGGCTATCTGTAAGGAAAAGAAGCTAAACTACATGGGCACCTACACTCTTGTAATGCCTGACAACTACCTTGTAATGTATGCGCCCTCAAGCCGTGAAGAGGCGGAAAGAATTCTTGCCTCACTTCCCGAAAAGATTAGCGAGATTGCAGGGCTTATCGAAAGCGGAAAAACTTTCAATCAAAAGGGATCTGCTGTGAGCAAGGAAGTCAGCATTATCTCCAGTAAGCTTTTCAACAAGTTCTTCGTAAAGCCCGAAAAATTCAGCGTAACGGAGGACTGTGTATCCTGCGGCGTCTGTGTTAATAATTGCCCGCTTCACAATGTCGTTCTCACCGAAGGTGTGCCTGAATGGGGCAGCAACTGCGTGCATTGCCTGTCATGTATATGCTCCTGTCCGAAAAACGCCATAGAATACGGCAAGGGCACAAAGGGCCGCCGCAGACACTATGTTTTCTCCGACGGAAAATTGAAATAAGAAACAAGATAACACATAGAAAGAAGGAATCCTTTTGAAAACTCGTTGTATTTCCGCAGCTGTCATGATTTCTCTGGTGGTTGCCTGCTTTTTGCTGACTCCCGATTCAAGAATTGCCCGCACCGTATTTCTTCTAGCTGTCACAATTCTTGCAGTTCGTGAAACCTGCCGCGTTATAAAGGCAAAGAATGTTAACTGCGCTCCATGGATTCTCTATGTCTTCAGCGCAGCTGCAATTGCTCTTATATATCTCAACCATTTCTCCTACATTAAGGAAAGCACCTATTACATAGCTCTGGAGATTATCATTTTCCTTGCAGTTTTCGCAATTATGTCCGCCGGCGTAATGTGCAAAAATGTTCGTGGTCCCGGCGCTCTCGCAACTCTTGCGGTTTTTGTATATCCAATAGTGCCTATTCTCATTATAACCAAGCTTGCTCTTCTTGACGACTGGCTCATTATTTTCGCTCTTGCCTGCATTTCCACCTGGGTTTGCGACAGCTTCGCGCTTTTCGGCGGCAAGGCCTTCGGCAAGCACAAGCTTGCTCCCGAGGTCAGCCCTAATAAGACCATTGAGGGCAGCGTATGCGGAGCACTTTCCGCCATTGTAACAGGCCTGATTATCAGCTTCTTTATTGATGTTTCCCCCGTGTGCTGCATGCTCACTGCATTAATCAGCTCTTCCCTCGGTCAAATGGGTGACCTTGCCGCATCCCTGCTCAAGCGTATGTCCGGTGTAAAAGATTACAGCAATCTCATTCCCGGCCACGGCGGTGCCATGGACAGAATCGACAGTCTGCTGTTTTCCATTCCCTCTGCCTACTACTGCTTGCTTATAGCAAATGTCATAAAGTAATTTTCTGTGATAATTCAACGGGTGATTTTTGTGATTTGACACAAAATCACCCGTTTGTTTTTGTTTATATTTACAAGTTAATTTCTTTGTGGTAATATAGAAAAGTTAGATTATATGTATCAAGGTGAATTCTAAATGCAAAAAGAAAATTCGCTTGCGATGTTTGAAAAAGAGCCCATCGTCAAGCTGCTTCTTAAATTTGCGCTCCCCGCCATAGCTTCTATGGTTGTCAACTCAATATACAACATTGTTGACCAAATCTTTATCGGTCAGGGCGTAGGTATGCTGGGCAATGCCGCAACTAACCTTACCTTCCCCCTTGTTACCTTCTCCATGGCGTTGAGCACTATGATTGCCGACGGCTGTGTAGCCTATTTCAGTATTAAGCTCGGACAAAAGCGCACTGACGAGGCAACCCGCACCATGGGCAACGGCATAACCGTCGCACTGATGGCCGGTCTCTTCCTTACCCTGTTCATGGAGCTTTTCCTGAAGTCCATTCTGCTCCTCTGCGGCGGCAACAAGGTTAATCCCATAACTCTTTAATCTGCCATTCAGTATGCAAGAATCACTCTGATCGGTCTTCCCTTTGTTTGCATCAGCATGACCGTCAGCAGTATTATCCGCGCACAGGGCAATCCCCGCTACGCCATGATATGCAACATGGCCGGCTGCTTCCTCAATATCATTCTTGACGCGTGGTTCGTTCTCGGTCTGAAATGGGGCGTTGCCGGTGCTGCATGGGCAACCATTATCGGTCAGGTACTCAATTTCATCCTCAGCGTTAGCTATATTCCCAAGTTTAAGAGCATTAAGTTTGAGCTTAAGTACGCAAAGCTCAGAAAGGAAACGGTTTTCGGCTTCCTGCCTTTAGGTATTTCCAGCTTCTTCACCCAGTTTGCCTCCACGGTTGTTGTTATCTGCATGAACAATCTGCTCACCAAATACGGTGCGCAGAGCGCCTACGGTGCAGATATCCCACTTGCCTCTCTCGGCATTGTAATGAAGGTAAACTCCATTATCATCAGCTTTATGGTAGGCCTCGGCATCGGCAGCCAGCCCATTGTGGGCTACAATTACGGCGCAAAGAATTATGCCCGAGTTAAGGCCGCCTATATCCGCACAGTTATCACCGGTCTTACGGTGGGTATAATCGGCTGGGCCGTTTTCCAGTTCTGCACGCAGCCTATCATTGACCTCTTCGGTCATGAGGATGACGCACTGTACAATCAGTTTGCAAACAAGTGCTTCCACATTTTCCTTTCCGTAATTTTCCTCACCGGTTTCCTAATTCCCTCGGGTATCTTCTTCCAGTCCATCGGCAAGCCGCTGAAGGCAATGGCATCCACCCTCACCCGCCAGCTTATCTACTTCCTCCCCTGCGCATTTATCATGAGCAGCATCATGGGTGTTGAAGGTCTGCTGTACGCCGGACCCACAGGCGACATACTTGCAGCTATAACCGTTGCTGTCCTCGTTATCACGGAGATGCGTAATCTCAACAAAAAGATCGCAGACGGCAATTAAATATATGCCGCCCCGTAATTTGCGGGGCGGTTTTTTAGTCAATTTTTAATTTGTGTCGTAAAAATTAAAAAAAGTCTTTTAATTTTAGGTGTTTTCTGCTTTAATATGTGTATATGCATAATTTTTAACATACTCATGCTTTAAAATGTAAATGATTGAATTTAAGGAGATATATTATGGAACTTTACAATGCTCTTATTAAGTCCACTCTTGATTCTCTTAAGTCTCTTAAGGGCAAGAGTTGGGATTACAACTCCCGCAAGTCATGGCCCGATCTGGGCGCCTCCGAGCTCATTCTTCAGAGCGAAGCTGCCTATGAGCTGGGTGCAAATGGACTCGGCTCCGCAAACTATGTCTGTGTCACCTCTAATTCCGAGCTCGTAAGCAAGGATCAGGTCATTCTTTACGGCCCCGATCTCAACAAGATTAAGAAGAACAATCCCTTTGCCCGTATCGTACTCATCCGCGGCGGCATTCTCGACGGCGATGATGACGAGGTTTATCGCGCATTGAAGCAAATTGAATTCTCAAAGTACCATGTCTATCCCGACGGTTACATGGTTCGTATGTCCCCCGAGAACTACCGTGAGCAGATTCGCGTCGGTAAGAAGGCGGTTAAGAAGGGCATCAGCTTTGAAGCCATCGGTAACCGTTACATTGACGAATACAAGAAAGATGCAAATGTAGTTAATGTCACCGTAATTTTTATTACCGATCCCGATTTTGACTACAGTGTTCTCACCGAAAACGCAAAAAAGTCCGACAAACTCACCAGCACTCTGTGCCACATCATGGAAGGTCTGCCCACCGACTGTACGGTATGCGGCCTTAAGGATGTCTGCGACGAGGTTGAAGGCATGAAGGAGCTTCACTTCGGCGTCGGTGACAAGGGTACCAACGAACACCACTGATTATAACAAAAACACACCCATAGAGCGAAAGCCCTATGGGTGTGTTTTTTTGGTGCCGGTGGTGGGACTCGAACCCACACGGTGTCGCCACCAACGGATTTTGAGTCCGTCACGTCTACCATTCCATCACACCGGCATGTGTGAAACAGTATAACTCATCGCGTTCCATTTTTCAAGTCTAATTATTTCACACACTAATTGACTTGCATTTTGGAGCGTGGTAAAATATATATACTCGATAACTCGATGCAAATTCTATTAAGGAGAAAAACATGGACCAATTCATTTCTTATGCATTAAGCATAGCTTCTCTCGTTGGACTTTGGTTTGTTTTCAAGAAAATGGGCCGCGAAGGCTGGGAGGCAATCATTCCTTTCTACAACATTTTTGTTCTTTTTGAAGAGCTCTACGGCAAGGGTGCAAAGATGTTTCTTCTGCTCATCCCCTTTTACAACATCTATGTTGCAATAAAGATGGAAATAGACCTTGGTCGTGCTTTTGGCAAAAGCGGCGCTTTCCTCTGGGGTCTCATTCTTGTAACCCCCGTTTTCCTTTGCATCCTTGCTTTCAGCGATGCACAGTACACCAAGCCCCAGATTGCATAATAATCTGCTTTCTGGTAGTCAACAGCATAGTTTTACTAATCCGGGAACACGCAAAAGTTCCCGGATTTTTTATATGCAGTCTTTTTTAAAAAACTTTTCAGATAACTGCATTTTAGTGAGTAACATTATATATTGTCTTTTATATTGTCCTTTTTATCGTACTGTACATTTGATACATTTAATTTACGGTAACAAATAATGATTCAAATTATGTAAACTGTAATTTTTTGTTCCTACTTTATAAAAATTTAACACTTTCCTCTACCATTTTTGAAAGTTTTATGTTACAATTATTTGGTATAAATATAAAATGAAAGAGGTATAGCCATGAAAAAGATACTGGTCCTCGAAGATGAACCCAATATTCGCAGTTTTGTGGTAATCAACCTCCGTCGTAACGGATATGAGCCTATTGAAGCTAACTGCGGAATGGAGGCTTTAAGCCAGCTGGAAAAGAATCCTGATATCAGTCTCGCGCTTCTTGATGTCATGCTTCCCGATATTGATGGCTTTGAAGTTTGCCGCCGCATTCGTGCTTCCGGTTCCAAAATCGGTATTATAATGCTTACTGCTCGCGGTCAGGAGATTGACAAGGTCACCGGCCTTATGACCGGCGCTGACGACTATGTCACAAAGCCCTTCTCCCCTGCAGAGCTTACCGCCCGTGTGGATGCTCTTGTCCGCAGACTCGGCGGAAGCGAGGCTGTTGACAAGCCCAGTTACGAGATATGCAGCGGACCATTCCTGCTCAACACCCGTAACCGTACCCTTGAAAAAGATTGCAAGCGTCTTAAGCTAACGCAGATTGAATATCTCCTCATGAAGCTCTTCATGGAAAATCCCGGCCGTGCAATGTCCCGCGAGGATATTCTCCGAGAGGTTTGGGGCAATGATTTCAAGGGTGAGCTCAAAACCGTGGATGTAAATATCCGCCGCCTGCGTATTAAAATTGAGGCCGATCCCACCGAGCCCGAATTCCTCACCACCGTTTGGGGCTTTGGCTACAAATGGGGCTACTAATTTTCCCGGAAGTGTTTTATGGTTTTCAAAAATCTTAAATGGCAGTTGCTTGCTTCATCATGTGTAGCAGTCATTGTCATCGCTTGTTTAATCGCACTCGCAATCGAGGGCTATACTGTCATTGTAGTAATCCTCGCAGCTATTCTCGCTGCTTATATCATTCTTGTTAACTTTTGGTTTGACAGAAATATTACCAAGCCCATCACCTCACTCACCGAATCTGCTGAACGCATAGCTGCAGGCAGTTACGGAACAAAGGCACAGAAGTTTGACGATAACGAAATCGGCGAGCTCACCGATGAGATAAACGAAATGTCCGAAAAGGTTGCCCAGGCGGACAAGGCTACGACGGAGTTTGTATCCCAGATTTCACATGAGCTTCGCACTCCCCTTACCGCAATCACCGGCTGGAGCGAAACTCTGCAGTATGACCCCGCCATTCAGGGCGACTCACTCCGCGGTGTCAGCATTATCAGCAAGGAAGCCGATCGCCTTACCTCCATGGTTACGGATTTACTGGAATTCACACGAATTCAGGACGGGCGCTTTAATCTTCGCGTTGAGCTTTTAGACATTGCCGCAGAGCTTGAAGACTCCATTTTTACCTACGGTGAGCTTATGAAGCAGTCCGGCGTGGAGGTCAGCTATGATGCACCGGACTATGAAATTCCCCTTATTTCCGGAGATCCGGAGCGTTTGAAGCAGGTTTTTCTCAATCTGCTCGACAATGCCACCAAGCATGGCGGCGAGGGTAAGCTCGTTGAGGTTGTATTAAAAACGACGAGCAATTCAGTGCTCATTTCCATCCGCGACCACGGTCACGGTATTCCCGCCGCAGAGCTCCCCTATGTAAAGAACAAGTTCTATAAGGGCAGCAGCAAAAATCGCGGCAGCGGTATCGGTCTTGCTGTCTGTGATGAAATCGTTACCCGCCACGGCGGTAAGCTTATTATTGCAAATGCCGAAGGCGGCGGCTGTATCGCCACCATTCAGCTTCCCATGAACAAAGAATAAAGGTTTTTAATATGGCAATTAAAGAAAAGAAAAAATCCTGCACTTTCAAAACATCCATCGGCGGTCAGGCCCTTATTGAAGGCATAATGATGCAGGGACCTGAAAAGCGTGCCATTGTATGTCACGGTACGGATGCTCATGTTGTCAAGGTCGACAGCATAAAGCCACTCAAGGAAATCAATCCCATGCTGGCATGGCCCTTTGTCCGAGGCATTATCGGTTTTATTTCCGCCATGGTAAACGGCGTTAAAGCCATCACATTTTCCGCCGAGCAGCTTCCTGAAGAGGAAATGGGTGAGCCGGACAAGCTCGACCTTTGGATTGAGAATCATTTCTCCGATGAAACTGCGCAGAAGCTCATAATCGGCGTTGCTGTTGTACTGGGAATTGCACTTTCGCTTTTCCTGTTTCTCTTCCTTCCCACCTTCCTGGTGGGGCTTATACCCGAGCTTAAAGAAAGCTATTACTGGCGTGCAGTTGTTGAGGGTGTTCTGAAAATCGTCATCTTCTTCGCCTATCTGATTCTTTGCTCAAGGATGAAGGATATGCGCCGCGTGTTCTCCTATCACGGTGCAGAGCACAAAACAATATTCTGCTATGAAAAGGGACTTCCCCTCACTGTAGAAAACATCCGTCCCCAGCCCAGACTTCATCCCCGCTGCGGCACGAGCTTTCTTTTCGTAGTAATAATTATCAGCATCATTGTAGGTCTCTTCATCCGCATACCCAACACATTAGGCAGAATCGGTGTTCGCCTTCTCATTCTCCCCGTCATTGTGGGTGTGACCTATGAGCTTAACCGCTGGGTAGGC
>JAUMWD010000002.1:213751-221257 GCA_030529825.1 Bacillota bacterium
GACAATCTGCTCTCCTCCATTCTCTCCTGGCCCGGCAAGCAGCTTCAGCGTATAACCACCAACGAGCCTGATGACGAGATGATAATGTGTGCAATCGAGGCGTTGGAGCTTGTTATACCCGAAGAGAAAGGCAGTGACGCTTGGTAAGGAGAAAATATGCCAAAGACATATAACGATTTATATTTTCACATAAGAACCGAGTTAAAAAATGCAGGCATTGAGGCCTTCGGTCAGGAAGCAAGAATTCTTCTTGCCGCTGCAAGCTGTAAGGACAAGGCCGAGCTCATGCGTGACATGAATCTCTACACCTCAAGTGAGCTTGAAGAAAAGGCCATGAGCTTTCTTGAGCGCAGACTCAAGGGTGAGCCACTAGCATATATAGCCGGTGCCTGGGAGTTTTACGGGCTGCCCATGATCGTAAGTCCCGATGTTCTCATTCCCAGAATGGACACAGAGGTGCTTGTGGATACCGCATTGAGCTACGGAAGACTTCGCGGCAGAAAAATCCGCGTTTTGGATTTATGCTGCGGCAGCGGCTGTATAGCCTGTGCCGTTGCGTCAAAGCTCGACAGCGCCAGCGTTATTGCAGCGGACATTTCTCCCGAAGCCCTTGAAATATGCAGAAAGAACATATCTCTTAACAGGCTAACTTCAAAAATTGTCCCTGTGCGCGCGGACGCTACCGACTGGCCTCCGCAGCACACCGGCGGATTTGATATGATCCTATCTAATCCTCCCTACATTGCTACCCATGAGCTCACTGAGCTTGACAGCTCGGTTCGTGCTTATGAGCCCCTCGGAGCTTTGGACGGCGGTGAGGACGGTCTGGATTTTTACCGTGAAATTATTAAGCATTGGACAGTTACTCTGCGTCCCAATGCACTTATGATATTTGAGGTCGGCGAAGGCCAGGCAGATGCCGTAAAGCAGATGCTTTTAGACGCCGAATTTGTTTCAGTTGACAGCCGTAAGGATACGCTTGATGTCGAACGAGTTGTCATCGGTCAATGGAAAAATGAATTTTGATTAATATATGAGGTGAACTCAAATGGCAGAAAAGAAAAAAGCTCCCATTGCCACCCCCGGTCAGGCAAGCGACAAAAAGAAGGCACTTGAAACCTGCATTGCGCAGATTGAAAAGAACTACGGCAAGGGCGCAATTATGCGTCTTGGCGACGACATTCCCGTAAATGTGGAATCACTCACCACCGGCTCTCTTTCTCTTGACCTTGCTTTGGGCATCGGCGGCGTTCCCAAGGGCCGCATTGTGGAAATCTACGGACCTGAAGCATCAGGTAAAACAACTTTGGCTCTTCATGTTGTTGCCGCCGCACAGAAGGCAGGCGGCGAAGCAGCCTACATAGATGTTGAACACGCACTGGAGCCTGCATACGCAAGAGCTCTCGGCGTCGATATTGACAGTCTGCTGATTTCACAGCCCGACACCGGCGAGCAGGCGCTGGACATTGCAGAAAGCCTCGTGCGTTCCTCCGCTGTTGATGTCGTTGTAGTCGACTCCGTTGCAGCACTCATCCCCCGCATTGAGCTTGAGGGTGAAATGGGTGACACTGTTGTGGGCGCTCTTGCCCGTCTTATGTCCCAGGCAATGCGCCGTCTTGCAGGCTGCATCTCCAAAAACGGCTGCACTGTTATCTTTATTAACCAGCTGCGTCAGAAAATCGGCGTTATGTACGGCAACCCCGAAACCACCCCCGGCGGTCTTGCTCTTAAGTACTACGCCTCTGTCCGTATCGATGTGCGCCGCACCGAGACTCTTAAGGTCGGCGGCGAGATGATCGGCAACCGTACCCGAGCAAAGGTCATTAAAAACAAGTGCGCACCTCCCTTCAAGGAGGCTGAATTCGATATTATGTACGGCGAAGGTATTTCCAAGGTGGGCGAAATCGTCGATTTGGGCGTAAAGCTTGAGCTTATCGACAAGGCAGGCGCATGGTTCACCGTCAACGGTCAGCGCATTCAGGGCCGCGATGCTGTCAAGGAATATCTCCTTTCAAACCCCGAAATCTGCGACAAGATTGAGCAGGAAATCCGCGACAATGCCCACAAGCTCATGGCGCCCCAGGCCCGCAAGGCTGCACAGGCCGCAGGCCGTGCCGTTGATGTAAGCGCCGACGACTTTGAAGGATAATATTTCGTGATTATTAAAGAGCTGAAGCAAACCTCTCAAGAGAGATTTACGCTTTATTTTGACGACGGTAGTGAGCTTAAAACAGCTCTTGCCGTTGTCACTGACTATTTCCTGCACTCCGGCCTTGAGCTCGACGACAGCAGATACCGCGAGGTACTTAATGCCTCTACCCTATCCCTCTGCAAGGCTCGCGCCATGCGCATCATTAACACCCGTGCCGTGTCGCGAAAGGAAATGCGTGACAAGTTAGTGGAAAAGGGTGAAACTCCCGAAAACGCGGAGTTCTGCGCCGACTGGCTATGCGAAATGGGGCTAATCAATGACCGCAGCTATGCGGGCTCGGTTGTTCGCCACTATTCCGCAAAGGGCTACGGTGCAGGCAGGATTAAGCAGGAGCTTAGGCGTCACGGCGTTCCCAATGAATATTGGGACGAGGCGCTTACGGAAATGCCCGAGCAGGATGATAAGCTGGCGAGATTTATTTCTTCACGACTTACCGACTCCACGGACAGAGCACAGATTCAAAAGATTTCCAACGCTCTATACCGCCGCGGGTACTCCTGGGATCAAATAAAGCATGCACTATATAATTTTACTTCCGAAGAGGACTTACAATGAACAGAACCATCGCACTCATATCTCTCGGCTGTGCAAAAAATCTTGTAAACAGCGAGCAGATGCTTTACCTTCTGAATGAAGCCGGTTACAAGCTCGTTCCCACACCTGACGGTGCTGATGCGGTTATCATCAACACCTGCGGCTTCATAGATTCCGCAAAAAGCGAAGCCATTGACACAATTCTTGAGATGGCAGAGCTTAAAAACGCAGGCAAACTGGGTAAAATTATTGTAACCGGTTGCCTTACGGAGCGTTATCGCGACGATGTTATGGCCGAGCTTCCGGAAATCGACGCCGTATTGGGCGTGGGAAGCTTCGGAGACATTGTCAAAGCTGTTGACGAGGTATTGTCCGGAAAGTGTGTAAGCTACTTCGGCGATCAGAGCGCACCTGTTGACGAAATTCCCCGTGTTATCAGCACAGGACCGTCTTGGGCATATCTCCGCATTGCCGAGGGCTGTAACAACTTCTGTGCCTTCTGTGCAATTCCCTACATCCGCGGCAGATATCGCTCCCGCGATATTGACTGCGTTGTGGATGAAGCACGGGAGCTTGCGGAGCACGGTATCAAGGAAATCATCGTTATTGCGCAGGACATCACAAAGTACGGCACCGACCTGTATGGTAAGCGCATGCTGGCAGAGCTCTGCCGCAGAATATCCAAAATCGACGGTGTTCAGTGGATAAGACTACACTACACCTACCCTGACCAATTTGACGACGAGCTAATTGATGAAATTGCAAGCAATCCTAAAATCGTCAAATATTTGGACATTCCCATTCAGCACATAAACAATAAAATTCTCAAATCCATGAACCGCCACGGCACGGGCGATGACATTCGCGCACTGTTTAAAACTCTGCGTGAGCGCATTCCCAATCTGGTACTTCGAACCAGCCTAATTGCCGGTCTCCCCGGTGAGGGCGAAGAGGAGTTCGAGGAGCTCTGTGATTTCTTGAGAGAAGCTCGCATTGAGCGTGCTGGCGTATTCCCCTTCTCTCCGGAGGAAGGTACCCCGGCGGCGAAGATGGAGCATCCCGACTTTGAGGTTGCACAGCGCCGTGCCGACTTGATTCTTGACCTGCAGGCACAGATTATGGATGACTTCTGCAGCGCTCAAATCGGCAAAACTCTCGAGGTTCTCTGTGAAGGATTCGATGATGAGCAGCAGCTGTTCTATGGCCGCAGCTACGCTGATTCCCCCGATATTGACGGTCAGGTTTTCTTTGAAAGTGACAACTGCATCGGCGACATAGTAAATGTATTAATCACTGACACATTTGACGGTAACCTGTACGGTGAGCGTCGTTAGCACGAGAGGAGGTCTTGTTATGAACACCACAGCAAACAAAATCACTATTTTCCGCATAGCCCTTATACCTGTATTTATGGTACTGTTATATCAGGACCTCACCTACTGGGCGCTTGCCGTTTTCATCATCGCAAGCTGCAGCGACTTCATTGACGGTTATGTTGCCCGCACCTATAATCAGGTAACCGATTTCGGCAAATTCATGGATCCGTTGGCAGACAAGATGCTTGTACTGGCAGCAATGTGCATCCTAATTGAAAAGGAGCTCATGCCCTCATGGGTAGTTGCAATTGTCCTTCTTCGTGAGTTTGCGGTTTCCGGTCTGCGCATGCTTGCTGTCGAGCAGGGCAAGGTAATCCCCGCTGCCTTCTCCGGCAAGGTTAAGACCTTTACCACCATGGTCGCTCTCGGCGTTCTCATAGTGGTTAAAGAAAGCTGGGTACCCTTCCCCGATTTTCTAACCGTACTTGCCTGGGTATCCATTCTCGGCACCACTCTTTATTCCGGTGCAGATTACTTTATTAAGAATATTAATGTTTTCAAGCATTGCTCTTGAACATATAAAGGAGATATACAATGAAACTTTACAACTCCGCTACTCGCAAGAAGGAAGATTTTGTTCCCAACAATCCCGACATCGTTAAAATGTACACCTGCGGTCCTACCGTATATCACTTTGCCCACATCGGCAATCTGCGCAGCTACATCATGGAGGACATCCTTGAAAAGCATCTGCGCTATGTGGGTTATAATGTAAAGCGCGTTATGAACATCACCGATGTAGGTCACCTCACCAGCGATGCTGACGAGGGCGAAGACAAGATGCTCAAGGGTGCAAAGCGCGAGAACAAGTCCGTCATGGATATTGCCAAGTTCTACACCGACGCATTTTTCTCCGATTGTGCAAAGCTGAACATCAAGACTCCCGATGTTGTAGAGCCCGCAACTAACTGCATTGACGAATACATAAAGATTATCACCAAGCTCATGGACACCGGCTATGCCTATTTTGCCGGCGGCAATGTCTACTTTGACACCTCCAAGCTGGAAAGATACTACATTTTCAACGATTTCAATGCTGATGACCTTGACGTAGGCGTTCGTGAGGGTGTTGAAGAGGACACTAACAAGCGCAACAAGAATGACTTCGTGCTTTGGTTCACCAAGTCCAAGTTTGAGGATCAGGCGCTGAAATGGGATTCTCCCTGGGGTGTGGGCTATCCCGGCTGGCACATTGAGTGCTCCGGCATTTCCATGAAGCATCTCGGCGAAGACCTTGACATTCACTGCGGCGGCATCGACAACGCCTTCCCCCACCACACCAATGAGATTGCCCAGTCCGAGTCCTACCTCGGTCACAAATGGTGCAACTACTGGATGCATGTTCTTCACCTCAACACCAACAGCGGCAAGATGAGCAAGTCCAAGGGTGAATTCCTCACCGTTGCGCTTCTCGAGGAAAAGGGCTACGATCCCCTCGCCTACCGTCTGTTCTGCCTCCAGAGCCATTACCGCAAGTCCCTTGTTTTCTCTTGGGAAAACCTCGACAATGCCCAAGGCACCTACATGAAGCTTATAAACCGCATTGCAGGTCTTAAGCCCGCAGGCGAAGCAGTTGACGAGGAAGCCTTCAAGGCACTGCGTGACAAGTTCGTTGCCGCCCTTGACAATGACCTCAACACCTCCCTTGCCGTCACCGCACTTTACGACGTTCTCAAGTATCAGACCAATGATGACACCAAGCTTGCCGTCATTGCTGATTTTGACAAAGTGCTTGGTCTCGACCTCATTGCGAAGGCTGATAAGAAGCGCGAGGAGCTTAAAAAGCATGCAGTTGTTGCCGGTCAGTTCACCATCATTTCCGAGTCAGGCGAAGCTGACGCCGAGGTCGAAGCAAAAATTCAGGCACGCCAGGATGCAAAGAAGGCAAAGAATTTTGCAGAGGCAGACCGCATCCGCGATGAGCTGAAGGCCGCAGGCATCGAGGTAACAGATATTCCCCACGGCGCAAAGTGGAAGAGAATTTAATCAGATAACAACACAAAGAGGCAGTCTACTGACTGCCTCTTATTTAATATTCGATTTTATGTAATTCATGCACGTCAACTAGCAATGATTCAAGCTCAGATAATGAGGAATAAATCTCTGATTTATCCTCCCATCCATCAGGTATGCTTTCTTCATAAAAATACGCTTCTTCTGAATGGGGAAACCGCATCACCGTCACCCGAAGCGTGTACAACTCGTCGGTATATACGGCAACAGGATTTCCCGAAGGCAACGGAGTTGTGAAAACCTCTGCCTTTCTCAATTCGGTGCGTTTTTCGAAGATATGGTTCTGCTCACGGCCTGCCTTCATTGCAAGGACGAGTGAGATGGCAAAGGTCGCTGTTTCAAACAATCCGCCCACCGCGAAAATCCACCAGTCTTTGCGGGAGAACGCGCTCAGCTCCTTGGAGTCGGTAAATATTACCACAAGGACAATCCACAAAAACATCATGACCATGCAGACCAGTACTTTGATTATCCGGTGCTTTCTCTGCTTAATATTTTTAAATAGCTCTTCACGCAGCACATCGACAGGCGCGCTATCTTTACTCCATTCAGCTGTCTCCGAGGCTATACGCATAACACTGCGAATGTATTTCAATAGAGGATATGTATTAATTAAACCGCTTATCTGATACCTCTTGCTGTTTTTCAGAATAATCGTCAGTGTCATATTATCGCATGAAACGCTTTCAATATCTGCAATCTTACACCTAAGCTTTTTCCCTGGAAAGCATTTTGCCTCGACTATATTTTCGTCAACATTCAAAAATGAATTACGGTTTAGGAGTATCAGTACTATGCCCAGCGTAATGCATAACAAACCGAAGCAGATAAAAAATATAGATGCAAGAATACTGTCTACATCTTCAGCGGAGCAGATGAGATACGAAAACATGGTAACAAGCACTATTCCGCTGACAAGCATAATCCAATTGAAGAGATTTAAGCCTTTATTCTTTTGAAACTCACCCTTCATATTTTTCTCCAAGAGCAGCAGTTTTGTTATTAATATAGCATTTATTTGATAGAAATGCAAATTCGCATAAAAAATCAGGGTATCCGAAAAATCGGATACCCTGAAATTGTTTTGGATTAGAACTTAATGTCAGCAGGCTTTCTGTCAAACATGGCATTAACCTGTCTGTATGCCCAACCAAGGACCTTCTGGTCGAGGTTCCAGAAATAAACAACGAACAGAACGCCGACTACCATGGTGGACAGCTTAACTGCCTTTTTAAATACTTTGCACATATAATATATGCTCCTTTCGATAATCGGGAATTCAGCTATGTTTTATAGCGAATTACTTCTTGGCAAGACCCTTCTGACGAGCATACTCTGCTGCGCCCAGAGCACCCATGAGCTGGGGGTCGG
>JAUMWD010000013.1 GCA_030529825.1 Bacillota bacterium
CGGCGACCGTCGTCAGGGTGGTTACAACCGTCAGGGCCAGGGCCAGCAGAACGGCGAACGCCGCCAGGGCAGCTATGGCCAGCGTCCCGCAGGTCAGGGCTTCAAGCGCCCCGCACCCGCTAAGGAAGGAGGCAACAACTAATGTTAATGCCTAAAAGAGTTAAGTACCGCAGAGTACATCGCGGTCGTATGAAGGGCAAAGCAACCCGCGGCAACTTCGTTGCATACGGTGATTTCGGCCTCCAGGCCACTGAGCCCTGCTGGATTACCAGCAACCAGATCGAAGCAGCCCGTATCGCCATGACCCGTTACACCAAGCGTGGCGGTCAGGTCTGGATCAAGATCTTCCCCGATAAGCCCGTTACTGCAAAGCCCGCAGAAACCCGTATGGGTTCCGGTAAAGGCTCCCCCGAGTATTGGGTAGCAGTAGTTAAGCCCGGCAGAGTGCTGTTTGAGATCGCAGGCGTACCCGAAGAGGTAGCACGCGAAGCTCTTCGCCTCGCAAGCCACAAGCTCCCCTGCAAGACCAAGGTCATTGCAAAGGAAGCTGAGTCTGAGAACGGTGGTGAATAAGATGAAGGCAAATGAAATACGCTCCATGTCCGTAGAGGACCTCAACGCAAAGCTCGCAGAGCTCAAGAAGGATCTGTTCATGCTCCGTATGCAGCATGCCACAAATCATCTCGATAACCCCACCAAGATTTCCGCTGTACGTCGTGACATTGCCCGAGTCAAGACCGTTATCCGCGAGAAAGAACTCGAGCAGTGAGGAGGTAAGTCAGAATGAATGAAAGAACAACTTCCCGTAAGATGCGCGTAGGCAAGGTAGTATCCGACAAGATGGATAAGACCGTAGTCGTCATCGTAGAAGATCGCGTCGCACACAAGACCTATAAGAAGATCATCGGCAGAACCTACCGTCTGAAGGCACATGACGAGAACAACGAATGTGGCATCGGCGATATCGTTCGCGTGATGGAGACCCGCCCCCTGTCCAAGGACAAGAGATGGCGCGTTGTCGAAATCATTGAGAAGGCAAAGTAAGGAGGCAGCATAATGATACAGCAGGAAACTTATCTGAAGGTTGCCGACAATACCGGCGCCAAAGAAATCAAGTGCATCCGCGTTCTGGGCGGCTCCAAGCGCAGATACGCAACCATCGGCGACGTCATCGTCGCTTCCGTCCGCAAGGCAGCTCCCGGCGGTCAGGTTAAGAAGGGCGACGTCGTAAAGGCTGTTGTCGTTCGTACCGCAAAGCCCGTTCGCCGCGCAGACGGCACCTATGTTCGTTTCGACGAGAACGCAGCAGTTCTTATCAACACCGGTGATAAGAACCCCCGCGGCACTCGTATCTTTGGACCCGTTGCTCGTGAGCTCCGCGACAAGGATTACATGAAGATCCTGTCCCTGGCTCCCGAAGTGATTTAATGGAGGGCACAGAGAATGAAAATTAAGACTAACGATAAAGTTATTGTTATTTCCGGTAAGGACAAGGGCAAGACCGGTAAGGTTATGTCCGCAGACCCCAAGGGCATGAAGGTCATCGTTGAAGGCGTTAACGTTGCAACCAAGCACCAGAAGCCCCGCAAGCAGGGTCAGGATGGCGGCATCATCAAGGTTGAGACCCCCATCTACGTCAGCAAGGTTCAGCTCTTCTGCGACAAGTGCGGCAAGGGCGTACGCGTAGGCTACAAGTTTGTTGACGGCAAAAAGGTCCGCGTCTGCAAGAAGTGCGGCGCAGAAATCTGAGAAAGGAGTAAACTACAATGACTAGAATGAAGAAAAAGTACGTTGAGGAAGTTGCTCCTGCTCTTATGGAGAAGTTCCAGTACAAGTCCGTTATGCAGATTCCCAAGATCGACAAGATCGTTGTATCCGTCGGCTGCGGCGACTGCAAGGATAACGCAAAGGCTCTTGATAACGTAATCAAGGAGATCTCCGCAATCACCGGTCAGCACGCTGTTGCTACTGTCGCTCGTAAGTCCGTCGCTAACTTCAAGCTCCGTGAGGGCATGCATGTCGGCGTTAAGGTCACCCTGCGTCAGGACCGTATGTGGGAGTTCCTGGACCGTCTGTTCAACGTTGCACTTCCCCGTGTACGTGACTTCCGCGGTATTTCCGCAGACGCATTTGACGGCCGCGGCAACTACTCCATGGGCCTCAAGGAACAGATCATCTTCCCCGAAATCGACTACGATAAGATCGAGAAGCTGCGCGGCATGAACATCGCAATCACCACTACCGCACAGACCGACGAAGAAGCACGCGAGCTGCTCAAACTTATGGGCGCTCCCTTCATGAACTAAGGAGGAACTGAAAAATGGCAAAGAAATCTATGATTCTCAAGCAGCAGGCTCCTGCAAAGTTCTCCACCCGCAAGTACAACCGCTGCAAGATCTGCGGCCGTCCTCATGCTTATCTGCGTGACTACGGTATCTGCCGTATCTGCTTCCGTGAGCTGGCTTACAAGGGCCAGATTCCCGGCGTAAGAAAAGCTTCTTGGTAAGAGCTTGGTTATTTTCCCGTCATGCGGCCTCTCCGAGCCTCGCAGTATACCGATACAGCTTCGCCTCGTCGAGATTGTCTGACGGAAAAATTCCTCAAGCTTCCGAGGGATGAGGGTGCAAAACAGCATCCTCGCCCCACAGGAAGAGCAAAACATGTCATCATTTCACAAATTTCTATTGCAAAATTTGTGCATTAGGTGTAAAATGAAATGATGCCAAATGTGCGAAAAAACGAAGATGAGATACACCGGAAAACCGGTGTATCTCTTCGGCGGTTTTTTGAAAAGGCCTTTTTGAGCGCTTTTTGAGTGCTTTTTAAGACCGAAAAAACATGGCGCAGTTCGCTTCGAGCGCCGATGCTTAACCCAGCTTGGTGTCCGTGACGAATTGAAAGTTCTTTGGTGCTTTCTTTCAAGAAAGCACAGAATCCCCGCAGTTTGGGCTTGTAACACCGCGCCCCGATCAAGTGCGGCGGTCAGACTCAAACTTAAGACGCTGAAAGGCTGCGGCTAATCATGTATTAGTGCAGAACCTCAACGCCAAACCTATAAGGTAACTCTAAAAACAGGAGGAAAAACACATGCAGATCACTGACCCCATTGCAGATATGCTGACACGCATCCGCAACGCCGGTAGCGCAAAGCACGAATCTGTCGATGTCCCCGCATCCAAGATGAAGAAGGCAATTGCAGAGATCCTTCTCGAAGAAGGCTACATCAAGAGCTTCCAGATCATCGACGACGGCACTCAGGGCATCATTCGCATCACCCTCAAGTATCTCCCCGGCAAGGAGAAGGCCATCCAGGGTCTTCGCCGTGTCTCCAAGCCCGGTCTCCGCGTTTACGCCGGAGCAGACGAGCTGCCCAAGGTCCTGAAGGGCCTCGGTATCGCAATCATCTCCACTTCCAAGGGCGTCATGACCGATAAGGCTGCTCGCGCAGCACATGTCGGCGGCGAAGTCCTGGCATTTGTATGGTAAGGAGGAAGCTGAATTATGTCTAGAATTGGTAGAGCTCCCATCACCGTACCTGCAGGTGTTGAAGTTAAAGTTGATGGCCAGAAGGTAGCAGTCAAGGGCCCCAAGGGCGCACTTGAAATGACCGTAGCACCCACCATGAAGGTCGAAGTCAACGCAGGCGTAGTCACCGTTTCCCGTCCCAACGATGAGAAGATGAACCGTTCTCTCCACGGCCTTACCCGCACCCTGATCAACAACATGGTCGTCGGCGTATCCGAAGGTTACACCAAGACTCTGGAAATCAACGGTGTTGGTTACCGTGCAGCCAAGGAAGGCAAGAATCTTGTCCTGAACGTAGGTTTCTCTCACCAGGTTATCGTTCCCGATACCGAGTTCGTTCAGACCGAGGTTCCCAACCCCAACCAGATCATCGTAAAGGGTATTGACAAGCAGAAGGTTGGCCAGTTTGCAGCAGAAGTACGCGGTAAGCGTCCTCCCGAACCCTACAAGGGCAAGGGCATCAAGTACGATTACGAAGTCATCCGCCGCAAAGAAGGCAAGACCGGTGCTAAGTAAAGGAAGGTGTGCCTAAATGATTAAAAGACCTGATACAAGAGCACAGCGCATTAAGCGCCATGCAAGAGTTCGCGGTAAGATCTCCGGCACCTCCGAGAGACCCCGCCTCTCTGTTTTCCGCAGCGAAAACCACATTTATGCCCAGATCATTGACGATGTAGCAGGCAACACTCTGTGCGCCGCCTCCACCGTTGAAAAGAGCTTTGAGGGCAAGGGCAGCAACATCGAAGCTGCAAAGAAGATTGGCAACATCATTGCTGAGCGCGCTCTGGCAAAGGGCATCGAAGAAGTCGTCTTCGATCGTGGCGGTTACATCTTCCACGGCCGTGTAGCAGCACTGGCAGAAGGCGCTCGCGAGGGCGGCCTGAAGTTCTAAGGAAGGAGGAAAACTATTATGGCATACAATAACGATAGAAGAGATCGTCGTAAAGACGAGGAAGCTTCCGAATTCGTAGAAAAGGTAGTTTCCCTCAACCGCGTATCCAAGACCGTCAAGGGCGGCCGCATTATGAAGTTCTCCGCACTTTGCGTTGTCGGCGACGGCAAGGGCCGCGTAGGCTATGGCCTCGGCAAGGCAAACGAAGTTTCCGAAGCAATCCGCAAGGGCCTCGAAGACGCAAAGAAGAACATCGTAACCATCACTCTGTCCGGCACCACCATTCCTCACGAGATCATCGGTGAGTTCGGTGCAGGCCGCGTTCTGCTTAAGCCCGCAGCACCCGGTACCGGCGTTATCGCAGGCGGCGCAGTTCGTGCAGTTGTTGAAGCAGCAGGCATCAAGGACATCCGTACCAAGTGCCTCCGCACCAACAACCCCGCAAACGTTGTTGCAGCAACCATGCAGGGCCTCAAGTCTCTCCGTGATGCAGCTCAGGTTGCAGCAGTCAGAGGCAAGACCCCCGAAGAGATTCAGGGTTAAGGAGGACGAACCATGGCAAATCTTAGAATTAAGCTCGTAAAGAGCCTCAACGGTCGTCTTGACAAGCACATTGCGACCGCAAACTCTCTGGGCCTGCACAAGATCGGCAACGAGACTGTACAGCCCGACAACCCCCAGACCAGGGGCAAGATCGCCAAGATTGGCTATCTCCTCCAGGTAACCGAAGAATAAGGAGGAAAAGCTAATGTATATTAATGAACTTTCTCCCGTAAAAGGCTCCACCCATGTTGACAAGCGCAAGGGTCGCGGCCACGCAACCGGCAATGGCAAGACCGCAGGCCGTGGCCACAAGGGCCAGAAGGCACGCTCCGGCGGCGGCACCCGTATCGGCTTCGAAGGCGGCCAGATGCCTCTGGCACGCCGTATCCCCAAGAGAGGCTTCAACAACATCTTTGCAAAGCCCCTGGAAGCAATCAATGTTTCCGCACTCAACAAGTTTGAGGATGGCGCAGTTGTTGACGCACAGGCTCTCCTGGATGCAGGCGTTCTGTCCAAGTGCCAGTACGGTGTAAAGATTCTCGGCAACGGTGAGATCACAAAGAAGCTCACTGTAAAGGCTTCCGCTTTCTCTGAAACCGCAAAAGAAAAAATTGAAGCGGCAGGCGGAAAGGCCGAGGTGATCTAATTGCTTCAGACACTGCGTAATGCATGGAAGGCAGTTGACCTTCGTAAAAAGATTCTTTTTACCCTTTTGATTGTCCTTCTTTACCGTCTCGGTAATGCTGTTTATGTACCTTACGTAAACACAGGTGCGCTTACCAGCTACTTTGATAGCATGCAGTCTACCGTTTTAGGTCTGCTGAATGTAATGAGTGGCGGCGCATTTTCATCCGCGACAATCTTCGCTCTGTCTATCCAGCCCTATATCAATGCCTCCATCATCATCCAGCTGCTTTGCATTGCAATTCCCGCACTGGAACGCATGAGCAAGGATGAGGGCGAGGAAGGCAAGAAGAAGATCGCTTCCATCACCCGTTACACCACCGTAGCAATCGGTCTGATTCAGGGCTTCGCATACTACATGCTGCTCAAGAACCAGAGTGCTGTATACGGTATCCTCACTGCAGATGGCGAAAGCATCTGGGGTGCAATCGTAATCATCCTGACCTTCACCTCCGGCTCCGCACTTATCATGTGGCTGGGTGAACAGATCACCGAGTTTGGCATCGGCAATGGTATTTCCATCATCCTGTTTGCAAGTATCATTTCCCGCTTCCCCGGCGATGTATCTCAGATGATTTCCTCCGCATCACAGGGCATCACCCCCTGGTGGGTAACTGCTCTTATGCTGCTTGGCGCACTGCTCATGATTATGCTCATTGTCTTTATTAATGACTCCGAGCGTAAGGTTCCTGTCCAGTACGCAAAGCGTGTTGTTGGACGCAAGATGTACGGCGGCCAGAGCACCCACCTTCCCATGAAGGTTAACATGTCCGGTGTTCTCCCCATCATCTTTGCACAGTCCATCGCTTCTCTGCCTGCAACCGTCGCAGCCTTCGCAGGCAGCACCGGCTGGTGGGCAAGAACCGACACAATCTTCTACGCAATTCTTTACTTCCTGCTGATTATCTTCTTTGCATACTTCTACAGCACCATTCAGTTCAATCCCATTGAAGTTGCAAACAACCTGAAGAATAACGGCGGATTTATCCCCGGCTTCCGTCCCGGCAAGCCCACCAGCGACTTCATCAAGAGAGTTCTGAACAAGATCACTCTGTTCGGCGCAATTTATCTTGGTATCATCGCTGTTGTCCCCATCATCATTTCTCACTTCAGCGAAACTGCGGCAAAGAGCGGCGTTTCTCTGGGCGGCACCTCCATCATCATCGTTGTCGGTGTTGCAATTGAGACCATGCGTGCTCTTGAGGCCCAGCTGATGATGCGTAATTACAAGGGCTTCCTTAGCTGATTTAAGAGGTATTACTATGAAGCTTATACTTTTAGGCGCTCCCGGCGCAGGTAAAGGTACTCAGGCGGAAATCCTGAGCAAAATGCTTAACATTCCTACCATTTCCACCGGCAACATCCTTCGCGCAGCCATGAAAAACGGTACTCCCGTTGGACTGAAGGCAAAGGAATTTGTGGAAAGCGGTAAGCTTGTTCCCGATGAAGTCATCATCGGCATCGTAAATGAGCGTCTTGCAGAGCCCGACTGTGCAAACGGCTACATTCTCGACGGTATGCCCCGTACCATTCCTCAGGCAGAAGCTCTCGAGGAAATCGGCATCGAAATCGACTGCGCACTTTCCATTGAAATCGCAGACCAGGTTATCATCGAGCGTATGTCCGGCCGCCGCACCTGCAAGGACTGCAGCCAGACCTTCCATGTTGTTTCCAATCCTCCCAAAGTTGAGGGTAAGTGCGATTTCTGCGGCGGTGAGCTCACCATCCGCAAGGACGATGCCCCCGAAACCGTTAAGGCAAGACTGGAAACCTATCACAAGGAAACCGAGCCTCTCAAGGCCTTCTATGAGGCAAGAGGCAAGCTGAAATCTGTTGATAATCAGCCCAGCATCGAGGCAACAACAGATGTTATCAAGGCAGCACTGGGTATCTGATTTATGGCTAAAGAATCCATAATCATCAAATCCCCCCGCGAGATTGAATTCATGCGTCAGGCCGGCAGAATCACCGCAGGTGCGCGCAGCATTGCGCGTCAGGCGATTGCGGACGGCGTGAGCACGAAGGAAATTGACAAGGCTGTTAACGAATTCATAAGGAAATCCGGCGCAATCCCCACCTTTAAGGGCTACGGCGGATTTCCCGGAAGCGCATGTATCTCCGTGAATGAGGTTGTCATCCACGGCATACCCGGTAAACGCATCATCCATAACGGCGACATTGTCTCCGTTGATGTGGGCGCCACCTATCGGGGCTATGTAGGCGACTGCGCAGGAACCTATGCCTGCGGAGAGATTTCCGATGAGGCAAAAAAACTCATCGAGGTCACGCGCCAGAGCTTTTTTGAGGGGCTGAAGTTTGCCAAGGTCGGCTATCGTGTAAACGATATCGGCGCGGCAATTCAGGAGTATGTTGAGAGCCACGGCTATTCCGTTGTCCGCGATTTTGTGGGCCACGGTGTAGGACGGGAAATGCATGAAGCTCCCGAGGTACCGAATTACAAAGTCAGATTACCCAGCGGAAATCCCCGTCTTGTTCCCGGTATGACCATCGCAGTTGAGCCTATGGTAAACATAGGTGGCTACGAGGTGGAAGTGCTTGAGGACGGATGGACGACGGTGACCGCTGACAGAACGCTTTCGGCGCATTACGAGAATACAATCGCAATCACCGACGGCGAGCCTGAAATACTGACAATGGCAGAGGATATCTGAAACCAGACCAGGAGGAAAATTATTTTGGCAAAAGACGACGTAATCGAACTCGAGGGCACGGTAGTCGAATCCCTGCCCAACACGACGTTTAAGGTAGATATCGGCCACGGACATACCGTTCTGGCTACTATCTCCGGAAAACTCAGAATGAACTTCATCAGAATTCTCCCCGGCGATAAGGTCACAGTTCAGGTTTCACCCTATGACCTGAACCGCGGCAGAATCACCTGGAGAACCAAGTAGGAGGTAAAACAAATGAAAGTAAGACCTTCCGTGAAGCCCATGTGCGAGAAGTGCAAGATCATCAAGCGCAAGGGCAAAGTCATGGTTATTTGCGAGAACCCCAAGCACAAGCAGAGACAGGGCTAATAAATATAGCGTAGCTTGTCTAAAATTAATAGTATAATCCCGCATGGACCGGAGGCTCCCTCCGGCGGGAATAAGCCAACGGATCCGTAAAAATGCGGAATAAAAATCGAAAGGAATGATCGATCAATATGGCACGTATAGCCGGCGTTGACCTGCCCAAGGACAAGAGAATCGAAATCGGACTCACTTATGTCTACGGTATCGGCAGAACCAGCGCAACCAAAATACTGGAAATGACCGGTATTAACCCCGACACCCGCGTAAAAGACCTCACCGAAGAGGAAGAGGCAAAGCTCCGTGAATGCATTGACAAGAACTACATCGTAGAGGGCGACCTTCGCCGTTCCGTAGCTCTTGATATCAAGCGTCTCACCGAAATCGGCTGCTACCGTGGCCTGCGCCACCGCCGCGGCCTGCCCGTTCGTGGCCAGCGCAGCAAGACCAACGCACGTACCCGCAAGGGCCCGAAACGCACCATCGCAAATAAGAAGAAGTAAGGAGGGATATGAATTATGGCAGCAAATGCAAAGAAAAAAGTAAGAACACGCCGCAGAGAGCGTAAGAACATTGAAAAGGGCCAGGTTCATATCAGCTCTTCCTTCAACAACACCATGGTAACCATCACTGACACCCAGGGCAATGCCATTTCTTGGGCATCTGCAGGTGGCCAGGGCTTCCGTGGCAGCAGAAAGTCCACTCCCTTCGCAGCACAGACCGCAGCAGAAGTAGCAGCTAAGGCAGCTATGGAGCATGGTCTCAAGACCGTCGAAGTATTCGTAAAGGGCCCCGGCTCAGGCCGTGAAGCCGCAATCCGCGCTCTCCAGACCGCAGGCCTGGAAGTAACGATGATCAAGGACGTAACTCCCATTCCTCACAATGGCTGCCGTCCTCCGAAGCGTCGTCGTGTCTAATGGAAGGAGGATATAATAATGGCAAGATATACTGAAGCAGTTTGCCGCCAGTGCCGCAGAGAGGGCCAGAAGCTCTTCCTGAAGGGCGACCGCTGCTATACCGACAAATGCGCTCTGGCTACCAGAGCATACGCACCCGGCCAGCATGGCCAGGGCCGCAGCAAGAGCTCCGAGTACGGCCAGCAGCTTCGTGAGAAGCAGAAGGCAAAGCGTTTCTACGGCGTTCTTGAGAGCCAGTTCCGCAGCTACTACGAAATGGCAGAGCGTCGCCCCGGCAAGACCGGTGAGAACCTCCTCTCCATTCTCGAATGCCGTCTTGACAATGTTGTCTACCGCCTCGGCTTTGCAATGAGCCGTGCAGAGGCACGCCAGATGGTTTCCCATGGCCACTTTACCGTTAACGGCCGCAAGGTCAACATCCCCAGCTACCAGGTAAAGCCCGGCATGGTTATCACTCTCAAAGAGAGCAGCCGTGGCATTGAGAAGATCAAGGCCAACATTGAGGCAAATGCTTTCCGTCCCGCACCCAAGTGGCTTGAGTACGATGCAAACAACCTTATCGCAAAGGTCGTTGCAGCACCTGCACGCGACGATATCGACCTCCCCATCGAGGAGCACCTCATCGTCGAGTTGTACTCCAAGTAATACAGACACCCTCATTGGTAAGCTGAACAAACTCAGGGCGTTCGCGTGAACGCCGAACTTAAAATAGGAGGGTTATATTTAATATGATCGAAATTGAAAAGCCCCGCATCGAATGTATAGAGACACCCGCCGACAGTGCTTACGGTAAGTACATCGTCGAGCCTCTGGAGCGTGGCTATGGCACGACACTTGGTAACTCTCTGCGCAGGGTTTTATTGTCCTCACTTCCCGGTACCGCTGTAACCAGCATCAGAATAGCCGGTGTTCAGCATGAGTTCTCCACCATCCCCGGTGTTAAGGAGGATGTGACAGAGATCGTTCTTAATATCAAGAGCATCATTGCACGCCTCCACTCCGAAGGTGAAAAGACTGTCCGCATTGAAGCCGTAGGCGAAGGCGTTGTCACCGCCGGCGACATCAAGGGAGACAGTGAGATTGAGATACTCAATCCGGAACAGCCTATCGCAACCCTCGGCCCCGACGGTGCGCTCTCCATGGAGCTCACCTTCGACCACGGCAGAGGCTATGTGTCCGCTGACAAGAACAAGAACCCCCAGACCGCAATCGGGACCATCCCTGTTGATTCTATCTATACTCCTGTCATCAAGGTCAACTACTCTGTTGAGAATACCCGCGTAGGTAATCAGACAGACTATGACAAGCTGACTTTGGAGGTATGGACTGACAAGACCATCACCGCAAGAGACGCAGTTTCTCTGGGTGCAAAGATTCTCTGCGACCACTTCACTCTGTTCACCGACCTGTCTGAAACCATCAGCAACCACAGCACTGTTGTGGAAAGAGTCGAGGCACAGCATGATAAGGTCCTTGAGATGACAATTGAAGAACTTGACCTGTCCGTAAGAAGTTTCAACTGCCTCAAGCGCGCAAATATCAATACTGTCGAGGACCTCATCTCCAAGACTCAGGACGAGATGATAAAGGTCCGCAACCTCGGACGCAAGTCTCTTGAAGAGGTCGAGCATAAGCTGGCCATGATGGGACTGTCTTTGGCATCCGAAGATAACCAGTAAGCTCTCAAGAAGGAGGAAGAAGCAAAATGCCTGGTACAAGAAAGCTCGGCAAGACCACCGATCAGCGCATGGCAATGCTCCGTCAGCAGGTAACTGACCTGCTGGACAAGGGCACTATGACCACAACTGTCACCCGTGCAAAGGAAATCGCACCCCTGGCCGAGAATATCATAACCCTGGGTAAGAAGAAGAATCTCGCAGCATACCGTCAGATTCTTTCCTTCATCACCCGCAAGGAAGTTGCAAGAAAGGCTTGCAACGAGCTGGCAGACAAGTATGCAGACCGTAATGGCGGCTACACCCGCATTACCCGCATCGGACCCCGTCGCGGCGACGCAGCCGAGATGGCAGTCATCGAACTCGTCTGATTTACACAAAATTAAAGCACCGCTTCGGCGGTGCTTTTTTTATGTAAAAATGCCGATGCGGTGGGGTCCGATATCATCTCCGTCGGTTGCCGCGAAAGCGGCGAGACGGAGGAAAAATTAAATCAAAGGCTTTTGGCGGCGAAGCCGACACAAAAGCCCCGTCGCGGCGACGCAGCCGAGATGGCAGTCATCGAGCTTGTCTGATATACACATAAAAAACACCGCGCTTATAAATCTAACGGGTGTCGGTATGCGTTTACGCATATTGAAAAAAGTCGTAATTCGTGGTAAAATCAGTAGCATAAAGCATTAGGGTGAAGATAATGATCAATTCACGCAAGGTCATAGGCATTATAGGGGGAATGGGCCCCATGGCTACGGCCGATATGTTCAGAAAAATTATTGAGAGAACAGATGCCTCCTGTGACAGAGAGCATCTGCATATCCTCATTGATAACAATACGGATATCCCCGACAGAACAGCAAGCATACTTGCAGGCTCCGATGAACCTGTGAGCTATATGGTGGCGTCGGCAAAGCGTCTTGCAGACGCAGGAGCAGATATGCTCATCATTTCCTGTGACACCTCCCATTTCTTCTACAATAAGGTGGCCGCTAACTGCGAGATTCCCATTCTTCATATGCCGGAGGAGACAGCAAAGGTCATGTCTAAAATGGGCATACGCTGCGCCGGACTTTTAGCAACAGTCGGTACCTTGAAGAGCGAAGTGTATGACAAAATCTTTGCCAAGTACGGAATTGAGATTGTTAAGCCTGATGATGAGGGCCAGAAAAAGCTCATGCACATGATATATGACGAGGTCAAGGCCGGTAAATGCGCTGATACCGCTGCCCTTGACAGCACGCTTGATAAGATGGAGGAGCAGGGCTGTGAGGCCTTTATCCTCGGCTGTACGGAGCTTCCCATTGCCTATGAGGGGTATACAGGCCGAAACTTCCTTGACCCCGCTGTTTGCGTTGCCGAAACGGCAATTGTTGCCGCCGGCGGAAAGCTGAAATCAGAGGTGACAGTATGAAAAAAATTATCGCACTGCTTCTGTGCGTTGTGACGCTATTTGCTCTTTGCGCCTGCACCGCGGAGGAGCCTGTGGATGAGCCGGAGGAAACCGAGTCTGTCGATGAATATGCACCGGTGAGCTTTGAAAACCACGGTAAGGATATTACCGTTAAGGAAATGCCTCAAAAGGTCGTTACCGCAGGGCCTAACTGCACGGAGCTTTTCTGCGCTTTGGGTCTTTCGGATATGGTAATCGGCAAGTGTATGTCAAATCACAGCATCGGTACCCTTGAGGAGCTTTCCGATGACTATTACTCAATCCCCGACATTGCGGTGGGGTATCCCACCTATGATCAGCTTGCGGAAAGCGGATGTGATTTTCTCTGTACTACGGACTGGATTTTCGGTGAAGAGCTTACCATAAAATCCTTGGAAAATGCGGGCATTACCGTGTTCGTGATGAACAGTGACAGCATTGGAGATATGTACGGCGATATTCGCACTATTGCAAAGATATTTGATGTGAGCAGTGAAGCAGAAGAGCTGATTTCCGCCGATGCCGCAGAAATCAGCGACATTGCAGTTGTGCTTCCCGAGGAGCCGCTGCGTGTCCTCGTGCTGGACAGCTTTTTCGGCGACAAGCTTTATGTCACCGGCGCATACGGCTATGAAAATGAGCTGATTAATTCCGCCGGCGGCGTCAATGTGTTCGCTGACCTTGAAAATGACTGGGACGCCGTAAGTCTTGAGGATGTGGTTGATGCAGATCCCGACTTCATCATAATCCATGACTATCAGGGCTCGGACTATAATGAAAAGCTAAATCTCATTCAGGAAAATCCCGAGCTTTCACAGCTTGAATGTGTTAAGAGTGGGCGCATATTGTGCGTACCCCTTGAAAACACCTTCCCCGGTGTTCGCTGCAGCTTAACCGTCGAGATGATTGCCACTGCAATGTATCCCGACCTGTTTTGAATGCATAATGAAAAAATCTCCCTCATTGAGGGAGATTTTTTGGAGAAAGACTATGTTCAGTAAAGCCTATGTTGAAATAACGAATATCTGCAACCTTAACTGCTCCTTTTGCCACGGAACGAAAAGAGCGCCACGCCGCATGAGCACGGAGGAATTCTCCCTTGTGGTTGAGAGGCTTAAGGGACATACAAGGCATATTTACTTCCACCTCATGGGCGAGCCTCTTACCCATCCGGATCTGCCCGAGCTTCTGCATATTGCTGCCCTGCAAGATATGAACTGTTGTATAACCACCAACGGCTTTCTGCTTGAAAAGTGCAGGGAAACGCTTAAAAATGCGGAAAGACTGTATAAAATCAGCGTTTCTCTTCACAGCTTTGAGGCAAACCCAAGCAGCTTGAGTCTGGAGGAATACCTTGAATGCGTGTGGAAGACAATAGTGCCGCTTGCGGAAAGAGGCACTATTTGCGCTCTGCGCCTTTGGAATGATGGCGGTGAGAACAGCATGAACGGTGAGATTCTTGAATTTTTGAAGAGTAAGGCAAGGGGAGAGTGGCAGGAAACAAGAACGGGAAGCCTTCGCCTTGAGGAGAATATTTACCTTGAAAATGCCGCAAGGTTCGAGTGGCCCGATATTAACGCGCCGGAATACGGCGTACAGTTCTGCCACGGCCTGCGTGATCAGCTTGCGGTGCTCTGTGACGGCACAGTGGTTCCATGCTGCCTTGATGCCGAGGGCGAAATAAATTTAGGAAACATATTCAAACAGTCTCCGGAGGAAATTCTTTCTTCTGACAGGGCAAAGACACTGTACCGTGGCTTTTCGGAGAGAAAGCCCACAGAGGAGCTGTGCCGCAGATGCGGCTACGCCGCAAGATTTAACAAATAAAAAATACACCCTTTTGGGATTGCCCCAAAGGGTGTATTTTTTCGTCAGAAGCTGCGGAGAGGCGCGCTGCCGTCATCCTCACTCTTTGTGATATTGCGGATTTCAGCCTCATAACTGTAATTGTCGTTTACAACAACTGTTATTCTGTCACCGACTCTGCGGCCCAGCACGGATTTTCCGAAGGGTGATTCTCTGCTGATGAGGCCCTTTAGGGGATCGCAGCGTACTGTTGTAACCACCTGAATGATCTGGGTTTCGTCATCCTCGGGGATGTAGATTTCCACCTTGTCGAAAAGTCCCACCTCGTCTGCGGCGGAATCTGTACCGATGATTTTTGCCGTGGCAATCATTTTTTCCAGATATCTGATCCTGCTGCGATTTTTGTTCTGCGCGCGCTTTGCTTCCTTGTACTCAAAGTTCTCGCTGAGATCACCGAAGGCTCGGGTGCGCTTAACCTCCTCAATGAGCTCCGGCATGAGCTTGTTGCGCTCATCGAGCTCATCCTTCATTTTCTGTATATCAAGGCTTGTAAGTTCGTCATTCATGGATATTACCTTCTTTCCGCAGAATATTATACACCATTTCAAGCGATATTGCAAAGCGGCTGCGAAAAGTCGAGCTTGAAAGGGGGTGAAAACAATATATAGTATGCGACAATAGCGCTAATACGGATAAAATGTAGTTTGAACTGCAAATAATTGCAAATTTCTGCTGAATATTTTAATAAAAAACATTGTTTGAGTTGTATGTGTGTGATAAAATATATATTTAGTCGAAATATGCTTTACAAAAAACATGGAGGTAAAAACCATGAGAAAGAATCGTAAAAAAGATGAGACTGAAATTATAGAAAAGACCGAAGCTGCGGATAGCGAACAGCTTGCGGAAGTTATTGAAAAGAGAGAGCCCGAGAAGAAGGAAAAGAAAACTCATAAGGGCCTGATTGTTCTTGTATCTGTAATTCTGGCTTTAGTCATTGTGGCAGTTGTGATTGTTTTCGGCGTGTACCGCGGTGTGAATATCTGGGCATACGGCGAGCTGGGTGAAGGCCTTCCCGATGCCTCCGTCTTTGTCAAGGGCGACGGAACTGCCAAATATGTGGGCAATAACGATATCAGCCTCACCGAAGAGGGCAGCTATATTCTTACCATTGACAAGGACGGCTCCGAAAGAAAGGTGCTGCTCATTGTACGCGACACCAAGGCTCCCGACGCCGGCAACAAGGATGTGAAAATCACAATCGACGATACCATCACCGCAGAGGAAGCTCTTACGGATGTCAGTGATGCCGGTGAATATACCGTCGAGTGGCAGACCAAGCCCGAATTCGGCAAAGCTGGTACCTATGCCTCCGAAATCAAGCTGGAGGATAACCACGGCAACAGCCGGGTTGTCACTGTGAATGTAATAATCCTCGGCTCCGTTGACCGCCTCGTTCATGAAGCGGGAGAGGCACGCCCCACCCTTGACGATTTCATGGTAGTTGAGCGTGATGAGGCTGAAATTCTCACGGATATGAGTACCATTGAGTGGAATGTCCCCGGAGACTATGAGGTGGAAATCAGCTTTGACGGTGAGACCTATACCTCTGTTCTTGAGATTGTGGACACCGTTGCTCCCGTACCCGACAAAATTTGCGCCGCAACCCTTAAGGACACTGAGGTTAAGGCGGAGGCCTTTACTCTCGGCTTTGAAGATGCCACCGAGGTGGAAAGCAAGCTCCTTGAGGAGCCTGATGTTTCCAAGTGCGGCGCCCTTACCTGCAAGCTGGTTGCCACCGACATGGGCGGCAACAGCACCGAATTTGAGGCACAGCTCATTGTTGCCGATAAAATCGTTGAGCTTGAGGCCGCAAACAAGACTATGACCGAAGCTGAAATCAAAGCAGCTCTGCCTGCAGAATATGCAGGCTACACCATTGATCCCGAGGCCTCCGAAATGGAGTTCCAGCTCACAGAGCTGGGCGCCCATGCAATCTACCTTGAAAACGCGGAGAGCAAGGCTGTTGTGGCTATTGTCGTAAAGGATACAACCGCACCTGTTGCCGAAGGTATTGAATGCCCCTGCAGCACAGGATATTACTGCGAGCCCATTAAGTTCGTAACCAATATTGTTGATATGAGCACCGTTAAGGCTGCCTTCGCGGAGGAGCCCGACTGGAGCACCGAGGGCACCCAGGAGGTTGAGATTGTTCTCACAGACCGCAGCGGCAACAGCACCACCGTAAAGGCAAAGGCTGTCATTTCCCCCGACAAAACCGCACCTGTGATTTATGCCGCAAAGGACCGCTATTGCTATGTAGGCGATGCCGTGGCATATTTCAAGGAGGTATTTGCCGAGGATAATGCCGATCCCAAGCCCGAGATTGATGTTGATAAGTCCAAGGTTGACGCAAAGAAGGCGGGTACCTATGATGTAACCTACACCGCCACCGACGCAGAGGGCAACAGCTCATCCGTCACCGTAAAATTTACCTTCATTGAAAAGACCGTGAGTGAGGAAGACCTTCAGAAGGCGGTTGACACCGTCACCGCAAAGATTTTCACCGACGGTATGAGCAAGGAAGAAAAGGCTCTTGCAATATTCAACTACTGCTACGACAATATAACCTACTGGGGCGATTCCGATAAGACCGACCTCTACGGTGAGGCTTACCGCGGACTTACCGAGGGTGTGGGTGACTGCTACACCTTCTATGCCGCCACCTACATCCTGCTTCAGGAGATTGACGGTATTCAGGTGCTTTCCGTTGAGCGTATGAACGGCAAAACACAGCACTTCTGGTGTCTTGTAAATCTGGGCAGCGGCTGGTATCACTTTGATACCTGCAATGTAGGCCCCCAGCACTATAAGTGCTTTATGAAGATGAACTCCGACCTTGCACCCTTGAGTCCCCAGTACTGGGTATTTGACCACAGCCTGTACCCTGAAGTTGCAACAACACCCTTTGTAATGCCTTAAGGCCGATTTTATGAAAAACATACTCGAATATCTGGAGGCTACTGCCTCAAAATATCCTGAAAAAACCGCTTTTTCCGACGGGGAAAGCTCCCTCAGCTTCGGGGAGCTGCTCTCCCTTTCTCAAATCGGCGGAACAAATCTTATAAAGAGAGCCGCCCATACCGCGGGGAAGCCCGTTGCGGTGTTTATGAAAAAGTGTCCCGAAACCATTGCGTCATTTTTTGCCGTGACCTATGCAGGCTGCTGCTATGTGCCTCTTGAAATGGGACTTCCCATGCATCGCGTGCGCCGAATTCTGGGAAAAATCGATCCGGAAATCATCATCTGTGATGACAGCAGCGCGGAAAAATGCGAAGAGCTTGGCTACGGCGACAGAATGCTGACCGTGAATGAGCTGTTCACGGGCAGGGCAGGGGATGAGCTGAAGACAGCTCGCGAAAAGAGCATAGACATTGACCCTGTCTATATCGTGTTTACCTCCGGCAGCACCGGCGAGCCCAAGGGCGTCACCGCCTGTCACCGTTCTCTGATCGACTATGCAAGCTCACTTTGCCCCGTCATCGGTGCCGATGAAAACAGCGTGTTTGCCATGCAGGTGCCTCTTTATGTGGATGCCTGCATGAAGGAGATCCTTTCTGCAATTAAATGCGGTTCGACGGTTTATCTCATGCAGCAGAGCCTGTTCATGTCCCCGCTTAAGGTGCTGGATTTTCTCAACACCTATAAGATTAACACTGTTTGCTGGGTTGCCTCGGCGCTGACACTTGTTTCAGGTCTGGGCGCCTTTGAGGAGGGAAGACCCGAGTACCTTAAAACCGTGTGCTTCGGCAGTGAGGTTTTCCCTGTGAAGCAGTTGAGAGCATGGCAGAAGGCCTGCCCAGAGGCGAGATTTGTCAATCTCTACGGCCCTACGGAATGTACCGGCATGAGCTTTTATTATGAGGTTGACCGCACTTTTGAAGACGGCGATGTGATTCCCGTAGGCCGCCCCTTTGATAACACCGCCTTCATGCTGCTGAAAGAGGATGACAGGCCTGCCGCGCAGGGGGAAACGGGGGAAATATGTATTCGCGGCACCGCAGTAACTCTGGGCTATTACGATGATCCCGAGCGCACCGCGGCGGTATTCACCCAAAATCCCCTTAATCCCCATTACCCCGAATTAATTTACCGCACGGGAGATTTGGGAAAGCTGAACGAATTCGGCGAGCTTTTGTTCGTGTCCCGCAAGGACAGCCAGATAAAGAACATGGGCCACCGCATTGAGTTAGGTGAAATTGAATCCTGCGCCTGTATGTTTGAGGGCGTTGAAAACGCCTGCTGCATATTCGATAAGGAAAAGGGCAAGCTGTATCTGTTCTACATGGGCGCCGCAGATGAAAAAGCTCTGCGCGGCTATATGAGAAATGAACTGCCCCGTCACATGATTCCCTCAAAATACAACCGTATGGATATGCTTCCCATGCTGCCCAACGGAAAAATAGACAGAAAAGCACTTATGGAGATTTAACTATGGACGAAATCCTTGAAATTCTGGAAGGTCTCGACCTTGATGTTGATTTTGAAACCTGCGACACCCTTGTAGATGACGGCATTCTCGCGTCTCTGGACATCGTGAGCATCATTGCGGAGCTCTCCGAGGAGTTTGACATCACCATTCCCGCCCGGGATATTGTTCCCGAAAACTTCAATTCCGCCGAGGCCATGTATGCCATGGTCAGACGCCTCATGGACGAATAAGCCGTGCTGTTCACCTCTTACGGCTTTATAGCCTTTTTAATTGTATTATTTGCGCTGTATTATCTCATTCCGAAGCGCTTTCAATGGATTTTGCTGCTGATTGCCGACGCGATTTTCTATTATTGCGCAGGCTGGCAGGGCCTCGTCTTCATGGCGGCCACCGTCATAGTGGCATGGGCCTCCACAAATCTCATGGGAAAATCCCTTGCACAGCAGAAGGCGTATCTGTCATCCCCTTCGGGAAAAGAGCTTTCCCGTGAGGAGAGAAAGGCCTTCAAAAAGGAAAAGGAGAAATACAGAAAGCGTATATTCATTCTTGCGCTTGTGCTGGATTTAGGCATACTGGCTGCGCTGAAATACACGAATTTCCTTATAAATAATGTAAATTCCCTGTTTTCGGCAAAGCTTGCGGGTGTGGACTGGGTGCTGCCTTTAGGCATATCCTTCTATACCTTCCAGACCGTGAGCTATATCATCGATGTGTATTGGGAAAAGGTCGAGGCGGAGAAAAATATTTTCCGCGTGGCGCTGTTCACATCCTTCTTCCCCCTGCTCATTCAGGGCCCCATTTCCCGCTACGGTGAACTGACGGAAACCCTCTTCGCTGAGCATAAGGCGGATTTCAAGCAGATCTCCTTCGGCCTGCAGAGAATCCTTTGGGGCTACTTTAAGAAGCTCGTCATTGCCGACCGCCTGCTTGTGGCGGTAACAACCCTCTGCGGTGACCCTGCCACCTACACGGGTGCCTATGTTTTTCTCGGTGCCATGTTCTATGCGGCGGAGCTCTATGCCGACTTTACCGGCGGTATTGACATCACCATCGGCATAGCTCAGGTGCTGGGTGTCAAGGTGCAGGAAAACTTCATCCGTCCCTATTTCTCCCGCAACATTGCGGAATATTGGCGGCGCTGGCACATTTCCATGGGTACATGGTTCAAGGACTACATTTTCTATCCGCTGTCCGTTGCGCCCTGGCTTTTGAAGCTTTCCAAGAAGGCGAGAAAGAGCATTTCCGACGGATTCGGAAGAAAGCTCTCCGTGTATGTTTCCACAATCATTACCTGGTTCCTTACGGGCCTGTGGCACGGTGCGGCATGGAACTTTGTGGTGTGGGGCCTTCTCAATGCCGTGTTTATTCTGGCAGGGGAGGAGTATAAGCCTGTGGCAACGCGCTTCCGCACAAAGCATGAAAGACTTGTGGGAAGCTTCGGCTACCGCATTTTTGAAACCCTCCGCACTTTTTTGCTGGTGAGCTCCTTCCGAATTCTTGACTGCTACCGTGATGTGGCGGTTTCCTTCAAGGCATTCTTCTCCGTGTTCACGGATTTCAATTGGGGAAGCGCCTTCGGAAATCTTCTGAACATCGGCCTTACTGCAGGAGACTATCTTGTTGCGGGCATTGGCGTTGTTATGATGTTCACCGTGAGCTGTGTTCAGGAAAAGCATGGCGAGGTGCGTGAGCTTATATGGCAGAGAAAGCTGCTGCCATATGTGCTGTTCACCCTGCTTACCATTGGAATATTAATCTTCGGAGCCTACGGCGTGGGCTACGATTCCGCCCAGTTTATTTATAATCAGTTCTGATATGACAAAGACCAAATCAAAAGTACATATCCTTGCCATAGTCTGCGTGCTTATCTTTGTGGCTGCGGCGGTGTGGCTCTTGGGAAAGCTACTGCAGCCCAAATATATGTCGGGCGTTCTTGAGGGCGCCATGACCGCGGAGTATTACGAGGAAACCACCAACCACGATGTTATCTTCATCGGCGACTGCGAGGTTTACGAAAACTTTTCCCCCGTCACCATGTGGGAGGAATACGGCATAACAAGCTACATCCGCGGCTCCGCCCAGCAGCTTATATGGCAGTCATATTACCTGCTGGAGGAAGCCTTTGAGCTTGATAGCCCCAAGGTCGTGGTTTATAATGTTCAGGCCATGAAGTATTCCGAGCCCCAGAGCGAGGCGTATAACCGCATGACCATTGACGGAATGCCCCTTTCAAGCCATAAAGTCGGCGCAATAAAAGCATCCATGACCGAGGACGAGGATTTTATCAGCTACCTCATTCCTCTGCTGCGCTATCATGACCGATGGAATGAAATCAGCTCCGAGGACTTTAAGTATATGTTCTCCCGGGACAGCGTCACGGTTTCGGGTTACCTCATGCGCTCGGATGTGAAGCCCATGGGTAAACTCCCCAGCGCGCCTGTGCTGGAGGATTACACCATAGGCGACACCTGCTGGGAATACCTCGATAAAATCCGTGAGCTCTGCGATGAAAACGGAGCCACGCTCATTCTCATTAAATCTCCCAGCCAGTGGCCCTACTGGTATGAGGAGTGGGACGAACAGATATGCGACTATGCCGAAAAATACGGCATCGACTATCTCAATATGCTGCCGCTGACAGAGGAAATCGGCATCGACTGGGAAACGGACACCTATGACGCGGGACTGCACCTCAATGTTTACGGCGCCGAAAAATTAGGACATTGGTTTGGCGGCATACTCTGCAGCGAGTACGGCCTTGAGGATCATAGAGGCGACAGCGAGCTTGCCGCGGCATGGGGAGAAAAATGCGACGCCTACCATGCGCTTTATGACGCACAGCAGGCGGAGCTTGAAGAATACGGCTATTTGAAGTCATGGACATTAGGAGATAAGGCATGAAAAAAACAATTGCTTTTTTGCTGGCACTGATGATGCTTTTTGCACTTTGCGCCTGCGGCGGTGACAGCGATAATTCAGATAATAAGAAGGAAAACGAAAGCTACGAGCCCGACTACGGCGAGCTGTATTACGAGGCAGAGGGCCTGAAATTCGGCATTATGGACTTTGCGGATGCGGTGCTTGATTCCCTCGGTGAGCCCGACGGAACCTTCGAGTCTGAAAGCTGTGCATATCAGGGCAAGGACTATTTTTACTACTATGACGGCTTTGAGGTCATGGCAAATGAGATTGACGGCAATATGCGTATTACGGGCATTACCGTTGCAGACGACACCGTACAGAATCCCCAGGGCGTAAAAATCGGCATGGATATTGAGGAAGCTCTTTCTCTCATGGGCGACGGCTATACCCAAAGCGGCTCTGTATATAAATACATTGTCGGCTCAACTCTGCTGATGATTAAGGCAGGGGATGACAACTGCGTATCCGCCATCGAATACGCCGTAGCCGCAAATCAGGAATAAATTAATAAGCAAAGAAAAAGCACCGCTAAGCGGTGCTTTTTTATTACTCCTGATTTGGTTTGTCCTTTAAAGACTGAAGCAGAGAAACTGCTTCGCTTAAGCCCAACAGAATGGAACCGGAAATCAAGCCGTAAATCCATACTATAAATGCCGAGCCGAAGGCGAAATCGTTGTCACTGAAGATGCTGTCGCCGAGAGTACTGCCGAGAACAATGCCTGCGATAAATGTGGCAATATAGACGATTATGGAAATGACCTTAAGGTCGTTTGCTATACCGTTGGAGGAAGAAAAGGTCTTTTTGCTGTCGTGATACTTTTTGATTTCTTCGTACTCGTCATCGGTTACTGCAATGGGGAAAACACGGTAGTATCTGCCGGCATTTGGCCCGTCCCAATCACAATTGGGGTAGTCGTCGCTGTAAATATTTGAGGGATTGTAATCCTTGATTACGAGACCTTCCTGAATAAGGACATTCGCTTTTTCCTGATATTCCTTTCTTGCTGCTTCTGCGCGTTTTTGCTGAAGATACTGATCAACTAACTGGCCCATATCAACCAAACCTCCTTGTATTTATACAATAAATATATACCACATACTGACAGTTTTCAATCACTTTTTCTCTGTTACCCATTTTACTATGTAGTCGGCGAATTTCTGTGTGGCAGGGCTTTGCTTGCTGGCCTCTGGTATTGCAAGGCCGATGGTGCGCTTTGAAGGGGGAACGAGCTCCTTTACCTTCAGATTGTCGTGTCTCCCCTTGAGGAGAAGCTCGGGCATAATGCTTATGCCAAGCCCCTGCTCCACCATGGCGATGATGGCGTAATCGTCCTTTGTGGAGAACTTTATGTTGGGCTTGATGCCTGCGGCATCAAGGGCGCGCCGCGCATCGTGGTTTGAGGTTTCAAGCAGAGTTATGAAGGCCTCTGTCTCACATTCAACGAGAGGAAATTTGGGGTAGGCGGCGAACTTGTGGTCGTTGGGCAGAATGGCAAAAAGCCTGTCCTCCATAAGTGCGATGCAATCGCAGTTAAGTCTGTTGGGAAGGGTGACGAAGCCCAAATCCACCATGCCGGAGTTTAGCCACTCCTCAACATCGTAATAGTCGCCGGTGAGCAGCTTAATATCCACATTTGGATAGTCCCGCTGAAATTCCTTGATAACACCGGGAAGCCAGTGTACCGCAACGGAGGTAAAGGCACCGATGCGCACCGTGCCGGAGTCGATGCCCTGTATGGCGGATACCGTCTGACGAAGCTGCTCCTCATAGCTTAATATGCTGCGTATGCAGGGCATGATTCGCTTGCCGTTATCTGTGAGCTTCGCGCCGGCTCTGGAACGGGTGAGTATGGAAAAACCGAACTCCTCCTCAAGGCTGTTTATGGCGTGGCTGATGGCGGATTGAGTGCAGCCGAGAGCCTCCGCGGCCCTTGTCATGGAGCCGAATTCTATCACTTTCGCCAAAGTTTCGTATCTTGATATGTTCATCTTTACCCCTAAATATGAAAAAAACTAATGTTAATAATAAAACTATCGAATTTGTTTATACTATACCACAAAAATCAGAAGATTCAAGGAAAAACTGCAATTTCCTGCCTTGTTAAAGCAAATTTGCCCTCGTATAATTCACTTATATTCCAAAAACGAGGTTATAAACCATGAACTCTGAGATTATTGTTTTTATAGGGTATTTTGTTATCCTCTTTTTCGTAGGTCTTATTTTCTTCTTTAACGGAAGCAATAAGAACCAGAGGGACTACTTCCTGGGCGGCCGCAGCATCGGTCCCTGGGTAACCGCCATGAGCGCTCAGGCCTCAGATATGTCTGCATGGCTGCTCATGGGCCTGCCCGGCTCCATCCTTGCCTTCGGCTTCGGTCAGATCTGGATCGGCATCGGTCTCGCTCTCGGCACCGCGGCAAACTGGATTTTCTGCGCAAAGAGACTCCGCAAGTTCTCCGCTGCAGCCGGTGACGCCATCACCGTTCCCCAGTATCTCACCAACCGCTTTGCATCACAGAAGAAAACTTTGCAGGTAATCTGCGCAATTATCTTCCTCGTTGCATTCACCGTTTATGTTGCATCTGCGTTCGTTGCGGGCGCATCCGTATTCACCATGCTCTTTGATGGCATCTCCGAGCAGACCGCAATGCTTATCTTTGCACTCATCATCATCGGCTACACCTTCCTGGGCGGCTTCAAGGCAGTTTGCTGGACTGACTTCTTCCAGGGCATTCTGATGCTCGTTGCACTGCTGGCAGTTCCCATTATCATCGCCGCAACCAAGAATCTTGACTACGGCGCACTGCATACCGTCTTCCAGTACACCGATGCCTCCGGAGAAGTTGTTAACTGCGACTTCGGCGCAGGCCTTTTCTCCGCATCCTGGCAGGACATCGTTTCCGGTCTTGGCTGGGGCCTCGGCTACTTCGGTATGCCCCATATCCTTGTTCGCTTCATGTCCATTGAAAAACCCTCTATGGTAAAGAAGTCCTCCGTTGTTGCAATCATATGGGTTGTCCTTTCCATCGGTGCAGCCTGTCTCATGGCATACTATGCTCGTATGCTCGTGGGCGAGGAGCTCCTCACCGTTGGCGCACAGAAGACCGTGTTCATCGTTCTGGCACGCAAGCTCTTCCCCGCAGCAATCGCAGGCATCCTGCTGGCAGCTATCATGGCAGCCTCCGTTTCCACCGCCGACTCCCAGCTGCTGGTTGCCTCCAGCTCCTTTACCTCTGACCTCTACAAGCCCCTCATCCGCAAGAATGCAGGTGATAAGGAAGTCCTGTGGGTAGGCCGTATCGCAGTTGTTGTCATTTCCGTAGTTGCATACTTCATCGCTTCCTCCAAGGGCGCAGGCGCACAGGCAATCATGAACATGGTTGAAAACGCCTGGGGTATCTTCGGCGCCGCCTTCGGTCCCGTAATTCTCCTGTCCCTCTTCTGGAGACGCTTTAACTACACCGGTGCCTGCGTAGGCGTTATTGTGGGTGCAGTTGTTGACATCGTATGGCTTTTCTGCCTCAACTCCACCGGTGTTTACGAAATCGTTCCCGGCTTCATCTGCGGCGCAATCGCAGCGGTCGTGGCAACTCTCGTATCCAAGGCTCCCTCCAAAGTGGTCACCAATATTTACGATACCGCAATTCAGGAAAACTACGGCGAATAATTTTTGATAAAAAACACCGACCTGTGGCGTGCTGCCATAGGTCGGTATTTTTTTATTGCTTTATTGCTCTGTATCTCCCCAGTAGCCTGAAATGCCGTCGGTGGCTTTGTAATCGCCCTGCGGTACATGACCGTTTCGCTTTTGACCGCGGTAGTCGTGGCCCACGGGTACGGGAGCAGACTTGCGCTTGTCCGTTTTCTTCTTCATGTCATCACCGCCTTATAATAGACAGAGAATAAGACCGTACACCACGCTGGCGGCGATGCCGTAGACGATAACGGGACCTGCGATTATGAACATCTTTGCGGCAGTTCCCGTAATAAAGCCCTCGGTTTTGAACTCAAGGGCAGGGGCGACTACGGAGTTGGCAAAGCCGGTAATTGGCACAAGCGTGCCGCCGCCTGCAAATTTTGCCAGCCTGTCATATACGCCGATGCCCGTGAGCAGAGCACCGAGGAATATAAGAGTGATGCTTGTGGCTGAGGCGGCCTCCTCAGGGGCAAAACCCGCGTTCGTAAAAAGCTCGCTTATGAGCTCCCCGACACAGCATATAAGTCCGCCTGAAAGGAAGGCCTTCAACATATTCAGACCTGTGCGTGAACGGGGCTGATGAGCCTCGGCGTATTCTTTGTAGTCTTTGTTTGTCATAGTCCACCTCAAAAAATAACAGGTACAGAAATCTCTGTACCTGTTATTATTTTCGGAAAATATGATTTTATGTGCTCAATCTCTGCGGCTGCCCGAAACAAGAAGCAGTAACCGCAAAAATTGCATGAGAGTCACCGCAAGCGCGGCAACATATGTCATGGCGGCGGCAGAAAGAGTTTTCTTTGCCCCCTGCAGCTCCTCACCCACAAGAATGTTGTCCGCCTCGATACATTTTAAAGCACGGCTGCTGGCGTTGAATTCCGTGGGAAGTGTTACAAGCTGGAATACAACGCAAATACCGAAGAGCGCACAGCCGAGATAGGCGATGTTGACAAAAACATCTCCCATGGAGGAAAGCAGAAGGCCCACGAGAATCAGGGGAATGGAGAGCTTTGAACCGATATTTGTAACGGGAACAATAGCCGTGCGGATTTTGACGGGAGTATAGCCCACGGCGTGCTGAATGGCGTGGCCCGTTTCATGGCAGGCAACGCCGATAGCGGCTGTGGAGGTGTTGCCGTAGACGCTTTCCGAAAGGCGAATGACATTTGCGGAGGGGTCATAGTGGTCAGTAAGGTTTCCGGAAATCGGCTCAATTCTTACATTGGTGAGTCCGTTCCTGTCAAGAACGAAGCGGGCGGCCTGCGCGCCGGTGAGTCCTCTCCGTGTGTACTGCTTGCTGTATTTATTGAATGTATTATTTACCCTTGCAGAGGCCCATAACGAAAAGATAACAGCAGGGAGTACGAGGATAATATATGTCAAATCCATAATTACAGTTCAACTCCTTTTTTCTCCAGTTTAAGCAAAAATTCTTTTTTGTCAAGTCCGCCGGCATAGCCTGTGAGCTTGCCGCCTGCACCGATTACACGGTGACAGGGAATGATAATGGCAATGGGATTGCGGTTGTTTGCCATGCCCACGGCACGGCTTGCCTTTGGATTGCCGATTTTTGCGGCAATTTCGCCATAGCTTGCGGTTTCACCGTAGGGTATTTCCAATAGCGCATTCCACACGGATTTTTGAAATTCCGTGCCTCGGGGATTGAGGGGGAGCTCAAATTCCTTTCTGCTGCCTGCGAAGTATTCGCCAAGCTGTTTTTCCGCCATACAGAGAATAGGGGAGGGGCAGTCCTCCTCAAGCTCTCCGAAGCGCAGGGCGGTTATATAGCGGTCGTCGCCCTCAAGAAACATCTTCCCGAGAGGGGTATCTAAATTCAAAGTACATTTTATCATCATAAATCCACCGATACGTTGTTCATGCCGTTTTTGTCAAATTCCGCAAGATAATCCTCCATGCGGTTTGCTATGGCGTTAATGTCGCCAAGCTCATCGGGGCCGTAGCCGAGATCCCGCCTCGCCAACTCCTCCGCAAGAATGTCGAAGAAAACCGCGTCTTCATAGTCGGCAATAGCCTCATGGATTCCGCCGTCCTCATATGCCCTTGAGGGAAAGATATGACCGTGCCAGTTTTGTATGAGCGCGGTCATGCCGTTTTTGCCGCAGAGGGAAAAGAGCTTTTCCTGAACGATGTCGTAGTCCTCAAAGCGGTCATTGCCGCGGGCGGAATTCAGCACCCAGTTTCCGATGTAGACCATATCCAAAAGTCTTCGAAACTCCTTGTCGGTTAAATCTATGTTCAAGCGCATCGCCTCCGATTTTCCTTATACTCCATTATAGCAGGTTTAAGGCATAAGGTGCCGTATAATTGCAGCTGCAAATATTATATCAGAAACTATATGCCCGTTCCATACTATTTTGTTCTTGTAATTCTCTTCCGTTTGTCATATTATATATAAGTTAAAATATCATGGAGAAGTATCGCTATGGATGACAGACCTATTGGCGTTTTTGACTCGGGTCTCGGCGGACTTACCGCTGTGCGTGAGCTGCGCCGTCTTATGCCAAATGAAAATATAATATACTTCGGAGACACGGGGCGCATGCCCTACGGCGGAAGACCGAGAGAGCAAATCCGACTCATGGCTACCCAGAATATTGACTTTGTGGAGAGCTTTGATGTTAAGGCAATCATCGTTGCCTGCGGAACGATTTCATCCAACGCCGCCGACATTCTTGAGGAGTGCGAAACCAAGGCAATCGGTGTCCTGCGCTCCGGAGTCAGGGAGCTTTGCGAAACGGGCAAAAAGCGCCTGGGTGTTATTGCCACCGCAACGAGCATTGCCAGCGGCTCCTTCCAGAAGGAAATTCTGCGCCAGTGTCCCGAAGCAGAGATAACCGCCGTGCCCTGTCCCGAATTTGTTCCCCTTATTGAGAGCGGGCATTACAAGGCAACAGACCCCATGGTGCAGGACTCTGTGGCGCGCACCCTTACTCCGATTAAGGAGGCAGGCGTGGAAGCGCTTCTGTTAGGCTGCACGCATTACGGAATTATTGCCGATGCCATCAGAGCATTTCTCGGCGAGGAAACGGTGCTGGTCGGCGCTGCAGATGCCGCCGCAAGAGAAATGTGCGCATATCTCACGGAGAATGACATGACCGCGCCCTACGGCGGTGAGGAATTCTATTTCACCAGCAGCAATATTGATGACTTTGCTGCCCTTGCCCCGGTAATGTTAGGCGGATACCTGCGCGGAGATATCAGCTTTGTGCTTCCCGAACCAGTGGAGGTGGAGGAGTGAAGGCCTTAATCACCGTAACGGGCGTGCAGAATCTGCAGGACAGCGGCGACGATTCCATCGAGCTCATTACCGACGGGATATATACAAAAATTCCCGATGGCTATGCCGTCAAGTATGCGGAATCCGAGCTCACGGGGCTTTCGGGTACGACCACCACGGTGGAGATTGAGCCGGAAAGCGTTGCCGTGGAAAGAAAAGGCACACTTAATATGCGCATGGAATTTAAGGAAGGGCATAAAACCAGCTTCCTTTATGATACCCAGTTCGGCTCTGCCACACTCTGTATTGAAACCCGTAAAATTGTGGCAGATTTCAATGAAAAAGGCGGTGAGATGTGCATTGACTATGTGGTGAACATGGAGCACGCCGTCGTGGGAAAAAACAAGCTCAAAATGAGCGTCAGACCGAGATAAGTGAGGAAACAGCTATGAATATGATACAGAAAGCCAAGGAGCAGGTAAGTGCTCTTGTAAATGCAGCATATCTTAAGGCCGCCGAAGCAGGCGAGCTTCCCGAAGGCTTAAGCCTCAACGGCAGCGTTGAAATTCCAAAGGACACCGCAAACGGTGACTATGCCGCCAACTTTGCCATGGCAAGCGCAAAGCTCATGCGTATGCCTCCCCGAAAGGTGGCGGAGACGCTTGTGAAGTATATGGAGCTTGACGGCACCTGGTTTGAGGATGTCTCCATTGCAGGCCCGGGCTTTATGAATTTCCGCATGGGAAGCAAATGGTACGGCGATGTGCTGAAGCTCGTGGGCGAGGAAGGTGATTCCTTCGGCTGTGAAAACATCGGCGAGGGCAAAAAGGTCATGGTGGAATTCGTTTCCGCAAACCCCACAGGCCCCATGCACATGGGCAATGCCCGCGGCGGCGTTTTAGGCGATGCTCTTGCCTCCGTTCTGGAGCGCGCAGGCTACGATGTATGGCGCGAGTTCTATGTCAATGACGCAGGCAATCAGATTGAGAAGTTTGCTACTTCCATTGAGGCTCGCTGCCTTCAGCTCGTTAAGGGCGAGGACGCCATCGAATTCCCCGAGGACGGCTATCACGGCGACGACATAAAGGAGCTTGCAAAGCTGTTCGTTGAGAAATACGGCGAAGGCTGGCTGGAGAAGGACACCGCAGAGCGCCATGAGATGATGGCTGCTTTCGGCCTTGAGAAGAATCTTCCCAAGATGAAGTCCGACCTTCAGCGCTACGGCATTAACTATGACGAGTGGTTCTATGAATCCACCCTGCACAATACGGGCTATGTGGCCGACAGCGTGGCAAAGCTCACAGAAAACGGCTATACTTACGAAAAAGACGGCGCTTTGTGGCTGGCTACCTCCAAAATACTAGGGGACAAGCTCCGCACCGCAGGTAAGAAGGAAGAGGACATCGCAAAGCTCGACCTCAAGGACGATGTGCTCCGCCGCGCCAACGGCTTCTACACCTATTTTGCCGCCGACATTGCTTATCACCGCAATAAATTTGAAAAGCGCGGCTTTGACAAGGTTATCAATGTTTGGGGCGCAGACCACCACGGCCATGTTGCACGCCTGAAGGGCGCCATGGATGCACTGGGGCTTGACGGCGAAAACCGCCTTGACATTGTCCTCATGCAGCTTGTAAAGCTCATGCGCGACGGCGAGGTTGTGCGTATGTCCAAGCGCACCGGCAAGGCAATTTCTCTTTGCGACCTGCTGGATGAGGTCCCCGTGGATGCCGCACGCTACTTCTTCAACTCCCGCCCCGAATCCCCCGTGGAGTTTGACCTTGACCTTGCAGTCCGTCAGGACAGCGAGAACCCCGTTTATTATGTACAGTATGCTCACGCAAGAATCTGCACCATGCTTGCCGCTGTGGGCAAGGAGGTTCCTGCCGCTGCAGCAGCCGAGCTGTCTCTGCTCTCCACGGAGCAGGAGAAGGAGCTTATTAAGCAGATTGCCGCACTTCCCGAGGAAATCCGCCTTGCAGCCCGTGACTATGATCCCAGCCGCATCAACAAGTATGTCACCGAGCTTGCGGCACGTTTCCACCGCTTCTATACCGTGTGCCGCATCAAGGACGCAGAGCCTGCACTCATGGATGCACGCCTCGTGCTTGCAGATACAGTGAGAAAGGTCATTGCAATCTCCCTTTCCATCATCGGCGTTTCCGCACCGGAAAAAATGTAATCCAACTTCAAAAGCCGCCCAAAGGGCGGCTTTTATTTTGCCTTATTCCGCCGACTTATGCACCGCAGTAGCTGTAAATATGTGCGCGAATATATAAAACAAAGAAAAGCTGATATAAATTAAATATTTTTGTTGTAATTACAGAGCTTCGGTGTTAAAATACTATTTTGTGCTGAAAATGTATTTATTCTTATTGAGGAGTTGAGTTTTCTTATGAAAAAACTCAGAAATGTAGCAATTATTGCCCATGTTGACCACGGCAAAACCACCCTGGTTGACGAGCTTCTGAAGCAGAGTGGCGTTTACCGCGAGAATCAGGAGGTTGTGGAACGCGTAATGGACTCCAACGACCTGGAGCGTGAGCGCGGCATCACCATTATGGCAAAGAACACCGCCGTTCAGTACGGCGATACCAAGATTAATATAGTCGATACTCCGGGACACGCCGACTTCGGCGGCGAGGTTGAGCGAATTCTCAAGATGGTTAACGGCGTTATCCTTCTTGTTGATGCCGCAGAGGGCCCCATGCCCCAGACCAGATTCGTCCTGTCCCGCGCCCTTGAGCTTGGCCACCGCGTCATCGTTGTTGTAAACAAGATTGACCGTCCCGACCAGCGCATCCACGAGGTTATCGACGAAGTTCTTGAGCTTCTCATGGACCTTGACGCCACCGATGACCAGCTGGATTCTCCCATGCTCTTCTGCTCCGGCCGTCAGGGCACAGCCAGCTATTCTCCCGATGTTCAGGGCACCGACCTCAAGCCTCTTTTCGAAACCATCCTCGAGTATATCCCCGAGCCGGAGATGGATCTTGATGCACCCTTCCAGATGCTGGTTTCCAGCGTTGACTACAACGAGTATGTGGGCCGTATCGCCATCGGACGCATTGAGCGCGGCACCATTAAGCAGAATCAGGAAATCGAGGTCTGCAACTTCCACCATCCCGACGATGTTCCCGTGAAGGCAAAGGCCGTCTCCCTTTACGAGTTTGACGGACTGGCAAAGGTTCCCGTAACCGAGTCCACCGCAGGCAATATCATCGCCATGAGTGGCATCGGCGACATCACCATCGGCGATACCATCTGCATGAAGGGCGCGGCAGAGCCCCTGCCTTTTGTAAAGATTTCCGCCCCCACTCTGGAAATGACCTTCTCCGTTAACGACAGTCCCTTTGCAGGCCGCGAGGGCAAGTTCGTAACCTCCCGCCAGATTCGTGACCGTCTCATCCGTGAAACCATGAAGGATGTTTCCCTCCGCGTTACCGATGTGGAGGGCGCCACCGACAGCTTCAATGTTGCAGGCCGCGGCGAAATGAGCCTTTCCATCCTCATCGAAACCATGCGCCGCGAGGGCTATGAGTTTCAGGTGTCTCCTCCCCGTGTGCTTTATCAGGAGATAGACGGCGTAAAGTGCGAGCCTGTTGAGCGCGTTGTCATTGATGTTCCCTCCGATGCCATGGGCTCCGTTATGGAAAAGTTAGGCGCACGCAAGGGCGAATTCGTGGAAATGCTTCCCGTGGGCAATCGCGTCAAGATTACTTATCTCGTACCCTCCCGCGGACTTTTCGGCTACCGCAATGAGTTCCTTACCGACACCAAGGGCGAGGGCATCATGGCCTCCGTCTTTGAAAGATACGAGCCCTACAAGGGCGAAATCACCCGCCGTCAGACAGGCTCCCTCATTGCCTTTGAAACCGGCGAGGCTGTTGCCTACGGCATCTGGAACGCCCAGGAGCGCGGCGCAATGTTCATCACCCCCGGTACCAAGGTTTACGGCGGCATGGTCGTGGGCGTATGCCCCAAGAACGAGGATATCCCCGTCAATGTATGCCGCACCAAGCACCTCACCAATACCCGTGCCTCCGGCTCCGATGAGGCCCTTCGCCTCATCCCGCCCAGACAGCTCAGCCTTGAGCAGTGCCTTGAGTTCCTCGCCGACGACGAGCTTCTTGAGGTAACTCCCAAGAACCTGCGTCTGCGCAAGAGCATTCTTGACCACAGCCTGAGAATGCGCGCGGTCATGAAGGGCAAAAACGCTGATAAATAAAATAAAAATCCACACCTCTCGGTGTGGATTTTTTGCATTTTACTGTTCTTGCTTATTTGCAAAGCTCTGCCGCGGTCTTTGCCGCAACGGCGGCATTATTGAGAACGAGCTTTATGTTGCTCTCAAGGGAGTCGCCGCCCGTAAGCTCCACAACCTTTGCCAAAAGGAAGGGGGTGGTTTCCTTGCCCTTGATGCCCTGCTCCTTGCACTCCTTGAGTGCCTGCTCGATGGCTGCATCGATGACGGCCTTGTCCATGGAATATTCCTCGGGAATGGGGTTTGTTACAAGCATGCCGCCCTTCATGCCAAGCTCAAGCTGCGCCTTAAACATGGCGGCAAGCTCCTCGGGGGAATCCACGCGGTAGTCAACGCCGAAGCCGCTTTTACGGGTGTAGAAGGCGGGAAGCTCGTCCGTGCCGTAGCCGATGACGGGAACACCCTTGGTTTCCAGATATTCAAGGGTGAGACCAAGGTCGAGTATGCTCTTTGCACCTGCGCAGACGACCATGACGGGGGTGCTGCCGAGCTCTTCAAGGTCTGCGGAGATGTCCATGGTGGTTTCGGCGCCGCGGTGAACGCCGCCGATGCCGCCGGTGGCAAAGACCTTGATGCCTGCCATGTGGGCGATAATCATGGTGGTGGTAACGGTGGTGGCACCGTCTGCCCTGCGGGCAACGATGCCTGCGAGGTCACGGCGGCTTGCCTTTGCGACCTTGCGTCCTGCCTTGCCCAGATATTCGATTTCCTCGGGGGAAAGACCTGCCTTGAGTCTGCCGCCGATAATGGCGATGGTGGCGGGAACAGCGCCGTTTTCGCGGACTGTTTTTTCCACCAGCATGGCGGTTTCCACATTCTTGGGATAGGGCATACCGTGGGAAATGATGGTGCTTTCAAGTGCGACAACGGGCTTGCCCTCCTCGAGAGCCTTTTTGACCTCGGGGGATATGTCAAGATACTTGTTCATGCTTTTCTCCTTTATAGTAAGTATCGGGCAGCAAGCTGCCCGATGAGTTGTCAGTTAATATACGCCGCAATGCGGATGACGGAGCCGTGCTCAAAGAGCAGCTCTATGGTTATGCAGCCGTTCACGGCTCTCATGGAGTTGAGTCCGCCGCCCACGACGGAATAGCCGCTGTCCAAAAGTAGGGTTTTGGCGTCAAGCTCGGAATCGCCCACGCGAATGCCCATAATGGAATATACCCTCTCCGGGGACTCAAAGCCTGTGACGCAGAATTTACCCGCGTTGGTCAGGGGATATTTGGACATATAGTAGCAGGTGCCGGTGTCCTCATTGCGGAGGCCTGTTTTGCCGTCTTCGTCAAACCATACGAAGGGGGAGCAATCCGCGCTTTCGCCATCCTCGGGGGAAGAAATGCCCTCCACAGAGCCGCCGAGCTTCCAGTCGGTAATGGACTTGGAATTGAACATCGTGAGCTCACCGGTGCCGAAGATTTTGAAAACGATAATTAGCGCAATGATGATTATGACGGCGGAAATGACGCCGTATTTAACGAATTTTTTCTGGAAAAGTCTGCGCATAAGAATCCTGCCTGCCTATGATATTTCAAAATAATAATACCATTTAATAATGAAATGTCAATATGGTCAAAGTGCAACAAAAAATCCCAAATAAATGGGAATTCGGCTTTTTGAACAAAAGCACGATAGAAAATTTGACATAATGCGCAAGGGTAAAATAGTTCAAAAAATAGCAATGCTGTGGTACAATGAAGCTATCGTATTATACGAAAAATTATTATAGGAGGAAAATATGAAGACAACGAAAAAAGTTCTATCCCTGCTTCTGGTTTTGGCAATGATATTCACCCTTGCCATTCCCGCGCTTGCAGTGGATACAACTACAGAAACCCTCGTAAGCTGGGTTAATGGCGAAAGCCTCGTTAGCAACGGTCAGAATGATGTTCTGTCTGACGTAACCCTTGCTTATTCCGGCAAAGCAGCCGATTTGAAAACAGGTGCTAGTTATGGCAACTTGACAGCTCAGAATTGGCTCGGCGTCAACAACTTTGTAAATGGCGCAGCTTTCTACCTGAGCTTTGCCATCTCCACTAAAGGCTATGAGAACTTGAGTGTAGAAACCGTTCTTGGCGGTAATGCACGCATTCCTACAACCTACAAGGTTCAGTATTCCCTTGACAACGAGACATTTGTTGATGCTGATGGCGTTATAAACGCAGCGGCAGGAAAGAATAAAGTTGCAGATGCTGCAGTAAGCAGCATCGCAATTCCCGCAGAAGCAGCAGATCAGGAAATGGTATACTTCCGCATTACACAGACTGTTGCAGCTGCTCCTAACGACAAAGGTAATGGCACCGATGCAGGCGCACTCTACATCTTCTCTCTCGCAGTAGAAGGTGATCCAACAGAAACTCCCATTGTTCCTCCTGCAGACGAGCTTGACGGCAAGACCGTTATCCTGCACACCAACGATATTCACGGCGCAATCGAAGGCTATGCAACCATTGCAGCTCTCAAGGCAGAGTTCGAGGCCAAGGGCGCAAATGTCATCCTCGCTGACGCAGGCGACTTCTCCCAGGGCACCACTTATGTAAGCACCTCCAAGGGCGCTGACGCTGTTGCAATGATGAACGCAGCAGGCTACGATGTAGCAACCCTGGGCAACCACGAGTTTGACTACGGCTGGGAACAGCTGAAGACCAACATGAGCGCCGCTGACTTCAAGGTGCTTTGCGCAGATGTATTCGAAAACGGCGAAAGCATTTTTGACGGCCACACCATCATTGAGAAGGACGGCGTAAAGATCGGCTTCTTCGGTATGGAAACTCCCGAAGCACAGACCAAGACCAACCCCGCACTCATTAAGGGCCTGACCTTCCTCGCAGGTGAGGAAATGTGTGCTTGCGCACAGGCACAGGTCGATGCACTTAAGGCAGAGGGCGCAGATGTTATCATCTGCCTGAGCCATCTGGGTCTCGATAACGAATCCATGCCCAACCGTTCCGTTGATATGCTGGCAAAGGTTAACGGCATTGACATGATCATCGACGGTCACTCCCATACTGTTATCACTGCAAACGCAGAGCAGCCCATCCAGTCCACCGGCACCGCATTTGCAAACATCGGTGTTATCGTTGTTGACAACGCCACAAAGGCAATCGTTGACAATTATCTCGTTCCCGTAACTGACGAGTCCGCAAAGGACGAAGCAGTTGCAGCAGCCGCAAAGGCAATCATTGACGCAATCAATGAGCAGTACGGTCAGGTCTTCGCAAAGAGCGAGGTTGATCTCAACGGCGACAAGGCACCCGGCAACCGCAACATGGAAACCAACCTGGGCGACCTCATTACCGACTCCATGGTATGGCAGGTAATGCAGAACAAGGACGGTCTCACTGTTGATGATGACCACATTGTTGCCATCACCAACGGCGGCGGCATCCGCGCATGGATCCACCAGGGCGACATCACCATGAACGATGTCCACACCGTGCTTCCCTTCGGCAACACCATCGCAGTTGTATATGTAACCGGTGCAGAGCTCCTCGAGGCTCTTGAAGCATCCACCTACTGCACTCCCGGCGCAGTTGGCGGCTTCCCCCAGGTCGCAGGTATTGATTTCACCATCGCAACATACAAGGATTACGATGCAAACGCAGAAACCTATCCCGCATCCACCTACTACGGTCCTGCAAGCATCAACCGCGTAACCATCAACAGCATCAACGGCAAGGACTTCGATCCCGAAGCAACCTACGCTGTTATCACCAATAACTTCTGCGCAGCAGGCGGCGACACCTACTACGCATTCGCAGCAGCATCCGCACAGTTTGACACCGGCGTTCCCCTTGATGAAGCTCTCATGGCTTACATCACCGAGGAGCTGGGCGGCGTAATCGGTCAGCAGTATGCAGAGCCCCAGGGCCGTATCACCATCGAAACCGAGGCACCCGCAGGCGAGCTTGACGGCAAGACCGTTATCCTGCACACCAACGATATTCACGGCGCAATCGAAGGCTATGCAACCATTGCAGCTCTCAAGGCAGAGTTCGAGGCCAAGGGCGCAAATGTCATCCTCGCTGACGCAGGCGACTTCTCCCAGGGCACCACTTATGTAAGCACCTCCAAGGGCGCTGACGCTGTTGCAATGATGAACGCAGCAGGCTACGATGTAGCAACCCTGGGCAACCACGAGTTTGACTACGGCTGGGAACAGCTGAAGACCAACATGAGCGCCGCTGACTTCAAGGTGCTTTGCGCAGATGTATTCGAAAACGGCGAAAGCATTTTTGACGGCCACACCATCATTGAGAAGGACGGCGTAAAGATCGGCTTCTTCGGTATGGAAACTCCCGAAGCACAGACCAAGACCAACCCCGCACTCATTAAGGGCCTGACCTTCCTCGCAGGTGAGGAAATGTGTGCTTGCGCACAGGCACAGGTCGATGCACTTAAGGCAGAGGGCGCAGATGTTATCATCTGCCTGAGCCATCTGGGTCTCGATAACGAATCCATGCCCAACCGTTCCGTTGATATGCTGGCAAAGGTTAACGGCATTGACATGATCATCGACGGTCACTCCCATACTGTTATCACTGCAAACGCAGAGCAGCCCATCCAGTCCACCGGCACCGCATTTGCAAACATCGGTGTTATCGTTGTTGACAACGCCACAAAGGCAATCGTTGACAATTATCTCGTTCCCGTAACTGACGAGTCCGCAAAGGACGAAGCAGTTGCAGCAGCCGCAAAGGCAATCATTGACGCAATCAATGAGCAGTACGGTCAGGTCTTCGCAAAGAGCGAGGTTGATCTCAACGGCGACAAGGCACCCGGCAACCGCAACATGGAAACCAACCTGGGCGACCTCATTACCGACTCCATGGTATGGCAGGTAATGCAGAACAAGGACGGTCTCACTGTTGATGATGACCACATTGTTGCCATCACCAACGGCGGCGGCATCCGCGCATGGATCCACCAGGGCGACATCACCATGAACGATGTCCACACCGTGCTTCCCTTCGGCAACACCATCGCAGTTGTATATGTAACCGGTGCAGAGCTCCTCGAGGCTCTTGAAGCATCCACCTACTGCACTCCCGGCGCAGTTGGCGGCTTCCCCCAGGTCGCAGGTATTGATTTCACCATCGCAACATACAAGGATTACGATGCAAACGCAGAAACCTATCCCGCATCCACCTACTACGGTCCTGCAAGCATCAACCGCGTAACCATCAACAGCATCAACGGCAAGGACTTCGATCCCGAAGCAACCTACGCTGTTATCACCAATAACTTCTGCGCAGCAGGCGGCGACACCTACTACGCATTCGCAGCAGCATCCGCACAGTTTGACACCGGCGTTCCCCTTGATGAAGCACTCATGGCTTACATCACCGAGGAGCTGGGCGGCGTCATCGGCCAGCAGTATGCAGCACCCCAGGGCCGTATCACCGTAAGTGAGCACTCCTGGAGCGATTGGGGAGTTGTTGTTCCCGGCTGCGTAGAAGGCGGCGGCTTTGAGGCACGCGTTTGCAATATCTGCGGCTCCTTCGAGACCCGCGATGTTGAAGAAACTCCCGGTGACCACAGCAACGATCCCTTCTCCGATATTTCCGCAAGCGGCTACCATGACTACATCATCATTGCAAACTTCTGGCAGATCGCAGGCGGCTATCCTGGCGGCACCTTCCATCCCAACGACAATGTAACCCGCGCACAGTTCATCACCATGCTGTGGCGCCTGGCAGGCAGACCTGATGCAACCAACACCACCTTGAGCTTTGCAGATGCAGGCATGATTTCTGCTCCTTATCAGGCAGCAGTTGCATGGGGCGTTGAGAACGGCATCATCCAGGGCTATGGTGACGGCACCTTCCGTCCCAATGCAAATATCAGCCGCGCCCAGATGGCAACCTTCATGTACCGCTTCATTGCCGGCGAAAAGGGCCCCGCAGATGCAGCGGCAAGAGCATCCTACGGCTTCGTTGATGAAGGCAGCATCGCTGCAAGCTATGTTGACGCAGTAAATGTCATTGCAAACCTCGGCATCATGAACGGCGTTGACACCGCACCCACCTTCAATGCAAACGGCACCGCAAACCGCGGCATGGCAGCAACTGTCCTTGTACGCCTGTATACATATATGTATGTGGACGAAGCAGCATAATTACATAGCATAAAACCTTTTAATCCCGGGGCTTATGCCCCGGGATTTTTTTGTTTTTTCTGCTTCAGGCAAACTGTCCGAAAAATAGGGGAGCGTGCTGCGTAGAAGCAGGGGCATCATTACCGAATCAGAGCAGACTTTTGCATAGAATTAATCTGTAAGCCGATACCGCAAAAAAGCAAAAAGGCAGACCTGTTAAACAAGTCTGCCTTTTTGCCTTAAAACTCAGTCTGCTTTTTCGAAGTGGGATTTATCAACACCGCAGCGGGGGCAGGTAAATCCGTCAAGGTCTTCAAACTTTGTGCCGGGGTCGATGCCTTATTCTTCAAGGCCTTCTTCTTCGTCGTATTCCCAGCCACATACTGTACATTTGTAAATGCTCATTGAAAAATCCTCCTTTAATTTATTTACAAAGCTCCTTTGCAAGAGCTTCAATCTGCGCAGCGGAGTTCGCGTTAAGCGCGGACATTACAGTAACTGTGTTCTCTGCCCATGTAATGTTCTTGCAGCCCTCCAGCATCTTCTTCATGACCTTTGCGGCCATGGGAGCCCAGGAGCCGTTTTCCATAAGCGCGATGGTTCTGTTTTTGTAGCCGCGCTCGGTTAGATGGTTGATGTACTCTCTCATGAAGGGGAAAATTTCACCGTTGTAGGTAGTGGTTGCGAGAACCAGAGTGCCGTAGCGAAAGGCATCCTCCACAGCCTCGGGCATATCATCCCGGGCAAGGTCGGTGACAGCAACCTTGGGGCAGCCGTTTTCCTCAAGCTTCTTTGCAAGCAGCTCAACGGCTTCCTTGGTGTGACCGTAAACGGAGGTGTAGGCAATGACAATGCCCTCACTCTCAACACCGTAGGAAGACCATGTATTGTAGGTTTCAAGGTAGTAGCCGAGATTTTCGGTAAGAACGGGACCGTGGAGAGGGCAGATTATCTCAATGTCAAGGGCGGATGCCTTCTTGAGAAGAGTCTGAACCATGGCACCGTATTTGCCCACTATGCCGAAGTAGTAGCGGCGTGCTTCGCAGGCCCAACCCTCGGGGTCCTCAACATCGTTTGCGCCAAACTTGCCGAAGCCGTCAGCGGAGAAGAGCACCTTGTCGGTGCTGTCATAGGTTACGATAACCTCGGGCCAGTGTACCATGGGAGCGGTTACAAAGGTCAGAGTGTGAGCACCGAGGCAGAGGGTGTCGCCCTCGCCCACAACAACGCGGCGGTCAGCAAAATCCCGACCGAAGAAATTCTGCATCATGACAAATGCTTTAGCGGAGGATACAATAACCGCTTCGGGGTGTTTTTCCATGAAGTAAACAATATTTGCGGAGTGGTCGGGCTCCATGTGCTGAACAACAAGATAGTCGGGCTTTCTGCCGTCAAGCTCTTTTTCGAGATTGTCAAGCCATGCATCACCGAAGTGCTTGTCCACGGTGTCCATTACCGCAATCTTTTCGTCAATGATGGCGTAGGAGTTGTAAGCCATGCCCAGAGGCACAACATACTGTCCTTCAAAAAGGTCGATTTCGTGGTCGTTTACGCCGATATAGCGTATGTCTTTGGTTACGTTCATTGTTTCTCCTTTCATATAGCGGTGAGAACGTGCATGTTTCGCAGTTGTCCGTCGGAGATAGAATCGTTGACGGAGTATGCGTGCCTTTCAAGGTCGCCGCAGGTGGCTTTGGTTATATTTAAATTTTTTAACTCACAAATAATTTCAGCGGATATTTCTTCAATGGCTTTGTGCTTTTCTACTGCCGAGCCGCTGCCCAGAAGAGATGCGAGCTTTTCGGAATATTTTTGTTCTGTGTCCAATTGCCTCAGGGCGCGGAAGCTCCATTTGTAATATGGGAGGTATTTTCCCCGAAGCAGGAAAATCACCTTCATGGCAGAGCATACAAATTCATGGCAGGCAAGCTGTGCCGCTTCGGCCTCGCCGTGGCTTATACAGCGGCGGAAATTATACTGTCCCGCCTGCGCCATTATAAGCAGGTTTCCCGCAAGGCGCTTCAGCATTATGTCCTTCGGCATATGTAAAAGCCCTTCTCTTATGGCGGAAAACTCGCCGTAGCCGTCATAGAAAACCTCGCCGTTTACGGACTCGGCAAGAGCATAGTCGGGAATACGCAGCCATGCGTCGGGTGAAAGCCTGCCGTCGGGTGCGCCTACGGCCTTGCCGTAAAACTCCGTTGTGCGCATGACACCGTTGCGGTTGCCGCCCACGGGGGATAGAGGCTGACGCTTAAAGCCCATGTATTCCTTGGGAAGCTTCGCGTAGGCGCGCTCAAGTAAAAATGCGCTTCTGCGGTCAACCACATCTTCCCCGGGCAGGAAGATACAGAAGCCCGGCTCAAAATCGTGGTCACGGGAGATTTCGTCGTCAAAGCCGTAGCGGTCGGAGCCGCTGCCCACAAAGCCCACGGCAATATATTTCAGAAGCTCGGGAAACTGCTGCTCCAGCATGGGTTTTCCGAATTCCTCATAATATGCTTTGGAAAGTTCAAGCCCCTTCATAGATTATCCTCGCGCGTTCGGAAAGTTCGTTTTCCTGCTCCTGCAGTCCGTAAAAGCCAAAGATGGGAGCGCACTTTTCGCAAACAAAGGCATAGTATCCGTCACGGTTAAGGCTGTCCGTGCTGATAAGCTCAAACGCCTTTCGGAGGCAGGGTAGAATGTTGTCGCTGCTGCCGTTTTGCGCGTAAAGGTCTGCCATGTTGCAGTAGGTGATGGCAACCTCGAGCTCGCCGCCGCTGACCTTTTCCATGACCTTAATGGCCATTCGGAACATATCCATCGACTCGTCCAATTGCCCCAGGTCTTTCAGCGCAAGAGCCATGTTGTTGTAAAGTCCGCCCATGCGTCTGTCATCAGGGCTCAGACGCATTTGATAGATTTCCTTTGCTTTTTCGTATAGAGGAAGTGCTTTTTCGGCTTCACCGAAGGCCTTGCAGGCTGTTGCCGCATTGATCAGAGTTGTGCCCATGGTAATGCTGCCGCCGAGACCGACTTCCTCTGCAAGCGCTAGAGCCTTTTCCGATGCGGAAAAAGCCTGCTCCTTCATACCCTGCTTTCTGTAAAAACCGATTTGCTCGTTTGCAATTGTGACCATACTGCGCTTGTCCGAAATAAGCTCCGCCTCCGCCATCCAATAGTTGAGATGGCGCTCTGCGGCGGCATAGTCTTTTCTCGCCAGGTATTGGTCAAGCCTTTCCAAAACCCGAGCAACTGAAATGCTTTCGTTAAATGCCTTCATAAACGATACCCTTATGTAAAATACACATTGATATTTTACCATAAATATATACTAATGCACCTTGTTATTCAATAAGCATTTGTTAATATGCGAGTTATAATGATGTAATCTATGCGATATGATTCCATGGCAGAAGAAAAGCAAAAAGACAGCTACCCGAAAGGGTAACTGTCTTTCTGGAGCTGCTGGGCAGATTCGAACTGCCGCAACGCATCATGCTTACGCATGAAGCCTTGCGATGCCGGATTAAAAATAAAATTGCCTGAGGCAATTAGTGAGGCCGGCAGTTCGATGCCGTAGAAAGCAAAAAGACAGCTACCCGAAAGAGTAACTGTCTTTTTGGAGCTGCTGGGCAGATTCGAACTGCCGCAACGCATCATGCTTACGCATGAAGCCTTGCGATGCCGGATTAAAAATAAAATTGCCTGAGGCAATTAGTGAGGCCGGCAGTTCGATGCCGTAGAAAGCAAAAAGACAGCTACCCGAAAGGGTAACTGTCTTTTTGGAGCTGCTGGGCAGATTCGAACTGCCGACCTCATCCTTACCAAGTATATATTAATTGAGGAATATCAATGGTTTTTGGTGCTTGGTACAGTTGTTGGTACACCTTTTAAGAAATTCTCCACTTGCATTGCGGTTAATGTCTTGCGACTTTCACGGATGTGAGTGTATATCTCACGGGTGGTGCTTTCTGATGCGTGACCGAGCCAATCCTTTGCATCCGCAGGGTCAACGCCTGCATCGAAAAGGATGGTTGCGAACTCATGCCGAAGCTGATGAGGGGTGATGCGAGGGGCATCATCGCACAAGCCTGCAGCTTTGCAGTAGGCAACCCAACGGTGCCGGAACTCTGTCTGCGTTAGGGGTGTTTTGCCGTTATCGGCAGAGAACAGATACCCGTTCCACTTCTTCGGCAACACGGACCCCAGGGCATCAAGCAAAGCGATTCTGCGAATGGATGTTGCGGTTTTCGGTTCTTTTATCACGGGGCGGTTATGCTGCCATGACAAGGATTTATTGATTGTTATTATCTCCCGGTCAAAGTCAAAGTCTGAATATGTCAGGGCAAGAGCCTCTCCCTTACGCAATCCCGTGTAGCAGAGCAGATACGCAAACAGACCGAATGGCAGATTAACACTTGCCTTTACGATGTCCACATCTTCCTTTGAAGCAAGCTCCCTATGCTCTTGTTTCAAGCCTCTTGGCAGCTTTACGGATGCACAAGGATTAGTGCTTATCTTCCCACTCTTGACAATCTCATAGTCAAACATCATACGGAGAATGTCCAATGGCCTTTGAACTGTTGTGCGTTTGTAGCCTTGCGAGTGCAGACTATTGACGAAGCCTTGTATCATTGCCGGTGTTAAGTCTTTCAGCCTAACATCCCCAAAGGCATCGTTCAGCCTTGCTATGGGTGCTGCGTAGCCTTCCAATGTCTTGAATGACACTTTGCCCTCTTTGGATGTAAGCCACTCCTCAAGAGCCTCTGACACTTTAAGACCATTGGTTTCCTTTTCGTTATAGTCCATCAGTTTTGCTATGAGTGCCTTTTTGGTTTTAGCCGTGATTACTTTGCCGTTTACCTTTTCACACCACAATCCGTTGGATTTTCGCTGATACATTATAGCCTCCTTTCGGGTGAAAATTTTTAATATAAAAAAATATATATAAATAATAATTTAAATTGCTGATTTAGGGCAATAAACATGGCATTACTGTCCAGCTTATTACCCTAAAGTTGTGCATTTGCATAATGTTGTATTGACAGAATATCCATATGCGTGTATTATCCTAATCAGATAAATAAATCAAGCAAGTTATCCGTTTGAGATAATCCGTATTGCCGACAGAAATCGACACAATAAATGCGGTTTCGGTGGTACGATGCTTGCAAAAAGGGGAAATGCACATGGAATTTGAAGAAGAACTGCGTATGCTGTTAAAGCGAATGACGATTAAGCAGAAAGAAGTATTAAGAGATTTCCTTATAAATTGGAACGGAGAAGCTGGAGAATTGCAGCTCTCTGTTCTGCGGTCTTTGATTTCAGAAGCTCAATAATCTCCGCATCAATATCATCAAGTCCACTCTCATTATTTGAGGGTGGATTTTTTTCGTCTGTTTTGCCCTCAAGCCATTCTACGGACACATCGTACTTTTGCGCGATTTTGTATAGGTACTTACGGTAAGACATGGTTGTGCCTTGTTCCCACTCTTTAAGCGCACTATGAGGTGCGCCGGTGGCTTCACAGAACTCCTTTATTGCACCGTGAACATACTTTCCATCGGGCTTGCGGGGTATGAGTGAGAGTATTCTTTCAAGTGTTGTGTCCATTTTTTGCTTCTTCCTTTAACCTTTTATTCTCTTCAAGTTCTTGTTGGTATTTTGCTTTGTATTCTTCGTGCCTTTTTGAATGATAACCCAATGCCGCAAAAGAAAATACAACTATTAAAGCCCAGGCAATTTTCCCCAGAGGGTCAGAACTGTTAGGCCAATCAAAAATCTTGCAGCCTAAAATGATTGTTGCGAAGTGAATAACGGCAGACGCCACCGCCGGATGTTCTATGTCTTGCATTTCTTGCTTCATATAAATTGCTGGGGAAACCCAGCCAAAAACCAAAATGCAATATAAGCACACATCACTAATCGTGTGGTTCGGGAAACCCTCCGAGATGAAAAAGCAAATTACCGGAAGGAAATATACGAATGTAACTGCAAGATTTTTCAGCTTTCCTTTTTTCATTTGTACACCTCTGTATGTTTTTCACAAAACCAAATGGAGTAAATTGTGCAATGCTACAAATTGCTAAATTTAGCAAAAAACAATCAGAAAAGATATTGCAAATTGCTAAAATTAGCAGTATTATGTTATCGAAGGCAAGGCAAGAGCATTGGGACTGCAAAAAGGGTGCAAAAATCCCAAGGCAGTTGCATGGCATTGCAACGATTGGTGAGTGCTGTTTAGTTGTGAGTGACATCAACCACTATACAACACAAACCAATCACTTGTCAACAACAAATTGCGAATTTGTGACATTTCGGTGTCGCAAATTGCGAAAAATCAACATTTGAAAAGGAGTGTGCGCAGAATTGGCAAGGGAAAAGGAAGATTATCGTGCCATTTATGAAAACCTGCTTGAGCATTTTGGCGGCAAGCGGATTCTCAATCGGTCAGAGATTGCACGATACCTGGGAATTGATGCAAGAACGGTGGCAAGACTCTACGGAGTGGGCAGCACCGGCATCGCAATTGAGAAGCTGGCGAGGTTGATGGCATGAGTGAGTACACGGTCAGGATTACATCCAATGAAGTCCACGGCTGCACATCTTACAGAGTTATGTTCAGCGCATCGGCTAACAAACTCCTGGCGGACATCAGCCACTTGCGAGTGAAAATCACACCGAGCCTTGTATATTTTATGCCTGCGAACGCAGGCTGCAAATTGACAAAGGCCAAAACCAACTACCAGATATACTGCGGTGAATTGCAGAACAGAGTCAGCAAGGGCAAGTACAAGATGCTCAAGTGTGGCAACGGATTCGCAATCAGGCGGTATGAGCCGATTGCGGAAGGAGCAACGAAATGAAACTTGTACTAATAATCTTTTTGATTTGGCTGCCGATACTGGTGGGTGCCAATCTGTATGAAGCTGCAGAGGATGGAAAACTCGATGAAGAAATTATGGAAAGGAGAATGAAAAGATGAAAGAAATCGTTGTAACAAGTCAGGCAGAGCTTGACACAATCCCTGTTGATTTTGACGGACGCATAATTGTCAAATTCGGCACACCGTGGAATATGGCGGTGATTAATAAGAAGTATAAATATAGAGTTGTGGCATGGGAAAACAGCTCCGTTGAGGCAAG
>JAUMWD010000003.1:0-119630 GCA_030529825.1 Bacillota bacterium
ATGATTATGACTATGATGCCTTTCAGTACATCACAACCTACTACTATGGATATTACGATGACTACGGCGATTTCGTAGAAGAAGACTGGAGTACATATTATACCTGCAGCAACTGCGGTTATGAGGGCAATGGCTGCCCGGATTACTGTGACGGCTGCGGCGCCTATTTCTATGATTGGAACTGGGAATATGTATACTACGACTGGTATTAATAATGCAACGAACTGATCTGCGGAAGGCGGAAAACAGCATTTTTCAGAGAAACGAGATAAGATATGAGCTTTGTTCACCTACATGTGCATAGTGAATATTCGCTGCTGGACGGCGCCTGCCGCATCGAGGGGCTGGTTAAGCGCGCCAAGGAGTTAGGTCAGACCGCCGTTGCCATCACCGACCACGGTGTAATGTACGGCGCCGTGGCATTTTACAAGGCCTGCCAAGCCCAGGGCATAAAGCCCGTCATCGGCTGCGAGGTCTATGTTGCGCCCCGCACCCGCTTTGACAAGGAGCACAATATTGACGGCGAATACACCCATCTCATTCTCCTGTGCAAGAACGAAACGGGCTATAAAAATCTCTGCTTCCTTGTGTCCTCGGCCTTCACCGAGGGATTTTATATAAAGCCCCGCATTGACTGGGAACTGCTTTCCCACTATTCCGAGGGGCTGATCTGCCTTTCCGGCTGTGTTGCGGGCGCAATTCCCCGCATGATAAATTCCGGCAACTACGAGGCCGCCAAGGCAAAAGCGTTGGAGCTTCAGCGCCTTTTCGGCGAGGACAGCTTTTATCTCGAAATTCAGGACCACGGTCTTGATGTGGAAAAGAAGGCCGCCGAGGGCCTTATACGAATTCATAAGGAGACGGGCATACCCCTTGCCCTCACCAACGACGCCCATTACATTGAGCAGAAGGATGCCTATTATCAGGATGTGCTCATGTGCATTCAGATGGGCAAGAGCGTGGCGGACCCTGCCCGCATGAAATTTGAGGGCGACAGCTTCTATCTCAAGAGCGAGGAGGAAATGCGCGCCCTGTTCCCCGAGTATCCCGAGGCCGCCGACAACACGGTGAAGATTGCGGAGATGTGCAATTATGACTTTGAGTTCGGCCACTACAAGCTGCCGAAATTCAAGCTCCCCGAGGGTGAAAAGGACAGCTATGAATATCTCTGCAAGCTCTGCATCAAGGGCTTTTTTGAGCGCTATCCCAACGATGACGGCACGGTAAAAAATCAGCTTAAATACGAGCTGGAAATGATAAAGAAAATGGGCTTTGTGGACTATTTCCTCATCGTTTCAGATTTCATCGCCTATGCCAAGAGAAATAAAATACCCGTGGGACCCGGCAGAGGCTCTGCCGCAGGCAGCGTGGTTTCCTATACTCTGGGAATCACCGATGTGGACCCCATAAAGTACAGCCTTTTCTTCGAGCGATTCCTCAATCCCGAGCGAGTCAGCATGCCCGATATCGATATTGACTTCTGCGTCAACCGCCGCGGCGAGGTCATTGACTACGTTAACCGCAAATACGGCTCTGACCATGTGGCGCAGATCGTCACCTTCGGCACCATGGCGGCAAAGGGCGCGGTGCGCGATGTGGGCCGCGTGCTGGATGTTTCTTATGCCGAATGCGATGCCGTGGCAAAGCAGATTCCCTTTGCTCTGGGCATGACGCTTGACGAGGCTCTGCATGTTTCCAAGCCTCTGCGCGAGATGTACGAGACCGACGAGAATATGCGCCATCTTATTGACACGGCAAAGGCCATTGAGGGTATGCCCCGCCATGCCTCCATGCACGCCGCAGGCGTCGTAATTACGGACAGGCCCGTTTATGAGTATGTACCTCTGTCGAAAAATGACGAATCCGTGGTGTGCCAGTACCAGATGACAACCCTTGAGGAGTTAGGACTTCTCAAAATGGACTTTCTCGGTCTGCGAAATCTCACCGTTCTTGAGGATGCGGCGAAGATGGTCAGAGAAACCGAGCCCGACTTTGAGGTGGATAAGATTCCCGACGGGGACAAGGCGGTTTTCGAAATGCTTTCCGCAGGCAAAACCGGCGGCGTGTTCCAGCTTGAAAGCACGGGCATGACGGGTGTCTGCACGGGACTTAAGCCCACAAGCATTGAAGATATCACAGCAATCATTTCCCTTTACCGTCCGGGCCCCATGGAGAGCATTCCCCGCTTTATCGAATGCTCAAATAACCCCGAAAAAATCAGCTATAAGCATGAAATGCTCCGTCCCATTCTTGATGTAACCTACGGCTGCATCGTCTATCAGGAGCAGGTCATTGAAATTTTCCGCCGCCTTGCAGGCTTCTCCTTAGGCCAGGCGGATATGATTCGCCGCGCCATGTCCAAGAAAAAGCACAAGGTCATTGACGCGGAGCGCATTGCCTTTGTCCGCGGCGACGAAAGCCGCGGCATTGACGGCGCCGTAAAGCGCGGCGTTCCCGAGGATGTGGCAAACAGCATCTATGATGAGATTCTTGCCTTCGCCTCCTACGCCTTCAACAAGGCTCACGCCGTAAGCTATGCCATTGTGGCATACCGCACGGCATATATGAAAAAGCACTATCCCCAGCAGTACATGGCGGCGCTTTTGTCCTCTGTGCTTGACAACAGCGTCAAGGTGGCGGAGTATATCTCCGAGTGCCGCGATATGGGAATTAAGCTTCTGCCGCCCGATGTGAATGAATCCGGCGCGGATTTCACCGTCGTGGGACAGAATATACGCTTCGGTCTTGTGGCCATAAAGAGCATAGGCCGCGGCTTTGTAAACGAGATAATCAAATCCCGCAGCTTTGACGGCCCGTTCAAGAGCTTTGAGGATTTCTGCCGCAGAATGTCGGGCCGTGACCTTAATCGCCGCGCTGTGGAAAATCTCATTCGCGCAGGTGCCTTTGACAGCTTCGGAAATAAGAGAAAAGCGCTGCTGCAGATTGCGGGGCTCATGCTGGATTCCATCGCCCATGAAAACCGCAACAACATCGAGGGACAGATGAATCTTTTCGGCGAGCCCGATTTTGCGGATGCTGCCTCTGTGGAAATAAAGCTCCCCGAGGTGGAGGAGTTTTCACGCTCCGAGCTCATGGCCATGGAAAAGGAAACCACGGGTCTGTACCTCAGCGGTCATCCCATGGACGAATACCGTGAGCTGGTGCGCCGTGCGGGCATTATCCCCATAGGCGCAATCATGGCGGACTTTGACGGGGAAAACAGCGAGCATCGCTTTGCCGACGGTCAGCTTGTGACCGTTGCGGGCGTGGTGCAGTCAACACGCACCCGCACGACCAAGTCAAACAGCCTCATGAGCTATATTGTTCTTGAGGACGATACCGGTGCCATGGAGCTTATTGCCTTCCAGCGTGCGCTTGACAGCGGCGGCGGATACATTCACGACAATGCGGCGTTGGTGATTAAGGGACGCATCTCCCTGCGTGATGAAAAGGCGCCCCAGATTATGGTGGACGAAATCCGCCCCATTTCCGATTTGGGTCTTATGAAGAGTGCGCCTGTGAAGACGCCTGCACCCGAGGTAAAAAAGGAGACAAAGCTCTGGGTTAAGCTGCCCTCTGCGGAGAGTCCTGCGCTCAAGCGCATAGAGCTTATCCTTACCATGTTCCCGGGCCGGCAGCAAATGGTTATTTACTGCGAAAAGGAAAAGAAGCGCCTTGCCGCAAGCTGTGTAATACACGATGCTCTTATTGCGGAGCTGAAGGAAATGCTTGGCGAGGATAATGTGGTGGTAAAGTGAAATGAAAATCTGTATCTACGGAGCATCCAGCCGCAGTCTTGAGGAAATATACTACACCGAAGCCGAAAGACTCGGTGCGCTTATGGCACAGAGGGGACACGCCCTTGTGTTCGGCGGCGGTGCCGAGGGACTCATGGGTGCGGTGGCCCGGGGCGTTTACGCCGGCGGCGGTGAAATAACGGGCATTGCACCGAGGTTTTTCGACGAGCCGGGCATACTTTATGAGCACTGCACGGAGCTGATTTTCACGGAAACCATGCGGGAAAGAAAGCAGCTCATGGAGGAAAAATCCGACGCGGTCATAGTCCTTCCCGGCGGCATCGGCACCTATGAGGAGTTTTTCGAAATCCTCACCCTGAAGCAGCTGGGCAGATGCAGCCATGCCATTGTGATGCTGAATACAAATGACTATTTTTCCCCTATGGAGACGCTGCTGAAGCATACGGCACAGGAGCGCTTCATGTCGGAAAACTGTCTGGAGATTTTTTCTGTTGCGAACACTCCCGAAGAGGCCCTCGAAAAAATCGAAAGCTATGTTCCCCAAAGGGGAAACCTAAAGCGACTTGAAGACTACAATAAATAATTTAAAAGCACCCCTTTGGGGTGCTTTTTTTTATGCCGCTCTTTCCACTGCCTGCGCCGCGTCAAGCATATCGTAAATGCTTATGCCGTAGCCCGATGTGGGGTCATTAACGAAAACATGAGTCACCGCACCTACGAGCTCACCGTCCTGAATAATGGGACTTCCGCTCATGCCCTGAACGATGCCGCCGGTCTTTTCCAGAAGCGCGGAGTCGGTGACATGAATTACCGCCGTGGTGCAGCCGTCACCCTGCGCTACTTTTTGAATCTCAATTTCATATTCCTGAACTCCGCTGCCGTCAAGAGTACAGCGGATGAGGGCTTTTCCCTGCTTCATTTCACCTGTTTCCAGAATGTCCTCCGCGGGCAAATCACCTGTGCCGAAAATTCCGCAGACGCAGTTAATCTGAATGTCGCCCAGCGGAACGGCCTCGTCCGAGCAGCCGCAGAGCTCTCCGGGCGCACCTGCCTTGCCGGGAATGACATCCACTATTTCCGCACTGCATATGCTGCCGTCGTGCAGGGGCATAACGCGGCCCGTGTCCGAATCGCTTATGCTGTGGCCCAAAGCGCCGTAGAGGCCGCTTTCCGGATCGTAGAAGGTAAGTGTGCCTACGCCGCTGATGGCATCACGGAGCCACACGCCCAGCCTCCAGACGCCCTCTGTGTCCTTGGCGGGAGTCAGATTGAACTGACGGAGCTTGTCTCCCCGGGATACGGTGACGGAGATTTCCTTTCCGTCGAGCTGAGCCACGGCATGTGTGAAATCCTTCGCCGTGGCAATGTCATTTGAGCCCAGCTTCACAATGATGTCGCCTGCCTCCAATCCGGCGGCCTCCGCAGGGGAAATGGTACCGCTATCCGTTTCAACCTCCGAAAATCCCGCCACGGCAACGCCCTCAATTCGCATGGAAATGCCCAGCGGCGTACCGCCCACAGCGAGGGAATCCGCCAGAGCGCCGCTGCATAGCAGTGCCGCGCAGAGTATGATACAAACAAAAATTTTCCTCTTCAAATTTTCACCTCCGTCAATAAGTATGGGCGCATCCGCATAAAATAAAGCAGGCTAAATTTAATTAAATTGGCTGCCCTTGATTTTTCAACGGGCGGCGGCCATGGCTAAAATATGGGGTGAATAAATGAAAATTTTAAAATACGGAAGCAGGGGACCGGATGTACAGCTTTTGCAGCTTGCTCTTAACCGGGCAGGTTTCGGAGATTTGGAAACAGACGGAATTTTCGGAAATGTCACGCGCAATGCGGTGAAGCAATTTCAATCGGGAAACGGACTATCCGCCGACGGACTTGTGGGGCCGCTGACTCACCGTGCGCTGATGCCGTGGTACACGGGCTTTTTCGCCCACCGAATACATAGAGGCGACACGCTTTTCGGCCTTGCCCGTATGTACGGTACAACTGTGGAGGCAATTAACATTGCAAATCCCGGACTTAATGCGCTGAATCTTGAAATCGGCACCACCGTAACGGTGCCGCTGCCCTTTGATGTGGTGCCTACCGCTATTGATTACACCGCGCGGCTGGTCTCCTATGTGGTTCGGGGCATTGCGGCTCGCTACCCCTTTACCGGATCGGGGGAGCTGGGAAAAAGCGTCATGGGAAAGCCCCTGTGGTATATGTCCGCAGGCAGCGGAGATAATATTGTTTTTTATAATGCCGCACACCACGCAAACGAATGGATAACCACTCCCGTGCTGCTGAAATTTTTTGAAACTCTGGCAAAGACTGCGGCCTACGGCGGAAGCATATACGGACAGAACGCGGCGGAGCTGCTGCGGCGCAGCAGCATCTACATAGCGCCTTTGGTTAATCCCGACGGTGTTGACCTGGTTACAGGCGCCCTCACCGAGGGCGAATATTACGAAAACGCACAGCGCATTGCCGCAGGCTATCCGCAGTTTTCCTTTCCTGCGGGTTGGAAAGCCAATGTTCGGGGCGTGGATTTGAACCTGCAGTATCCCGCAGGCTGGGAGCAGGCGCGGCAGAATAAATTCGCCCTGGGCATTGTGAGCCCCGCGCCTGCGGATTTCGTGGGTACGGCTCCGCTTACGGCGCCGGAAAGCCGTGCCGTGTACGATTTTACACAGGCGCTTTCGCCCCGACTTGTGCTGGCCTATCACACCCAGGGCGAGGTCATCTACTGGAAGTATCTCGATTATGAGCCGCGAAATTCCCGGGAAATTGCGGAAACCTTTTCCGCTTTGTCGGGTTATGCCTATGAGGATACGCCCTATTCCTCGGGCTTCGCGGGATATAAGGACTGGTTTATTCAGGATTACAACCGTCCCGGCTATACTATTGAGGCGGGACTTGGCGTTAATCCTCTGCCTGTTTCTGATTTCGATAAGATTTATGCCGATAATCTGGGCATATTAATCTACGGTGCGCTGGTGACCTGAAGTAAAAATTTACCTTGACTTGAAGCCCCGTTTTCCATAGAATAGTAGAACATAGCTGAAGCCTGTTTTACGGTAAAGGGGGGCATACCTTGGAGCTGAATGAACTTAAGCTGGTTTGCGCCGGCAATCTTATAATTCTGCGCACCCGGGAGGGTATGACTCAAGCCGAGCTTGGCGCAAAGCTGAATTATTCCGATAAAAACATATCCAAATGGGAACGGGGAGAAGCCCTTCCCGACGCATTTGCCCTTACGCGCATTGCGGAAATTTTCGGTGTTACGGTGGATTACATTCTCACCGCCCACGACAAGGTGGAGATCGCGGAGGGCATGCCGGTAGAGGATAATTCTCCCACCTACAGGGCAAGCATTATCATTGCCATTGCAGTTTTGAGTATAATGACCGCGGCACTTACTGCCTTTGTGATACTGTGGCTTTACGGAAAGCCTGAATGGCGGATTTTCCTCATCGGACTGTCCCTGTCTCTGCTGATTGCCCTTGTGCTGGACGGCGTTTTTTACAAATGGAAGGGTGGGGCATGTGTTATCTCCGCCTTTGTGCTCTCCTTGTTTTTGCTGATTTATTTCGCGGTACCCGAGGCGAATATGTGGCAGATTTTCCTCATTTCCGTTCCGGCGGTGGCCTTAGTGTTCCTTGCCCATAATGTGCGAAAAAAACCTAAAAAAGCGGAGAAAAAACAAACAAAATAAGCCAATTCTACTGTGGGTAGAGTGCAAAACGGCGCACTCTACCCACTGCGTTTTTACGGTAGAATGAAAATGCGGCGGAGTAGCTTGCTGTTTTTCGCCGTGGGGCTTATGCTTTTTTCATAAATGCGAAAGGAGCATTACCCATGGCAAATTATATCCTCAGCTGCTGTTCCACGGCAGACATCACAAAAGAACATTTCGAAGCACGAAGCATCCCCTATGTCTGCTTCCATTTTGCCCTCAACGGCAATGAATATACCGACGATTTGGGCGTGAGCATGGACTTTGAGGAGTTCTACGGTGAAATGGCAAAGGGTGCGGACACCCGAACCTCCCAGGTGAATGTTTCCGAATATGTGGATTTCTTCACACCCTTTCTTGAAAAGGGCCTGGACATAGTTCATGTTAGCCTGTCCTCGGGACTGTCCGGAACTGTCAATTCCGCACGCAATGCGGCGCTGATTGCAATGGAGCGTTTTCCCGAAAGAAAAATATATGTTGTTGATTCCCTGTGCGCATCCTCGGGCTACGGTCTGCTCATGGATATGGCAGCGGATAAGCGCGACGGAGGTATGGGCGCGGAGGAGCTTGTGTCGTGGATCGAGGAAAACAAGCTGAAAATCCATCACTGGTTTTTCTCTACCGACCTCTCAAGCTATGTGCGTGGCGGACGCATCTCCAAAACCGCGGCGGTTTTCGGGGGAATGCTGGATATCTGTCCTCTGCTGCATATGGACGGAACGGGGCATCTTGTTCCCGTGGCAAAGGTGCGCACCAAGAAAAAGGTCATCCGTGAAATCGTAAAGCGCATGGAGGAGAACGGGGAAAACGGACTTGACTACAGCGGCAAGTGCTATATCTCCCAGTCTGCCTGCCGCGAAGACGCAGAAGCCGTTGCAGCATTGATTGAGGAACGCTTCCCGAAGCTCAACGGCAAGGTGGAAATCAACTGGGTAGGCACGACTATAGGCGCCCATACGGGCCCCGGAACCGTTGCTCTGTTCTTCGTGGGCGGCCCGAGAGAATTATAAATCAACCCGGCAGCTGCCGCAGCAGATGCCGGGTTTTTAATTGAAAAATAGGAGTTCCGAACAATAAAAGCTGCCACTCCGAAGAATGGCAGCTTTTATTGTTCTGTTAACGCTTGGTGAACCGGGGCTCTTCATGCCGATTCTGCCAATGTCACTGCTTCCTGCTGTTTTCCGATTTCATGGTGATGAGAAGATAGATTCCACCCAGAATAAGGATTGAAACAAGCATGATTACCATCATTGTGCCGGGAGCGACTGCGCTTCCTCTGAACACCGGATTGCAATCCAGAGAATCTCCGATGGAAGAAACGATCTCCGGCGGAAGCCCTTCCGCCTGCATACCCTCAAAGACACCGTTCAGCATATGGTTTTTCAGCATAGCGGTTCCGTATGTGCAGGGAAGGTAGCTCATAACCTTCTGAAGACCTTCGCCGAAGCTGGAAATCGGCATGTATGCACCGCAGATAAAACCGTAGAAGGCACTGATGATGGTTCCGACTGCAGACAGCTGCCCCTGCGTGGTCAGCGGATAGCAGATAAGACTGGAAAGCACGGCGCCAAACATAACGAGAATAAAAACATCCACGATCAAAAGCATGACATCGCCTGCGGTCAGATACCAGCCCATCAGCTTGATATAGCCGAGACAAAGAAGCAAAGCCAGACCGTTTATCATAAGGGAATTCAGAACCGTGGCCAGAAAATATCCCAGATATATTCGCGGCCTGCTTACCGGCGCAATATCAAAGTCCTTTCTTATACCGAGGGCTTTGTCCTGTATCATTGTGAGGTTGACGCAGAATGTTACCGTAACACAGGTGACAGCCAGCAGAGCTGCCGCAAGCTGCCCCGCAACAGCGCCGTTGATCAGCTTGTGGGAGATGCTTACCGTTTCCGGCAGGTTCGATGTGAAGGAGTCCTTGTAGACCTTTGCCAGAAAGGTTACATACAGAACGATTAAGATTACCGGAGTAATCATGGAGGAGAAGAACATCCCCTTGTCCCGAAAGAACAGCTTCCGGTTTCTGCTTATCATTGAGGCTAAAACGCTCATGACTGTTCACCTCCCAATACTTTTCCGGTTACGGCAAGGAAAACATCATCCATGCCGCCCTTGATTAGCTCATAGTCCCGGAATATATCCGGGTTCTTTTGTATCAGCTCCGTCACAGCGGCAGGCGTTTCAACACGAAGCTGATATCCGTCACGTATTTCTTTATAGCTCATATCCAGAAGCTTCACTTCGTCTTCCGTAATACCGTAAATGTTAAGCGTGTCTTTTACATATTCGTTTTTCAGCTCATAGGGAGTTCCCTCGGCGACGATTTTTCCGTGATCAATAATCACAACATAATCAGCCGCGGCCGCTTCTTCCATGTAATGAGTCGTAAGAAAAACGGTCAGTCCATCCTTCTCCCGCAGCTCCTGTATAATGCTCCATATCATTCTTCTGGTCTGGGGGTCCAGACCGGTTGTGGGCTCGTCCAGAATCAAAAGCTCCGGCTTATGAATCAGGGCTCTGGCAATATCGAGCCGTCTTCTTTGTCCGCCGGACAGCTTTCCGAAGGGACGGTCAATGAATTCCTCTAATTCGAAGGTCCGGATAAGCTCCTGCAATCTGCACTCGAAGGACTTTCCCGTAATTCCGTATAGAGCCGCACGGCTTTTCAGGTTTTCTCTTCCGGTGAGAGGCTTGTCCAGTGCGCTGTCCTGAAAGACAACGCCAATGGTACCCTTTACCCTGCGGGAGCTTTTGCGGGTGTCCATGCCGTTCACGCTGATGGACCCGCGGTCTGCAGTGTTCTGACCGCAGATCATTGAAATTGTCGTGCTTTTTCCTGCACCGTTTACACCTAAAAAGGCAAACAGCTCTCCGCGCTTAACCTGAAAGCTGATGTCGTCAACAGCTTTCACGCTTCCAAAGCTTTTACTTAAGTTGTCTACCTGAATCATTTTTTCGTTAAAACCCATTATAAATTACCTCGCGCCGAATAATGAATTCATTTCTTACAGAAGATGAGCATCTGCTTGGCTTTCCGTTTCTTTCTCCGCGCCGAATTTGCAAAGCAGGGAAGCAATGATAAAGGCAAGTCCCGTTCCGGTCTGGCCAAAGGCGTCCAGATGTATTTCGGCTACATCGGACAGACAGTGGTCCATGATGGAATAAGAAATGTTCGCTGCAATCAGAGCCCCGATGGAAATAGCGATGATATATATTCCGAGACGCAGCATCTCTTTTGCTCCGTCAAAGGTAAACGGGGTACCGGCAGTCAGCTCATTTCTGAAGTATTTTTCAGCCTTCTTTGCAATAATGCATTCCCCAATGCAAAGAATAAGACCGACAGTCATATATGCGTACAATGTGCCGATGCTCATTTCGGCGCTTTCCTCGATCATGCTGTGGATAGTTACTCCACCGATCTTAAATGTATCAAGACCGAGTGTGGATATTGATATAATGCCGATAAGGCAGCCGATTATTCCGATGATGCAGCATACGGCAATTATTTTGCTCAGCACCTTACCTACCGCGGCTAATTTCTGTATAATTCTTAATGTTTTCGTCTCCATTGCGTTTCCTCCTTTGTATGTTGACAACTCCGGCACAGTTGCCGCTGCCGTACACTCGTTAGCTGACGCCGTAAAAAACAGCGCGGCCATATCGGTGAAAAAACAGCCGCAGGCATGAATCAGTTTTTTCCGTATACTCTGAAAAACTGCCTGATATGCCTGTCTATGAGCTCCATGGCCTCTGCTTCCCGTTCCGGCTCTCGATCACAAAGGTTCGTCCATATGGAAATAGGCCAGGCCAGCTGTGCTGCCATGATTTCAGGATCCTCGTCCTTCAGTACGCCTTCCTGAATCAGAAAGCGTATCTGGCCGAGATTATATTTAAGGATATCTTCATAGCTTCGCTTTGTCTGCAAGCTTTTTAGTTTGTCATTTTGATACTGTTCAATGGTCAGCATCTTTCTGACCTTGCTGATTTTGGGATCATGAATGATGTATCTGATCTGCCCCTTGATTTCTGTGATGATTTCTTCCAAGGTTTTATTTCGCTTCTGCGCTGTAAATTCGGGATTGCTCCGGTCAGCCCTCACAAATATTGAATGCTGCTCATATTCTTTTGTAATTTCATCAACCAATGTATCCAGTATGTCCTGCTTGCTTTCAAAGTGACTGTAAAGGGATGCCTTGCGAAGCCCGACGGCATCGGCTATTTGAGCAATGCTGGTTGCTTCAAAGCCTTTGACCGAGAATAAGTCCAAAGAGGCAGCGAGAATTTGTTCCTTTGTATTTCCTTTTTCCATGAAAAACCTCCTGATTATAGGGTTTTCTTGAGTCTTCAATTGCAGATGAATAAATACAGCTCCGATGATGCGGCAAATTCCCGGATGACGCGGCTGACTCCTGTGAGCAGACCGGGAAAAACAGCATAATCAGGCAAGGTGCTGTCCGGCTGTATGCAATCAGCTTCGCAGCGGTTATGCGGGGAGCTTCTCAAAATCAACCGTTGCCGCCTTCATGGAAATCCTGCTGACCTGATACCCATACGCCTGCAATTCTTTTTTACAGTTCAGAAAAGAATGGTCAAGCGGTACTCCTGCAAGCTGCTCAATTTCCGCAAATGACAGCGTGAAGCTTTCTTTGCCGTTTTCCCGTATCCGGTTCCATAACGGGGCATATTTGCTCATAGCCTATTCTCCTGCATCATAAGTTCCAATGCAGCGGAATTATAGCATACTACCGTTCGTTAGTCAATACATAAATTTGCTTTTTTCTGAAGATAGAATGCCTGCGGAATTTTAAGGAAATCCGCAGGCATTACGAAAACCGTGGGTATTCATTTTGTAAAATCAGCGCTTGGAGAACTGGGGAGCTCGACGTGCGAAGCGCCTTCGGCACTTCGTGCGCGGATGTCCCCACTCGCTCGCCGATAAATCGGCAACCGCTCGGGGATGACAAAAAGCCGCAGTCGCGCAATAAAAAAACTGCCACTCCTGAAGAATGGCAGTTTGTGTAGTTCTGTTAACGCTTGGAGAACTGGGGAGCGCGACGTGCGGCTTTGAGACCGTACTTCTTTCTTTCCTTCATTCTGGGGTCGCGGGTCAGGAAGCCTGCAGCCTTCAGAGCAGGACGGTAGCTCTCGTCAACAACAACGAGTGCGCGTGCGATGCCGTGGCGGATTGCGCCGGCCTGGCCGGATACGCCGCCGCCGGAAACGGTAGCTTCGATGTCAACCTTGCCGATGGTGCCGGTGAGGTTCAGGGGCTGACGAACGATGAGCTTCAGAGTTTCAAGACCGAAGTAATCGTCGATGTCACGGCCGTTGATGGTGATAGCACCGGTGCCGTTGGGGATGAGGTGAACGCGAGCAACAGAGTGCTTTCTGCGTCCGGTACCGTACATATAGGGTCTCTTGCACTTATAAGTAGCCATTAAATTTTACCTCCTATTAGAAACGGTCCCAGACTTCGGGCTTCTGGGCTGCGTGGGTGTGCTCTGCACCTGCGAAAACGCGCAGACGGTTGAGCTGCCACTTTGCGATGGTGTTCTTCTGAAGCATGCCGCGTACTGCGAGACGCATTGCCAGCTCGGGGCGCTTTGCCATAAGGGTCTTGTACTGGGTTTCCTTCAGGCCGCCAACCCAACCGGAGTGGGTGCGGTAGTACTTCTGCTCCAGCTTCTTGCCGGTGAGAACTGCGTCCTTTGCGTTGATGATGATGACATAGTCACCGCAGTCAACATTGGGAGTGTAGGTGGTCTTGAGCTTGCCGCGGAGAAGGTCAGCGGCTGCTGCAGCGGTCTTGCCCAGGGGCTTGCCTGCTGCGTCAAGGATGTACCATTTTCTTTCAACGGTTTCCTTGGTAAGCATGGTTGTGGACATATTTGTGCCTCCAAATAAAATAAATATCTTTGACAATTTTAATGTGCACGATTACAATGGTTTTCGGCGTGCTTTATTTTTATACCATAAGTAACAATTAGTGTCAACACTAATTTTAATTTAGATTTTGAAAACTCTTAAAATCTCCCGAAATCACGCCAAATCACGCTAAATCTAAAATCCGTTTTATAAAATTTCGAGGAAATACTATGGATATCAGGGCTTTAAACGAATTTACGGGCATAATCCGCAAGGCGGTTGACGACTATAAAATGATAGAAGAGGGGGACAAAATCGCCGTGGGTGTTTCCGGCGGCAAGGACAGCCTGCTGCTGCTTGTGGCGCTGAAGCATCTGCAAAGCTACTATCCCAAGCACTTTGAGCTTGAGGCAATCACCATTGAGCTGGGCTTCGAGGGCATGGACTTTGCGCCCGTGAAGAAAATGTGCGAGGAGCTGGACATCCCCTATACCTGCCTTAAGACCGATATAAAGGAAATCGTTTTCGATGTGCGCAAGGAGGAAAATCCCTGCTCCCTCTGCGCGAAGATGCGCCGCGGCGCCCTGAATGATGCCATAAAGTCAAGAGGTATTTCCAAGCTCGCTTTGGGCCATCACTTTGACGACGCGGTGGAGACCTTTATGATGAGCCTGCTTTTTGAGGGAAGATTGAGCTGCTTCCGTCCCGTGACCTATATGGACCGCAGCGGAGTAACGCAGCTTCGCCCCATGGTATATGCGGGAGAAGGAAAAATTACAAATCTTGCGGAGAAGCTGGAGCTTCCCGTTGTGGAAAATCCCTGTCCCATGGACAAGGCCAGCAAGCGCCATGAAATTAAGGAAATGCTCAAGGCCATGAGTGCCGATTACCCGGATGTAAAATCGAAAATCTTCGGCGCTATGCAGCGCCTGCCGCTTCCCGGCTGGGGAATAGAGAAATAAGAAAAAAGCTGACTTATGAAAGTCAGCTTTTTATTTTCCTACGCAGAAGCGCTGGAATATCCTGTTGGTGACATCCTCTCTTACGGTGCGGCCCGTCAGCTCGCCCAGAGCCTCCATGGCACCCTCCGTTTCCGTGAGCACGATGTCGGGGGTGCAGCCTGCCGCCATGGCATCTCCTGCCGCAATCATAGCCTCCAGAGCACGCTTTACGGCCTCCGCCTGTCGGGCGTTGGTGAGAATTTCGCCTGCGGGCACCTGGGGAAGCGGAAACAGCTCTTTAATCCTTGCCCCGAGAGCGTCGATTCCCTCCCCGGTGACGGAGCTGATCTCCACCACGGGGATATCGGTTTCGGGAAGTGCGCAGAGCTTTCCCAGGTCGGATTTTGAAAGTACGATTATGGCTTTCGGAGCCCTTTCCGCAGCGCGGATTATTTCCAAATCCTCCTCCGCGAGCTCGCGGCTGCCGTCGATTACACCTATGACAAGCTCGGCGGTCTCCATGGCTCTGCGGCTGCGCTCAACGCCCATTTTTTCTATGACATCCTCTGTGTCACGAAGTCCTGCGGTGTCCGTCAGACGCAGCAGAACGCCGCCCAGACGCAGCTTTTCCTCAATGGTGTCCCGTGTGGTGCCGGGGATGTCCGTGACTATTGCGCGGTCATAGCCTAAAACGGCGTTAAGCAGGGAACTTTTGCCTGCGTTGGGGCGTCCGATAATGGCGGCGGGTATGCCGCTCTGCATTATTTTTCCGCCTGCGTAGCTGTCGGACAGCCTGCGGAGGGTGGAAATGGCATCGGAGATTTCGCACTCATAGCTTTGCAGGAGGAAATCCTCAATGTCCTCGTCGGGATAGTCCAGCACCGCATGGTAATGGGAGGAAATATCCGTGAGGGATGTGTAGATTGCCTCGATTTTGCGGGAAATTGCACCGCCCAACTGGCCTGCGGCATTCTTTGCGGCCTCTGCGGTTTCCGCGTCGATTATATCAGCGACGGCCTCGGCGGAGGTCAGGTCCATTCTTCCGTTGAGGAATGCGCGCTTGGTGAATTCACCGGGGAGAGCCTGTCGGGCGCCGAGAGAAAAAATCGCGTCTAAAGCGGCGCGCAGAACCGTGGGTGAGCCGTGGCACTGAAGCTCTGCGGTGTTTTCACCGGTGTAGCTGTTGGGCGCGTTACTTACGGTGCAAAGGCAAAGGTCAAGGGCTGCGCCGTCTGTGTCGCAGAGAGTGCCGTATATGAGCCTTCTGTCCTCGCAATCGGCCATGGCCTTGCCGGACCGGGGCTTAAAAAGTCTGTTTACAATATCGATCGCTCCGTCACCGGAGAGTCTCACGATGCCGATGGCGGAGACGCCGGTGCCGGTGGAAATGGCAGCTATGGTGTCTGACATGGTAATGTCCTTTCACGAAAAACGGCGGGCATAATTATGCCCGCCGTAAATGGTTTTTATAATTACTTGTTAAGTCTTGCGGCTTTTGCGGCCTTCTCGTCGATATCCTCGGCGATGAAGTAGCTCAGGGAAAGCAGAGAGTCGGAGAAGTGGACATTCTCAACGATGGTGCTGCTTTCGGGAGCTGTGAGCTCAACATTGGTGAAGTTCCAGATTGCGTTAATGCCCTTGCTGGTGAGAAGCTCGGTGGTGGAAACGGCATACTGCTTGGGAACACAGAGAACTGCGGCGTCGACATGGTTTTCGGTGATGTAGCTTTCCAGCTCATCAATATGGTGGACGGTGATGCCCTCAACCTCTTTGCCCACAAGCTCGGACTTTACATCAAATGCGGCCTTGACCTCAAAGCCCCACTGCTTGAAATTGAAGTTGCACATGAGCGCGTGGCCGATGTTGCCGACACCGATGATGACTGCGGCAAAGCCGCGGTCCATGCCGAGAATGTTTGCAATTTCAGCGCGCAGAGCAGTTACCTTGTAGCCGTAGCCCTGCTGACCGAATTCGCCGAAGCAGCTGAAGTCCTGACGAATCTGAGAGGGAGTAAGACCCAACTGCCGTCCCAGCTCGCCGGAGGAAATGCGGCTTACACCTGCCGCTGAAAGCTCGTCCAGCTTGCGAAGGTAGCGGGGAAGACGGCGGATGACATTGTTAGAAACCTTGACTCTTTTCACGATTATTGCTCCTTTATGAATGAAAACCTGCGTTTTTAGACAATATTCCTATTTTTTTGAATTATAACATGGCGGTTTGTATATTTCAAGCCGGAATTGACTTTTTTGTCACAAAGTCTAAAATTTTTTGCCGATTGATGTTTTTATTTAGTTGTGTTATCTTGTAGTGTAAGAAAAAGCGGAGTGTGAAGTAAAATGAGAATGAGACACAGACCGAATTTAGCACCGCGTATGGAAAAATGCGCGGCGGTTCAGATACGCGAGCCCAAGGAAGTCAGGGGAAAATGGAAGACCGAGTTTTCGGACTATGAGCAGCTTTGGCTTGAAATAGGCTGCGGTAAGGGCCGCTTTACGGCGGGTACTGCCGAGGCAAATCCCCGGGTGATGCTCCTTGCGCTGGAGAAGATTGCGGATGCCATGATAAAGGGCATGGAGCTCGTGTGCGAAAAGGGTATCGAAAATGTGCGCTTCATGGAAATTGATGCACTGGAGCTGCGGGAGATGTTTGAGCCGGGAGAGATAGACCGGATTTTCCTCAATTTCTGCGATCCCTGGCCAAAGAGCCGTGACGCAAAGCACCGTCTCACGGCCCCGGGCTTCCTGCGCAGCTATGCGGATGTGCTTCCCACAGATGGAGAAATCCACTTCAAAACCGATAACCGCCCGCTGTTTGACTGGTCTCTTGAGCAGCTTGAGGCAGAGGGTTGGAAAATCAGAGAGCTGACAAACGACCTGCACGAAAAGGGACCGGTGGGAATCATGACTGACTATGAGGCAAAATTCCACGCCCAGGGAATACATATTAACCGTCTTGTGGCGGTGAAGACAGAAGCCACAAAGTCGGGAAAGGACGGCATTCCTCCCAGACTTTACGACTCCGCCTTAAGTGATGCAAGAGGAAAGGATCAGAAGCCATGAGATTTATCAGCTGGAATGTAAACGGCCTCCGCGCCGTAGTGAAAAAAGGCTTTGAGGACAGCTTTTGGGCGCTGGATGCGGACTTCTTCTGCCTTCAGGAAACCAAGCTGCAGGAGGGCCAGATTGAGCTTGACCTTCCCGGCTACGAGGGCTATTGGTGCTATGCCGACAAAAAAGGCTACTCCGGCACCGCCGTCTTCACAAAGCATACCCCTTTGAGCGTTAATTATAATTTGGGCATTGACGAGCACGACCATGAGGGACGCGTTGTCACCCTTGAGTATGAGGATTTTTATCTTGTGTGCGTCTATACCCCCAATGCTCAGGACGGACTAAAGAGAATTGACTACCGCATGAGCTGGGAGGACGATTTCAGAGAATATCTCTGCGGCCTTGATAAGCTCAAGCCCGTCATTGTCTGCGGCGATATGAATGTGGCCCACGAGGAAATAGACCTTAAAAATCCCTCTTCAAACCGCGGAAACCCGGGCTTTTCCGACGAGGAGCGCGGCAAATTTACGGAGCTTCTGGAAGCCGGCTTCACGGACAGCTTCCGCTATCTCTATCCCGACAAGCGGGATGCCTACTCCTGGTGGAGCTACCGTGCCGCCGCAAGAGAGCGCAATGTCGGCTGGCGCATTGACTATTTCGTGGTGTCCGACAGACTTCGCAATAACATTAAGGATGCCTATATATTCCCCGAAATAACGGGCTCCGACCATTGCCCCGTAGGATTGGATTTGCTATGGTAAAGATAGGCAATATAGAGATAAACGGCTATATGACGCTGGCGCCTATGGCGGGAGTCAGCGACTTTGCCTTCCGCATAATCTGTGCGGAAATGGGCGCGGCACTGACCACAACGGAAATGGTCAGCGCAAAGGCCCTTGTTTATAAGGACGAAAAAACAAAATCCCTTCTGTATAATCCCCCGCAGTGCCATCCGACTGCTGCCCAGATTTTCGGCCATGAGCCCGAGGTGATGGCAGAGGCGGCGCCCATGGCAATTGAATATTCCGGCGCGGAAATCCTTGACATAAACATGGGCTGCCCCGTGGGCAAAATCGTGAAAAGCGGTGACGGCTCCGCCCTCATGCGCGACCCCGAGCTTGCGGGCAGAATCATTGAGGCCTGCGTTAAAACCGCAGGTGTTCCCGTGACGGTGAAATTCCGCAAGGGCTTCGACAACGGCTGTGTGAACGCTGTGGAATTCGCGCAGACGGCACAGCAGGCGGGAGCCTCGGCGGTTGCCGTTCACGGCAGAACAAGGGCGCAGATGTACGGCGGCAAGGCGGATTGGGACATCATCCGCGAGGTGAAAAAAGCCGTCAGCATTCCCGTCATTGCAAACGGCGACATTTTCACTCCCGAGGATGCCGCCCATATTTTGAGATATACGGGAGCAGACCTGTGTATGGCAGGCCGCGGCACCTTCGGATACCCCTGGATTTTCCCCCAGACCAATGCCTTGCTGGAGGGCAGGGAGATTCCGGAGCTTCCGCCCCTTTCCGAAAGAATTGATGTGGCGGTGCGGCAGACGGAGCTGTACGCGGAAAAATTCGGCGAGCGTCTTGCCTGCCTTGAGGCGCGGCATCAGATTCCCTGGTATCTCAAGGGTGTGGCCCACGCGGGCTACTATAAGCAGCAGCTCGTGCGCGTTGAAACTCTGGAGGAGCTCCGGAAAATCGTGCACGGCATAAAAAGAGATTTGGTATGATTTCTGACATTGACGAAAAAATAATACAGACTGTGCTTGAGGGCGATGTAAACGCCTTTGAGGTGCTTGTGACGAAGTACGAAAAGACGGTTTACAACCTTGCCCTGCGCATGACCGGCAATGCGGAAGATGCGGCGGATATGACACAGGAAACCTTTTTCAAGGCCTTCAGGTCGCTGAAAAGCTACAGAGGCGAAAGCCGGTTTTCCGTGTGGCTGTACCGCATATGCTCCAATGTCTGCCTTGACCTTCTGCGGTCAAAAAGCAGAAAGCCCCACTCCTCGCTGACAGCGGAAAACGACGAGGGTGAGGAGGCGGAGCTTGAAATCCCCGACGGCGCTCAAGGTCCCGAGGAGCAGCTCCTTTCCTCCCTTACACGGGATGCGATTCAGCGGGGACTTGATTCCCTGCCCGCCGAGCAGAAGGAGATACTCCTTTTGCGGGAAATCAGCGGATTGAGCTATGAGGAGATTTCTCTGGCGACGGGGCTTGAGCTCGGCACCGTCAAGACGAGGATTTTCCGTGCGCGAAAAAGACTGTGCGCATTTCTCATAGATGACGGGAACATTCCCGAAAAATATGCGTCAGTAAAAAACAGGGAGGTGAAGCAGCGTGAGTAATTGCGAGCATTACGCAGAGCTTATCAGCGCCATGATTGACGGCGAAATCAGCGAAAATGAAAAAGCGGAAATCGAAGCCCATACTTCCCAATGCGCGGAGTGCAGAAAAATGCTCGAGGCCTTCGCTGCTGTTTCGGAATCCCTTGAGGAGCTTGAGGATTTGCCCTCCGGCCTGCATGACGGCATTATGAAAAAGGTGAAGACCGCAGACAAAAGGAAAAAGCCTGCCTGGACTAAAATCCTTCCCCTTGCCGCCTGCCTTACGGTGGTCATTTTCGGCGGCGTGAAGCTGATGAACACTCCCGACGCCAAGGATAATACGATGGAAACTGCGGATATGTACAGTGTCCGAACGGAAAACAGTGATGCGGGCGACGGTGAATATGCGGATATTATCTTTGCCGCAAGCAGCATCAATGCGGCCAAAAATGATTTAGTCGATTCCGCAGTGCTTGATTCAGAAGAGAATGAAGCCGCTGCGGAGAATGTGATGATTGTTCCCGCGCAGCTGCGACAGCTGCTGATGCCTGCCGAAAACCTGCAGCGCGGAGAAACAAAGAATTCGGAAATGACTCTTTACTGCACTGTGATATTCCATGACGGAAACGGCGATGAGGAGGTACAGGTTTTCATCGACGGCGATGAGGCTTATGCCGACTTCGGCGACGGACCGGTTTTGGTAAGCGGCACAGCGCAGGAAATAATCGATATGATAGGATGAAAAAATCCGACAATGCTTCTGCATTGCCGGATTTTTTCAGTTGTTCCAAAGGGTGGGGGGATAAACACCGCTTTCGTGAAGTGCGGTGAGGGCCTCAACTGCCCCGGGCTTGTCCTCCCTGTAGGTCAGACCGAACCATTTGCCCGATGTGCTGAGTACGGAAATGGAGACTTCTCCGCTTTCCGTAAGCTCGTCCATCATGGTGGGGAGCAGGCATTCCTTTTTCAGCTCGTCAGGCTTGAGAGCCGCAAGAAAAGCAGCGAAATATTTGCCCATAACCTGCAGAATGTCCTGATGATAGCCCCAGAGATTCATGGAAACCAATGCTTCGGGATCCAGCAGAGGACCGTCCTCGCTCAATTCGGTATCGCGGATTGTTCCATCGGGGAAAAGCTTAATTTTGTAGGTTTCCTTAACCTTTTTCAGAACACCGTTTTCCGCGCGGCATACGCCTCGGGTGACGGTGCCGAAGGGACTGACGGTGTTTTTGAGCTTATATGCCACCATGGCGGCATCCTTTGCGCTGCCGAGCCTTTCAAGCTCTGCCGACATGACCTCAAAGGCCTCGCGTCCGTAGTAGTCGTCGGCGTTCATGACGGCAAAGGGAGTCTTGATGACATCCCTTGCGCAGAGAACGCAATGAACCGTGCCGAAGGGCTTCGCGCGGTCTTTAAATTCGGGACGGCTTTCCGTGAAGCGGTCGGGAGTCTGAAAGGCGTAGTCTATTTTTATGCCGGTGCTTTTCTCGATGCGGTTTCCGAAAAGCTCCTTAACATCCTCAAGGATTTCGGGCTTTATGATGAGAACGATTTTGTTGAAGCCTGCGGCAATGGCATCATAGATGGCGTATTCCATGAGAATTTCGCCGTCGGGGCCGAGACGCTCGATCTGCTTTACGCCGCCGTAGCGTGAGCCCAGACCGGCGGCCATTACAACCAAAGTTTTATCCATAAAACATTTCCTTTTTTCAGTTTGTTTTGCTATCTTATGGCATTTTCCCAACATTGTCAACTCACTTTATGGAATTATGCGCGTATGTGTTTGTTCGGAAAAGCTGACTGCTGTCGCCGGAGCACAGCCATGCAAGGTAGGTTTCCGGCCAATGCTGCATCAGCAGGGGAGACTTTTTTCCTCTGCGGTAGGTGTCGACAATCATTTTTGTGAGCTGATCATAGTAATAATCCTTGTCCTTGCCCGTTACCCTTGTGGCGGTGCGCTTTGCGGCATAGTGGATCAATATGTTCATGCCCATGCCCAGAATTTCCGTGGCCGGGGTATTCTTTATAGCCTGCTTTTTTGCAATAGCCGCGGTCAGGGCGCTTATGTGCTTGCCGCGCTCAAGAGGCTTCAGGCTTTCCCAGTCCTCCATGAGAGAGCAGAGCCTGCGGGCGAGCTCCCTGTTGTCGCTTAAGAGGAAGCGGAAGAAGCGCTCTAACTTCATTTCATCGCCGCTTATGCGGCATTTCATGTACTCCATGAGTATTTCCTGATAGCCGCCCGAAAGGTATTTTTCCGGGGTGAGAAGAAGGTCGTCGATGTAGTCAATGAGCAGGTCCAGCACCAGCTCCTGGTCCTCGTACACCTCATATTCCGCGCCGGCGCAGTAGATTTGTCCCATGATTTCTCTGAATTCGGGTATCATTGCCGCAAGAAGACGGGCATAGTCGTCGTCACCGCGCCGTGCGGCGCAGGGCAGATACAGGTCGGTGCCGAAGCGGCAGAAGCCCCACTTAGCAATGGGCACGCGCGGAACGGCATCCATTTCTGAAACGATGTTGAATATGTTGCCAAAATACTCCCATGCGCTGTCGCGTACCGTGCAGGGCGAGGCAAAGGTATAGACGAAAACCTTATGGGCATCAAAGCCCCTTCGGTTGAGCATTGCCCCTAAAAGATTTGCCACGGCACCGCCGCGGGAAAAGCCCGTAACCCAGAGCTTCAGGCGGTGGGAATTCAGACCGTGGGCATCTATGTAATTCATGAGGGCGGAAAATACCGTCTCTGCGGCAGCTCGGAAGCCTGCGGCATATTCGGGCTGCGCGGGGTCAATGACATGGGCGTTGCTCACCCATTCGCCGCCGTACTGATGGCTGCGTATCACAACGGGAACGAGCCAGCTTCCGTCGGGGAGCTTTTTTGCCCCGATGGCATAGGCGCAGGAGTCCTCTGTGGAAAGAGAGTCCTCAAACCTGAAGGTGGTGATACTGCGGGGATCAAAGCCTGCGCGGCTGAGAGAGTTGGTGATGTACCTTGCTCCGAAGCTTTTATGGGAGACGGCGGACATGGTAATTCCGAGAGACAGCTTTGCCAGAGCGTGGTCATAGGCACAGGCAGAGTGGGAAAAGAAGCTGTCTGAATAGAAAAACGGCAGAGTGGAAAGCCTTGCGGAAAAGGAGGAACGGAATTCAATTTTGATTTCGCCATCCACGGAAGTACCCCGCAGACCGCTGAAATGAGTCAGAAGCTCGTTCATAGTGCTCTCCTTATTAAGAATCATAAAGCGATTATATAATTATATGTAAATTGTGGCAAGCATTTTGTTTACAAGTGCCGTTATTAGATGTAAAATAAAATTTACAGCTCACACAGAACTTTTGGAAAAACATACCGTCATAATCATACCGACCTAATCCATAAGGAGTTTCATATGAAAGAAAAAACCAAGCTGATTTTAGGCTGCGTTCTCGCAGGCCTGCTTATCTGTGCGCTTATTGCAAGCATTACCCTCAGCGCCGTAACGCTTCACAAGGTCAACAGTGTTACCGCGGCCCTTGACACTGAAAGCGGGGATACCGCAATGGAAAACGATGTCGTGATTGCTGACGAGTATGTAATCAAATCAACAGAAAATATTTCCGATGCCTATAAGACAGGGGATACGAGTGACCTTTCCGACAGAGATAAGGAAATTTTGGACATGGCATCCGCAGTGCTTGATAAAATCATTGACAAGGGCATGAGCCCCTACGAAAAAGAGCTTGCGGTTTACGAGTGGATGACAAGCGAGCTGCAGTATGACACCGGCGCTCTGCTGGTAATTCCCGAGACCTCCGCCGATTGCGACAATCCCTACGGCGTTCTCAAATACCACAATGCCGTCTGCGTGGGCTATGCCACAACCTTCCGCCTTTTCATGCAGATGATGGATATTGAATGCATGGTGGTTCACAACAGCGATTGCTATCACAGCTGGGATCTGGTAAAGCTGGACGGTGAGTGGTATCACACGGATATTTACTCCGACTCCTCCAGCGGCAACCATGCTCATTTTAACCTCAGCGACAATCAGATGGCCTCACAGCAAGATTGGAACCGCGACTTTTTCCCCGCCGCAGAGGGATATAAATACAGCTACGCTTATCAGAACATGAGCGAATGCGGGGATATATACGGCATTCCCGCCGCCGTCCGCGAAATGATGGATAATCAGGAGGGAACACGGGCGCTCTGCTTCGGAACGGAGATTACCGAGGAGGATGCGCAGCTGGTTGAAGTCATGATGCAGAACATTCAGAGCACTGCGGAATACTGCGAAGAATTCTCCGGCCTCTGGATGAGCTGGAGCTGGCTTTCCACCGACAAGGGCTATGTCCTCTGCGTAAGCATTGATGGCTTTGAAAACGGCTGCGACGAGCCTGCTTACGATATTCCCGATGAAGCATACGAGAAGATCAACGAGGCCGTCAGCGAAAGCTTCGGCGATCTCAACACCTGGTCCGATGAATGGTACGAAGAGGACTATGCGGCATGAAAAGAGCAGCGGCATTAATTCTTGCGCTGGCGCTTTGCTTTTCCCTCTGCGCCTGCGGAGCTGATAAGGAAATCAGCATTTACGATTTGCAGAAGGCAATGCTTTCCGCCGACGGAGAGCTTCCGGAAATGCTGACCGCCTCCTCCTCCGATTCAGACGGGGAGAAAAAGTTCGCCTATCTTTCCGACATGGATTACTCAGAGGTTGAGGGATATTTCCTCGCCTATTCCGCCGACGGAACGGCCTATGAAATCGCCGTAATCTGCCTTAAGGACGGAGACGACACCGATCTGGCCAAAGCCTCTCTGCAAAGCCACCTTGACGGCAGGATAAGCCTGTATAAAACCTATGAGCCCACCCAGGCCTCACGGGCCGAGGATGCGCTCATAATCTCCCGGGGCTCCTGTGTTGCCCTGATTATGTGTGACAACACCGACGCGGTTAAATCCGCGTTTGAAGAATTTTTGAAATAAGCGAGAGAAACAAAAATGGTATTCAGCAGCTTCAGCTTCCTTTGTATTTTTCTGCCCATAGTTCTGGCGGTGTACTATATACTGCCTAAAAAGGCACGCAACCTGTTTCTTCTGATTGCGAGCCTGGTTTTCTATGCCTGGGGCGAACCGAAATATGTTCTGCTTATGATATTCTCCATTGCCGTAAACTATGTTTTCGGTCTGCTCATGGAGAAAAACAGAGAGAACAAAAAACGCATGAAATTAATGCTGGTGCTTTCGGTTATTATCGACATCGGCCTGCTGTGCGTTTTCAAGTACACGGACTTTGTAATCGAGAATGTGAACAAGGCCTTCGGTGCGAGCTTTGACCTTCTGTATCTGGCCCTGCCCATCGGCATTTCCTTCTACACCTTCCAGGCCATGAGCTACACCATTGATGTGTACCGCGGCGATGTGAAGGTGCAGCACAATGTCATTGACTTCGGAATGTATATCACCATGTTCCCCCAGCTTATCGCAGGTCCCATTGTGCGCTACTCCGATGTGGAGGCACAGCTCACCGACAGAGATGTTGACGCGAAGAATTTCTCCCAGGGCATCTGCCGCTTTACCGTGGGCCTCGGCAAAAAGGTGCTGCTGGCAAATCAGATAGGCGCACTGTGGAGCACCATTTACGCCCAGGGTGGCAGCACCTCCGCACTCATGGCATGGCTCGGCGCCGTGGCCTTTACCTTCCAGATTTATTTTGACTTCTCCGGCTATTCCGACATGGCAATCGGTCTCGGCCGTATGTTCGGCTTTAAATTCCCCGAAAACTTCCGCTATCCCTACGAATCTGTCAGCGTAACGGACTTTTGGCGCCGCTGGCACATCACCTTAAGCACCTGGTTCAAGGAGTATCTCTATATTCCTCTGGGCGGCAACCGCAAGGGCAAGGGAAGACAGATTTTCAACCTTTTCGTTGTGTGGACTCTTACGGGCTTCTGGCACGGCGCAGGCTGGAACTTCATCATGTGGGGACTTTACTACTTCCTCTTACTTGTGGTTGAAAAGCTCTTCCTGCTGAAGGTGCTGGACAAGACTCCGAAATTTATAAATCATATCTACGCACTGTTTGTAATCGTCATCGGCTGGGTAATCTTTGCCTGCGACGATGTTTCCGTGCTGCTGCCTTATCTGGGTTCCATGTTCGGCGCAAACGGTCTTGTGGGCGGTATGGATCTCTACTATTTAGCCACCCGCGCAGTGCTGCTTGCTGTTCTCTGCATCGCCTCCACGGAGCTTCCCAAGAAGCTGGTGCTGGCTGCAGGAGAAAAGCTGCACATGAGCGAAAAAACAGCCTTTATCGTCAAGGCTGTATTCACTCTTCTGCTGCTTGCCCTGAGCATGATTTTCCTCATCGGCGACAGCTACAATCCCTTCCTGTACTTCAGATTCTGATAAGGAGGCAAGACGATGAAAAAACTCTATCTGATTTTCATAGCGCTGTTTGCGGCGATAATCGTCGTGCCCTCCCTGTGGGTTTTTGCCTCTGAAGATACCGACTTTTCCGATAATGAAAACCGTATGCTCCAGACCGCCCCCGAATTAAACGGTGAAACCGTGCTTTCCGGCAAGTTTCAGGACGAGCTCAACGAGTATATTACCGACCAGTTCCCCGCCCGTGATACATGGACGGCCTTGGGCAGCCGCATAAAGATGCTTGCAGGCATGAAGGATATCGGCGGTGCCTACATCGGCGAGGACGGATACTATTTTGAAATGATTACCCCCGACAGCGTTGACGAAGCAAAGTATCTCCAGAATCTTGCTTTGGTAAAGACCTTTGCGCAAAAGTATCCGGAGATTGACACGACGCTGCTGCTTGTGCCTGCCACAAGCACCGTGCTTTCCGATAAGCTCCCCGCCAATGCGGAGACCTACGATGCTGCGGCGATGCTTCAGCTTGCGAAAACCGCCGTTCCCGAGATAAACATTCCCGATGCTTACTCCGCCCTTTCAAGCCACAAGGACGAATATATTTACTACCGCACCGACCACCATTGGACAACCATGGGCGCGAAAATCGCCTATGACTGCCTCATGGACGGTAAGGGTGCATACAAGGGCGCGCCCGAGCTTTTCAGCGACTTCTTCCTCGGCACCACCTATTCCAAAACCCTTGACGCCAAGGCACTTGCGGACGAGGTTTACACCGTGCCCGTAAGCGATAAAATCACCGTCAATGCCGACGGCACGGATATTCCCTTCTACTTCACCGATGCGGCAAAGGAAAAGGACAAGTACAAGGTCTTCTTCGGCGGCAACTACGGCGAGGTAACCATACGCGGCGGCGCTGAAAACGGCAAAACCCTTCTTGTTATCAAGGATTCCTTTGCCAACAGCCTCGTGCCCTATCTCACCGCGGATTACGAGAACATCATCATGCTGGACCTGCGTTATTACATGGGCTCGATTCAAGGACTCATGGAGCAGGAGGGCGTCACGGATGTTCTGTTTGTAAACGAAATGAGCTCCTTTGCAAAGGATACGAATATAATAAAACTGACTTTCTGAGGGATAGATTATGAAGAGAAAAATCGCACTTCTGCTCGCCGTGATTCTGATTGCGACACTGCTTCCCGTGCAGGCGCTTGCCGCATCGGGGGATAAGCTCATTGCGCTTACCTTTGATGACGGTCCTGCGGGCTCAAACACCCGGACTCTCCTTGACGGACTTCGCGCCCGGGGCGCCCACTGCACCTTTTTCCTCTGCGGATATAAGGTGGAGCGCTATCCCGAAATGATAAAACAGATGTGGCTTGACGGTCATCAGATTGCAAGCCATACATATGACCATCCCCAGCTTTCAAGCCTTACGGACGCGCAGATTCGCGACCAGCTTGCCAAGACGGATTCTCTCCTTGACGACGCTCTCGGCTTTGGCCTTGACTATATGCTGCGCCCACCCTACGGTGATTATAATGACCGCGTGCTGAAGGCGGCAAATGTGCCCAGCTTTTTCTGGTCCATGGACACCTATGACTGGAAGAGCCTTAATGCGGACTCCGTCTACAACGAATTCATAAAGCAGGCCCGTGACGGCTCCATCGTGCTGCTGCATGACAGCCACATGACCTCTGTCACGGCGGCACTCCGCGCAGTTGACACTCTGCAGGCCCGGGGCTATGAGTTCGTCACACTTTCGGAAATGTTCTATCGCAGAGGCATCACCCTTGAAAACGGACATATTTACTTCAACGCCTACCCCGGAAGCTACGGCACCGCAGACAGAATAAGCGCCCCTGTCGTCACAAACGAAAACAACGACAGCGGCAAGCAGATTACAATAAGCGGTGACAGCCGTGGTGCCGTTTACTACACCGTAAACGGCGAAACGCCCAATCCGAAAAACAGCACGCTGTACACGGGGCCCTTTACGGTATCGGGTACAACAACGGTTAAGGCCGTCAGCGTGCTGCAATGGAACGGCCTTAAATCCGATGTCACAACGGAGCAGGTGAAATATACGCCTGCGCCTACCCCGAAAATCAGCTTCGACAATGGAGTGATAAGCATATCCTGCGCATCGGAAAACGCTGCCGTATATTACACCTGCGACGGAAGCGCCCCTGACAGAAGCAGTGAGCTTTACGGCGAGAGCTTTGCCGCCGAAAAGGGCACAACCTATAAGGCAAGAGCCTATGCCCCGGGCTATGACCCCAGCCCCGTAAGTATGCTGACCTACAGCCACGAGGGACATCTCTTCACCGACATAGCCGTGGATGACTGGTGCTATGAAACCGTGGACAAGGCGGTTTCCGCAGGCATCTTTAAGGGCGTAACGGAAACGGAGTTTGCCCCCAATACGCCCTTTACCCGCGCCATGCTTGTGACCGTGCTTTACCGCATGGCAGGTGAGCCGGAAACAGAGGGAATGGAAGAGCCCTTCACAGATATTCCCGAGAATTACTGGTGCTATGATGCCCTTGTGTGGGCCTATAACAACGGAATAATTAACGGCTATGATGATAACACCTTCCGCCCGAAAAACTACATCAGCCGTCAGGCGCTGTGTGCCATGCTGGCCCGCTATATGCGCTATGAGGGCAAGGACTTAAGCGGAATCGAATCAGGACTCATAGAGGACTACAGAGACGCAAAAAGCGTAAGCGCAGGCTTCGTTTCCGATGTGGATATTCTCTGCACACTGGGAATTGTCAGGGGCTATGATGACGGTACTCTGCGGCCTATGAACGGCGCAACCCGCGCCCAGGCGGCAACCATGATCATGCGTATGCTGGATGCCATGGACACAATCCCGGATGTCCAAGCCGAAGACGAAGAACAGGTCATTCCCCGAGAAGCATTATGATGTGAGGAAGCTCGCCCTTGAAGAAAAATCTTGAAAACCGAATAATAGAGTTAGATGTTTTCCGCGGCGTCGCGGTGCTCCTGATGATTTTCGACCATCTCATGTACAACCTCTGGGGACTTATGCCCATGCTGTTTTCCGACTATCCCACAAGCGGCGGTGCTTCGCAGAGGATTGCCCGTGCCGCGCTGGAGTACTGGAGAATGGACCTGCGCGTGGATATCCGCTATGTTGTTCTTGCGGTTTTCATGCTGCTGACGGGCATCTGCTGCTCTCTTTCCCGCAGCAATCTCAAGCGCGGCTTAAAGCTCATGGCTGTAGCTTTGCTGGTAACGGCAGGTACATATGCGGTGGGCGTGATTACGGAGAATATGGATATTACCATTACCTTCGGCGTTTTGCATTGCATCGCCCTTGCGCTGATTTCGGTGGGATTGCTTGACATGGTAAAGCTGTCAAAATGGGTGTATCTGGCCATAGGTATAGCCATGACGGCTGTGGGCGCATATCTTTTCAGCGGCGCGGAGTTTGTTTCCTATTCGGATGCACCTGTTATCGAAACGGTTTGGCGTTCAATTTTAGGCACGGCCACCTGCGGCGGAGACTGCTTCCCCTTCCTTCTCTTCGGAGGACAGGTGTTCGTGGGCGTGTTCGCGGGACGGCAGTTTTATACCGAAAGAAAGAGCATTTTCAAAAATTCCCGCTACAAAAACAATGTGGTGACCTTCGTGGGGCGAAACAGCCTTGCGGTGTATATTCTGCATCAGATTATTATTCCCGCGCTTTTAGGCATTGTCCTGCTGATACTGGGATTTCATCTCGCAATATAAAAAAAGAGAAGTGCAAAGCACTTCTCTTTTTCCTTATTTGTTCTTGTATTTGAGCTTGGGCTTGTAGAATTCGAATATAACCACATCGTAGCTCTTCTCATTGACCCAGTCATGACTGGTCCAGCAAACCTTCATGGCGCCTAATGCCTCACAGAGCTTTACCGTAAAGGGCTTGGGTGCGATTTTGTATGCTATGAACTGGGGACGGGCCAAGAAATTCAGCAGCAGATTTCCAAGTACAAATGCGGTAATGCCGTTGACCTCACCGCCGTAATCCTTGGGAGGAGAGGCAAGCTGGCCGCGGACGATTTCGGGAGCGTTCTTTCTGAACCAGCGGACGATCATGGGATTGAAGCTCTCAATGCAGTATTCGCCGTTGTAATCCTTAAGCAGAGCGTAGGTCTTTTCGCAAAGCTCCTTGTTGCTTCTGCCGTTTTTCAGCTCAACAATCAGCGGACCGCGGCCGCGCACGGTTTTCAGGACCTCGGAAAACAGGGGAACGGTTTCCTCGGTGCCGCAAAGACTCATTTCCTTAAGCTCGGCGTAGGTCTTTTCATCAACGCGGCTGTCCACTCCGCAGACGCGGTTGAGAGTATCGTCATGGAAAACAACAACCTCGCCGTCTCTGGAAAGCTGGACATCAAGCTCCATGCCGTAGCCCTTTGCGGAGGCTCTTTCAAATGCGGCTATGGAGTTTTCGGGAACGGATTTATCCCGTTTGTGAAGGCCTCGGTGGGCAAAGTTGCGGTACATAAAGGGCTTCTTCTGCCATCGACAGATTCTGCCCGGTGCCACAAGGAACACAAGTCCTCCCATTGCTGCGCCGGCAACTATTGCGGCGGGAAGAAGCCTCTTCAGAGTTTCGTTCAATGTACACACCTCCGATTGTTTTATTATACCCATTTTACACCTTTTAAATTAAACGGTCAAACAAAATTTGGCCTTTCAAATCAACAAAAACGGACACCGTCGGGTGTCCGTTTTGCTGATTTATTCTCCTGCCTCGGGGAAGCAGTGCATTTGTGTAACGCCTAAAACGCGGAAGCCCTCGGCGGTGGCGTGAAGGCTGCGCAGACCGAAGTCGTATGCCCGCAGCTTCAGATACAGGCCGATGGCGTCGGCATCGGCACAGCCGGCGGGAAACTGGCTCAAGTGACACTTGAAAATCGCCTCTGACTGCTTTTGCAGAAAGCCCTTTGTTCCCACAAAGCGGTTTGCCTTGGCGGTCATGTAATAGGCAAGAGCCTCCACGGGGGCGGCTTCCGCACCGTAGTTTGCCATGATGCCGCCGTAGGGTGCAAAGCAGGCAAGCTTTCTTGCGGCGTTGCCCACATTGAGGTGGTCTGCGTGGCACTCACTGGTGACGCAGGGGTCAGGGGCAAAAATCACCTGGGGCTTAAACTCGCCGATGACCTTTGCCACGGCATCTTCAAGCACCTTTTGCTCGTAAAAGCCGCCGTCGCACAGACCGAGAAAGCGCACATCCTTTACGCCCAGCATTTCAGCGGATTTTACCGCCTCACTGCGGCGCAGAGCAATGAGCTCCTCGCCCTTGCAGGGAGCCGCGCCGTCGCCGTAGCGGCCGTCAATACATATAAGGAAGCATACTTCCTTTCCGGCGGCGGCAAGCTTTGCCGCCGTGGCACCTGCACCGATTTCAATGTCATCGGGGTGAGGACCTATGAACAGAAAGCGGCTGTAGTCTTCAATTTTCGGGGCGGGCGCCGCAAGCTTCAGAACGGTTTTCAGAAGACTCATACCGCGGCCTTCTTTGCTTCAATCTCCTTGCAGATGCGAGCGTATTCGTCCTCGTCAAGGATGTAGTGTTTCTTGTAAAGCAGGTAGGAAATCACCATGAGAGCACAGGGGAGAATTGCCATGCAGAGGAGAAGACCGAGCACCTGACCGCCGTTGACGCTGCCGATGATGCCGCTGATGGCGTCTAACTTTTCGGCCTCTGAAATAATGCCCATCTGGCAATTGTTTTCAAAGTCGGAAATCTGATTGGTGTACTTGGTGACGCCGAAGATAAGATAGCTTGCGTTGGTGACAAGCACGATGAGCGCGGAGCTCATCTTGGTGATGAAGGGACGCATGGAGGCGATGATTGCCTCATCGCGCTCACCGGTTGTGTGCTCGTTATATTCAACGGTGTTCATGATGGAAATCATCATGACGAGGTAGTAGCAGTACTGACCGAAGTTGGAGAGCATATAGCCCACTACGATAACCCAGAACTTGAGCATGGTGGAGGGTAGGAACAGACCTGCGGCGAGGAGAATTGCGTAGCCCACGAGAGAGATGATGAGCATCTGCTTCATAAGGGGCTTGCGGTTTACCTTGCGGGAGATGGTGGGGTAGAAAATCATGAGGAAGGCGGTGGGCAGCATACCGATGATGCTGAAGAGGGATACAAGACCGCCGTCGTAGCCGAAGTCAAAGTATATGTAAGTGGAGCCGATGCCGCCGATGATGAAGCCGTTGCCTATCTGCTGAAGCAGGAAGATGACGGATATCCACAGGAGCTGCTTGTTGCCGCCGATGGTGCTGATAATTTTTTTGAAGCTAATGGGAGGCGCATCGGTGTAATTGCGGTTTTCCCTGACACCGAAAATGGTGAAGCACAGGAACAGGGGAGCGATGATGCAGACAGTAAGAGCGATGATGCCGTAGGCGGTTTTGGCCGAGCCGCCGATGGCGTTTTCACCCACGGTGAACATGGGGATGAGAACGGAGGCGAGAGTTCCGCCGATGCCTGCGCAAAGGGTTGCCCGGGAGGTGAACATGTTTCGTGCATCTGCATCGGAGGACAGAGAGGGTACCATGCCCCAGTAGGAGATGTCGTGCATGGTGTAGGCTATGGAGTACAGGAAATAGATAATGCCGAAGAACCATACGAAGCTCCAGCCCTGCAGGTCGGTGTTGAAGGCAAGATAGACCACGATGCAGGAGGCAACAATGCCGATTACCAGCCAGGGCTTGAACTTGCCCCAGCGGGTGCGGGTGCGCTCAATGATGTTGCCCATGATGGGGTCGTTCAGCGCATCAAATATTCTTGCTGCCACCACGATTGCGGTGATTGCCGCAAACTGGGCGCCCGTAAGCCTGCGGGTAAAGAGGACAAAGGTGATGATGCAGCTTGTGAACAGGTAGTACATCATGTCGCGGCCCACAGTACCCAAGGGGAACATTATCAGGTTTTTCTTTCGGTTTTTAAGTTCATCCATGGAAAAACACCTCTTTTAATAGTGTATTATACATTTTATCAGTATATTGTTGTGTTGGCAAGAAAGAAAAATAGGTATTGCGTCGGGAAATGGAATGGGGTAATATTAATAGTACATTGTTTCCGGGGGAAGAAGATATGAAAAAACTCGAAGAGCGCATTCTCCGCGACGGCGTTGTAAAGCCCGGCGGAATTCTTAAGGTGGACAGCTTTCTGAATCACCAAATTGATACGGAGCTTTGCTATGAAATGGCAAAGGAGATCCATGAGCTTTACAAGGACGAAGAAATAACTAAAATTCTCACCATTGAGGCATCGGGCATCAGCATTGCCACCATGGCGGGCTATGTTTTCGGCGTTCCCGTTGTGTTTGCGAAAAAGGCCATGAGCAAAAACATTTCCGACAATGTTTACTCCGTTGAGGTCTATTCCTTCACCAAGAAGGCCACAAAGAATGTCATCGTTTCCAAGGAATACATAAATGCCGGTGAAAAGATTCTCATCATTGACGACTTCCTGGCCATGGGCAGCGCCCTTGAGGGACTTTCCGACATCGTTAAGCAGGCAGGCGCAGAGGTCGTGGGCGCAGCTATCGCCATTGAAAAGGCATTTCAGCCCGGCGGAGACAAGCTTCGCGCAAAGGGAATGAGAATAGAATCTCTTGCCCGCGTGGCCTCCATGAGCGACGACAGCCTCACCTTTGTTGAGGATTAATAGTAATGTTGCACAAAATAACTGTCGAAAAAATAGTAAACTTGGCTGATTAATGGCTTGACTTTTTTTGTAACAATTGATATTCTAAACCTGCTGATAGTTCAGCGAAACAAATAAATATATTCGATATATAGCAAATGATATGGATTTGAAGTCTCTACCCGGACGCCGTAAATGACCGGACTATCGAAGTTTTTATACAAAGGAAGGACAAAGCTGCCCTCCCTTGACTTTGGTTTTCCCTCGGCCGCATATCATTTGCGGCCGATTTTTGTTTTTGTATATTAAAATCCTTGGGATTTTGATAATAATTTAAAAATTTTTGGAGGAAAACCGAAGATGAAGAAGATTACTGCTCTGCTTCTTGCGCTTGTTATGGTATTTGCTCTCTGCGCCTGCGGCGGCAATTCCGGAAGCAAAATTGACACCGACAAGGCGGATTTCAAGGTTGGCTTTATCTGCCTGCACGACGAAAACTCCACCTATGACCTTAACTTCATTAACGCTGCTAAGGCCGCCTGCGAAAACCTGGGTCTCTCCGAGGACCAGTACATCATCAAGACCAACATTCCCGAAGGTCAGGAATGCTACAACGCCGCTGCTGATCTTGCAGACGCAGGCTGCTCCGTCGTTTTCGCTGACTCCTTCGGCCATGAGGACTACATGATTCAGGCTGCAAAGGAATTCCCCGAGGTTCAGTTCTGCCACGCCACCGGCACCAAGGCACACACCGAAGGCCTTGACAACTACCACAACGCATTTGCTTCCATCTACGAAGGCCGCTTCCTCGCCGGCGTTGCAGCAGGCATGAAGCTCAACGAGATGATCGACAACGGCGAAATCACCGCAGAAGAAGCACTCATCGGCTATGTGGGCGCATTCACCTACGCAGAAGTTATCTCCGGTTACACCTCTTTCTTCCTCGGCGCACGCTACATGTGCCCCTCCGCTACCATGAAAGTAACCTTCACCGGTTCCTGGTACGACGAAGCAGCTGAAAAGGAAGCTGCAAACAAGCTCATCTCCGACGGCTGCGTTCTCATCAGCCAGCACGCTGACTCCATGGGCGCTCCCACCGCTTGCGAAAAGGCCGGCGTTCCCGACGTTTCCTACAACGGCTCCACCGTTGACGCTTGCCCCAACACCTTTATCGTATCCTCCCGCATCGACTGGACTCCCTACTACGAGATGGTCATCAAGGCTGTTATGAACGGCGAAGCACTTGACGCTGACTGGACCGGCACTCTGGCAACCGGCTCCGTTGTTCTCACCGATGTAAACGAGGCTGTTGCAGCAGCAGGCACTGCCGACAAGATCGCAGAGGTCAAGGCAGCTCTCGAGGCAGGCGAAATCAAGGTATTCGACACTGCAACCTTCACCGTCGGCGGCAAGACTCTTGACAGCTACAAGGCAGACGTTGACACCGACGCAGACTACACCGCAGACACCGAGGTAATCTCCGACGGCGCATTCAATGAGTCCGTATTCCGCAGCGCACCTTACTTCGACATCCAGATTGACGGCATCACCCTTCTTGACCAGAACTTTGGCTGATACCGCATTTAAGCACTGATTTTACGGGAAGTCCCGAAATGCACGGGACTTCCCTTTAAGTGCCTTAAAGGGGAGAATACAAACGCAATGTGTTCTGCCCTTTAAAGCATTTTAAACATAAAGATTGAACGGGGGAATTGATTTGGAAAACAAAACCGCCGCAGTAAAAATGCGTGATATTACAAAGAGATTCGGCCCCACTCTTGCCAATGACAAGGTGTGGCTGGATATATACAAGGGCGAAATCCTTGCTCTGCTGGGTGAAAACGGCAGCGGCAAGACCACTCTTATGAATATGCTTTCGGGCATTTATTTCCCCGATGAGGGACATATTTACATCAATGACGAGGAAGTTGTCATCAAGTCCCCCAAGGATGCCTTTGACCACGGCATCGGCATGATTCACCAGCATTTCAAGCTGGTGGATGTGCTCACCGCCGCAGAGAATATTACTCTCGGTCTTGAGGAAAAGCTGGACCTTAAGGCTGTTTCCCAGCGCATAAAGGCCATTTGCGACAACTACGGCTTTGAGGTTGACCCCAATCAGAAGATTTACGATATGTCCGTTTCCCAGAAGCAGACCGTTGAGATAGTCAAGGTGCTTTACCGCGGTGCCGATATCCTCATTCTTGACGAGCCCACCGCCGTTCTGACTCCGCAGGAAACCGACAAGCTCTTTGCGGTGCTCCGCAATATGCGCAATGACGGCAAGGCCATCGTCATCATCACCCATAAGATGCACGAGGTTGAGGCTCTTTCCGACCGCGTTGCCGTTCTGCGCCACGGTCAGTTTGTGGGCGATATGCTCACCTCCACAACCAATGCCCAGGAAATGACGAATATGATGGTGGGCCACGCTGTCACTCTGAATATTGACCGTCCCGAGCCCGTTAACCCCAAGCCCCGTATTGAGGTCAAAAACCTCACCGTTCGCAGCATGGACGGAATACTGAAGCTGGATGATGTTTCCTTCACCGCCAACAGCGGCGAGATTCTCGGTATCGCAGGTATCTCCGGCTGCGGACAGAAGGAACTGCTGGAGGCCATTGCAGGTCTGCAGCCCACGGAAAAGGGCAGCATCTGCTATGTCAACGACGACGGTGAAGCGGAAGAGCTTCTGGGCAAGGATCCCCTTGCGATTGCGGAAAAGGGCGTTGCCCTGTCCTTCGTTCCCGAGGACCGTCTGGGCATGGGCCTTGTGGGCAACATGGACCTTTCCGACAATATGATGCTGCGCTCCTTCCGCCGGGGCAAGTCGATTTTTACCGATCGTAAGAACCCCAAAAAGCTGGCTGAAACCGTTGTTAAGGAGCTGGAGGTCAACACCCCGGGCATTTCCACTCCCGTTCGCCGACTTTCCGGCGGCAACGTTCAGAAGGTGCTGGTGGGACGCGAAATAGCAAATGCCCCCACCGTACTGCTCACCGCTTATGCAGTCCGCGGACTTGATATTAACTCCTCTTACACTATTTATGACCTCATAAACCGTCAGAAGGCCAAAGGCGTTGCCGTTATCTATGTTGGTGAGGATCTGGATGTTCTCCTTGAGCTGGCAGACCGCATTCTCGTTCTCTGCGGCGGCAAGGTCAGCGGCATCGTTCCCGGACGCGGAGCAACCAAGCGCGATGTGGGTATGATGATGACCAAACTCGGAGGTAACAAGGCTGATGAATAAACAGAATAAAGAGCCTCTGGTTCACATTGTAAAGCGCGGAGCCATGCCCTGGTACAAGGCATGGGCAATACGCGGCATAGCTCTTGTGGCGGCCCTGCTGCTCTGCGCGGTAATAACCACGGTTTGCACGGGCCTTGATCCCGTTAAGGTTTATGACACCATGATTCAGGGCAACTTCGGCAGCGAGCGCAAAATCTGGATTCTTCTCCAGAACATTGCAATCCTGCTGTGCATATCCCTTGCGGTTACTCCCGCCTTCAAAATGAAATTCTGGAACATCGGCGCCGAGGGCCAGGTGCTGGCAGGCGGTCTTGCCGCCGCAGCCTGCATGATTTGCCTTGCAGACAAGCTGTCCCCCGCCATGCTGATTGTTGTTATCTGTGCCGCAGGTGTTATCGGCGGTGCAATTTGGGGCTTTATCCCCGCCTTCTTCAAGGCAAAGTGGAACACCAATGAAACCCTGTTCACCCTTATGATGAACTATGTCGCCATGCAGCTTGTGGCCTACTTCACCATAGTTTGGGAGGTTCCCAAGGGCTCCGGTAAAATCGGCATTATCAACCAGTCCACCGAGCTGGGCTGGCTGCCTCAGATTGGCGACTACAAGTATCTGCTGAATGTTCTTGTGGTTGTGGCCATCACGGTTTTTGTTTACATCTACATGAACTATTCCAAGCACGGCTACGAGCTTTCGGTAGTCGGTGAATCCGAGCGCACTGCCCGCTATGTTGGCATCAAGGTTGACAGAGTCATCATGCGCACCATGCTCCTCTCCGGCGCTATCTGCGGTGTGGCAGGCGTGTTGCTTGTATCAGGCACGGACCACACCATCACCACCACGATTTCCGACGGACGCGGATTCACCGCCGTCATGGTTTCCTGGCTTGCAAAGTTCAACCCCATCACAATGATTTTCACCAGCTTCCTGCTGGTATTCATGGACCGCGGCGCAGGCGAAATCTCCACCGTATTCAGCCTCAATCAGTCCTTTGCAGATATTCTCTGCGGTGTAATTATTTTCTTCATCATCGGCTGTGAGTTCTTCATCAGCTACAAGCTGAGCTTCCGCAAGTCCGAAAAGGCGGACAAGACCGAAGCAGGCGAACAGTCAGATGCGGACGAAAAGAAGGAGGTAAAGGAAGATGTTTGATATCGTAGCATTCATCCCCCGCGCAATAATGCAGGGCATTCCTCTCCTCTTCGGCAGCACCGGTGAAACCCTCACCGAAAAGTCCGGCAACCTCAATCTGGGTATCGCGGGCATCATGTATGTCGGCGGCATCTGCGGTGTAATCGGCTCCTTCCTTTATGAACAGTCTCTGCCTTCCCCCGATGCAATCAACGGCTTCCTGGCAATCTCCATTCCTTTGGTCTGCTGCCTTGTGGGCTCTCTGCTCATGGGTCTGCTGTATTGCTTCCTCACCGTTACACTCCGTGCAAATCAGAATGTAACGGGTCTTGCAATGACCACCTTCGGCGTAGGCTTCGGCAACTTCTTCGGCGGCTCTCTCATTAAGCTCTCCGGCGCGGAAGTTCCCTCCATCGCCCTTTCCGCCACCAATGCGTATTTCTCAAAGAAGCTGCCCTTTGCCGACGACCTTGGCTGGTTCGGTGAAATCTTCCTTTCCTACGGCTTCCTTGCGTATCTCGCAATAATAATCGCCCTTGTTGTTGCATATGTTCTCAAGCATACCCGCGTGGGTCTGCATCTCCGCGCAGTAGGCGAGAATCCCAACACAGCGGATGCGGCGGGCATCAATGTCAACAAGTATAAGTACATGGCAACCTGCATCGGTGCCATGATTGCGGGTCTCGGCGGTCTCTACTACGTCATGGACTACGCCTGCGGCGTATGGTCCAACGATGCCTTCGGCGACCGCGGCTGGCTGGCAATCGCCCTTGTTATCTTCACTCTGTGGAAGCCCAACATCGGCGTTCTGGCCTCCTTCCTCTTCGGCGGCCTGTACATTCTCTACATCTTCCTCCCCACGGGTACAAATCTCGCTGTGAAGGAGCTGTACAAGATGATTCCCTATGTGGTAACCATCATCGTACTTATTGTCACAAGCATGCGCAACCGCCGCGAGGACCAGCCCCCCGCGAGTCTGGGACTTGCGTATTTCCGAGAAGAACGATAAACAAAAAAGACCGGATATAATCCGGTCTTTTTTTTGTTTATCGCAGATGTGCGTGAAAATCAGTCGTCCTCGTACTCATAGACGACATTGTCGTCGTCGTGGCGGTCATTGTCGATTTTGCCGTCGATTTTGTCGATGCCTTCCTTTGCGCTTTTGACAATGGATTTGCCCACATTAATGAAACCTGTGCCCAAGTCTTTTCCTGTCTGACGCCAGCTTCCGTCGTTGAAAACATTGCTGTCGCCCTTTGCCTGGGTGCCGTCAATTTTGTCAAGACCGTCGCCGACGGAACGGAGAACATTTTTGCCCAGCCCCTTGAAAGCGGAGCCGAGGCCCTTGCCTGTTGCCTTCCAATCATCTTTAAGTGCCATGATTTTACCTCCGTTAAAAGTAATTACTTATCTTAATGTGCCGAGATAGCCCTCGAGAATGAGGCTTGCAGCCACGGCATCAACGGTTTTGCGGTGCTTTTTCTCCTTTTTGCCGTTGGCGTGGAGAATCGCGTGGGCCTCAATGCTGCTGCGGCGCTCGTCCCACATGACGAGCTCAATATCCGTCATGGACTTAAGCTTTTCACCGAACTCACGGCATTTTTCCGCCCGGGGACCTTCTGTGCCGTCCATGTTCTTCGGCAGACCCAGCACAAGCCGCTGAATGCCTCTTGTCTTTGCCTCGGCGATGATTCTTTCCGCCACCACATCGGGATTCCACTCGTTTAAGGTCCATGCCTCGCCCACGAGTATATTCATTTCGTCGGAAACGGCAAGTCCCGTACGGGCATCGCCGAAATCAATTCCCATAATTCTCATATCATTACCTCACTTGAGATAGAAGCATTCTCTGATTTCGCCGCAGATGTAAAGAGAGCCTGCGGAGCAGACCATGGCATCAAGCTCACGGGCTATGTCCATGGCGGTCTGCACACCGTCGGGAATGCTTTCACACACGGTCACGGGCTTGCCGTAGGTCTTCAAAACCTCTGCAAGCTCCTCTGCGGGAAGAGCGCGGACAGAATTCGGTGTCACGGTGACAAACTCGTCAAAAAGGGGAGCCAGCGTGCTGACAACCGCGGAATAGTCCTTGTCCTTCAGCATACCGAGAAGCAAGACGCGCCTGTCCTCGGGGAAGTATTTTCTGATTCCCTCAGCAAGGGCATAGGCGCACTGGGGATTGTGTCCGCCGTCAACTACAAAAACAGGATCGTCGTGTACAACCTCAAAGCGTGCGGGCCAGGTTACGGCGTAGAGTCCTGCTTCAAGGGCAGACTGCTCAATGCTGTATCCCGCCTTACGCAGAATGTTCACCGCCTCAATGGCGCATACGGCATTGTTGAGCTGATGCTCACCCAGGAGGGGAATTGCGTAGGCGTCGCCGCGGTAGGAGAATACCTGTCCCTCAAGACTGTCAAACTCGGGAAGAATGTCGTCAAAATCGGGAACGGTGAGCTCTGCGTTGCGGGCATCGCAGATGTCGCGGACGATCTCCATGACCTCACCGAACTGCTGATAGAGCACCACAGAGGAATTCTCCTTGATGATGCCTGCCTTTTCAAAGGCAATCTGCTCGAGTGTGCCGCCGAGGATTGCGGTGTGGTCAAGTCCGATGTTGGCGATTACGGCGCAATCGGGGCGGGGAATGATGTTTGTGGCGTCAAATCTGCCGCCGAGTCCCACCTCAAGCACGACAACATTGCACTTTTCGCGGCAGAACCAGAGAAGCGCGGCGGCGGTCATCATTTCAAACTCCGTGGGGTGGTCCTCCATGGAATCGGCAAGGGGCTTGATTTCCTCCACAAGGGCGGCAACCTGCGTTTCCTCGATTTCCTTGCCGTTTATCTTCATGCGCTCCGTAAAGCGGCTGAGATAGGGGGAAGTAAAAAGACCGGTTTTCAGACCTGCGCATTTCAGCACCGAGGCCAGCATGGCGCAGATGCTCCCCTTGCCGTTTGTGCCTGCGACATGGACAAAATGCAGCTCGTTTTGGGGATTGCCCAGCTTTTCAAGCAGGGCGGAAACCCGTTCAAGACCGGGCTTTGTGCTCTGCCATGAAACTCCGTTTATATAATCCAAGGCTTCTTTATAATCCATTATGATTTCTCCATCCAAAGAATGAAAACATATTACCACTATTCTGTCCGTTTCACAAGCTTGTTACGAAAAGTTTAAATTTGCTCGGTTGACTTATATATGTAAAAAAGGTATTATTTTATAATGTCTTAAAGCTTTCAAGAGGAGAATCGGTATGAAAAAACGCTTTGTGAGTATAGTGCTGACGGCAGTGATGCTGCTCGGCCTTGCTCCCGTGCTCAGTATAGATGCAAACGCCGCCACATCAAGCGTAACAAGCAAAAGTGACAGCCGCATAGATTATATGCTTAACAACATAAGCTACCAGAATTTCAGCGGCTCCACAATAAACGGCGGAAAAGTAAGCTCTGCACAGGTAATAAATTATATCAAGCACTTCATGTTTGATTCTTCCTTTGCAGCCATCGGAGGAGGTACATTTAACTATCCCAACAGCGGCGCCTACGCATGGGAGGTAACCGACGGAACATATACCCGCAGCATCCGCGGCTCAACGGGCTGCTGTGCCTACTGCTATTTTGTCAGCAAGGTAATTTACGGCGTTGACTGGTTTGACTCCTCCCAGCAGACAAGACTCCGCTCCGCCTCGGAACTCAAGAACTTCCTTTTGACCTACGGTCAGGCGGGTGAGCATCTGCGTGCCGATCCCTCCCACTCCGTCACCTTTATTTCCGGTGATGACAACGGCTTCTATTGCTTCAGCTACTGCGGGGATAACAACCCCGTAATCAGTCTTGACTATTGGACCTATGATGCCTTCTATGCAAGATACGGCGGGTACAGCATTTATGTATATGACATCTTCAAGGCTGACAATACCAGCACCATGAGCTGCAAAAACGGACACAGCTACAACAGCAATGTTCTGACCGCACCCACCAAAACCTCCGCGGGCACTCTGCGCTGCTACTGCCCCGTGTGCCGCAACACTATGGATGTAAGCCTTCCCAAGCTCAGCTCCGCGGACTACACGGTGAAAACCGAGGGTACAACCACCTGCACTGCAGGCGCAGTTGAGCATTATACATGGAAGAAAACCCAATATGGCACATTTACCTTTGATGTGCAGCTTGCCACCGGTAGCCATACCTATACCTACTCCCTCTCCGCAGCGCCTACGGAAGCTGCAGAAGGCAGCATCAAGGGCGTCTGCACAAAGTGCGGAAATACAGTCTACGCTTCCGTTCCCAAGCTGAATCTTACGGATTATGATTATGCGGTAATCGGCGAGCCTACCTGCACCGGCGGCTGCACGGGTCGCTACACATGGAAAAACACCCGGTACGGAAGCTACCACTTTGACAAGGAATTTTCCCCTCTCGGCCATGCCTATTTTGAAGCGGAGCTGAATGAGGTTATCGCCGAGCCCACCGCCACAAGCGAGGGAAAGCTCGTGTGCCATTGCTTCCGCTGCGGCGACACTCTGAATTTAACCCTGCCCAAGTTCAGCGCCGACGAGTATAATTATACCGTAAACGAGTACCCCACCCGCTATAAGGGCGGCAGCGCAACCTACACATGGCTTGTTGAGGAATACGGCGACTATTCCTTCACTGTTACACTTCCCATGCTCAAGCCCGGTGACAACCCCTTTGTGGATGTCAAAAGCAGCGATGTTTATTACGACGCAATCCTCTGGGCATATTACCATGACCCCCAGCAGATAACTAGCGGCACCGACGCAACCCATTTCGCACCCGGCAATGCCTGCACCCGCGGCCAGGTCGTAACCTTCCTGTGGCGAGCCGCAGGCTGCCCCGAGCCCATGGGCGACACAAGCATGTTCAAGGATTCCGCCTCCATCGCGTCAAACTATAAGAAGGCGGTTGCATGGGCGGTTGAAAAGGGAATAACCACGGGCTTCAGCGACGGCACCTTCCGTCCCAATGACCCCGTAACACGGGCGCAGTTCGTAACCTTCCTTTGGAGAGCAGACGGAAAGCCCGCCACCAACGGCAGCATCAGCGGATTTAAGGATGCCGCGAGCATTGCAGGCGCCTATAAGGAGGCAATCGCATGGGCTGTGGAAAAGAAAATCACCACGGGCTACGGTGACAACACCTTCCGCCCCAACGCAACCTGCACAAGATGGGCTGTCGTGCTGTTCATGTACCGCGACATGGCGTAAACAAATATAAAAAAAGACCTCTCATCAGAGAGGTCTTTTTGTTATTAATCAGAAGTCGGCGTTGCCGGTGGTGCGGGGATGGAGCTCAACATCGCGGATGTTGGAAACGCCGGTGAGGTACATTACCATGCGCTCGAAGCCCAGACCGTAGCCTGCGTGACGGCAGGAGCCGTAGCGGCGGAGGTCAAGGTACCACCAGTAGTCCTCGGGATTGAGCTTAAGCTCCTCCATGCGGGCGAGGAGAACATCAAGTCGCTCTTCACGCTGGGAGCCGCCGATGATTTCACCGATGCCGGGAACAAGGCAGTCAGCCGCGGCAACGGTCTTGCCGTCGTCGTTGAGGCGCATATAGAAGGCCTTGATTTCCTTGGGGTAGTCGGTGACGAAAATGGGCTTTTTGAAAACCTCCTCGGTGAGGTAGCGCTCGTGCTCGGTCTGAAGGTCGATGCCCCACTCAACGGGATAGTCAAACTTCTTGCCGCATTTCTGCAGAATTTCCACAGCCTCGGTGTAGGAAACGCGGCCGAAGTCGTTGGAAACAACGTTCTGAAGTCTTTCGAGCAGCCCCTTGTCAACGAAGGCGTTGAAGAATTCCATCTCCTGAGGGCACTTTTCAAGAACGGTGTTGATGATGTACTTAACCATTGCCTCTGCGGTGTCCATGTAGTCATAGAGGTCTGCAAAGGCCATTTCGGGCTCAATCATCCAGAACTCTGCGGCGTGGCGCTGGGTGTAGGAAACCTCGGCTCGGAAGGTAGGGCCGAAGGTGTAGACATCGCCGAAGGCCATGGCAAAGTTTTCGCAGTTGAGCTGACCGGAAACGGTAAGGTTTGTGGCCTTGCCGAAGAAGTCCTGACTATCGTCAACGGTGCCGTCTTCCTTAAGGGGAAGATTGTTGAGGTCGAGAGTGGTTACGCGGAACATCTCGCCTGCGCCCTCGCAGTCGGAGCCGGTAATGATGGGAGTGTGGACATATACGAAGCCGCGACTCTGGAAGAATTCGTGAACTGCCTGTGCGGCAACGGAGCGCACGCGGAAGGTGGCATTGAAGAGATTGGTGCGGGGACGCAGATGCTGAATGGTGCGGAGGAATTCAACACTGTGGCGCTTCTTCTGCAGGGGATAATCGGGGGTGGAAACACCCTCAATCATAACCTCGGTGGCTTTCAGCTCAAAGGGCTGCTTTGCCTCGGGAGTGAGAACAAGCTCACCCTTTGCGATGAAAGCGGCACCCACGTTCTGATGGGTAAGCTCATCGTAGTTTTCCAGCTTCTCGCGCTCGAGAACAATCTGAAGGCTCTTGAAGCAGGAGCCGTCGTTAAGCTCGATGAAGCCGAAGTTCTTCATATCGCGAATGGTGCGGGCCCAGCCGCAGACGGTGATTTCCTGTCCGCCGAAGGCCGCCATATCTGCGTAAATATGTGCAATCTTAGTGTGTTTCATCTGAAAACACTCCTATCCATAGAAATTTCGTGATTTTAATATTATATACCATTTAATCTCACTCTTCAAGGCAAATTTTGCCTGTTGCGCTTATATTATCTGCGCTTCTTGTCCGGAAGCTCGCTTACCACGGCGGCACCCAAAATCAGCACGGCGCCCAGGATGCCGAAGCCCCCCAAAGGTTCCTTGAGAAACAGGGCGGAAAGGAGAATGGCCACCACGGGATCGAGATAGCTGAAAATTGCCACGGTCTGGGCGGGAAGCTCCTTCATGCTGGCAAAATACAGGGCATATGTGAAGCCTGTGTGGACAATGCCAACTACCGCAAGGAGGATAATTACGGAAAGAGTGAAGTCAGATGCGGCAACATGCTGTGTCAGCAGAACATAGGGCAGAAGCACAACACCGGCAACACCAAGCTGCATTACAGTGCGGTCATAGGAATCAATGTCGTGGAGCTTGTTGTTGAGTATCACCACGCTTGCATATAGGCAGGCGGCACCCAGACCGAAGAGAACCCCCACAAAATCCTTGCCGCCGGCTTCCGCATTCAGCACACCGGAAACAAACACCATGCCCACAAGGGCCACAAGCACGCAGATGAGCTTTTTCGCCGTCAGCTTTTCCTTGAGAAGAAGGGGAGAAACGAGAATGACGATGATGGGCGCAAAGTAATAGCACAAGGTTGCAGTGGCAACCGTGGTGTTATTGTAGGCTTCAAAAAGCAGTATCCAGTTAACACCTAAGGCGGCACCGGAAAGCAGCAGTATGAGCAGATTGCTTTTTATGGCTGCTTTGTCGGGCTTCTGCTTTTTTACTGCCATAAGGAGAAGCAGAAATGCTGCGCCCACAAAGCCGCGCACCATGGCGATGAAGGCCGAGGGCAGGGGCAGATAATGCACGAAAATTCCTATGGTACCAAACAGGAACATGGAGGAAATGAGTTTTGAACGAGGCTTCACGGCAAACTCCTTTACACGGTTTTTTCTCATGGTAGCACAGCGGAAAAACGCTGTCAATTTATAGCTTCGTAAAACAAATAATCCCCGACAGATGTCGGGGATTTTGGTGCTTATTATAAGCCGCGTTTGGCGGCTTCCTCTTCCTCAAGCACTCTGTAGGCCACCTTGCCCACAAGGGTTTTGGGAAGCTCTGCCCTGAACTCAATATCGCAGGGCATGGCGTATTTGGCAATATGTCTGCGGCAATAGGAGATAAGCGCGTCCTTGGTTTCCTCTGTTTCGGGAACACCGGGCTCGAGCATGACGAAGGCCTTCACCTTCTGCATCTTGTAGGGGTCCGGAATTCCGATGACGCAGCTCATATGCACAAGCTCGTTGGCGTCGAGGATGTTTTCCAGCTGACCGGGATAAATGTTGTAGCCCGAGGATATTATCATGCGCTTGGCACGGCCGCGGAAGTAAATGAAGCCCTGCTCATCCATGACACCTAAATCGCCTGTGTGCAGCCATATGAGGCCGTCGCCGTGACGGCGGAGGGTTTGGGCGGTTTCCTGAGGCTGATTGATGTATTCCATCATGACCGTGGGACCGGAAATGACGATTTCACCCTCTTCGCCGTAGGGCAGCTCCGTATCCGTGCCGGGCTTGACGATCTTGTAGTAGGTGTCGGGGAAGGGCAGGCCGATGCTGCCCTCCTTTGCCATGTGGAAGGGGGTGAGGCAGGAGGCGGTGACACACTCCGTAAGACCGAAGCCCTCGCGAATCTGCACCGCGGCGTTGTGCTCTGAAAGAAAGCTGTCGAACTTCTTTTTAAGCTCGACGGACAGGGAGTCGCCGCCGGAGAAAACGCCCTTGAGGGAGCTGAGGTCCGCACCGTCCATGGAGGGAATACGCAGCAGTGCCTCATACAAGGTGGGTACGCCGGCAATAAAGTTGCATTTATATTTCACGATCTGCTTTGCGTAGCTTTCTGCGGTGAAGCGAGGGATGAGTATGCACCTGCCGCCCTGTGTCAGCATGGTGTGCACACATACACCGAGACCGAAGCCGTGGAAAAGCGGCATGGCGGCCAGCATCCTATCCCCGGGGCGGAACATGGGATTTGTGGCAATGACCTGACCGCTTAAGGCGTTGAAGTTGTAGTTTGAAAGGAGAATGCCCTTAGTTGTACCCGTGGTACCGCCGGAGTAGAGAATGACCGCAGGGTCCTCCGCCCTTCGCTCAAGGCCCTGTACCTTGCCGGTATAAAGCCGGAGAAAGTCCTTCCAGAAAACAATCTCCGCATTCGCGGGGAGTTTTTTGGACTTGCGCCCCTCTGTCAGGGCGAAGCCAAACTTCAAATGGGGCGGAAGCTCGTCCTTAATGCTTGTGATGATAAGCGTCTCAAGGCCGGTGCCGCCTCTGATGCAGGCAAATTTTTCGTAGAATTGGTCAAGAGTGACGGCAATTTTAGACTTGGATTCGTTGAGGAAAAATTCTATTTCCTTTTCCGCGGAAAGGGGATGAACCATGTTGCAGATTCCGCCGGCGAGATTGACGGCATAGAACATTTTAAGTGCCTGGGGGCAATTGGGCATGGCAATGGTGACACAGTCGTTCTCCTTCAGCCCCAATGCCTTGAGAGCACCGGCACAGCGGTTTATTTCCCTGACAAAGGTTTTGTACTTTGTGGCCTTTCCCATGAAATCATAGGCGATGAAATCAGGGTACTTTTCCGCAATTTGCAATACCGCCTCATACATGGTGCCGCTGAAATAGTCCAGGGTGAAGGGAACCTCGCCCAGATAATCCTTCCAGGGGGCCTTTACTTTGGATGTATCCATTTAAATCCTCTTGAGAGTATGATAATTAAGCTGATAATATAACAATCGTGCCCTAAAGTCAATGAACATAGAAATGCCGCGGATAATGTAATCCGCGGCATTGGTGTTTTTATTATCGTAACTGCACACAGTAGTAGGCCAGGAGATATACCTTTTCACTCTTGTAGGCGTTCCAAACCTGATCTGCTATATCCTCGGGAAGCCCACTCTTGCGCAGCTCTGTGCGGATTTCCTCGATGACATTCTGCATATCGTCGTCGCAGGCCTCCTCCAGCTCATAGAATCTGTCGCAATGGAGATAGGAGTAAACCATGAGACTGCGGTATTTTCCCTGTGGCTGCGCCTCAAAGTCTGCCCGCATTTCGGCAACAAGGGCGTCAAGCCGCGCCATGTGAACATTTTTCACAGCCTCGATTTCCGCCGCAGCAAGGGTGAGACGGTAGCTCTCACTGTCAACTGTACCTGCGCTTCGGAGAACCTCCTTTGCCACCTCACGGTAGCTTATTTCCTCGTTCATGATGGCAGGCGCGGCTTCCTCAAATATGGTATAGTCCCAGTTGGCGGTGTTGGCGGAGAGTATTTGGTCAATTTCCTCATGATAGTTGCCCGCAATGGTGAGGATTTCCGTGCTTTCCTGAGTCTGTGAAATGACATAGGATTTCAGCAGGTCATACTGCGCCCACACAAAGCCGCCCACCACGGCAGCCAGAATCAGCAGGAAATAGATTAGAGTTTCCAGAAGCCTCTTTTTGGGGGTCTTTTTCAGCTTGTTTTTAGGATGGTCCTCAACCCTCTTGAGAGCCTCTGTTTCGGGGAGAACACCCGAATCCATGAACTTCTTATACTCGTCGCAGACCTCGTTTGCCTCGCCGAACATGACCATACGGCCCTTGTTGAGCCACAGCACCTTGTTGCACTGCTTGCGCACGGTGGAGAGGTTATGGGAGACAATCAGGGCGGTGGTTGAGCCGCTGCCGATGATTTCCTGCATGCGCTCCTGACTCTTCTTCTTGAAGTCACCGTCGCCCACGGCAAAGACCTCGTCAAGAATGATTATGTCCGGCTCCACCATGCTGGCGATGGAGAAGGCTATGCGGGATTTCATGCCCGAGGACAGAGTACGGAAGGGATTGTCCTCAAACTCCCGCATATCCGCAAAGTCAATAATTTCGTCGTATTTAGAGTCAATGTACTCCCTGGAGTAGCCCAAAAGCGCACCGCGAAGATATACATTTTCCTTGACGGTCATTTCCCGGTCAAAGCCTGCGCCTAGCTCCAGCAGAGCGCAGATTTTACCCTCATGGGTAATGGTTCCGCTGGCGGGAGTAATGGTACCGCTGACGGCCTTCATGGTGGTGCTCTTGCCTGCACCGTTTCGGCCGATGACACCTAACATATCACCCTGCTGAAGGCTGAAGGAAAGATTTCTCAAGGCCCAGAAGCCGCCGCTGTTCTTGCCTTTTTTGAAAAGATTTTTGATAATCTCAGCAGCGGAGGTGGCGTTGTTTTTGCGGTACTGCACGGACACATTGTCCAAAGTAAGAACGGTTTTTCTTTCTTCCATTACTGCACCTCCTTACACAAACAGCGCGATGCGGTCGCGGCTGATGCGATAGGTGAACCACCCGAAGAGCAGACAGAAAAGAGTCATGCCTGCCAGCACAAGATGATAGGAAATCGAGGGCACCGTGGAATGAATGATCAGCTGTCGGAAATAATCAATGCACATATACAGGGGATTGCACAGGAGAAGCCTGCGCATGATGCCCGGCAGAATGTTCACATCATAAAAGATGGCGGAGGAGTACATGATTATACGGCAGAGCACGGGATAGAGATAGTTGATATCCCGGAAGAATATGTAGAGAGTGGAGAGGAACATGCTGATGCCGAAGTTGATGAGGAAAAGGCATATAATGGGGTAGAGCAGGAGGAAGAAGTTCATGCGGAAGCGTATGCCGTCAACGGCAACGAACACGAAGAACACCAGCAGGGAAACAAGGAAATTGATGAAGTTTGCCGTGCTGTGGGACATGAGGAAATAGTGCTTCGGAACGGGCACCTTGCTGTAAATGGTGGCGTTGGAATAAAGCACGCTCATGGCGCCCCTTGTGGTGTTGGAAAAGTAGTTAAAGAGCAGCAGACCGCAGAACAGATAAATGGTATAGTGGGGCATGTTGCGTCCGAAGAAGGTGCCGAATACCAAGTCCATGGTCAGCAAAAGCAGCAGCGGCGAAAGTGCGCTCCACAGAATGCCGAAGGTGGTGCGCTTATACTTTTTCACAAAATCGCGCTTTATAAGCTCCGTGAGCATAAAGCGGTTGCCTGTCTTTGTCTTGTCAGATGTCATTCAGATATCTCCATATGAAAATCATACAAATAAAAATGCTATACTAACATTAAGAGATAGTATAGCATATTATTATTAAATTTTCTACATCAATTTTTCCCTGTGAATTCTCTGTAATCCTCGGGTGAGTTGAAGTCTCTGGTAGAGTTGTCCACGCAGATGAAGCAGGGGCCGATTGCCTTGCCCTCAAGGGGCATGCCTGCATAGTGGTGATAAACCTGCCAGCCCTTGCAGGAGGGCATTTCACCGCATGCGGCTTTTTCGCGCACGGCATAAAAGCATTTTTTGAATGCTTCACCGTCGCGGATCAAAACGGCACAGATGCTGTTTTCGTTTCCGAAGAAGGCAACGGGGAGAAAGCCGCGGTTTGCGATTACGGTGTCAAGTGTGCTTTCCGCATAGAAAACATCACCGTAGAGAAAGCAAACATCGTTGCCGATAAGCTCCGCGGTAAAGCGGTCAATTTCTAGCACGTTGTTTTTCGGCTCATAGCGTCGGGCGCCCTCCACCTCAAAGGCGGGATTGTGGGAGGTGATTATGACCTCCGCAGCTGCATCCTTCTCCCGCAGAAGCCGCACGGTGCGCTGCAGAAGTGTTTCGCCGCCGATGCATATCTCGTGCTTTTCATGGCCCATATAGTGATTCCATCGGCTGCCTTTTCCGTCAGCCATAATTATATATTTCATGAAAATCTCCGATTATTATTTGCTTATCAGAAATCCTGTTACTTGATTATTCCGTGCTCGCGGTAGAACTGACCGAGTCTGCCGTAGCGCTGAGGTCCCCAGAGCTGAATGATGTTGACACCGGAGGATGTATTGGCCTCGATTACGGTGAAGCCGTCCTTGGTGGGGAGAATGTCCCAGGCTATTATGTCCAGATAGGGGAAGTGGGAGGAGGCCTCCAAAACACCTGCCTTGATGTTTTCCCAGTTGGGAATGACAACACCCTTTATGGCGGCGCCGGTGTCGGGATGCTTTTCGTAAACCTCGAGATTGTGCAGTGTGCGGGCCTCGCTCAATTCACCGGTTTCAATGTCGACTCTGGCAACCAGACCGCCGCGGCTGCCGTTGTCAACGGCGCCTGTCCAGCCTGCACCGATGCGCTGCACGGCAAAGCACAGCTCGAATTCCTTTGTTTCCGCAGAGCGCAGAACGATCATGCGTACGGTGTTTGCGCTGTTGGCGTAAATTTTGTTCAGATAGTCTGCCTGTGAAGCATAGGCACATACAAGGATGTTTTTGCTGTCCTCCAAAAGGTGAAGGATTTCACCCTCTGTGGCGGGTGCGTCATTGCAGACATAGCCGGCTTCGGCCTTTTTGACAATCTGAATTCCCTTGCCCTTGCCTGCGCCCACGGGCTTTATTACAAAGGCGCCCACGGAATCGAGAAGAGCGATGAGGTCGCTGCCGCTGTTGAGCTTTCTGCCGTTTAAGCCGGCAAAGCGCTTATCCTTTTTCACGCAGTAAATCTCGGGAGTAGAGCAGTACTGACCGATTATCTGTGCAAAGACAACCTTGTTGTTGAGCATATGGCTGTAGCTTCCGTTTATGTTTCTGGACCTGTACCAGTCAAATTCGGAAAGATATTGCTTCTTGTCGTTATGCTTGAAATCGTAAAGAGCAATCTGGTCTACCATGTAGCCGCCGAAAACGGCGTGCCAAATGCGCTTGTGCAGGGGAACCTTAAAGTGATTCGGGGCGAACAGAATCCTTGTTATCCACAACACCGTCAATTTTATTTTGTAGAGCAATGCTCTCATGAATTGCATCATTTTTGTCTTTCTCCAAACAGTTAATAATCAAATTTGAAATCTTATCTGTTGCTCTGCCGTTCATATCCGGAAGATATTTTTTGCAGAAGCGTCTGTAATTCTCGTAATCGTAATCGCCATTTTCGATGGCGGCAAAAAGCTCCCCGGGGTTACGGTAGACGCTGGTGGGGAATTCGTCTGACAGAACGACATTGAGGCCGTTGTGGGCGATATAATCCTCGTAATCGAAGGGATAGAAATAAACGGGCTTGCCGAGAATGGCTGCCTCAATGGTGATTGCGGAGTAGTCGGTTATTACGCAGTCACATACGGAAAGCAGAACGCTGGTAGGCAGCTTGCTGCAGGTAAATGCAGGACGCACGGACTGCATATTAAGCTGCTGATTGGGATGGCGCTTGACGACAAGAATGCTGCTGCCGTTCTTAAAATTAAAGGCATCGCGAAGCTCGCTTGTGTCTAAAATATGGCCCTTGCGGAAGGTGGGGGCATAAAGAATGATTTTTTTGCCCTTAAGCCAGGGATAGGTTTTATCGAAAAGCTCTCGGCATTTCTCGCGGTTTTCCCGGAGAGAATCCATGCGGGGCAGGCCTACATTGTACAAAATGCTTTCATCAATGCCGAAGGAGGCGCAGTAGAAGGGATTAAATGCCCGTCCGCCCGCGATTATAACATCATAATTGCGGTGCATGCGCATTTCCTTTGCAATCATTTCGCTTCGGCCCAGCTTCTTGCCAAGTGACTGATAGCCGGATTTCTTAATCTTGCCCATGGCGTGCCACATCTGGATTACCGCAAGCTCCTTCTTGTGCTTGAGTATGGAAACAGCAGGCCAGTAGGCATCCAAAATGCATACTCTTGAGGTTGCAAGATGGTACATGCTCTTAAGCGTAGCACCTGCGAAGCGCAGCATGCTCTGTACATTGCTGTCGGCACGCTGGGTAATCATAACTATTTTAATGCCCGGCTTCAGCTCCTCCAACCGGCTCTTGAGCAGAAGGAAATCCTCGGAGGGAGTGTCGGACTGGCGGCTTAAAAATATGACCTTGTTGCTGCTGATGGGCAAGAGCTTCAGGAAAAAGTAAATGAAGTTCATAAGCCAGCGCAGCAAAATTACGGCAATTTTCATATTACTCCAATTCTAACCCGATGGGTTAACGGTGCAAATATTTATGTAAGATATGTGCGGATGTATAACTTGTGCCATGCCGAAAATGCGACAGGGTATTATTACTCAAGTTTATACTATTTTACATTTTTTTTTACAATACTTCAAGATTAACTTGTAAACAATTATGAAAATGTAAGGACTTGCTTGAAATGCTGCGAACAATATGATAATATTTGCAGGATGTTGTAATATCGGAAAAATATGTGATTTTTTATATTTGAGGATAGAAAAATGAAACTGATAAAATGGATAAAGAAGTTTATAAAAAGACTGTTTTTCAGTAAAGCGGAATATCGCAGATTTAAAATGACGGATACCTTCCAGCTTCTGCGCAAGGCTCTCATTGACCGCCACTTTTTGAAGGATATCAAAAAGGGCGAGTATGCAACGGTAAGAGCAAAAAAGATGAATTACCGCATGGAGCGAAGCGGAGAGTTTACCGATGCCCGAAAGGAAGCGCTTCTCGGGAAGATTTTTGAAAAGCAGCACGGCTATAAGATTGACTTCAGGAATCCTCAGACCTTTAATGAAAAGCTCATGTGGATGAAGCTCTATTATCAGGAGCCGCTTATCACCAAATGCTGCGATAAGTTTGCCGTTAAGGACTATGTTACCCGCATGGTCGGTGAGGAATATGTTGTTCCCACCATAAAGAGCTGGACAAACGCAGGCCAGATTGACTTTGATGAGCTGCCCGAAAGATTTGTGCTTAAGGTCAACTGGAGCAGCGGCTATCTGAAAATAGTCAAGAACAAGGCGGAGCTTGATATTGACGCCACACGCCGTCAGTTTGCAAGCTGGATTAAGCCCTATAGAAATTCTTATTATCAGACTCTTAACTGGGGCTATAAAAATATGCCCCCCATTATCTTTGCCGAGGAATACATAGAGCAGGCTGACGAGCAGGTTTATGACTATAAGTTCTTCTGCTTCAAGGGCAGAGTTGACAGTCTTTTCATCGCAACTGACCGTCAGGACAAGAAAAAGCCCACAACCTTTGACTTTTACGATGCCGACTTCAACCCCCTGGACATTACCTACGGTGGTCATGCCCATGTAAAAACTCCTCATAAAAAGCCGCAAAACTTTGAAAAGATGAAGGAAATTGCCGCAAAGCTGTCCGCACCCTTCCCCTTTGTCCGCGTTGACTTTTACGATTTGGGCGACCGGGTTTTCGTGGGCGAAATGACCTTCTATTCCGGCGGCGCGCTGCTTTCCTTCGAGCCCTTTGAGTGGGATAAGAAGTACGGCGATATGATATCCCTGCCTGACAAGGTGATTCAGAACACCGAGGACTACTTCGACCCCCTCTCTCCCAAGGAAGCATACATGATGGAAACCAGAATTACTCCTGCCATGCAGCGTATGTACTGCATGCAGAAGGCTTATGCGCAGATGGGCTATCTGCCTGATCTGGACAATCCCAAGAGCTTCAATGAAAAAATCATCTGGCTTGCCCTGAATTATAAGAACCCCGATATAAAGATTGCGGCGGACAAGTTCAAAGCGAAGGAATATATTTCCGCCAAGGTCGGCGAGCAATATGTTGTTCCTCTGCTGGGTGCCTATGACGATGTCTCGGAGGTTGACTTTGGCGCGCTCCCCAATAAGTTTGTTGCAAAATCAAACTGCGGCTGGGGCAGCGATCAGGTCGTTCTCGTAACCGACAAGTCGACCTATTGTATCGACCATCTTAAGGTCATGATGACGACCTGGCTCTATCCCTGGTGCACCTATTATTATCAGAATATGTGCATTACCGATGAAAAGGTTGCTCCCAAGATAGTAATTGAGGAGCTGCTTGAAGCGGAAGAGGGCGGCAGTGTCGATGACTACAAGTTCTACTGCTGCAACGGCGAGCCCAAGTTTGCCCTTGTTGTCAGCGACCGCAAGGCAAAGACACAGACCAGAACCTTTGTGGATATGGATTGGAACTGCATTCCCGTAATGCGTAAGGGCAAGAAAACATCGGCAAAGCCCAAAAAGCCCAAAAAACTCAAAGAAATCATTAAGCTTTGCAAAATCCTTGCAAAGGACTTCCCCCTGGTGCGAATTGACTTCTATGAGGTTAACGGCAAGGTATATGTCGGCGAGCTGACCTTCACTCCCGGTATGTTCCTGGGCTTCAAGCCCATTGAGATGGACTACAAGCTGGGCGAATATCTTGACCTCAGCGAGTACATGAAATAAGCCGAAAAACTGAATGCTTAATCTGATAAATGCCACGGCAAGACCGTGGCATTTGTTGCACTTTTTGAAGAACTGGGATATAATATTAGAAATACTTCAAAAATACAGGAGAGCGCGGTATGACCGACGGCTACGGAAGAAAAATTGAATATCTGCGTATGTCCGTGACGGATGCCTGCAATCTCAACTGTAGCTACTGTATGCCCGAGGAGGGCAGCTTCCGCTGCAATTGCAATAACAATCTTACCGTGGATGAGTTTGCGGAGATTGTCACCGCCGCCGCGGAGCTGGGCATAAAAAAGCTCCGCATCACCGGAGGCGAGCCGCTGGTGCGAAGGGATATTGTGGAGTTAGTGCGCCGCATGAGTGAAATCAAGGGCATTGAGGATATCTCCATGACTACAAATGCAACGCTGCTTGCACCTGCTGCCCGGGACTTATACGAGGCGGGTATACGCAGAATTAATATCAGCCTTGATACAACGGATACGGAAAAATATGCGAGAATTACCCGTGGCGGAAGGCTGACAGATGCAATTGAAGGCATCCGTGCCGCCCTGGCGGCGGGAATGAATCCCGTGAAGCTGAATGCGGTGCTCATGGGCGGAATAAACGATGACGAAATTGAAGACTTGGCGCGGCTGACGGTGGATTATCCCGTGGAGCTCCGCTTCATTGAGCTCATGCCCATAGGCAACACAAGAGCTTTGAGTAAGGATGCGTATGTACCCAGTTCACTTGTACTTGAAAGGCTCCCCGAGTTAGAGAAGATTGACAGCGAGAAGCACTCGGTGGCGAAGCTTTACAGATTGCCCGGAGCCAAGGGCAAAATCGGGCTCATAAGTCCCTTGAGCAATCACTTCTGCGGAGAGTGCAACCGTCTGCGCCTCACCGCCGACGGCTGCCTGAAGCCCTGTCTGCACTCTGCGGATGAAATTTCCGTACGAGGTCTTCACGGCGCGGAGCTAAAGGAAAAAATACTATTTGCGGTGAATAAAAAGCCCCGTATGCACGGGGAGCTTTCCACCACATCCCCCAGTGAATCAAAGCGCAGCATGAACCGCATAGGCGGATAAAAAAGAGATGCCATCAGGCATCTCTTTTTTTATATGCTCTTTTATATTCCGGAGGGACATCGTAGAGGGTTTCGTGCTCATTGAGGGCGGCCTCACGCAGGTCAAAGGCGCCTCCGGAACGGCACCATTCGTAGGCGGCGCCGATGGCGATTCGCACGCCTAAGGTTACGATGTCCTCGGGCTTGTTATTGTTGCGTATGAGCCCCTGCTCCTGACAGTTTCTTATGAGCTTAACAAACCATTCATTAAAAGCGTAGAACAAATCAAAAAGTCCTGCGGGCTTCTGAAGCTCTAAAGAGAAGAGGGTGCCCGTAAGCTCGGGACCGAAATCCACGGCGAGACTCAAATAGCGGTCATACAGCAGCCAAATGCGGTCAAGGTCGTTTTTCGCCTCCAGCAGCTGGGCAAAAACAGCCTGATAATCCTCCTTGAGATTCCGCATCATGTACATGACAATTTCGTCCTTGCCGGCGAATATGCTGTAAAATGAGGAACGGGGAACATCTGCCTCACGGCATATGTCACTGACGGAGACATTACTGTATCCGCTGACCTTGAACAGCTTTAACGCGGCATTCACTATGGCATCTGTGTTTTTTGAGCTGGAAGCGGACATAAAATCACTCCTTGTACAATTGTCCAAGCTGCATGAACAGAATAGCATACTTTGCCCAAATAGTCAAACACATATTTAAAACAGTTGTCAGAAAAGTGTTTAGGAAATTATAGAAAACATAGATTTTTCTGTGCTTTCTTGACGATAAATGATTGATATTTTATTATCTATACACAGATTATAAAATTAATGACATATGCGAAAGGATGTATAACTATGGCATACGAAAAGCTTTTGTCCCCTATCAAAATAGGCACCATGGAGCTTAAGAACCGCACGGTTATGACCGCGGCTGAGGTCAGCCTCGGCCGTACTGACGGCTGCCCCACCGAAAAGCTCATGGATTACTACGAGGAGCGTGCCAAGGGCGGCGTTGCACTTATTATTCCCGGCGTTACCCGCGTAAACGACAACTGGGCAGCATCCACCTACACCCAGCTGGCAATGAGCCATGATTACCACATCGAGCCCATGCGTGAGTTCGCAAACAGAATTCACAAGCACGGCGCAAAGCTGGGTATCCAGCTGCATCACCCCGGCAGACAGGGCTACTCCAGCTCCATCCATTCTCTGCCCATGGTAATCCCCATGGTAAAGGTGTTCCCCGGACTCATAAATCCTATTTACAAATGTACCCCCATTCTCAACAAGCTTGAGAAGGAAGCAAAGCTCTGGCCCGTTCAGACTCCCTCCAAGATTGAGCTTGCAAACCACGGCGCAATGAAGGTTAAGACCATGAGCCACCGCCAGGTAAAGAACCTCATCAATGACTTCATCGATGCCGCAGAGCGCTGCTGCAAGGCAGGCGTTGACGTTGTTGAGCTTCACGGCGGTCACGGCTACATCATTCAGCAGTTCATTTCTCCCAACACCAATCAGCGTACCGACGAGTACGGCGGCTGCTTCGAGAACCGTATGCGCTTCGTCACCGAAATCATAAGAGGCATCCGTGACCGCTGCGGCCGCGACTATCCTCTCATGGTCCGCCTTACCGCTGACGAAATGTACGCACGCATCGGCAAGCCCGGCAAGGGTTATGACATTGAGTACGGCAAGAAGGTCGCAAAGCGCCTTGAAGAGCTGGGCGTCGACGCAATCAATGTAACCTCCGCCTGCTACGATGCATATAACTACTGGCTGGAGCCCACCTCCTTCGAGCCCGGCTGGAGAAAGTATCTCTGCGAGGAAATCAAGAAGGTAGTCAGCATTCCCGTCGGCGGCGCAGGCGTTATCCGCACTCCCGCCCAGGCTGAACAGCAGCTTCAGGACGGCACCCAGGACTTCATCGGCTCCGCCCGTACCTTCATCTGCGATCCTCACTGGGTAAAGAAGGCAGAGGAGGAGCGCCCCGAGGAAATCCGCCGCTGCATCGGCTGCCTCAACTGCATCCGTTCCTTCATGACCAACGCATGGGTCGGCGAGGCCTGCGAGTGCGCACTGAATGTGGGCATGGGCCACGAGAAGGATTACAACAATATGCCTAAGGACGGCAACGGCCGCAAGGTAGTCGTCATCGGCGCAGGCCCTGCAGGCCTCACCGCGGCACAGACCATGGCAATGCGCGGCTTCGATGTAACCGTGCTTGAAAAGGCCGAGAAGGCCGGCGGTCAGGTCATTACCGCATCCACCTGCAACCTGAAGGATAAGCTCTACTGGTCCATTGAAGACCTCATGGTCAATGCACAGAAGGCCGGCGCAGAGATTAAGCTGGGTGTAGAGGCTACCGCGGAGTCCGTTGCGGAGATGAAGCCCTACGCGGTAATCGTTGCAGTGGGTGGTGTTCCCGTACGCCCCAAGTCCATTCCCGGACTTGACCGCGACAATGTCTGCGTTGCTCCCGAAATCATCATGAAGGAAAAGACCATCAAGGACAAGAAGGTCGTTGTTGTCGGCTCCGGCATGACCGGCCTGGAAACCACCGAGATTCTCAATGAGAACGGCAACTCCGTCACCATTATCGAGATGGCTCCCGAGCTTGCACCGGGCACCTGGTTCCAGCTTGTTGACGATGAGATGGAGCGTATCTCCAAGTACGATACCAAGATTATGCTGGCAACCAAGCTTCTGGGCGTTGAAGACGGCGGTGTCAACATTGAGGATGTTAAAACCGGCGTAAAGAGCAAGATTGAGGCTGACGAGGTCGTTCTGTCTCTGGGTGTCCGTCCCGCAGTGGGCAGCCTCATCACCGACCTTGTTGCCAAGGGTGTTAAGAAGGTCGTCACCGTGGGCGATGCAAAGAAGAGCGGCACCATCGCAGATGCCTGCCACAGCGCATTTGACACCGTAATGACCATTAAGTAATTATAAGGAGAGAAAAGAAATGATAGAGAATAAAACCATCGTTCTTACCGGTGCATCCAGCGGCATCGGCCTGGAATTCCTGAGACTCCTTGATCAGGGCAAGGGCAACAGAATTCTTGCAGTTTCCAGAAACGCAACCAAGAAGATTTCCGGCGACGAGTTCAAGTCCGATGTAACCGTATTTGACGCAGATACCTCCACCAAGGAAGGCGTTGATGCCATTTTCGCAAAGGCTGAGGAGCTTTTCGGCAAAATCGACCTTTACTATCAGAACTCCGGCTATCCCTACTTTGAGATGTATGACTACGAGGATTGGGACCGTCTGAGCCGCATCTTCCAGGCAAACACCATAGGACCGGCTTACACCTATGTAAAGTATAAGCATCATCTTGCAGGCCGCGAGGGCCATCTTGCATACACCGTGTCCGCCATCGGCACCATGGCAATGCCCGGCTACGCACTGTACTCCGCTTCCAAGTTCGGTCTTGAGGGCTTCCAGGAAGGCATCCGCCTCGAAATGCCCAAGAACATGAAGCTCACCTGCCTGTACCCCGTTGCCACCGACACCAACTTCTTCGTCACCGCCGCTGACGGCGTCGTGTTCGATAAGCCCTTCCCCGTACAGCGTCCCACCGTTGTTGCAAAGAAGATGTACAAGGGCATCGAGAAGAACAAGAAGAAGGTTTCTCCCTGCTTCCTCTTCGGCGTATCCAAGGTTCTCATGACCGTCTGTCCTCCTGTACGCACCATTTACTGGAATTTGGAAAAGAAGAAGCTGGACCGCTTCGTTGTGAAGATGAGAAAGCTCGGCAAGTACGAATAATACTTAATAATAAAAGCAGCACGGATGAAAATCCGTGCTGCTTTTTATCGCTTTTTCAAAATAATATCGCCGCCGCAGAGGGAGGCGGTGACGCAGTCGCCGCTGCCTATGCTGCCGTCCAGCACCATTTCCGCCGCCTTATCCTCGATAAGCGTGCGTATGGTGCGGCGAAGCGGCCTTGCACCGTATTTTTCATCGTAGCCCTTTTCCGCAAGAGCGTTTACGGCCTCCTCCGTCACCTCAAGCTCCATGCCCAGCTCCCGGAAGCGCCCTGAAACAAGCTCCAGCATACGCCGGGTAATACTGCGTATATCCTCCTTTGAGAGCCTGTGAAAAATTATACGCTCGTCAATGCGGTTTAAAAGCTCCGGGCGGAAGGTGGCGCGCAGCTCCTCGTTAATGGTGTTTTCCAGCTCAAGCTCCGCCGCGGCGGAGCTAACGGGGGAGGAAAAGCCGATTTTCCGCCGCCCCTCGGTTATGGCTTTTGCACCGATGTTCGAGGTCATGACGATGACCGTGTTGCGAAAATCCACCTTGCGGCCTGTGGAATCCGTGAGGTGTCCGTCATCGAGAATCTGCAGGAGAATTCCCCACACATCCTCGTGGGCCTTTTCTATTTCGTCGAAGAGCACCACCGACCAGGGGTGCTGCCGCACCTTTTCCGTGAGCTGGCCGCCGTCCTCGTAGCCCACATAGCCGGGCGGCGAGCCGATGAGACGGGAAACGGTGTGCTTTTCCATGTATTCGGACATATCAAGGCGAATCATGGCATCGCCGTCACCGAAAACCGCCTCCGCAAGGGCGCGGCAAAGCTCCGTTTTTCCCACGCCTGTGGGGCCGAGGAAGAGAAAGCTGCCCACGGGCCGAGCCGGGTCTGAAAGTCCCACGCGTCCCCGCCGTATGGCGCGGGAAACCGCGGAAACCGCCTCCTCCTGACCTACGATTTTACCGTGTAGGATTTCCTCCATGTCCCGAAGCCGTTGGGCGTCGTCGGAGTCGATGCTTGCAACGGGTACACCCGTCCACATGGAAACCACCTGCGCCACATCCTCCGAGGTCACAAGGCTGCCGCCGGAGACACGCACCCGCGCCGCCGCCTCGTCCACAAGGTCGATGGCCTTGTCGGGGAGAAAGCGGTCGTTTATATAGCGCATGGAAAGATTAATAGCTGCTTCAAGGGAGGGACGGCTGATTTTAACTCTGTGATGCCCCTCAAGGCTTTCACGGACGGACAGAAGCATCTCCACGGTCTGTTCCCTTGTGGGCTCGGAAACACGCACAGGCTGAAATCTGCGCTCAAGGGCAGAGTCCTTTTCCATACGCCGCCGATATTCCTCGGGCGTAGTTGCGCCGATAATCTGTATTTCACCACGGCCCAAAGCGGGTTTTAAAATATTGGCAGCGTCAATGGCACCCTCAGCGGAGCCTGCGCCGATGATGGTGTGGATCTCGTCGATGAACAAAATTACATCACCTGCCTTACGCACATCCTTCAGTACTGCCTTTACCCGTTCCTCAAAGTCGCCGCGGTACTTTGTTCCGGCCAAAAGTGCAGGCAGGTCAAGGGCCACAAGCCGCTTTCCCGAAATGCTTTCCGGGGCCTTTCCCGAAGCGATGTGCAGGGCGATTCCCTCCGCAACGGCGGTTTTGCCGACTCCCGGCTCACCGATGAGCACGGGGTTGTTTTTTGTCCTGCGGGAGAGAATCTGAATGCTTCGGCTTATTTCCTCACTGCGTCCCACCACGGGCTCGATTTCGCCGCCTGCGGCAAGCTGCGTAAGGTCGCGGCTGTATTGGTCAAGCACCCGTGTTTCGCTGTGGCGGGTGCTTGATTTTGCCGTGCCCGTCTGCGAGGGCTTCGACTTCGGCGCACCTGCGCCGAAAACCGCCATGATGTCGGTGCAGATATCGTTCAAATCACAGCCTGCGGAGGTCAGCGCCGCCGCGCCTGCGCATTCGGGCTGACGGAGAATACCCAGAAGCAGATGCTCTGTGCCGATGTAGCTGTGGCCTAAAGAGCTTGCGTCGGCGGATGCTTTTTCGATGGCGTTCCATGCGTGCTTTGTGAGCCCCTGGGCGGGAATTCCCGGCGCTCCCAGACCTGCGGAGCTTTCCACAATGGCTTTTACGCCCCGTTCATTTATGCCCCGGTCACGCAATATTTTTGCCCCTAAACCTGCGCCCTCGCGCAATATGCCTAAAAGCAGATGCTCCGTTCCCACATAGCTGTGGCCCAGACTGAAGGCGGAAAGGCGGGCCTGCTCAATGGCCTCCTCCGCCTTTTCGGTGAACTTTTCATTATTCTTCAAGGTCAATTCCCCCCTGCACTATGATAAGCTGTTTAAGGTGCCGAACCTGCCGAAACAGGCACCGCACACAGCGATTATCCCCAAAAATCCGAATTATTATCTCGGGGAGGGAAATAGCCTTTGCATTTTTTCGCAGATGTGTTAAAATCTGAATAAATCAAAGCACTGAAAAAACAAATGGAGGATATATTATGGCTTTTGTTATTACCGATAAATGCCTTATGTGTGGCTCCTGCGCCGAGCAGTGCCCTGCAGAGGCGATAGAGCTGGTGGACGAGCATTATCTCATAAATCCCGATAAGTGCCTTTCCTGCGGCTCCTGCGCGGCCCAGTGTCCTGCGGAGGCCATTGCGAAGGCAGAGGCAGAGGAATATGTGGCCGAGGGCGTTGAGGAGCTTGCCGCAGAGGCGGAGGAAGCCGCAGCGGAAGCCGAGCCCTGCTATAAGATTGACTATGAAAAGTGCCTGTCCTGCGGAGGCTGCGCCGAGCAGTGTCCTGCGGAGGCCATAGCCATGGACGAGGAATCCCGCTACTTCATCAATCCCGAAAAGTGTCTGCGCTGCGGAGGCTGTGCCGAGCAGTGTCCCGCGGAAGCAATTTCGATGTGCTGATTTGAAACAGAAGCGGCATGCCCTGCATGCCGCTTTTTCGCTGTTGAGGTAAAATATGTACGATTTTGTTGAGCTGTGGCAGAACGGACCCCGCTTTGCCCAGTCGGAGCATTTCAAGCTGGGAACGGACTCAATTCTGCTGGCGGATTTTGTGAATACGGGAAAACGCGCAAGGGGCATTGACTTGGGCTGCGGCTCGGGAATACTCCCCCTTCTGCTGCTGAACAAAGCGGAAAGGTTGAATATGACAGGCCTTGAAATTATCCCCGATGCTGCCGCCTTTGCCGAAGCAAATCTCAAGGAAAACGGACTTGCGGAAAGAGGAAAAATCCTTGTGGGCGATATAAAAGACCACCGCAGGCTGTTCAGCTCGGGAGAGTTTGACCTTGTGGTTTCAAATCCGCCCTATTTTGCCGAGGGCAGCGGAGCGCTTTCGCCGCGGGATGACCGCGCCGCCGCAAGAGGAGAGCTGCTGTGCTCCCTTGAGGATGTTGTCCGCGCCGCCGCATATCTTTGCCGCACGGGGGGAGCGTTTTACATGGTACACAGGGCGGAGCGCCTCGCGGATGCAGTTTGTCTTTTAAGAGAATACGGCCTTGAACCGAAAAGACTGCGCACCGTTTCCCACAGTGCGGAAAAAGAGCCCTCGCTTATTCTTCTGGAAGCCCGCCGAGGCGGAAGCGCGGGCATAAAATTAATGCCGCCGCTTTTCATTCGCAATGCCGACGGCAGCGAAACGGAAGAAATACTCAGAATTTATCACAGGGAGGTCACTCCATGAGTGGAAAACTCTATCTTGTGGGAACGCCCATCGGCAATTTAGGCGACTTTTCGCCCCGTGCAATCGAAACCCTTGAGAGCGCGGATTTCATTGCCGCAGAGGATACCCGCGTAACGCTGAAGCTCCTCAACCATTTTGATATACGCAAGCCCATGGTGAGCTATTTTGAGCATAATAAATATGCCTCGGGAGCAAAGATTTTTGCCCGCATTGAGGCAGGCGAAACCTGCGCCCTCGTCACCGATGCGGGAATGCCCGCCATTTCCGACCCCGGTGAGGACATTGTGCGTATGTGCGCGGAAAACGGCATAGAGGTTGTAACCGTTCCCGGCCCGTCTGCGCTTATCTCCGCCATTGCGCTGTCCGGTCTTCCCACACAGAGATTCTGCTTTGAGGGCTTTCTTTCCACCTCGAACAAAAGCCGCCGTGAGCATCTTGAAAGTCTCAAGAACGAGCGCCGCACCATGATTTTTTATGAGGCGCCCCATAAGCTTATGCGCACCCTGGAGGACATGAAAAACACCTTCGGCGGTGAAAGAAAAATTTCCCTTTGCCGTGAGCTTACAAAGCTCCACGAGGAAACAATACGCACGGATATTCAGGGCGCAATCCGGCATTTTACCGAAATACCTCCCAAGGGCGAGTTTGTCCTTGTAATTGACGGCGCTCCCGAGGAGGAAAGCAGCTTTTCCGTGGACGATGCCCTTGCCCTTGTGGAAAAATACCGCAGCGAGGGACTCTCCCATAAGGCAGCCTGCAAGAAGGCAGCGGCGGAAACGGGCTTCAAGGCAAATGAACTGTATGACGCATCCATAAACTAAATAATCTAAATAACAAAAATCACACTGTTTAGCAGTGTGATTTTTTGTTATCATATATGCTTTGTGCCGATTTTGGCACCGTATTTTATGGGAGTTTCAATGCAGTCCTTTGAGAGCTCGAAAAGCTCCTCGTCAAGGTCCACGCTGTCCCTCTCAAGCAGAAGAACGATGGTGGAGCCGCCGTATTGGAACATACCCTTTTCCTCACCGCGGTGCATTGTGCCGGCTTCATGGTGGTTGACTATTCTGCCTACCATACAGGCGCCCACTTCAATCTGAACAATGTCGCCGAAATGCGCGGTATGCAGGGTACAGTATTCACGGCTGTTCTGACGGTAAACGGGATTGTTCAGAGAAACAAGAGGCATAACCGGGTTGTATCTGCCCTTGATGAAATGATTTTCCGTCTTGGTACCGTCGTCGAGATAGCAGTAGCGGTGGTAGTTGTCAACACCGAGACGAAGCACGAGGCAGATGCCGCTTTCGTAGCGCTTTGCAAGCTCTGCGTCCCGAAGAAGCTCCTCAACCGTGTAGTCAATCTGCTTAACGGAGAAGCGGCAATCGGGGCTTAAGCGGTAGGCGGAGAGCATACCGTCGCAGGGGGAGATGAAGTCGTTTTCCTCATAGTCCACGGGGCGAAGCTCGGGCTTTATTCTTCGGGTGAAGAAATCGTTGAAGCAGAGGTACTCTTCCTGAACATAGTCATTGATATCAATGCCGTTATTTCGGATAAAGCTCTTGATTAAGCACTTGGATGCCCGTGTATCCATAAACGAACCCGCTATGTGGGAAATCACGGGATTGGTGAAAACACGCTTTATGGGCTTGCCCGCTTTTTTGTTGAATACGAAGTTGAGGAAACCGTGGGAAGAGGAATCCTTATCTTTTACATTGTTTTTTATAATTTCCATAAACACCACAAAACCGCTTATTATCAAAGGCAGGAAGAAGGAAATTCCTCTGCTTAAGATGTCGAGAGAGACGGGGTCGGAGGTAAGCGTTCCAAAGCCCTGCAGGAACAGGAAGTCGGATATACCCACCGCGCCGGGGATGGGCATGGCATTGGAGCCGAGAATTGCAAGGGTTTGGGCGGAGAGAGCGTCGGGGATTTGAGAATAGCTGCCGCCGAGGCCCAGAAAAATACATACGGGAACGAGGATGACCGACATGCGCTGGCCGATGTTGCAGAGCAGCACCCGGCGGGGCAGCTTCTTCTCATGCCGGAGCTGTTCACCGCAGAGCTTGTACTGCTCAATGGTGTGAACGAGCTTTTCCTTTTTGAGCTCGTAGTTTTTGAGGATACGGAGCTTACACATCAGCTTGAGACACCAGTCACAGACAGACAGTACCGCCTTGTCCTTGAACATACACAGGACATAGCACCATATGAGAACAACCTGAACAAGCGTGCCGATAATGATGCAGATTTTTGAGAAGGTGTCGAGGCTGAAGAATATCGACGGATTAACAAGGAAGAAAAAGATGCCGATAATCAGCAGCGCTGCGGTGTACATTACGAGATTGAGCATCAGTGCCATGGCGGATATTGCCGTTGGCACATTATTGTTTGCCATTATCAGCAGCGCCGCAGGCTGGCCGCCTGCTGCTGTGGGAGTAATGCCGGAAAAATAAAAATCCGTTGCGGAATAGAGCAGAGTCTGACGGGTTTTTGCGGGATGATTATAGAACCTGCAGGTGTATCTGAGCCCCAGCGCCTCGAAGAAAATAAACCCGAAGGAAAAAATGATTGCTAAAGCGATCCAAAGAGGGTTTATGCTGCGCACAAGCTGTATGAAATCTCTGAATCTGAAATCATCGGAGCTGTTCACAACGATTTTCAGTGTGACAACGGTGAGAAGAATCAGAACCAGAAGCCATATTAAGTTCTTTAGCCGCTTGTTCATGTGGAATCCTTTACAATAATTAAAATTACTTTAAGTCTGCTTTTGACACTATACAGGGAAGTGTCATATTTGTCAACACCGGCAAAAAACCTTGACAACAGGGCGTAATACGGAATATACTTTCAGAATACTGATTTTTTTATCAAATATTAAGGAGGATCTGCTATGAAAAATGTGACAGAATTATTCGGAACAATGGTTTTTAACGATTCCGTAATGCAGGAAAAGCTGCCCAAGGAAATTTATAAGCAGGTCCAGCTTTCCATAAAAGAGGGCCGCCGACTCGGCAGAGACACAGCCGATGTTGTGGCAAATGCCATGAAGGACTGGGCAATTGAAAAGGGCGTAACCCATTTCACCCATTGGTTCCAGCCCATGACGGGCATCACCGCCGAAAAGCATGACAGCTTCATTTCCCCCGTTGAGGGCGGAAGAGCCATTATGGAGTTCTCCGGCAAGGAGCTCATTCAGGGTGAGCCCGATGCCTCCAGCTTCCCCACGGGCGGTCTCCGCGCCACCTTCGAAGCCCGGGGCTACACCGCTTGGGACCCCACCTCCTATGCCTTCATCAAGGACGGTGTGCTTTGCATCCCCACAGCCTTCTGCTCCTATACCGGCGAGGCGCTGGATAAGAAAACACCGCTTCTGCGTTCCATGGAGGCGCTTAACAAGCAGTGCCTGCGCGTGCTGAAGCTCTTCGGTAATGAGAATGTCACCTCCGTGCGCCCCACCGTAGGCCCCGAGCAGGAATATTTCCTCATTGATAAGGAAATGTACGAAAAGCGCAAGGACCTCATGTACACGGGCCGTACCCTTTTCGGAGCAAAGCCGCCCAAGGGGCAGGAGCTGGAGGACCACTATTTCGGCACCATCAAGCCCCGCGTCGCCGCATTTATGGGCGAGCTTGACGAGGAGCTGTGGAAGCTCGGTGTTCTGGCAAAGACGGAGCATAACGAGGCAGCTCCTGCCCAGCATGAGCTTGCTCCCATTTACACTACAAATAACATTGCCGCCGACCACAATCAGATTACCATGGAGCTTATGCAGAAGCTGGCTCGCAAGTATGACATGGTGTGTCTGCTGCATGAAAAACCCTTTGAGGGTGTAAACGGCAGCGGCAAGCACAATAACTGGTCCATCACCACCAACACCGGTGTAAACCTCTTTGAACCCGGCGAAACCCCCTATGAAAACGCCCAGTTCCTGCTGTTCCTCTGCGCCGTGCTTAAGGCTGTGGACGATTATCAGGATATGCTCCGCGTGTCCGTGGCCAGCGCCGCCAATGACCACCGTCTGGGTGCCGCTGAAGCACCTCCCGCCATTGTTTCCCTCTTCGTGGGCGATGAGATCGAGGAAATCCTCGAGGCGGTTGAAAACCACGCCTCCTATGACGGCAAGGAGAAAGAGCAGATTAAGGTCGGCGTTCATGTGCTTCCCAAGTTCCCCAAGGATACAACGGACCGCAACCGAACCTCGCCCTTTGCATTTACGGGCAATAAGTTTGAATTCCGCATGACCGGCTCCAGCGCATCCATATCCGGATGCAATGTGGTCATCAACACCGCCGTTGCGGAGTCCCTCCGCCAGTTTGCCGATGAGCTTGAGGAGTCCGCGGACTTTGAAAACGATCTGCACAAGCTGCTCTGCCGTGTGATCCGTGACCACAAGCGCATAATCTTTAACGGCAACGGCTACGGCGAGGAATGGATTGAAGAGGCCGAAAGACGGGGTCTGCTGAATCTTGCCACAACTCCCGACTGTGTGCCCTACTATCTCCATGAGAAGAATGTGGAGCTCTTCTCCCGCCACAGAGTGTACAGTGAAATAGAGCTTGCCGCACGCTACAAAATGAAGCTGGATACATACTCCAAGGTGCTGCGAATCGAAGCTCTGACAATGCAGGAAATGGTGTGGCAGGATATTCTGCCTGCCGTCAGCGCCTACAGCAAGGCCCTTGCGGATGCGGTGATTTCCAAAAAGGCCATCGGAATTGATTGCAGCTTTGAGGCTGAAACCGCAGGAAAGGTCAGCAGACTCATTTCCGCCGCCGCCGGTGAGGTCAAAGCCCTTGACAGCGCCGCACGGGAGGTGGAAACCATCACCGAGTGCTACACCCGCGCCATGGCATATAAGAACGAGGTTCTCCCCGCCATGGAGGCTCTCCGTGAAACCGTGGATGCCCTTGAGAGCATCACCGCAAAATCCTATTGGCCATATCCCGCCTACGGTGATATTCTGTTCAGCGTAAAGTAAAATTTAAACCGCCATCATTTGATGGCGGTTTTTTGCGTATGGAATAAAAAAACACGGCAGCAAAGCTGCCGTGTTTTGGTTTGTGCGAGATTACTTGTACATCTCGATGAGACGCTGCAGGTGCTCGTAGCGTGCCTTTGCGTTTTCCTCGGATGCGGTGAACAGGTCGTCTGCACGGTCGGGGAACTCACGGGTGAGACGGCTGTAGCGAGCCTCGTTCATGAGGAACTCACGGTAACCGTCGGTGGGAGCCTTGGAGTCCAGAGCAAACTTGCTGCCCTCTGCTGCGGGATTGTAGCGGAAGAGATTCCAGTAGCCGCACTCGACAGCCTTCTTCATCTCTGCCTGACAATTGGTCATGCCGCCCTTGATGGAGTGCATCTCACAGGGTGCGTAGCCGATGATGAGAGAGGGGCCGGGATATGCTTCTGCTTCCTTGATTGCCTTCAGAGTCTGGGCCATATTTGCACCCATTGCTACCTGTGCAACATATACATAGCCGTAGGTCATGGCAATTTCCGCAAGAGACTTGGACTTGATTTCCTTGCCTGCTGCTGCAAACTGTGCAACCTGACCGATGTTGGAGGCCTTGGATGCCTGACCGCCGGTGTTGGAGTAAACCTCGGTGTTGAACACGAAGATGTTTACATCCTCGCCGGAGGCGAGAACATGGTCAACGCCGCCGAAGCCGATGTCGAAGGCCCAGCCGTCGCCGCCGAAGATCCAGCAGGATTTCTTGTTGAGGTAATCCTTCTTTGCAAGAACCTTCTGGCCGTTCTCGCAGCAGCATTCGCGTGCCTCAAGCAGCTCAACGAGCTTCTTGGTGGCAGCCTGGTTTGCGAATGCATCGTTGTAGGTCTCGATGTATTCTGCGGCAGCGGCCTTGATAGCCTCGTCCTTGCCCTCTGCGGCAATCTTTTCGACGGAAGCCTTGACGTCGTCGCGAATCTTCTTCTGACCGAGGTACATGCCGAGACCGTGCTCTGCGTTATCCTCGAAGAGGCTGTTTGCCCATGCGGGACCCTTGCCTTCCTTGTTGACGGTGTAGGGAGAGGTAGCTGCGGGGCCGCCCCAGATGGAGCTGCAGCCGGTGGCGTTGGAAATCATCATGTGGTCGCCGAAGAGCTGGGTGATGAGACGGGCATAGCTGGTCTCTGCACAGCCTGCGCAGGAGCCGGAGAACTCAAGGTAAGGCTGCTTGAACTGGCTGCCCTTGACGGTGAAGTCCTGCATATCCTGCTTCTCGGAAACCTTGGATACCATGTAATCGAAGACGGGCTGCTTTGCGGTCTGGGATTCGAGACCGACCATCTTCAGGGACTTGGTGGGGCAAACGCCTACGCAGACGCCGCAGCCCATGCAGTCCATGGGGGAGATTGCCATGGTGTACTTGTAAACGCCCTTGCCCTTGCCGGCCTTGATATCAACAATGTCAGCACCTGCGGGTGCGGCTGCTGCCTCTTCCTCGGTCATGGCGAAGGGACGGATGGTGGCGTGGGGGCAAACATATGCACACTGGTTGCACTGTACGCAGGTTGCGCTTGTCCACTCGGGAACGAAGGCGGAAACACCGCGCTTCTCATATGCTGCAGCACCCAGCTCGAAGGTGCCGTCGGCGTGGTCCATGAAGGCGGAAACGGGAAGTCTGTCGCCGTCCATCTTGCCCACGGGATTGAGGATGTTCTTGACCATCTTGACGGTCTTCTCGCGGCCCTCGATGACAGCATCGTCAGCCTTGTCCTCTGCCTCTGCCCATGCAGCGGGAACCTCAACCTTAACAAAGGCGGTGGCGCCTGCGTCAATGGCGTTGTGGTTCATGTCAACAATATCCTGGCCCTTCTTCAGGTAGGAGGCGGTGGCCTTTTCCTTCATGTACTTGATGGCGTCTTCCTGGGGAATGACCTTTGCAAGGGTGAAGAATGCGGACTGGAGAATGGTGTTGGTGCGCTTGCCCATGCCGATCTTCTGTGCCAGGTCAATGGCATTAATCATGTAGAGCTGAATGTCGTTCTTTGCAATGTAGCGCTTGGAGGCTGCGTCAAGATGCTGCTCCAGCTCTTCAAAGCTCCACTGGCAGTTAATGAGGAATACACCGCCGGGCTTAACATCGCGGACAATGGGGAAGCCCTTCATGATGTAAGCGGGAACATGGCAGGCAACAAAGTCGGCCTTGTTGATGTAGTAGGGGCTCTTAATCTGCTTGTCGCCGAAGCGGAGATGGGAAATGGTGACGCCGCCGGTCTTCTTGGAGTCATACTGGAAGTATGCCTGAACATTCTTGTCGGTGTGGTCGCCGATGATCTTGATGGAGTTCTTGTTAGCACCGACGGTACCGTCGCCGCCCAGACCCCAGAACTTGCACTCAACGGTGCCTTCTGCTGCGGTGGAGGGAGCGTCAACCTCGGGAAGGGAGAGGTTGGTGACATCGTCAACGATGCCGATGGTGAACTGACGCTTCATGTCGTCCTTCTTCAGCTCGTCATATACAGCAAAGACGGATGCGGGAGGAGTGTCCTTGGAGCCGAGACCGTAGCGACCGCCGATGACGGAAATGCTCTTGCCTGCGTTGGCAACGGCGGTAACAACATCGAGATACAGAGGCTCGCCCTGTGCGCCGGGTTCCTTGGTGCGGTCGAGAACTGCAATCTTCCTGCAGGTTTCGGGGATAGCTTCAAGGAGCTTGTCTGCACGGAAGGGACGGTAGAGTCTTACCTTAACGAGGCCGACCTTCTCGCCCTTGGCCATGAGGTAGTCGATGACTTCCTCTGCAACGTCGCAGATGGAGCCCATGGCAACGATGACGCGTTCTGCATCGGGAGCACCGTAGTAGTTGAAGAGCTTGTAGTCGGTGCCGAGCTTTTCGTTAACCTTGCCCATGTATTCCTCGACGATTTCGGGGATGGCATCGTAATACTTGTTGGAGGCCTCACGGTTCTGGAAGAAGATATCTCCGTTCTCGTGGGAGCCGCGCATGGTGGGATGACCGGGGTTGAGAGCGCGGTCACGGAAGGCCTTGACGGCGTCCATGTCGCACATGTCTGCCAGATCCTCGTAATCCCAAACGGCAACCTTCTGAATCTCGTGGGAGGTACGGAAGCCGTCGAAGAAGTTGACGAAGGGAACTCTGCCCTTGATGGCGGCAAGGTGAGCAACGGGAGCGAGGTCCATGACCTCCTGAACATTGCCTTCACCCAGCATGGCAAAGCCGGTCTGACGGCAGGCCATGATGTCGCTGTGGTCGCCGAAGATGGAAAGGGTGTGGCTGGCGAGAGCACGGGCTGTTACATGGAAAACAGCGGGGAGCAGCTCGCCTGCGATTTTGTACATATTGGGAACCATGAGGAGCAGACCCTGGGAGGCGGTGTAGGTGGTGGTGAGTGCGCCAGCATTGAGGGAGCCGTGAACGGCACCTGCTGCACCGGATTCCGCCTGCATCTCCTGAACCTTGACGGTGCTGCCGAAGATGTTCTTCTGACCCTTTGCGGACCACTGGTCAACAAAGTCTGCCATGGGGCTGGACGGGGTGATGGGGTAGATTGCCGCTACTTCAGTAAACGCGTAACTGACGTGTGCAGCTGCCTCATTGCCGTCCATGGTTTTGAATTTTCTTGCCATATTTTTTCCTCCAAAACATTATTATGGTGGCTTGAATATTGTGTCGGCGGCATAGTGCCGCTTTTGTTAGAATAACACAAAAGTACCCTAAAATCAACGATTTCAGGGTACTTTTGCCGTAATTGTCTATAGTTTAACAGGGCGTTATTTGTGCATTTCGACCAAACGCTGCAGGTGCTCGAATCTTGCTTTTGCGTTCTCCTCGGAGGCGGTGAAGAGGTCCTCTGCGCGGTCAGGGAACTCCCGGGTGAGACGGCTGTAACGGGCTTCATTCATGAGGAACTCCCGGTAACCGCCTGCGGGAATTTTACTGTCCAAAGTAAATTTTTCGGAATTTTTGGAAGGATTGTATCTGAACAAATTCCAATATCCGCATTTCACTGCTTTGTCCATTTCCTTTTGGCAGTTGGCCATGCCGCCCTTAATGGAGTGCATCTCGCAGGGAGCGTAGGCGATAATGAGAGAGGGACCGGGATAGGCCTCTGCCTCGGTTATGGCGGCAAGAGTCTGGCCTCTGCTTGCGCCCATTGCGATTTGTGCAACATACACATAGCCGTAGGTCATGGCAATCTCCGCAAGAGACTTGGATTTTATCTCCTTGCCTGCGGCTGCGAACTGTGCAACCTGACCGATGTTGGAGGCCTTGGAGGCCTGACCGCCGGTGTTGGAATAGACCTCGGTATTGAATACGAGAATGTTCACATCCTCGCCGGAGGCGAGAACGTGGTCGACGCCGCCGAAGCCGATGTCGAAGGCCCAGCCGTCGCCGCCGAAGATCCACATGGACTTTTTGTTGAGGTAATCCTTCTTTTCGAGAATTTCAGCTGCGAGGGTGCAGGCGGGACACTGGCAGTGCTTCTTTCCCGCTGCCTTGGCAGCCTCGGCCTTTGCAATGCGCTGGGCAAGGGCATCGCCGAACTTTTCCTTTGCAAAGTCAGTGGCATAGAAAGCCAGAGTTTCATCAATGGTGGCAATGCTGTCGGTAAGCTCTTCAACATATTTTCTTGTTGCCTCGCCATTGGCAGCACCGTCGTTCATAGTATCTATCCATGCTTGGGCAGCGTCCTTCAGCTCGGAACGGCACTGGGGCAGAGCAATCAGCTCCTCGGTCTTTGACTTGAGGTCATCGCGGATTTTCTTCTGACCGAGGTACATGCCGAGACCGTGCTCTGCGTTATCCTCAAAGAGGCTGTTTGCCCATGCGGGACCCTTGCCTTCCTTGTTGACGGTGTAGGGAGAGGTAGCCGCGGGGCCGCCCCAGATGGAGCTGCAGCCGGTGGCATTGGAAATCATCATGCGCTCACCGAAGAGTTGGGTTACGAGGCGCGCGTAGCTGGTCTCTGCACAGCCTGCGCAGGAGCCGGAGAACTCGAGATGGGGAGTCTTGAACTGGCTGAACTTGACATTGTCCGCCTTGAACATATCCTCCTTGTCGGCAACCTCATTTACGCAGTAGTCGAAGACCTTCTGCTGGGGAAGCTGACTCTCCAAAGGCACCATTTCCAAAGCGTGAGCTCCGCAGAGGCTTGCGCAGATGCCGCAGCCCATGCAGTCAAGAGGAGATACCGCAATGGAAAATTCGTATTTTTTCTTACCGCGGCCCATTTTGATTTGGGCGTGCTTGAGTCCCTCCGGTGCGTGCTCGATTTCCTCGGGAGTGAGGGCAATGGAGCGAATGGTGGCGTGGGGACAGGAGAATACGCAGTTGTTGCACTGCACACAGCGGTCCTCGTGCCATACGGGTACCGTCACCGCTACACCGCGCTTCTCGTAGGCAGCAGCGCCCAGCTCGAAGGTGCCGTCGGCGTGGTCGAGGAAGGCGGAAACGGGAAGGCTGTCGCCGTCCATCTTGCCCACGGGATTGAGGATGGTCTTAACCATCTTAACGGTCTTCTCGCGGCCTTCAACTACGGTGTCGTCAGCCTTGTCAACTGCATCTGCCCATGCGGCGGGAACCTCAACCTTGACGAAGGCGGTAGCGCCTGCATCAATGGCGTTGTGGTTCATGTCAACAACGTCCTGACCCTTCTTCAGGTAGGATGCGGTGGCCTTTTCCTTCATGTAGCGGATGGCGTCTTCCTGGGGAATGACCTTTGCAAGGGTGAAGAATGCGGACTGGAGAATGGTGTTGGTGCGCTTGCCCATGCCGATCTTCTGTGCAAGGTCAATGGCGTTAATCATGTAAAGCTGAATGTTGTTCTTTGCAATGTAGCGCTTGGAGGCGGCATCAAGGTGCTGCTCCAGCTCATCAAAGCTCCACTGGCAGTTGATGAGGAATACACCGCCGGGCTTAACATCGCGGACGATGGGGAAGCCCTTCATGATGTAAGCGGGAACATGGCAGGCAACGAAGTCGGCCTTGTTTATGTAGTAGGGGCTCTTAATCTGCTTGTCACCGAAGCGCAGGTGGCTGATGGTAACGCCGCCGGTCTTCTTGGAGTCATACTGGAAGTAAGCCTGAACGTACTTGTCGGTATGGTCGCCGATGATCTTGATGGAGTTCTTGTTAGCGCCGACAGTGCCGTCGCCGCCGAGACCCCAGAACTTGCACTCCACAGTGCCTTCAGCAGCGGTGGAGGGAGCATCGACCATGGGCAGGGACATATTGGTAACGTCGTCAACGATGCCGATGGTGAACTGACGCATGGGCTCATCCTTCTCCAGCTCGGTGTAAACGGAGAACACGCTTGCGGGAGGAGTATCCTTGGAGCCGAGGCCGTAGCGGCCGCCGCAGACCTTGATGCACTTGCCTGCGTTTGCAAGAGCGGTGACAACGTCAAGGTAAAGAGGCTCACCCTGGGCGCCGGGCTCCTTGGTGCGGTCGAGAACTGCAATCTTCTTGCAGGTTGCGGGGATAGCTTCAATGAGCTTGTCTGCACGGAAGGGACGGAAGAGTCTTACCTTAACAAGACCGACCTTCTCACCCTTTGCCATGAGGTAGTCGATGACTTCTTCTGCAACGTCGCAGATGGAGCCCATGGCAACGATGACGCGTTCTGCATCGGGAGCACCGTAGTAGTTGAAGAGCTTGTAGTCGGTGCCGAGCTTTTCGTTAACCTTGCCCATGTATTCCTCGACGATTTCGGGGATGGCATCGTAATACTTGTTGGAGGCCTCACGGTTCTGGAAGAAGATATCTCCGTTCTCGTGGGAGCCGCGCATGGTGGGATGACCGGGATTCAGAGCGCGGTCACGGAAGGCCTTGACGGCATCCATGTCGCACATATCCTTAAGGTCCTCGTAATCCCATACTGCAACCTTCTGAATCTCATGGGAGGTGCGGAAGCCGTCGAAGAAGTTGACGAAGGGAACTCTGCCCTTGATGGCGGCGAGGTGAGCAACGGGAGCAAGGTCCATGACCTCCTGAACGTTGCCTTCACCCAGCATGGCAAAGCCGGTCTGACGGCAGGCCATAATGTCGGAGTGGTCGCCGAAGATGCTGAGGGTGTGGCTTGCAAGAGCGCGGGCGGTAACATGGAAAACTGCGGGAAGCAGCTCGCCTGCGATTTTGTACATATTGGGAACCATGAGGAGCAGACCCTGGGAGGCGGTGTAGGTGGTGGTGAGTGCGCCAGCATTGAGGGAGCCGTGAACGGCACCTGCTGCACCGGATTCCGCCTGCATCTCCTGAACCTTGACGGTGCTGCCGAAGATGTTCTTCTGACCCTTTGCGGACCACTGGTCAACAAAGTCTGCCATGGGGCTGGACGGGGTGATGGGGTAGATTGCCGCTACTTCAGTAAACGCGTAACTGACATGTGCAGCTGCCTCATTGCCGTCCATTGTCTTGAATTTTCTTGCCATATAACTCATCTCCATGATGTTATTTTCAGTAAAATAAGTCTAACATTAATAAAAAGCAAAGTAAACACTTAAATTTTTCTTGTGCTTTTACAGTTGCTGTATTATAATACTATAGCATTTGTATCGGAAAGGAGCCCTATTGACTAATGGTTAATATAAGCAATGATAAAGGCAACATCAGCATCACCAGCGATGTGTTCACAAATATTGCAGGACTTGCGGCGACGAGCTGCTTTGGCGTAAAAGGCATGGCAGGACGCAACAAGGAAGGCGGCCCTCTCCAGCTTCTGCGCCGTGAATCCATGTCCAAGGGTGTGTTTACAAAATTCGGTGACGACGGAAGCCTGACGCTTGAGCTCCACATCGGTGTGGACAGCGGCGTGAACATCAGTGCCGTTTGCCGCAGCATCATCAAGGAAGTAAGCTACAAGGTTGAAACGGCAACCGGAGTTCCCGTGAAGAGTGTAGATGTTTTTGTCGACACGATTATCGCAGACTGACTGGCTTGCCGAGCAGCCTTGGTTTTCCCGGCTTTTCTGTTAAGCCGGAAAAATCAGATTATTTAACGTGAAAGACACCCCTCTTGGGTTTCTTTCACAATATCTTCCTTACCGTCATCAAACGCTGACTGCGTTTTTTTGACAGGCTTGAAACCCTTTTATTTTGAGATAGATAAATCCCTCCCGGAGGTATAAAGCTTTGAGAGAATACATCGATGCCGCGGCATTCAAGGAAATGATACTCTGCGCAGACGCTGCGCTGGCGGCAAATACCCAGCTGATAAACGAACTGAATGTTTTCCCCGTTCCTGACGGCGATACGGGCACAAATATGGGCCTCACAATGAATAATGCAGCGGCAGAGCTTCGCAAAAAGAGCTTCACCTCCGTTTCCGCTGTGGCCGACTGTGTTGCCGGCGCGCTGCTTCGCGGTGCCCGCGGTAACTCCGGCGTTATTCTGTCCCTGCTGTTCCGCGGTATATCCAAGCGCATCAAGGGCATGGAAACTGTAGCGGCAAAGGAATTCGCCGCCGCTATGAAGGACGGCGTTGACGCTGCCTATAAGGCTGTCATGAAGCCTGCGGAAGGCACCATTCTCACCGTTGCCCGTCTTTCTGCGGAGGAGGCTGTGTCCTACTGCAAGAAGGGCGCCGACTTTGAGGAAATGCTTGATAAGTCCATGGCTGCAGGCAACAAGGCTTTGGAGGACACCATGACCATTAACCCCGTGCTGAAGAAGGCCGGTGTGGTGGATGCAGGCGGCAAGGGCTATATTGTAATTTTCGAAGCCATGCTCCGCTGCCTAAAGGGTGAGATTTCCGCACCTGCCAAGGCTGTTGATGCAGGCGCGATCGCAAATGAGGGCGGCGCCTTTGATGTGTTCGACACTGAAGAGATTACCTTCGCCTTTGATACCGTATTTATCGTTCGCAAGAACGAGCCCGATGTTGACCTGACACCTTTGAGAGCATATCTTTCCAGCATCGGCGACTGCCTTGTAATCGGCGAGGATGACGAGGCCTTTAAGGTCCATGTCCATACCAATATCCCCGGCGAGGCACTTACAAAGTCCCAGAAGTACGGTACCCTTGAGCTTGCGAAAATTGAAAATATGCGTACCCAACATGAGGACATTTTAGCAGGCAGAAAGGCCCAAAGCACCGACGACCTTGAGGCCGTTGAAAGAGAGCTTGAGGGCGAGGAGAAGCTTGCCGCTCCGGATAAGAAGTACGGCGTTGTGGCCATTTGCGCAGGCGACGGCATGGCACAGCTCTTCGGAGAACTGGGTGCGGACAAGATTGTCACCGGCGGACAGACCATGAATCCCTCCACCGCAGACATCCTTAAGGAAGTAAACCGCACTCCCGCGGAGACCGTATTTGTTCTGCCCAATAACAAGAACATCATCATGGCAGCAGAGCAGTGCGCTCCCCTTACGGAGAAAAATGTTGTGGTTATCCCCACAAAAACCGTGCCTCAGGGCGTAACCGCAATGCTGAACTTCGACAATTCCGCCGAGGAGGAGGAAATCGTCGATACCCTGTGTGAGGCCATCAAGGATGTTCACACCGCACAGGTTACCTATGCTGCACGCAACTCCGATTTTGACGGCTACGAGATCCACGAGGGCGAGTATCTCGCACTGCTGGACGGCAAGCTTATCGGAAGCTTCACCGCCATGGACAGCGCTCTTGACGCCATCGGCAATGCCGCAGAGAGCCTTGATCCCGAAATCATTACCGTTTATTACGGTGAGGATGTGAAGGACGAGGAGGCAGAGACCGCAGCCGCAATGCTGGAGGAGAAGCTCCCCGATGCGGAGGTATCCGCGGTCAATGGCGGACAGCCCGTTTACTACTATATGATTTCAATCGAGTAATGTTAAAATCCCCGACGGAAGTCGGGGATTTTTGATTTTTTGTATGTGTGCGGCAACTGCTTTTCGCATTGACATAAACCTGCGTTTGAGATAAAATGGAATTGTTAATACAGTAACAAAAAATAATTATATAAGGATGTGATTGGTTTGATGAAACTTACACCCGAGCAGCAGGCCATGCTGAACGGCGAAAAGGGCGAAACCATGGCAAAGGTCGTCAAAACACTTGTTATGTACGGCGAAACCTTTGGCGCAGAGCGTATGGTGCCCGTAACCTCCGAGTATGGCCATACCGTTATCAGCTTCGGACTGAAGGTTATGAAGCCCGTTTATGATTTGTATCAGAAAATCATAGACGCAGGTCTTGCCAGCGGTCAGAAGTTCACCGCTGACCCCAAGCCTCTTGATAAGAATGTTCCCAGCAGCCTCCTTGACGATTTGGTGTTCAAGAAAATCATGTACACGGAGCAGAAGATGTACGAGCAGCAGCTGCGTGAGCTGGGCATCACCAACGATGATGACTACACCTGCACCTGCTACCTCGATCAGGTTGGCAACAAGCCCAAGAAGGGCGACGTGCTTTCCTGGGCAGAGTCCTCTGCGGTTGTATACGCAAACTCCGTTCTGGGCGCACGCTGCAACCGCAACAGCGGCATGCTGGAGCTCATGGGCTCCATCGCCGGCTTCGTTCCCGAATTCGGCCTGCTCACCGATGAGGGCCGCAAGGCGACATGGATTGTTGAGGTCAAGTGTGAGAAAAAACCCGAGGCACAGCTTTTAGGCTCCGCCATCGGCATGAAGGTACTGGAAGAGGTGCCCTATGTGAAGGGCATGGAGCAGTGGCTGGGCACCGAGCTTACTGACGAAACCTGCACCTATCTGAAGGACTTCGGCGCAGCCACCGCATCCAACGGCGCTGTGGGCCTGTATCACATTGCAGGTCTTACCCCCGAGGCAAAGGAGCAGGGCGAGGCTCTCATCGCCGAGGGCGCACAGGTCTATGTCATTGACGACGCAGAGCTTGAGCGCGTCAAGAATAACTACCCCGTCATTTGGAAGAACCCCGACGCAAAGCCCGAGCTGTGCTTCGTGGGCTGCCCCCACATGACACTTCAGCAGCTCATTGACTGGACAGAAAATGTGGGCAAGGCACTGGAGGAAAAGGGACTGAAGAAGATTACCGTTCCCACCGTGTTCACCTCCTCCACACCTGTTATCAAGGAATTTGAGAAAACTCCCTATGCAAAGCAGCTCAAGAAGTACGGAGTCATCGTCAGCTACATCTGCCCGCTGATGTACATGAACAATCCTCTGTGCAAGAAGAAGGCAGTCATCACCTCCTCCAACAAGCTGCGCACCTACACCAGCGCACGCTACTACACCGAGGCTGACATTCTCCGCATCATCACCACGAAGGAGGAAAAGTAATGAAAACTTTTAAAGGCCGTGTAATCGTTCCCGGTACCTGCACCGCGGAAGCTTTGGTTTCCCACAACGGCTTCAACACTCTTGCCTCTTATCAGATGGCAATGATGTTCGGCGACAAGAAGGTCAAGTGCGGCGACCAGAATAACGAGGAGCTTTACAAGAAGCCCATGATTAATAAGGCTCTGTGTCTACCCATGACCATCGGCTCCACCACCGGCGGCATGGTGCTCTTCACCGTCTGCTCCATGGGAAGACAGCCTGCCTGCATGCTCTTCTCCAAGACCATCGACTCCCTGGCAGCCAGCGGCGCCATCATGGGCGATGTATGGACAGAGGCCGAAATGCCCGTCATTGACGAGCTGGGCGATGAGTTCCTTGAATATGTAAAGACCGGTATGAAAATCACCGTCAAGGCTGACGGCGTTGTTGAGGTCGAGTAATCACTAAAAGGTTAAGGGCGCACCTTGTGCGCCCTTTTTGAAGCTATGGAGATTAAGACAAAGTACCCCGTTATATATCTGAATACGGAGGAAATCCTCCTGCCGCTGAATGAACTTGCGGACAGGGCAAAAGAGGTAGTTCTCAAAACGGGATCGGAAAAAGTGAATATCGTGGCATGGTCGAGGTGGGGACTTGCGGCAAGAATGCTTGCCTGTGAAATGCCTGAAAAAATTGCCTCCGTTACAACGGTATGCACGCCTCACCGCGGTCTGCGCACAGTGGAAAAGCGTTTCGGCAGACCTGCCGTTAAGTGCTGGGGAAAGCTTGCCGCAGACGCTGCGGGTGACATCGGAAGCGCGGTGCTTGAGCTTGCGCCGGAGAATATGCGTGAGTTTAATGAAAAGTTCCCCGATGCGGAGGGCGTTTTTTATCAAAGCTGCGCCTGCGCCATGAAAAGCTCTGCAGAGGATAAAAGACTTGCCGCCGCGAATAATATCGTCAGTATTTATGACGGTGAAAATGACGGCGTTGTCAGCGTCTATTCCGCCCTGTGGGGACAGCACGGCATTGTCTGCCGCGGCGTGTCCCATCTGAATGTCAGCGAAGAGATATACGAAAGGCTCACGGGAATCCTTGCGGAGCAGGGTTTATAAAAAATACTCCTTTTTTTAAAGGAGTTTTTTTATTGGTTTGACAGAGGATAAAATACATCGTAAAATATAAGGCACAACATTTTTGGAGTGAAAAAGCATGGCAGAGTTTTCACATTTTAATGAAAGCGGCAGAGCGAGGATGGTGGATGTTTCCGGAAAGAGCGAAACTGTCCGCACCGCCGTTGCCGCAGGCAGGGTAAAGGTCAATGCCGAAACCTTTGCGCTTATTAAAAGCGGCGGCATGAAAAAGGGCGATGTGTTGGGAACTGCCCAGATTGCGGGCATCATGGGTGCAAAGCGCACTCCGGACATTATTCCCATGTGCCATCCCATTATGATTTCCGGCGTGGATATTGACTTTGAGCTTAACGAAGCGGAGCTTGCCGTTGAAATCACCGCCACTGCAAAATGCACGGGCGTAACCGGTGTCGAAATGGAGGCGCTGACGGCGGTTTCCGTTGCGGCGCTGACGGTTTACGATATGTGTAAGGCCGTGCAGAAGGATATGGAGATAACGGATATCCGACTGCTTAAAAAAAGCGGCGGCAAAAGCGGAGATTTCGTGAGAGAATAAGGAGTCACTATGAAGAAGATTCTTATGATAGGCACCGGCGGCACCATTGCCTCGGAAACCTCACCCGACGGACTGACTCCGGAGCTTAAGCCGGAGCAGCTTCTGAAGTTCGTCCCCGAGATTTCGAAGCTCTGCACCGTGGATTGCATTTCGCTGTACACGGTTGACAGCACAAACATGACTCCCGGCCATTGGATAGGCATTGTACGCACCGTGCGGGAGAATTACGATAAGTATGACGGCTTTGTCATAAGCCACGGCACGGACACCATGGCATATACCGCGGCGGCCTTAAGCTATATGATTAAGGGCTCACGGAAGCCCATCGTCCTCACGGGCGCGCAGAAGCCCATCGGCTTTGAGTCCACGGACTCGAAGATAAATCTCCTTGACGCCTTCACCTGCGCCTGTGCCGACACCATGTGCGGCGTGTGCATTGTTTTTAACGGCAGAGTCATATTAGGCACAAGGGCAAGGAAAACCCGTTCCAAGAGCTTTGCGGCTTTTTCCAGCATTAACTACCCCGTAATCGCAACTCTGCAAAGTGGCGTAATAATGCAGTATATCAAGCCCGAAAGCCTGCCATATCCCGAATTCTGCGACACTCTTGACACCAATGTGGGACTTATAAAAATGATACCCAGCGCGGACTATGAGCTCCTTGAGTTCATGCTCAACCGCAAGGACGCGCTCATTATCGAATCCTTCGGCGTGGGAGGTCTTCCCAGCTACGACAGCGATAAGTTCATCGACATAGTCAAGAGCGCGGTGAGCAGAGGCAAGGTTGTCATTATGACCACACAGGTGCAGAATGAGGGCTCCGACCTTGCGGTTTACAATGTGGGCCACAGACTCAAGGGCTGGAGCAATGTGCTTGAGGCCTACGACATGACCACCGAGGCGGCTCTTGCGAAGATAATGTGCATTCTGGGAAAAACAAAGGAGCCCAAGGAAATTAACCGGCTTTTCTACGAGCCGGTGGCAAACGATATTCTCTACCACTGATGAGGTAAAAGATGAAAACAGTTGTTGTTATCGGCGGCGGCGCCTCCGGTATGATGGCGGCGCTGACAGCCGCCGAGGATAAGAATAACAGGGTAATTCTGCTTGAGCGCCAGCAGCGCGTGGGCAGAAAGCTCACCGCCACGGGCAACGGACGCTGCAACCTCACAAATGTGGGGGCAGCCGCCGAAAACTATTACGGCGAGCAGGCGGATTTTGCTCTGAACGCTTTGGAAAAATTCAGCCCCGAAAAGGTGCTGGAATATTTCCGCGGCCTTGGTCTTGTAACCGTGACGGAGTACGGCGGAAGAGTATATCCTCTGTCCAACTCCGCAAACTCCGTTGTGGATGTGCTGCGCTTTGCCCTTGAGCGAAGCGGGGTTGAGCTTCGCGCCGCCGAGCCTGCAAGAGAGCTTTTAAAGCGGGGTGAGGGCTTCCTGATTCGCACCGATGAGGCGGAAATTTCCGCAGACTATGTCATCGTGGCCTGCGGCGGTGCCGCAGGCGCAAAGCTGGGCGGTGTTATGGACGGCTATGACCTGCTGAAAAACCTCGGCCATAAGCGCACATCCCTGCATCCGGCGCTGGTGCAGCTTGTTTGTGATCCCACCTATCCCCGGGCGCTGAAGGGCATAAGAGCCCAGGCAAAGCTGCGCTATGTATGCGGCGGCGAGGAGCTTGCCTCCTCCGAGGGCGAGCTGCAGTTTATCGAATCGGGACTTTCCGGCCCTGCGGCCTTTGATGTTTCCCGCGCCGTTTCTCTCAACGGCCAGGGCGAAATTCACATTGATTTTCTCGGCGAGCTCTCCAATAAGGAAATGCTGTCACTTCTCAAAAAACGCGCAGAGGATATGCCCGAAATGAGCGCCGAGGATATTCTCACGGGCGTGGTGCATAACCGTCTGGGTAAAATGCTGGTGAAGTATTCCGAAATCGGCGGCGGAAGAAAGCTCCGTGAGCTTCGGGAGAAGGATTTTGAGGCGCTTTTAAATGCCTGCCGCGACTTTGTCATTACGGCAAAGGGTGTTGAGGGCTTTGACTGCGCACAGGTCACCGCAGGCGGCATAAAGACCACGGGCGTCAATCCCGAAACCATGGAAAGCTGGTTTGTACCCCATCTTTTCATCTGCGGCGAGCTGCTTGATGTTGACGCGGACTGCGGCGGCTACAACCTGCAATGGGCATGGGCCAGCGGCAGACTTGCAGGGAGGCTCGGCAAATGATTTCCATACGAAATCTCCGTCTTGAAATCGGAGACGGAGAGGAAAAACTGAAGAAAAAAGCGGCGAAGGAGCTGCGTGTTTCCGAGGCTGATATAAAGAGCATTAGACTCATAAAAAAATCCCTTGACGCCCGCAGGAAAAATGACCTGCACTATACCTGCACCGCAGCGGTGACGGTACGGGGCGACGAGGAAAAGATTCTCTTAAGGGCAAAGAGCAAAAATGCCTCTGCCTATGAGGAATTTGCCTACCATATCCCGCAGGTGAAATGCGAAAAGCGTCCCGTAATCGTGGGCTTCGGCCCGGGAGGAATGTTTGCGGCGCTGGTGCTTGCAAAGGCCGGGCTTCGCCCCATTGTCATTGAGCGGGGCTCCGATGCCCTCACAAGGGCGGAAAAGGTGGAGCGATTCCGCAGCTGCGGAGCGCTTGACACGGAGTGCAACGTTCAGTTCGGCGAAGGCGGCGCGGGAACATTTTCCGACGGCAAGCTGAACACGGGCATTAAGGACAAGCGCATAAGCTGGATGCTGAAAATGTTCGTGGAGCACGGCGCGCCGGAGCATATACTCTATGACGCAAAGCCCCACATCGGCACGGATATTTTAATTAATGTAGTGCAGAGCATCCGCAAAACCGTCATAGCCAACGGCGGCGAGGTGAGGTTTAACCATAAGCTCACAAAGCTTCTGCTGAATGAAAACCGCCTCCGGGGCATTGAGGTGGAGTCTGCGGAGGGCAGCTATACTCTCGATTGCGACAGGCTCATTCTTGCCATCGGCCACTCCTCAAGAGATACCTTTGAAATGCTCAATGCTCTGGGCGTACCCATGGAGCCCAAGGATTTTTCCATGGGCGTGAGAATCGAGCATAAGCAGAGCGAGATAAATGCTTCCCAGTACGGAGCAGCCACGGCAGAGCTTCCCGCGGCGGACTATTCTCTGAATGTGCATCTTCCCGACGGAACAAGCGCCTACACCTTCTGTATGTGCCCCGGCGGCGAGGTCATTGCAGCGGCATCGGAGGAGGGGGGCGTCTGCACAAACGGCATGAGCCGTTCCAAACGCGACGGCGAAAACGCAAATGCCGCCCTGCTTGTAACCCTCCACACCGAGGATTTCCCCTACGAGGGAGTTCTCGGCGGTATGTATTGGCAGAGAGAAATTGAGAGAAAAGCCTTCTCCATGGGCAATGACTACAAGGCGCCTGCCCAGACTGTAGGTGATTTTCTGAAGCACATACCAACAAAAGAGCAGGGCAGCGTCATACCCAGCTACCGCCCGGGTGTGCATTACTGCGACCTTCATCAGGTGCTGCCGGAGCGCATTACCTCCGTCATGGAAAATGCCCTGCCGGAGCTGGGCAAAAAGCTGAAGGGCTTTGACAACCCCGAGGCGGTGATGACGGCTCCGGAAACCCGTTCCTCCTCGCCTGTACGCATTCTGCGAAACGAAAAGCGCATGAGCGAAATCCGGGGACTCTATCCCTGCGGCGAAGGCGCAGGCTATGCAGGCGGAATTACAAGCGCCGCCGTTGACGGCATGAAATGCGCCGAGGCGCTTTTAGATACGGTGCTGCAAGACGAATAAGCTTTATTGCGTCGAATGTTTGAAAATATTGTTGCATTTTTTAAAGACACCACATTATGTGGTGTCTTTTTCTGTATTACATCCGGCGGCAGACCACAATATCTTGTATATTCAAAAATCAGTGAATTATTACAGAAATGTATAGAATGTCAACCGGTGGCAACAGCGAAAATACCTTGAAAATACAGACTTTTTTTAAAATATGTCTAAAAAAGGATATTCAAAACACGCTTTTTTAATAACAGAGCGTTAAATTACAAAACACAATATTTAGTGGTTGAAACGGTTACAAAGCGGTAAAAATGGCTACATTTTGTGTTTTTCTATTGACATGGAGCGCGATATATGGTATCTTTCGATACGCTGACATCTAGGAGACACTATGCAAATTTCAGGTATACAAAAATTAACATTGTTGGATTACCCCGGAACTGTTGCCTGCACCATGTTCACCTCCGGCTGCAACTTCCGCTGTCCCTTCTGCCACAACGCGCTTTTAGTGCTTCCGGACAGAATTGAGGATAGCTTCCTCACAGAGGACGAGGTCATGGGCTTCCTGAAAAAACGCTTCGGCGTTTTAGACGGAGTGGCTGTAACCGGCGGCGAGCCGCTGATTCATGCGGATATGCCGCAGCTGCTTGAAAAGATTAAGGCCATCGGCTATAAAATCAAGCTGGACACCAACGGCTCAAACCCCAAGCTCCTGCGGGAAATTGTTGAGGCAGGTCTTGTGGACAGAGTTGCCATGGACATCAAAAACTCTCCCGCGGCTTACGGCGAGACAATAGGAATTTCGGACTTTGACATCACAAAGGTGGAGGAGTCGAAAAACCTTCTGCTTCAGGGAAAGGTGGAATATGAATTCCGCACCACGGTGGTGAAGGGTATTCACACAAGAGAAAGCCTTGTGGAAGCCGCGAAATGGATACAGGGCGCAAATGAATACTATTTACAGCAGTTCAAGGATTCGGGAGATCTGATTCTCCCCGAGGGACTTGGCGCTTACGATAAAGAAGAAATGACAGAGCTCTGCGACGCTGTAAGGCGGTATGTGCCTTCGGCACAGATCAGAGGCGTATGACAGAGATACAGGAGGATATATAAATGTACCAGATCATAAAGAGAGACGGCAAAATCGTTGAGTTTGACATTAACAAGATTGCAAACGCAATAAAGAAGGCCTTTGACGCCACCGAAACCGAATACACCGACAATATCATTGACTTCCTTGCGCTGAAGGTTTCCGCAGACTTTATCCCCAAAATCAAGGACGGCTTTGTTGCTGTTGAAGATATTCAGGACTCCGTTGAGGCAGTTCTGTCCCGCGGCGGCTATGAGGCTGTTGCCAAGGCATACATCCTTTACCGTAAGCAGCGCGAGAAACTCCGCAACATGAAGTCCACCTATCTGGACTACAAGGAAACCGTCAACAGCTATGTCAAGGTTCTTGACTGGCGCGTAAAGGAAAACTCCACCGTTACCTATTCCGTCGGCGGCCTCATTCTTTCCAACTCCGGTGCCATCACCGCAAACTACTGGCTCAGCGAGGTCTATGACGAGGAAATCGCCAGCGCACACCGCAACTGCGATATGCACATCCACGACCTGTCCATGCTCACCGGCTACTGCGCAGGCTGGAGCCTGAAGCAGCTCATCCAGCAGGGTTTGGGCATCCCCGGCAAGATTAATTCCTCCCCCGCAAGCCACCTTTCCACCCTCTGCAATCAGATGGTCAACTTCCTGGGCATCATGCAGAATGAATGGGCAGGCGCTCAGGCCTTCTCCAGCTTCGACACCTACCTTGCTCCCTTCGTAAAGGTTGATAACCTCTGCTACAAGGAAGTCAAGCAGTGCATCCAGAGCTTCATCTTCGGTGTCAACACTCCCTCTCGCTGGGGCACCCAGGCACCCTTCTCCAACATCACTCTGGACTGGACCGTTCCCGCAGACCTTAAGGATCAGCCCGCAATCGTCGGCGGCAAGGAAATGGACTTCACCTACGGTGACTGTGTTGAAGAAATGGCCATGGTCAACAAGGCATTCATCAACATCATGATTGAAGGCGATGCCAACGGCCGCGGCTTCCAGTACCCCATCCCCACCTATTCCATCACCCGCGACTTTGACTGGTCTCCCACCGAGAACAACAAGCTCCTCTTCGAGATGACCGCAAAGTACGGCACTCCTTACTTCTCCAACTACATTAACTCCGATATGGAGCCCTCCGATGTCCGCAGCATGTGCTGCCGTCTGCGCCTTGACCTCCGTGAGCTCCGCAAGAAGAGCGGCGGCTACTTCGGCTCCGGCGAAAGCACCGGCTCCGTCGGTGTCGTTACCATCAATATGCCCCGTATCGCATATCTCGCCAAGGACGAGGCTGACTTCTATGCCCGTCTTGACAGAATGATGGATATTGCCGCACGCTCCCTGAAGATTAAGCGTGAGGTTATCACCAAGCTTCTGAACGAAGGTCTGTACCCCTACACCAAGTACTACCTCGGCACCTTCGCAAACCACTTCTCCACCATCGGTCTCGTGGGTATGAACGAGGCAGGCCTTAACGCCAACTGGGTCCGCGCCGGCATGACCAGCGAGAAGTGCCAGAACTTCACCAAGGATGTTCTGAATCATATGCGTGATCGCCTCTCCGACTATCAGGAGAAGTACGGTGACCTGTACAATCTTGAGGCAACTCCCGCAGAAAGCACCTCCTACCGTCTTGCAAAGCACGACAAGGAGCAGTTCCCCGAAATCATCACCGCCAACGAAGCCTGCGGCACTCCTTACTACACCAACTCCAGCCACCTGCCCGTTGGCTACACCGACGATATCTTCTCCGCCCTTGATGTTCAGGACGAGCTGCAGACTCTCTACACCTCCGGCACCGTCTTCCACGCCTTCCTGGGCGAGAAGCTGCCCGACTGGGAAGCTGCTGCAAATCTTGTACGCAAGATTGCGGAAAACTACAAGCTGCCCTACTACACCATGAGCCCCACCTACTCCATCTGCCCCGACCACGGCTATATCACCGGCGAGCATTTCCAGTGCCCCGAGTGCGGCAAGGAAACCGAGGTTTACAGCCGCATCACCGGGTACTACCGCCCCGTTCAGAACTGGAACGCAGGCAAGACTCAGGAGTACAAGGACCGCACCGAGTATGTCATTGAAAACTCCGTTCTGAAGCACAGCGGTCCTCTGAATGCTGCTGAAAAGCCCGTTGAGGAAACCGTTTTTGAGGCAAAGGGCGAAAAGAAGCTTCTCCTCTTCGTAAAGCAGAATTGCCCCAACTGCCGCGCTGCCTATGCAATGCTGGACAAGGCCGGCGTTGAGTATGAAAAGATCATGGCAGAAGAGAATGTCGAGCTGGCAAATTCCTACGGCATCAAGAGTGCTCCCACTCTCATTATCTGCGACGGCGAAACCTGCACAAAATTTGCAGGCGCACCCGAGATTAAAAAGTGGCTCGCAGGTAAATAATAAGATTAAAATAAGCGGTAAAACCAGCCCGAAAGGGCTGGTTTTGCGTGAATAGAGGTAAGAAAATGTATGATGTAATCATAGTGGGCGGCGGCCCTGCGGGCCTTACTGCCGCACTGTATGCCCTTCGCGCAGGAAAAAGCGTACTTGTCATTGAAAAGGCCACCTTCGGCGGACAGATAACCTGGTCTCCCAAGGTTGAGAATTTTCCCACCATAGAATCCATCTCCGGCAGCGAGCTGGGCGACCGCCTTATGCAGCAGGTGGAAAATCAGGGCGGCGAAACGGAATTTGCCGAGGTGGTGTCCGTGGAGCTTGACGGGGATATTAAGCGCGTCACAACGGACTATGACGACGTTTTTGAGGGCAAGGCTCTCATCATTGCCACGGGCGCAAAGCCCCGCACATTGGGTGTGGAGCGTGAGGAGGAGCTGGTGGGCAACGGCGTGTGCTACTGTGCCGTCTGCGACGGTGCCTTCTATAAGGGCAAGACCGTTGCCGTCAACGGCGGCGGAAATTCCGCCCTGCAGGATGCGGTGCTGCTTTCCGAGGGCTGCAGCAAGGTTTACCTCATTCACCGCAGAGACTCCTTCCGGGGCGAGGCAAAGCTCGTGGAGCTGTTAGAGAAGAAGAGTAATGTGGAATTTGTGCTCAATTCCTCCGTTACCGCTTTGAAGGGCGAGGAGGAGCTTACGGGCATCAGCCTTGAGGATAAGGACGGCAACCGCCGCGATATCGCCGTTGACGGACTTTTTGTTGCCGTCGGTCACGGCCCCGATAACGGCATCTTTGCCGAGCTCATGGCTCTTGACGAAAAGGGCTACGCAGACTCCGCCGAGGATTGCAAAACAAAAACTCCCGGCGTATTCGTTGCCGGCGACTGCCGCAAAAAGACCGTGCGCCAGCTCACAACAGCCTGTGCCGACGGCAGCGCCGCCGCACTTGCCGCCTGCAGCTATATTGACAGCCTGTAAATAAATTAAAAATATGGGAGGACATTATGGACTTGATTTTGTCAGCACTTGACTTTGACCTGGTGTGCATTATTTTCTATGTTCTTGCAGTGCTGCTGGGAAAGAAGCGCAAGGCCCCCTGGGTTTTGTTCGGAATCGGCGCAGTTGTGGAAGCGCTTGGCTTTGCGGCGGCGTTCTGGGTAAACAATGCCGACACTGCAATCAAAGAGAGCGCGGGAGTGAACATCACAGGCCCTGCCCTTGTGCTTGCCCTGATTCTGTTTGCGGTATTCTCCGTACTGACTGCATGGCTTATCTCCAGAAGAAAAGCCAAGGTTGCCGAGGAATAATACGGCGCTACATAGTCGAAAGTCCGGAAAGCATAGCTTTCCGGGCTTTACCTTTTGCCAAAATTAATTAAAAAAATAAAACTTATTTACAAAATGAGAATTGTGGTATAAAATATAAAAAAATTAAAGTATTTCCCGAAAGAGGTTGTTAAAGTGCTTGAAGAGAAGTTTTTAGAGGTATACGACAAATTCAAACTTGAGTTTTTCAGAAGGATATTCGAGCTGGTGCGTGAGCGCGAGGGCTCTCTGTCCGCAATGGAGGCCTTCTCCATTGAGGTCATCCATGCCCTGCATGAGCCCACTATCGGTCAGTTTGCGGATTTCCTGAATATTTCCCAGTCCAACGCAACCTATAAGGTGAATAATCTCATCAAAAAGGGTTATCTTCAGAAGCAAAACTCCGAGATTGACCGCCGTGAATATCATCTGGTGCTGACGGAGAAGTATTACGGCTACACCGACATCATGCGAAGCTATGTTCAGACCGTTGTGGGCCGTATGGACGAAAGCTTCAGCGCCGAAGAGGCCGCCGAGTTTACGGCACTGTTAGGCAGGATTTCAGATGAATTGATGCCTGAAGCGAACAGCTTCAGCGAAAAATAAGCATTCTCTTTTTAAGCATTGAATAATAAAAGACCGTTTCGCCGGAAACGGTCTTTTGTTATTCAAACAGCTCAAGGAACTCATTCCAAAGCTCCACTATGCGGAATTTAATCTGATAGCCGTCGGTTTCCGCAACGATGCTTCGGGTGTCGTCGCTCATGGCGTCTAATGCCTCCTGCTGTTCTGCGGCGGAAACACATAGGGGAGGAAATACGACGCACCACCAGTTGTGGCCCTTGCCGTCGCCGAGAATAACGCGAAGGGAATCATATCTTCCCGCAGGCAGGGAGAAGCCCTCGTATTCTCTGGTGGGATAGTATTCCTCGCTCAAGGTAACGGTGACCTTTCTGCCCCGGGCAGCGCTTTCCGCGGCACGCTTTATGCCGCCCAGGTTTTCGTTTACGATGCGCTTTGCCTCGTCAGAGCTTTGAGCGCTTTCAAGACAGGGACTTATATATTCCAGCACCGCGTCACGCACATCCAGCTTTATGCTCTGCTCGTTTTCCTCGTCGGAAACCGCCAGCACATGAAGCCTCACAAGAGAGCCGCTGATGGCATTCTGCCGCGCCTGCGCCCATGTTCCCGCGCAAAGGGAAAGGCACAGGGCTATGAGAAGGGAAAGCTCCCAGACCTTAAATTTTGATTTTGCCATGAAAAAAACCGCCTTTGCTATGTAGTACTCATAGTATGGGCGGTTTTAAGGTTTTTTAAACCTCAAGTCTCGGCTGATCCTTTGCGGTGTAGCAGAGCTTGAATTCCTTTTTAAGTTTTTCACAGGCGCCTTGCGCGGCGGCATCGTCGGAGAAAATTCCGAACACGGCGGAGCCTGTGCCGGTCATGATCGAGCCCATGGCACCGCAGTCAAGCATGGTGCTTTTGATCTCTGCAATGGTGCTGTGCCTGCGGTCGGGAACATCCTCAAAGACATTGTACATTCGCCTTGACAGCTTCACCAGGTCGCCGCTTTCCAGAGCCTCAATGATGCCGTTTGTGTCGGGATGGCAGCGTAGCTTAATGGCGTCAAGCTTTCTGAAAAGCTCGGGCGTTGAAGTGGAAAACTCCGGCTTGCATATGACGATGCTGCAGTGGGGGAGCTCCGGCAGCGGGGAAAGAATTTCACCGCGGCCCGTGGCAAGCATGGTGCCGCCGGCGATGCAGAAGGGCACGTCGGAGCCGACCTCTCCTGCTAAATCGCAAAGCGCCTTCTCGTCAAAGGGACGCCCGCAGAGGCGGTTAAGCGCACGGAGCACCGCGGCGGCATCGGCCGAGCCGCCTGCCATGCCTGCGCCCACGGGAATGAGCTTGTGCATTTTTATCAGTGCGCCTCTTCCCTCAATGCCTGCGGCCTTAAAGAATTTTTCGGCGGCCTTTACGGCGAGATTGCGCTCGTCCGTGGGGACAAAATGCAGATTGCAGGTGGCGCTGCTGCGCTGATTTTCCACAAGGCTGACCTCGATATCATCGCAGAGGGAAACCGTCTGCATGACCATGAGCATATCATGGTAGCCGTCGGGGCGCTTTGCGGTGACATCAAGGGAAATATTTATTTTTGCGTAGGCTTTTTCAGTGGTTGTATTCATAGCTTACAGCTGCTCAAAGAGCATGGACATAAGTGCAACGCCGGAGTTGACCGTGGGGCCGTGCATACCGCCCTCTTCGGTGTAGGGATAGCCGGCACCGCTGTCAAAGCGGCTGTCGTAAATCATATAGGGAACGGGATCACCGTCGTGACCGCGGGTGGCGGTGAGCGTTTTGTGGTCGGAGAGGAAGAGAATGCGGTAATCCCAGCCCTTTTCCTCCATAGCCTCGGTGAGGGGCTTCATCATGCGGGTGTCAAGCCATTCAATGGCCTGAATTTTTCCCTTTAGGTCGCCGTTGTGGGTGCATTCGTCGGGCGCCTCCACATGGATAGCGGCAAAGTCGTGCTTTTCGAGAATGTCCATGGCGGCGAGCATCTTGTTCTCGTAGTTGGTGTCGATTTCACCGGTGGCGCCTTCGGGACAAATCATGTCAAGACCGCAGAGAACCGCAATGCCGTGGCACAGGGGAACGGCGGAAATAACGGCACCGTCATAGCCATAGTTTTCGATGAAATTGGGAAGCTTCACAGCCGTACCCTCTGCCCAGAACCAGATGCCGTTGGCGGGCATTTTTCCTTCTGCGCGGCGCTTTTCGTTCAGAGGATGATGGTTGAGAATTTCGTGTGCCTTCTTCATAAGGCCGAGAAGAACCTCTGCGTTGGGGCAGCCGCCGGGGAGAATGGGACCGATTTTTTCGCCCAGATGGTCATGGGGCGGGATGAGCTTGATTCCGGTGATGTCCGCGCCGGACTGCTGACCGATGTGACGGAAGGAATGACCGAGATTAACCTTCATGCCTGCTGCTGCGGCAAGCGGAGCAAAGTCGGGATGGCCGAAAAGTGCGGTGACGATTTCGTCGGATTCCTCACCCTCGATGGAGCCTGCGGAGTGGGAGAGAATGCGCTTTTCCTCAAAGGGCAGGTCGCTGTCCTCATAGGTTACCATGTTGCAGCGGTAGGCGATATCGCCGTCGTTGAGAACGATGCCGCCGGCGGCGGCCTCAAGAGGTGCGCGGCCCTTGAAATATTTGTTGGGATCGCAGCCGAATATGGAGAGAATGGCAGTGTCGCTGCCTGCGGGAAGGCCCCGGGGAACATTGAGAACACTGCCCACCTCGCCCTTGGCGGCAAGAGAGTCAATAAACGGCTTTTTCGCGTACTGAAGAGGAGTGAGATTACCGAGCTCGGGCACGGGATTGTCTGCCATGCCGTCGCCGATAAGAAGAATGTATTTCATAACAATCACCAATATAAAAAGTTTTCTACATTATAGTGTAAAATCTGCATTTTGAAAAGTCTGATTATTGATTTTTTTCGCCCGCTGTGCGAAAATGTGTGGGTATTACTATTCGGAGGCTGTCATGGCGCGAAGCAGAGCATATGTGAAAACCAAATACAGTCTGAGAAAAGCGAAGAAGTTCGCAAAAAAGCATCCCATTGCCGCGGCACTGTTTGCGGCGGCAATTGTTCTGATAATTGTTTTGGGCAGCTTGGGCGGAAATGACTCCGAAGCACCTGCTTCTTCAGAGCCCCGTGACGGCTTTTATGTGCATTACATTGATGTGGGCCAGGGTGACTGCGAGCTCGTGGAATGTGACGGCGAGTATATGCTCATTGACGCAGGCTGGCCGGAAAGCGGCAACGCCGTGGTGAAATATCTGCGGAAGCAGGGAATCACAAGAATTGAATATCTTGTGTGCAGCCACGGCGATGCAGACCATTGCGGCGGACTTGACGCGGTGGTGGAAGGCTTTGAAATCGGCACGGTTTTTGTTTCGCCCTACAGCGAGAATAAACCCGCCTGTGAGATATTCCTTGAGGCGGCGGAAAAGGCGGGACTTGAGGCAGAGACGCCTGATATGGGCATAAGCTATGCTTTGGGCAGCGCTGCGGTAAAATTTCTCGGCCCCACGGTTAATAACGGGGACAATAATGAGGACAGCCTTGTGCTGCGGGTGGAATACGGCAGCACGAGTTTTCTGTTCACGGGCGACATTCAGCGGCTTGGAGAGCAGGCCCTTTTTGACAGCGGTGCAGAGCTGAACTGCGATGTGCTGAAGGTGGCGCATCACGGCTCGGACAGTTCCACAAGCTATCGCTTTTTGTACGAGACAATGCCGCAGCTTGCGGTGATTTCCTGCGGAGAGAATAACAGCTACGGACATCCTCACGAGGCGGTGTTGAGCCGCCTATCTGATGCGGATGTAACGGTTTACCGCACGGATAAAGAGGGAACGGTTGTAATTTTCAGTGACGGAGAAAAGGTTGAGAGGGTAAAGTCATGACAAAGGGAAAAAACTTCACAAAGGCAATTCTCGCCGCCATCGGAGTTTATACTCTCTGGGGCTTCTCCTTCATGGCCTCGGATGTGGGCCAGCGCTCCGTAACCCCCTTCACACTTCTTGCCTACCGCTTTGACATTGCGGTGCTGCTGCTGACAATTCCCATTCTTCTGGGCAAAAAGAAAATCCGACTTAAGGGCAAAAATATAAAGCCCATGCTGCTGCTCGGCACCATGGAGCCCTGTCTGTATTTCATCGGCGAGCAGTATGGTCTGCGCTATACAAACTCTGCTTTTTCCGGTGTTATGATTGCGGTTATTCCCATTGTAACCCTTATCATGGCGGCAATATTCCTGAAGGACAGTCCCAGCAAGGCCCAGTGGCTTTTCAGCGCCCTGTCCATCGGAGGTATCGTGGTCATAACTCTTTCGGAAAACAGCGGCGGCGGAATAAGCTTTGTGGGCGTTCTGTGCCTTGTGCTTGCGGTGCTCACGGGCTCTGCCTACGGAGTGCTCAGCCGCAGCCTGAGGGATGAGTTCGATGTCTATGAGCGCACCTACATAATGCAGGTCATGGGCGCGGTTTTCTACACGGTGCTCATGCTCATTGAGCAGAAGGGCCAGCTTGGCGCGGTTATTGAGCCGCTTGCAAGACCGGACTTTGTGCTGTCCATCCTTTACCTTGCGGTGGGTGCCTCCGTAATCGGCTATACCCTGTTTAACTATGCCGTCAGCAACGCGCCCATGGCAAACACCATAATCTTCTGCAATCTCACAACGGTGCTTTCCGTTGCGGCGGGCATCGTCATTTTGGGGGATCCCTTCTCCGTTGTTTCCATCATCGCCATGGCGGTGGTGCTTGTGGGCATCTGGGGCGTGCAGAAATTCACACCGAATGAAGAATAAAAAAAGACACCCCACGGGGTGTCTTTTTTTATTTCATCAGAAGAGATAAACTCTCATTTCATAGGGGCGTGTGGTGAAGCCGTTGCCGATGACAAAGCAGCTTTCGTAGTTGCCGAAGACCTGCTTGCCCTCGTCAAGGTCAATGCCCTCGGGAGCATCGAAGCGCACGGTTTTTTCCGTGAAGGAGCAGATGACAAGGAGCTTGCGCTCTCCGAGATTGCGCTCGTAGACATAGAGGTCCTTGCTGTTTTTCAGATGCTCCTTGTAGTCACCGTAGATGCAGACCTCGTTTTCCTTACGGAATTCCAACGCTTTGCGGTAGAAGTTCAGCAGGGAGTTTTCGTCCTCAAGCTGACTTTCCGCATTTATCTCGGGATAGTTGGGATTGACGCCGAACCAGGGGGTACCCTCGGTGAAGCCTGCGTTTTTTTCGTTTGACCACTGTACAGGGGTACGGGCGTTGTCACGGGTACCCTTCTGCGCCATTTCAAAGACCTTCTTCTTGGGCAGTCCCAGCTTGCGGGCAATGCGGTAGTTGTTCTTCATCATGATGTCCCTGTAATCCTCAAGATTAGGGAGGTAGTTATTCAGCATACCGATTTCCTGCCCCTGATATACAAAGGGAGTGCCGCGGAGGAAGAGGTAGCTTGCCGCAAGCATCTTGCCGCTTTCAACACGGTACTTCTCACTGCCGTAACGGCTGATGATGCGGGGATGGTCGTGGTTTTCGAGATACAGGCAGTTCCAGGCATTGGGATACAGACCGTTCTGCCATTCGGAGAGAGATTTCTTCAGCTTGGTGAGGCTGAAGGGGCGCTGGATAAAGTCGGTGACAAGGCAGTCCGCCTGCATATGGGAGAAGCTTATCATCATGTTCAGCACCTGATTTTCGCCCTCCTGAACATAGCCAAGGGCGGTGTTGGTGGACATGAGTGAGCCCTCGCCCACGGTGAAGCAGTCGTAGAAGTCCAGCACATCGCGCTTGAACTCCGCAAGGTATTCGTGAACTCTCGGACCGTCGGCATAGTACTGCATACCCGTGGCCGCAGGAAGCTTTACCTTTGCGGAGGGAAGACCGTCGACCTTTGAAATATAGGTTATGACATCCTCGCGGAAGCCGTCAACGCCCATGTCAAGCCAGAAGCGCATGATGGATTTGACCTCCTCACGCACCTTGGGGTTGTCCATGTTCAGGTCGGGCTGCTTCTTGGAAAAAATGTGGAGATACCACTCGTCAAGGCCCTCGTCATATTCCCAGGCACCGCCCTCAAAAAGACTGTCCCAGTTGTTGGGCGGGCGCTTTTTGCCCTTGCCCTTGCGCCAGAAGTAGTAATCGTGGTAGGGGTTGTCCTTGCCCTTCTTACTTTCGATAAACCAGGGGTGCTCATCGGAGGTGTGGTTGATTACGAGGTCCATGAAAACCCGCATACCGCGTTCGTGGGCGCCGTCTAACACCTGCTTAAAGACCTCAAGATTGCCGAAGTCGGGGTGGATGTTCTTGTAATCGGAGATATCATAGCCGTAGTCTGCGTTGGGTGAGGGATAGATAGGTGAGAACCATATGCCGTCAACGCCGAGGCTCTTTATATAGTCGAGCTTTGAAAGAACGCCCCAGAGGTCGCCTATGCCGTCGCCGTTGCCGTCGCAGAAGCTGCGGCACCAAATCTGATAAACCGACATTTCCTTGTACCAGGTTTTGTTTTCCATATCAGAACCTCCCGTGATTGTTAGCTGCTTTGATTTTATCACAATCGGAAATGCGTTGCAATGCCCCAAATATCGTGATAAAATCAGAAAAAAGGGGGATGAAACCATGAAGAATATACTTTTTTACGGCGACTCCAACACCTGGGGCTATAATCCCGAAAACGGCGACAGATACCCTTACGATGTGCGCTGGACAAGTGTGGCGGAAAAGCTGCTGGGGGAGGACTACCGCTGTGTCGTGGCAGGCCTCAACGGACGCACCACGGTTTTCGACGATATGTGGAAGGGCTGCCGCAACGGTAAGGACGCTTTGGATTTTGAGCTTCAGACACATAAGCCGCTGGATCTCGTTGTCATCATGCTTGGCACCAACGATTTGAAGTTTGTGGACGCTCACCGCAGCGCAAGAGGCATTGAAACCATTCTCATGATGACAAAAATGGCAAACGAGCGCTTTTCCATGTCAAGCCCCGTCTTTCCCGAGGGCGCAAAGATTCTTCTGATTTCCCCGATTCTCATCGGAGCAAATTCCGAAAACAACGATGAGAATGACCTCATGCCAATGGGCCGCGAGGAGAGCAAAAAGTTCGCCCCGCTTTACAAGGCCGTGGCGGAAAAGTGCGGCGCATATTTTATGGACGCGGCAGAATATGCCGAGCCGTGCCTGATTGACTGCGAGCATATGATGCCCGAAGGCCACAAGGCTCTGGGTGAGGCTGCGGCACTGAAAATTAAAGAAATTCTCGAATAAATTATGCAGAACAGCAAAAAATTGCTGTTCTGCATTTTTGTTGACACATAACAGAAAATATTGTACTATCCTCATGTAACTAAAAGCGCCGCACCCACGGATGTGGGGCGACAGCAGGAGGTAATAAAATGAATAACGGCAAACAAAGGGGAAGCACCCGCAGACTCACGGGACTTGCCATTTTTACCGCACTCATCATAGTGCTTCAGGTAATCTGCACCTTTGTGCGTTTCGGCCCGTTCTCCATAACACTGGCTCTTGCGCCCATGATAATCGGCGCCGCCATGTACGGAAGAAAAGCCGGCGCGTATTTAGGCTTTGTGTTTGGGCTTGTGGTGCTCATAACGGGACTCATGGGCTGGGACGGCGGCACTGTAATGCTGCTTATGTCCCATAATGCTCTGGGCTGCGTGCTTATCTGCCTTGTAAAGGGTGTTGCCGCAGGCTGGGCGGCGGGACTCATTTATGAATGGCTTTCCAAGAAGAATGACCTTCCGGCGGTTATTACCGCAGGCATTGTTTGCCCCGTGGTAAATACCGGTTTGTTCATAGTGGGCATGCTGGTATTTTTCATGTCAACGCTGGAAAGCTGGGCAGACGGCGAGGCCATGCTATATTACATCATATTCGGCCTTACGGGTGTGAACTTCCTTATTGAGCTTGCCGTAAACATGGTGCTTGCTTCGGGTATCACCCGAATTATCCGCGCAGGAAAAAATATGCATTGAGGTAGAGAAATGATACTCACAATTGATGTAGGAAATACAAATATCGTACTGGGCGCCGTTGAAAACGGCAAGGTGCTTTCCACAGGCCGCATTGCCACAAAGCGTGACGACATGGCAAACGATTTTGCCCTGAAAATGCGTCAGGTCTGGGAGCTTGACGGCGTTGACTACACAAAGTTTGAGGGTGCTATCATATCCTCCGTTGTGCCGCAGGTAAATATCGCGCTGAAAAACGCAGTTAAAAAGCTCACGGGCCTTGACTGCATGATAGTGGGCGCAGGCCTCAAGACCGGTATGAATGTGAAGATTGACGACCCGGGTACTTTGGGCGCTGACCTTATTACGGGCGCCGTGGGCGCTGTGTCCAAGTTCAAGCCGCCCATCGTATTTGCGGATATGGGTACCGCCACCACAATCATGGCCATCGACAGCGAAGGCGCATTCCGCGGCGGTGCAATCATTCCCGGCGTCAAGCTGTCCTACCGCGCCCTTTCCGCAGGAACAAGTCTTCTGCCCGAAATATCCATTGAGTCCCCCAAAAAGTGCATTGCTACCAATACCGTGGATTGTATGACCTCCGGCGCCGTGTACGGAGCCGCCGCAATGCTTGACGGCATGATTGAGCGCATGGAAGAGGAGCTGGGCGAACCCGTAACCGCCGTTGCCACCGGCGGCATCGCTCGGCATATTGCGCCTTACTGCAAGCGCAAAATCGAGTACGAGCCCGACCTGATTCTGCTGGGCCTTGAGATTATCTACAAGAAAAACATTAAAAAGCGCAAATAAAAAACAGCCTCAAATGAGGCTGTTTTTTTATTGCTTTTTCGGAAGATAGAAGCCGTAGATAAAGTGAAGTCTGTCGGGAATAAACTCCACGAGACTGCGTTTGCGGCACAGACCGGCGGCGTAGTTTACCGCCGTGTAGGCTTCTCCGTCAAACTTTACGGCAATTGTGTGGGCGCCGCGGATAAAGGGCCTGTTCCAATAGGTAATGATGAAAACGCCCGGGGCTTTTATGCGGAGCAGTCTGCGGAGAAAACCGCCTTTAGACTTAAATCCCCGTCTTTTAAGAAAGCGCCTCACATCCGGGGGAAGCGCGCCTAATCTCCCACCGGCAAGGAGTCCGCCGCCCCGGGAAAACTGCCTTTCATAGTCTGAAATAATCTGGGAAAGGGGAATCCCCATGCCCAGCATTTCAAGGGCGTTGTAGGAGGCGATGGCGGCGCAGCCACTCTTGCCGAGTGTGGATTTGCCGTATTTTACATCACGGTATTTTTCGGAATTCTGGTTATAAATCAGCATAGCTCAAACACCACAACAGACCGGGGAGTTTTACCGATATTCCAGGTGCTTCCCTCAAGGCGAAGCACCTTGCTTTCGTGGTAAAGCGAAAGAAAATCGTCAACCTCCGCAACATTCTGAAGCCCTGCGTTTCCCGTTTTGTAGTGCATGGGAACAATGAAACTCGGCAGGAGCTTTTCGCAGACCATTTTTGCGGTCCTCGCGTCAACGGTGTAGACACCGCCAACGGGCATAAGGGCAATGTCAATGCTGCCCAGCTCGCGGAGCTGCGCTCGGCTCAACTCGTGACCTAAATCGCCGAAATGGGCGACACGCAGGCCCTCTGCCTCAATGACTGTGATGAGGTTTTTGCCGCGCTTGAGGCCCATGACCTCGTCGTGGAAGCAGGCCACCTGCGTCATTCTGAAGGTCGGGGTGTTTCCCGTAAGCGTCACAAGTCCTGCGGCGCTGTGGTCGCCGTGACCGTGGCTGCATACCACTGCGTCGGCGCATATTTCGGGAAGAGTGAGATTGGGCAGATAGTTGCTTTCATAGGGGTCAAAAACCACGCTGCCCTCTGCGGTTTCGAGCTTGAAGCAGGCGTGACCGTACCATGTGAGCTTCATTTTACCAACTCCTTTGCTCCAGTTTAGCAGAATGTAATTTTCTCTGCAATAAAAAATCCACCGCGTAAGCGGTGGATTTTTGCTGTTAGATTTCGAAGCAGCCTTCAAAGGCAGTCTTTGCGGCGCTTATGGTATCGCTGTCAAGGATTGCGTACATGACATAATCGCCCAAAACCCATACCTGTGCATTCTGAAGCTTGGGATGTTCGGTGGGAAGATACTCGTCCATCCAAATCATCTCGCGATATTCGAGATAGTCTTCAAGTGCAGCCTTCATGGCTTCAACATCATCGGTCTTGAAAATGCCGTATTCATCAATGTTGGTGCCGACCTTTGAGATTTTTGCTACGCATTCGCTGTAGCTGTCGGCGGAGATTTTCATGGTGTTCTGAATGTAGGAATCGGGAATGTCCTGCATGTCTTCGTTGCCAACGGCGCCGTTTGCGGCGGCGGAAATCACATCCATGCCGGGATCATTGGACACAACAGCGGTGCCGCTGTGACCGCAGGCTGCGCAGAGGCACAGCACTGTGAGGAGGGAAAGAATAAGAGCAATGTATTTTTTCATTTCGCTACTCCTTACAGGGCGTGGGTGCGGAGGTAGTTGAGGACAACATTGAAGCCGGCGGGGCTGAGGTGGAGACCGTCGCCGTTGCCGTATTCTGCAACGAGGTAGCCGTTTGCGTCCTTGAGAACGGTGGCAGAGTCAATGTAGTGAGTGCCGGTGGCTTCTGCAATGTCGTAAACCCACATATTTGCGGTGTTGATCTTTGCGTTGTTGATGCCGTTGTCCTTTGCTTCGTAGGAGGCCTCAACGGGATAGATGGAGTTGCAGATAATCTTGGTATCGGGGCTTGCGGCCTGGATGCGATGAATGAGGTCGATGTACTCGGTCTTGAAGGAGTCCTCGTCCATCATGGCAACGCCGTTTACACCGATGGTGAGCACGAGATACTCGGGCTGTGCGTCCTTAACTGCGTCAACAATGGGAATTTCTGCGCCGGTCTTGGGGTAAACGATGGTGGCAAAGCTCTGGTTGAAGAGAGCAAGAGTGCCGCTGGAGGGAGTCCAGACCTGGGAATCGTTTACAATGCTGTAGGCCTTGAGACCGTAGGTGGTGCTGTCGCCGATGAAGACGAGCTTGTCGATGTATTCCTGACCTGCGTCAGCGGTCTGGGGCAGCCATGTAGGAATGGTTTCAGAGGAGGGGAGGGGCTCTGCGGTGCTCACACCTCCGTTGTCGGCAGGAGCTGCGGACTCAACGGGATTGGTGTCCTCACCGTCGTCTCCGCCGCAGGCAGCAAAGAGGCAAAGGCACATCATAAGTGCGAGAATAAGTGCGATTGTTCTTTTCATGTTTTCTCACTTTCCGAACTTTTGGAAGTTCAATGAATTTGGCTTTAAAGGGCAGAATGCTTTTCTGCCGTTTGTCAATCATACATGAACAGAATAGCTGCTGATTTATGTATGATGCAATTCTAAATTATCATTATACAGCACAAAGACGAAAAGAACAAGACGAAGCTGAAAAAAGACGGCAGAAATATCTGCCGTCTTTTTCAAGTCTCCATTTGCTTGCCGAGGAATGCGGCAACGGTCTGAGCGAGCTTGGTTTCAAGCTCGCCGGCATTTTCAGAGCCTCGCGGGGCAAGGAAAAGCACACAGCCCATAACATCGCCCTCGGAAATGATGGGGGCGGCGATGCATATGCCGAAGCGGTCGTCGGAATCGCTCACGGGAGTTGCGGCTGCTCCGCTGTGGCGGAAGATTCCGCGGTTTTCCATGATGGATTCCAAGGCGGAGGAAATTGGCTTTTCAAAAAGCTCGCGCTTTGCTCCGCCGGCAATGGCAACAACGATGTCGCGGTCACAGATTGCGGCAATGCGCCCCGTGGACTTGTACAGACTGTCGCAGATTTGCGCCGCAAAATCCGTGATTTCCCCCATGGGGGAGTATTTCTTGAAAATGACCTCACCGTCACGGTCGGTGAAAATCTCCAGCGGGTCGCCCTCGCGGATGCGCATTGTGCGGCGGATCTCCTTGGGTATTACCACTCTGCCCAGGTCGTCTATTCTTCGGACTATACCGGTAGCTTTCATGTTTCTTTCTCCTTGTACCATAAAAATGTTTGCAATGCTATTGTTTGCAAACAGCGGGATAATATGCACACGGCAAATATGACTGGCTGCAAAACGAAATTTGCAGAGGTGGAAAAATAAGCAAAAACACTGCGTTTTGCCATTGCAAAGGTTTGACTCATATATTATATAGTGATAAAATAAAATGATTTAATATGGCTTCATATGCCTATACAGAGGTTTGACATGAAACGCAAAGAAACATTCTACGAAAAATACATAAAACGCAGTATTGATTTCTGCGGTGCGTTAGCGGCAATTCTGCTGCTTGCAATCCCTATGCTTGTGATTGCGGTGCTGGTTCGAGTAAAACTTGGAAGCCCCGTTTTGTACAGCGCAACACGCATCGGCAAGGGAGAAAAACCGTTCAAGATGTACAAGTTCCGCAGCATGACCAATGAGTGTGATGAAAACGGCGAGCTTCTGCCTGACACTCAGCGCATGACAAAGTTCGGGAATATCCTGCGTTCCACCTCAGCAGACGAACTGCCCGAGCTGTTTGCAATCCTTAAGGGCGATATGGCGTTTATCGGCCCTCGGCCTATGCCGTTGGAGTATCTGGAATACTTCACTGAGGACGAGGCACTTCGCCACAGCTGCCGCGGCGGTATGTCGGGACTTGCTCAGATAAACGGCAGAACAAGTATCACTTGGGACGAAAAGTTTGCTTATGATATCGAATATGCAAAGAATATGTCTTTCAAGCAAGACTTTATAATTTTCTTTACTACCATAAAAAAGGTCTTTGTCAGAGAAGATGTGGGAGCGCCCGAGGAAGGCGCAAACCTGAGTTTGTATGACATAAGAGATGTGCAGCGTCCCGAATTGGTGAATAAGTGAGGGCAGAGATTATGAAAAGACTGATGATTTTAGGGGCAGGACCCAATCAGATTCCGCTTATAAAGGCTGCAAAGAAGAACGGCTATTATGTAATAGCCTGCGATTATAATGAGAATGCACCCGGCGTTAAGCTTGCGGACGAGCTGTGCCTTGCAAGCATTATGGACAGGGATGCTGTTCTTGAAAAGGCAAAAGAATTAAAGCTTGACGGTATTATTTCCAATTCTGAGCCTGCAATGCCCATCGTCGCCTATGTCGGCAATGCCCTCGGATTGCCTTCAAACGATTATGAAACAGTAGCGGCGATGACAAATAAGTTCAAGTTCCGCACATTGCTCAAGCAAAACGGATTTACGGTTCCGGGCTTCGGAGTTGCCGACAGTCTTGAAAAGGCAAAGGAGCTGTTCAACGGACTCAACAAGCCCGTGCTTATAAAGCCTGCCGCATCCTCGGGAAGCCGCGGCGTTGTAAAGGTGTTCAGTGAAGAACAGCTCAAGCCTGTGTTTGACGATGCCGTAAGATATTCCCGCACAAATGAAGTTATCCTTGAGGAGTACATTGACAACACCTGCAGCCATCTTATAGCGGGCGATATTTTCGTGCAGGACGAAAAGGTAATCTTCTGGGGAGCTATGGACAGTCTGCGCGGAGAGCCTTATCCGTTCAATCCTCTGGGAGAAGCGTATCCTCCCGATATTGATGATAAGAGCCTGAAAGCGATAAAGGACGAAATATCAACTGCGGTTAAAAAGCTGCACATAAAGTTCTCGGCAATCAATATTGAGGTAATCATTGACCGCGACGGAAAAGTCTGCTTCATAGAACTCAATCCGCGAAACGGCGGCAACAGAATCCCCGAGGCACTTATTTACTCCACGGGCTTTGATGTTTTTGATGCAACAGTACGCGCTGCAGTGGGAGAAACGGTGCAAGCCTATGAACCTACTGCTGACGAGCGCCCCAGTGCAACCTATATGGTGCACAGTATGCAGACGGGTGTTCTCAAATCCGTAAGCTTTTCCGAAGAACTTAAGAAATACATCAGAGATTACTATCCCGATGAAGAACCTGGTGCGTCGGTGGAGCCCTTTGTAAACTCCGATAAGCGTATAGGTGTGCTGGTTATGGTGTTTGACTCCGTACAGCAGCGCAATGAAATAATGGCAAATATAGAAGACCATGTTTTTGTTGAGGTCGAATGATGGAAATAGGAAGTGTGTTCTGGTCAGCTCCGCTGAGCGAAAAAAAGAATAACCTGCTTGTAGGCAATATGCGTCACGCCATGTCAGGACGAGCAGCACTGGAGCTTGTTGCCGCAGACCTGAAAATTGAACGGGGTGCAAAGAGCATCTATATGCCTGCATACTGCTGCGACTCCATGCTTGAACCCTTCAAAAAGCAGGGCTACGAGATAAAGCTATATGCCGTGGAGCCGTACAGCAAAACCGTTCACCGTCAGGTGTTCACCGACCACGGCTGCGATGCAATATTGCTGCTGGACTACTTCGGCTTTGATTCTGAGGAGACCGCGGTTTTTGCCATGGCGGAAAAGCTCAGAGGCACTGCGGTTATTGTTGACTGCGTGCAGTCTGTATTTTCAAAAACCGCCGCAGCGGAATATGCGGACTACACCGTAACCAGCTGGCGCAAGTGGTTTTTCTCATGCGCGGCGACTGCGGAGAAAAAGTGCGGCGAGTGGGTAGTTCCCGAATTGACAAAAAGCTGCGAAAAGCGCATAGCTTTGTTACGCGAGGCAGCAGAGCTTAAGGAAGCATACATAGAAAAAGGACTTGGCGACAAACAGAGCTTTCGGGCCCTTTTCGGAGAAGCTGAAGAGCTGCTGGATGAAGATTTTTCCGGTTATGCAGCCGAAGAAAGAAGCCTGAATGAGCTTGAATATCTGGATGTTGACTTCGTCGTGTCGCGGCGCAGGGAGAATGCGAAGCTTATTATGGATGAGCTGAAAACGCTGCCGCGGGAGATAATACGACCAATGTATGAAAAGCTGGGCGACAACGATGTTCCGCTGTATGTGCCGGTACTTGTAAAGCCGGAGCTGCGGAGAGAGCTGCAGCAGTATCTCGCACGCAGTGAGGTGTATTGCCCGATACACTGGCCCTCAGAGCTGGGCGGAGCAAACAAGCTCTACGACGGCGAGCTGTCAATAGTCTGCGACCAGCGCTATGGCATTGATGATATAAAACGAGAAATGACTGTTATCAGGGAGTATATGACAGACAATGGATATTTACTTTAACCCCGAATATGCAAAGCTGAATGAATACATCGAAGGCGGAACTGCGGAAACCTTTGAGTTTGAGTGCGAATACGGAAAGGTCTGCAGCATCTACATAAAGCGCAGTGTGCCTTATCTTATTGACGGAGAGCAGTATTACGATGCAATAACGCCCTACGGCTACGGCGGGCCTGTTGTTGTTGAAGCGAGCGACAGAGAAAAGCTTCTCCCTGCATATGCCGAGGCATATAAAAAGCACTGTTCAGACGAGAAAATTGTTGATGAATTTGTAAGGTTTCATCCTCTGGCAGAGAATGCAAAAGACTTTGGCGGAATATATGAAACGATTTTCAGCCGCAATACTCTCGCGATTGATACTGCGGACCCCGAGTTTCAAATGACACAGTTTGTATCTACCTGCAGAAACAAAATCCGAAAGGCCGCAAAACGCGGAGTGACGGTTGACGTTGATACCGAATGCAGAGAGTTTGACGATTTCATCGAGATTTACTACAAGACGATGAACAAGAACGATGCAACGGATTACTATTATTTTGAAAAGCCGTATTTTGAACAGATGCGTGATATTCCCGGCTATGACCTTATCATGATAAATGCTCGTTTAGAGGGCAAGCTGATAGGCTCGGCACTGTTTATGTGCTCAGATAAGAATATGCACTATCATTTGTCGGCAACGGACCCCGAATACTATTCCTACGCGGCAAACAATCTTATCCTTTCAACAGCGGCAGAATACGGCCATGCTCACGGATTTGAGTGGCTGCACATGGGCGGCGGCCTGTCTTCCTCGCATGAAGACCCTCTTTTCCAGTTTAAGAGAAGCTTCGGAAGAACCGATAGAAATCTTAAAGAGTTTTACATCGGCAAGGCAATATTTATGCCGGAAATATATGAAAAGCTCTGCGAAGAGGCGCGGAAAAACGGAATAGAGGCAGGCAGCTTCTTCCCCGAATACAGAGCCGCACATTGAGGTGAAACAATGAGAATACTGATTGCTGCAAATGACAGCGACGGACTGTACTTTTTCAGACGGGATCTGATAAAGAGATTTATTGACGACGGACATGAGGTGTATGTTTCCCTGCCTGACGGAGACTGGACCGAAAGCCTGGTTGAGATGGGCTGCCATTTCATAGAAACGCCTGTTGACCGCCGCGGGATAAACATAAAAAACGATATTAAGCTTCTCATAAAGTATTTCAAGATAATAAAAAGCGTTAAGCCGGACTTGGTTATTACTTATACGATAAAGCCCAATGTATACTGCGGACTTGCAGCTCGGCTGAAGCGAATTCCTTATGCGGTGAATATAACGGGCCTGGGCACCGCTCTTCAGGGCAAGGGCGTGCTGAAGGAAATTGCCAAGCTGCTTTACCATATCGGCTGCGGAAAGGCAAAGGTTGCGTTCACGGAGAATCCCGGCAACCGCGATGAGCTTTGCAGGATGAAGCTGTTCAAGCCTGAAAAAATGTGCGTGCTTCACGGAGCGGGAGTGAATACAGAGCACTTCGCTTTTGAGGAATATCCGCCCGAAAATGAAAAAACCCATTTCCTTTTCATAGGAAGAATAATGCAGGAAAAGGGCATTGACGAATACTTTGCCGCAGCGGATAAACTCCTTGCCGACGGATACGATGCGGACTTTCGCATTGCAGGTACATATGATGAGGATGAATACAGACAGCAGATTGAGCAGCGGATTAAGTCGGACAGGTTTATTTACCATGGCTGGCTAACCGATATAAGACCTGCAATAAAAGCGGCGCATTGCTTTGTCCTCCCGAGCTGGCACGAGGGCATGGCAAACACTTTGCTTGAAAGCGCTGCAATGGGAAGACCGCTGATTACAAGCAATATTCACGGCTGTATGGAAGCGGTTAACGGAGAGGAAAACGGCTTCCTCTGCGAAGTCAGAAATGCAGACAGCCTTTATGCCGCGATGAAGCGGTTTGCCGACCTGCCTTATGCGAAAAAAGCCGAGATGGGCAGAGCGTCGAGAGATTATATTTGCAAGGTGTTTGAAAAGAAGCAGGTTGTTGAAGAAACGGTAAAACACCTTTATTGAGGATGAGGAAGATGGATTTGGTATTTGTTTATGAGGACAAAATCGCGCAGGATACGGAGGGCAATTACTACACGGGCTCTGCCTTTTCCCAGGCGGTGTTTGACCGCTATCTGCAGCACTTTGACCGCATAACACTTCTTATGCGCAAGGCACAGATTGCTCCCGATGATACCGAGGCGCTGGCGAGAATGAACAAACTGAATACCGAGAAGATAGATGTTGTCATTCTGCCCGACCTTACGGCAAGCATCAGAAATTATTTCAGCATAAAGCTTCGCCGTGAGTTTAAGAGAATTGTAATTGAAAACATCACCCCCGACAGAGCGGTTATAATACGCGCGCCGTCAGACAGCGGAACCATTGCCGCAAAATACTGCCGTAAAATCGGCAAACCGTTTTTGGTTGAGGCGGTTGGCTGCCCCTGGGACAGCCTGTGGAATCACAGTCTGCGCGGAAAAATAATGGCGCCGGGCGCATGGCTGGATTTCCGCAGGACAATGAAGCTTGCTTCTTATGCAGTATATGTAACAAGTGAGTTCCTGCAGCGCAGATATCCCACGCAGGGTGCGCAGTCGGCAATCTCCGATGTTGAGCTTCAGCCAATGGATAACAGTATCCTTGAAAAACGCCTTGAAAAAATTGAGGCTCATTCCGGAAAGATAAAGCTTGCAACGGCCGCTGCAGTAAATGTTGCCTTCAAGGGACAGCGTTTTGTAATTGAAGCCCTTGCAAAACTGAAAGCCGCAGGAAATACGAATTTTGAGTATCACATGGCAGGCGGCGGTGATAATTCCGCGCTGAAAAATCTTGCGGAACAGCTTGGCGTTTCCGACCAGGTGGTGTTTGAGGGAATACTGCCCCACGACAGAATGTTTGCGTGGCTTGACGATATGGATTTGTATATTCAGCCCAGTCTGCAGGAGGGACTGCCAAGAGCAGTGGTTGAGGCTATGAGCCGAGGCTTGCCTGCTCTCGGAGCGAGAACGGGTGGCATACCCGAGCTTTTGGGAGAGAAGTACATCTTCGCCAGAAAGTGCGTTGACGAGATTGCAAAGCTTCTGCCCGCCATAAGCAAAGATGAAATGCTGACTATGGCGAAAAACAATTTTGAACACGCGAAGGATTTTCAGAGAGAGCTTCTGGAAAAGAAGAGATATGATTTTTATGCCGCATTCGCAAGGACGGCAAAAGGAGAAAAAGCATGAGCGAACCAATAAGAGTGCTGCATATATTCGGGGCGCTGAATCCCGGCGGCGTGGAAACTCTCGTTATGAATATCTACCGATGCATTGACAGAGAAAAGGTCCAGTTTGACTTTGCTCTTACAGAAGGCAAAAAGAGCTTCTTTGATGATGAGGTTCTTTCTCTTGGCGGCAGAATTTTTTACTTCGACAAGAGCAAAAATATGCAGCAGAATCTGACGGAGATATTTGAAACAAAGGGACCGTTCAAGGTAATGCACAGCCATGTGTATTTTTATTCGGGTCTTGTACTGCGAAACGCGAAAAAGCACGGTGTTCCCGTGCGAATTGCCCACGCGCACAACACCTCCTTCGGACAGATTTACACTCTTAAACGCAGAGCTTATGAATGGCTCATGCGAAAGCTTATTCTGCAGAATGCAACCGATATGCTGGGCTGCTCAACCGATGCCTGCGAATTCGTGTTCGGAGAAGGCTGCATGGATGACCCACGCTGCAGCGTAATGTGCAACGGCTTTGATGTAAGCGCCTTTGAATACAGTAAAGAAAAAGGAGACCGCATAAGAGAAATGTACGGTCTCGAGGGTAAAACCGTTATAGGTCATGTCGGAAGATTTGAAGACCAGAAAAACCACACTCAGCTTGTGGAGCAGTTTGCGGCAATTCATAAGAAAGACGGGAACACTGCGCTTCTGATGGTAGGCAGAGGAAGCCTTATGGACAGCATCAAGGAAAAGTGCAAGAAGCTCGGAATTTATGATGCCTGCGTTTTTGCGGGGGCGCAAAAGGATACTCCGTCTTATTACAGCGCTATGGATGTTTTTCTGTTCCCCTCGCTGTATGAAGGTCTGGGCTCTGTGCTTATTGAAGCGCAGGCAAACGGTCTCCATGTGGTAACATCAAAAACCGTTGTTCCCGATGATATAGATGTTACGGGCAATGCAGCATTTGTGCCATTGGAAGCGCCTGCGGATGAGTGGGCAGATGCAGTTCTTGCCGCTGCGGAAAGAATAACGGACAACCTGCCTAACAAAAAAGTAAAAGAAACCTATGACATAAAAACCGTCACAGACGGCTTGTGCAAAATTTATTTCAGAGATTAAATCTTGACGGTATACAATATGGATAATCAGAGATTACAACAGAATAGCTATATAGGGCACAGAATTTCATTTGTGTGTCTTGTGCTATGCGGTGTTCTTGCCCTCATTCTCGGAGTGCAGCCGAAGCTGCCGTCTTCCGTAACACAGCTTTTAAGACCTGCCTTCATAGCGATTTGCCTTTTGACACTGCATTTGGGCGGCTATTATAAGCTGGGAGCAACGAAATACCAGCTGCTTAATCTCGCTTACTTTACGATTATTTTCTTCATGTTCCCAATTCACTCAAACGCAATTATGACCTATGTGAGCATTTTACTGTTTATCATTTTCTTTGTTTTTGCAGCCAACAGAAAATGGTCAAGGAGAGAAATTGCGCTTATTCTGCTTGCAGTTGTGGTCGCCTGTGATATTCAGGCTGTGCTGATTTTGTATTCAAACCCCGACTTGCTGAAAAGCAGCGGTTCATCACACCTTGACTTCCTTGGAGTAACCGTTAACAGAAACCCGGTCGCATTTGCCATAACTCCGGGAACACTGTGCGGTATGCTTGTGTTCCTGTATGGAGGAAACAGAAAATCAGCATTCAGTAAACTGTTCTATCTGATGAGCTGCCTTATCTGCTCATTTGCCGTATTTGCGCTAGGCTGCCGAAGCGCATTCCTGTCAGCAGCGGCGGGCTTAACCTGCATAGTGTGGCAAAAGACCAGAGACGGTGTGACCTATCAGGATAGATTCTGGAGAAGAGCGCTTGCGGTTTCAGTAATCCTGCTGGTCGTTTTTGCCGCGTATAAGGTGTCGGCAGGTACCTATAGCGCGAGACTGTTTGATTTTTCAGATGCGGATGACAACAGCGGCCGAGATGTGCTTTGGGAAGAAGCGTGGAATTGTATTGACGAAAATCCGGTGTTCGGCAACGGCTTCGGATATTGGGAAGAATCGGGTCACGAGATGGGCACCCATAATACCTTCCTTACCTTTATGGTAAGCACCGGCTGGGTGGGCGGAATACTGCTGGGCTGGTTCCTGCTGATGTCGCTGCTTGAAATACTGAAAACACGAAATCTTATTCCGCTTTCGTTTATGGCGGAATTGCTGCTCCATTCCTGGACGGAGCCGCTTATGGACTACTACGCGTATGTTCCGCTGATACTGGCATTTATACTTACAAGGTATCTGCAGCATAAAAGCAATGACCTGAGAACAATTTTCGCATGAGAAAAGAGAAAACTATGAGAATACTCTATATAGCATTTGACAATCCAGCGGTGGATACAATCCTCGGCGGAATGAATGATGAAACACTGGCGGGACTTCCTGCGTTCTACTATCCGTTTAAGATGCTGCTTGAAAAAGGCAACACAATTGATATGCTGCTTGTTTCGGACTTAAACCATGAGGTTGTGGAAAGTGAGCATTTCAAAAAGGATAATTTTATTCAGCTGCGACCGATACCCGGCAAAATGGGAACCTTGATATTCCCGTTTTATCTGGCAAGGGAAACAAGAAAACTGCTTAAATCACGCCATTATGATTTTGTGTACGGTATGGCGGAAGGCTCGCATATGGGTGTGCGTGCGGCAGCTAAGATGGGCATTCCCTGCGCTTTGCGTCAGTTCGGTACGCAGGAAATGGCAAATGTGCTGGAGCCTATGAAAAAGGGCTTGCGCCGCTGGCTTAAGTCGCTGAAGGACTATACCTACATAACCCTTTCAATGATAAGCAAAAAAAGCTTTTTGCTGGCAACAAATGACGGCAGCAGAGCAGATGAGCTTTATGACATTCTCGGCGTAAAGAGAAAGAAGTTCGACTTCTATTTCTGGCGCTCCGCCGTTATGATTCCCAAAGAACAACCGATTGTCAATCTCGACACATCCGGAAACTATCCTGACGAATATGATTCGCTGAGTCTTTCAATGGTAGGGCGTATTGCGGATGTGAAAAGGCAGGACAGAGCTGCGAAAATTCTCGGAGAGGTACACAAGCGAGGTGTGAAAATGCACCTGTATCTCATCGGCGATGTCAGCAGTCAGGAGATGCTCGACGCAACAAAGAAAGTTATAGAAGAATACGGCATTGAGGACTATGTGCATTTTGTGGGCGGACAGCCGCAGAGCGTTTGCCGAAGGTATGCAAGAAATTCGCTTGCAACACTGCTTGTGAGTGAATGGAACAGAGTAAATATCTTCTATGAGGTCATGGGAGAAGGTAGCGTTGTGCTTACAAACAACAACCACTCCATCGATGAGTTCATTGAGGACAATGAAAACTGCATTGTTTACGATACCGAAGCAGAGGCTGCGGAAAGACTCGTTGCCTTGATGGAAGATAAAGAGAAAATTGAAAAGATTCGCGCAAACGCGCACAAAACCGCGATAGATAAGTTTATGACGCTGGAGCGCCGCTTCGGCATGGAAGCACAGCTCGTCATGGACACTGCTGAGGGAAAAGACACAAAAGCCTATCCGGATATTATCTGAGGAGAAAAAATGAAGTATCAGGAATCGGATTATTCAAAGATAAAGCTTATAATTTGGGACCTTGACGAAACCTTTTGGGAGGGAACATTCTCAGAAGGCGATGTTGTATGTCCACAGGAACATATCGAGCTTTTGCACCTGCTCACCGAAACGGGTGTGGTAAACAGCATCTGCAGCAAAAACGATGATGCCCCCACAAGAGCAAAGCTCACCGACATCGGCGCAATGGAATACTTTGTGTTCCCATCAATTAACTGGGAAGCAAAAGGAAAACGCATAAAGCAGATAATTGAGGATATGCAGCTTCGTCCCGCAAATGTGCTGTTCCTGGACGATAACCATCTGAACATTGCAGAGGCGGAGTTCTACTGTCCCGAGATTATGACCGCAGGTCCCGAGGTGATTCCTGCACTTATTAAGTGCGCTCAGACGCAGTTTGACTCCGGCAAGCGCAAGAACCGTATGCAGCAGTATCGAATCCTCGAGCAGAAAAGCTCCGAAAGAGAGGATTTTGGCTCCAACGAGGAATTTCTGACTGCAAGCTGCATTCAGGTGCTTATATCCGAGGACTGCACTGACAAGGCAGAGCGTATCTGCGAGCTGAATAAGCGCGCAAATCAGCTTAACTTCACCAAAAACCGCGTTGAGCTTGACGAAATTGAGCGGGTGCTGAACGACCCCGAATACCGCTGCGGCACCGTTGCGGTTTCCGACAGATACGGTGATTACGGCATTACGGGCTTTTACTGCGTGGATATCCGGGCAAACAGACTTCTGCACTTCTGCTTCTCCTGCCGCACAATGGGCATGGGCGTTGAGCAGTATGTGTACAAGTATCTGAACAGACCTCAGCTTGAGATAGTCGGTGAAATCTCCAGCGACCCCAATGTACCCGAAGACCCATTCTGGATAAATAATAGCGAAGCAAAAGAGAAAAAAGACTCGTTTGAAATTGATAAAAAGGTTCTGTTCAAGGGCCCCTGCGACCTGTGGTCAGTCTGCAATTTCTTTTCGGATAATTCAATTGCCACGGAATTTACTTACGATACGGCGAAAAACGGTGCTATTGACTACGGCCTGAACCATACAAACACTATGCTGAACGCAGCGCTTCTGCCGCAGGAAGAAATTGACGAGCTGTCAAAGCTTCCTTTTGCGGGAGAAAAGACTTATTCCAAAGCGCTGTTTTCGGGCGAATATCAGGTCATACTGCTTTCCGTGCTGATGGACGGAATGATGGCACGCTACCGCAACAAAAAAACGGGAAGAATTGTCGTCTGGGGTGACTGGTGCATTGACATCACGAATCCGGACAATTGGGACAAGCTTATTGCCAAAGAAATCGAAACATACAGTCTGAATTTTGACAGAGAGTTCCTTGAAGAGTTTTCTGAAGAATGGGAATATCTCGGTCAGATACCGATAGACGAAACCGTAGCAAACTTCATAAAAATCAGAGAGCTTCTGCCGGAGGAAACGGTGCTGATTCTTTCTCTCGGCTCGGAAATTCCGTATGAAAAGAATACAGACCCGGTTTATTTCGAGCGCGAAAAATACAATGTTGAATTAAACAGAAAGCTGGAAGCGGCATTTTCCGATGTGCCGAATACTTATCTGCTTAATACAACGGATTTGATAACATCGCAAAACGATTTCAATGACGGAATCACACATTTCCGTAAGCCCGTATATTACAGAATGGCAAACGAAATCAACCGTATTCTTAATGAGTCGGGTATCGGTATGAATCAGCGCGGAAAGGCGTATATGGTATATGCCAGCGCCCGTCAAAAGCTTTGGCAGAATGAAACGGTCAGAAAAGTTTACTATAAGTTGAGAGGAATAAAATGAGAATTGCAGTTGCAGGTGTGGGATATGTGGGCCTTGCCCAGGCAGTGCTGCTTGCACAGCATCACGAGGTGAAGGCAATCACAACAACTCCCGCAAAGGTAGAAAAAATAAACAGCGGCATATCGCCTATCGTGGACAAGGAAATATCCGAATATATGAAAAAGGATATTAAGCTCACCGCTACTATGGACGCGGAGAGCGCATACCGCGAGGCAGAGCTTATTATTATCGCAACACCCACAGACTATGACCCCGAGAAGAACCTTTTTAACACCTCCACGGTTGAATTCGTTCTCAACCTTGTGAGTAAGGTAAATCCCGAGGCACTGGTTGTAATAAAGTCCACTGTACCCGTGGGATATGCCGAGAGTGTTGTGGAGAAATTCGGCTGCAAGCGCTTGCTTTTCTCACCTGAATTTCTGCGCGAGGGCAAGGCGCTGTATGACAATCTGCATCCCAGTCGCATCGTTGTGGGTACACCGAAAAACAGTACAGCCACTAAGGCAGATGCAGAGCTCTTTGCATCACTGCTTCTCGAGGGCTCTCTTGAAGAGAATACCCCTGTGCTCTTCACCAATTCTACCGAGGCGGAAGCAATAAAGCTTTTTGCCAATACATATCTCGCGGTGCGAGTAAGCTACTTTAACGAGCTTGATACCTACTGCGAAATGAATGACCTTGATACCCGTCAGATAATCGATGGTGTTTGCCTTGACCCCCGCATTGGTGCGCACTATAACAACCCGTCCTTCGGCTACGGCGGTTACTGTCTGCCCAAGGATACCAAGCAGCTTGTTGCAAACTTCGGAAGCATTCCCAATAAGATTATCCGCGCCTCCGTTGCGGCAAATGACGAGCGCAAGGACCATATTGCGCGTATGATTATGAAGAAAGCAAACGGCGGTGTTGTCGGCGTATACCGCCTGACCATGAAGGCGGGCTCCGATAACTTCCGCGAGAGCAGCATACGCGGTGTTATTGCAAGACTCAAGGCAGCGGGCGCAGATGTAATCATTTACGAGCCCACACTTAAAACCGACCGCTTTGAGGGCAATCCCGTGGTTGCTGATTTGGCTGAATTCAAAGAAAAATCCGCCGTCATCGTGGCAAATCGTATGGAAGATTGCCTGCGTGACACAGCGGAAAAGGTGTATACAAGAGACCTGTATTGCAGGGATTAAAGGAGAATTCATATGAATGTATTGATTACCGGCGCACAGTTTGCAAACCGCGGCGCACAGTCCATGCTTTTTACGGTTGTCAATGAAGTGCGGAACAGATATGCTGATGCAGAGTTTTATTATCTGCCGCTTGATTATTTCAGAGAAAACTGCTTTAAGCATTGCGAAGAATACAGAATTAACTTTGTTTATGACGACCTCGCCTTGCGTGATTACCCCGTGAGATACGGCTTTGTCGGCAAGATAAAGCGCGATATAGACTGCATCACCATGCAGAAAAAAATAAGCAAATACAATGTCCCGAATCTGAGCGACATTTGGAACAAAATCGATGTGATGATTGATGTCAGCGGATATAGTCTGACTTCAAAGTTCAGTATGTCCAGCGTAGACAGAATGCTCCGCCACATAAATACGGCAAAGTCTGCCGGTGCAGCCGTGATTATTTTGCCGCAGTCCTACGGACCTCTGAATTTCGGCGATAATACAGAGGCTGTCTGCAAAAGAATAGGCGAGGCGTTTTCCAAGGTCGACCTGCTGTTTGCAAGAGAGCAGGAGGGTAAGGAAGTTTTGGAAAACGAGTGCGGCGTTACAGGTGCGGTGCTTTCCCCCGACATTGTTCTTCAGGCACAGGAGATAAAGTGGGAGAATGTTTACAAGGAAAAGCCCGAGCTGAATATTCGCAAGCTTGAAACCGAGGGCAATGTGGGTATCGTTCCCAACGGCGAAACCGTAAAGAACGGCAATAAGGAATTTGTTCTTGCCAGCTATAAGCGATTCATTGAAGAGCTTCGCGGCAAGGGTAAGGAAATCTATATTTTCCGCCACTCCGATGACATTGCACTTTGCAGGGACATATATGAGCTTGTCAGAGAAGACGAGCACTGCCATCTGATTGAAGACGAAATGGACTGCCTTACTTATTCAGAATTCGTTAAGCAGTTTGAATTTGTCATCGCCTCCCGCTTCCACTCCGTTGTTCATGCCTACAGAGAAAAAATTCCCGCCTTTGTGCTCGGCTGGGCAATCAAGTATCAGGAGCTTACAAAGCTTCTCGGACAGGAAAAGTATGTGTTCGATATCACGAAGGCATCGGAGGAGGATATTGCGACAATGCTCGAAAAGCTGGATTTCCTCTGCGATAATTTTGCCGACGATGCAAAAACCTTATCCGAAAAGCTGGCACTTATCCGCAATGAAAGCTGCTTTGATAAGTGCTGGGAAGTAATGGATAAAATCTAAAACCCTGTGAGGATTCTATGAGTACAAGCCGTTCAAAAAATGCAAAACGGAATATACTGTTTGCCGTAATAAACAAGCTTGCAAACATTCTGTTCCCCTTTGCCATAAGAACAGTTCTGCTGTATATACTCGGCAAGGAATATCTGGGACTTGACAGCCTATTCTCATCAATTCTCAGTTTCCTTAGCCTTGCGGAGCTGGGCGTGGGAAGCGCACTTGTGTTCAATATGTACAAGCCCATCGCCGAGGACGATTCCGCACTTATCTGCGCCCTGCTGAATCTGTACAGAAAGCTTTACCGCATTATCGGATGTATTATTTTCGGCGTTGGCATATGCCTTGTGCCGTTCCTTGACTCATTCGTAAAGGGCGACTGTCCTGCTGATGTAAATCTGTATGTTCTGTATTTGGTGTTCCTGCTCAACAGCGCACTGTCCTACTGGGTTTACGGATATAAATCATCGCTTCTTGCAGCGCATCAGAGGTCCGATGTAGGCAGTCTGTGGGGCTTGGTCACTCAGACCGCTATGTATGCCATTCAGATTGCGGCGCTGTTTGTGTTCAGAAACTATTATTGGTATATCCTCTGGCTGCCCGTTTTCACAGTTCTGACTAATGTTGTAACAGCAAAAATCACTGACAGAATGTATCCGGAGTACAAGTGCGTCGGAGAGATAAATGACGAGCTTAAGAAGGACATCAAGAAAAAGGTGATTGCCCTCTTCGGAACAAAGGCAAATTCAATTGTACTTCACGCGCTGGACAATATAGTCATATCCGCATTTATCGGGCTTGGTATGGTGGGCCTTTACGGCAATTATTACTACATAATGAGCGCCATTGCGGGCATCATTGCAATTGTCTACAACTCCATTACGGCGGGCATCGGCAACAGCCTGCAGACTGAAAGCGTTGAGAAGAATTATTTTGATTTCAATGTCCTGACCTTTGCAAACTTCTGGATGGTTCTTTTCTGCACAACCTCGCTGCTGTGTCTGTATCAGCCCTTTATGAAGCTGTGGGTGCACGAGAAAAATATGCTTGATATGTGGGTAGTCATTCTGCTGGTAATCTATTTCTATGTTTACCAGATAAGAAAAGTGGTTCTTACCTACAAGGACGCAGGCGGAATATGGTGGGAGGACCGCTACCGCCCGTATATTGTTATGATTGTAAACCTCGTGGGCAATCTGGTGATGGTGCAGTTCATCGGAATATACGGTGTAATTCTCTCGACCATAATCAGTATGCTGGTGTCCATTCCCATAGAAAACTACACTGTGTTCAAATATATTTTCAACAAGCGGTCAGGCGATTTTTATAAGAAAAATGCGCTGTATATAATTCTCGGCACGGCGGTTTGCCTGCTTACATATCAGGTCTGCGGATTTGCACCTGACGGGATTCTCGGACTGTGCGTCCGTGCGGTGATATGCCTTGTAATTCCAAATGCGATAATTGTTCTGCTTTTCCGCAAAACAAAAGAGTTTAAGCATGCAAAATTCCTCCTGCTGAGAAGATAAGGAGAATGTATATGAACGAAGCAGCAAAACACGATACTGCCGTGTATGCAGGCTATGTAGAGAACAGTAAAGAGCTTATGGAATGCTCCTCCGGCGGTATTGCCACCGCAATCAGCCGTCATATAATCAGAAACGGAGGCTATGTTGCGGGCGTTGCCTACAGCGAGGATTTTTACTCCGTAAGATACGAAATTGCCCACACGGAAGAGGAACTTGAAAAATTCAAGGGTTCAAAATACATAGATGCCGACAAGGGCACAATCTATAAGGATGTCAAGGTGCTGCTTGATGCGGGGGAAACCGTGCTGTTTTTCGGAAGCCCATGCATTGTGGCCGCTATGAAGGCGTTCTTAAAAGACGAATACGAAAACCTTATTACCTGCGAGCTTGTCTGCGAAGGTCCCACTACTATGGAAGTCCATAGACAGTATATTGAGCACCTCGAAAAGAAGTTTGACAGCAAGGTAGTTGAATTCACAGTCAGAAGAAAAAAGGATGCATGGGTACCCAAGTACATGTATGCAAAGTTTGAAAACGGCAAGGTTTTCCTGCGAAACTTCAGAAGGACCGAATATTGCTACGCCTTCAAGGTTTATGCAAAGCCTGCCTGCTACGTTTGCAAGTTCAAGGGCCATAACCGAAAGGGAGATATGACTCTCGGCGATTTCTGGGGTGCCACGCCGAAAGATGTTTTCTGGAACGAAAAGGGCGTGTCCTCAATTTTCGTACATACGGAAAAGGCAAAGAAGCTGTTGCTTGAAACCGAGGGCATAAGACTCTTTGACTCTGACTTTGAGAGAGCAACTGCAGAAAACCCAATGATGATAAAATCCCGCAAAATGCGGTCCGAACGAGCAAAGTTCGAGAAGCTTTTCAAGAAGCACGGGCTCATTTATGCCGCAAGGCATTCCATGAAATTCAAAGACAGAGTGTCCGTGTGGGTCAAAAATCACACACCTGCATTTATCGAAAAGCTGCTGAAAAAGCTGCTCGGAAGATAAATCAATAAATTTGAGAATATACAGTATTCATAGCCCCGTACAAATTTGAGAATTATTCGTAAACGAAACGAGGAAAACAATAATGAAACTGACTGATGTGCCGAGAAAAGTAATAGATAAAGCAAAGCAGATGACAAGAGAAGAGCTTGAGTATAAGAACAAGACCTATATTGCCAGATATGAAAAGTATGCGTTTAACGGAAATAAGTGCATTGATGAAAAGCAGTATGAGGCAGTTATTACTCGCTGGTATCATACAATCG
>JAUMWD010000003.1:119640-194308 GCA_030529825.1 Bacillota bacterium
ACTTGCTTATCCTGAATTCCGCGCAGGCTTCGGAAAGGACAATCTGAACGCCCTGCTGACATCTATGGAAAACTATATTGCAGACGGCTATTCTCCCGATGCCTTCTTTTACAGGACTGCTCTGAGTGCGCTGAAGGCATATCAGGACAAGAACGCAGAATATGACTGCGTGAATGAAGAACTGAACGACCGCATCTCAAAGCTTCCCGGCACTCCGAACGAGGTCGGAGGCGCTGTTAACTCCGGAATAATCAGTCAGGAGCAAGTGAAGCAGTTGGGATATGCCGACTTTATCCATAGCCGCCACAGTATGCGCCATTTCTCCGAGGAGCCTCTGGATAAAGAGAGTCTTGAACGCGCGATAGCACTCGCCCAGCATACACCTTCCGCTTGTAACCGTCAGGGCTGGCAGGCAAGAATAATTCTTGACAAGATACTGATTGACAAGGTGCTTGCCAATCAGAACGGAAACAGAGGCTTCGGGCATGAATTTACCGGCCTTATTCTCGTTACGGGTGATTTGCGGTGCTTTAACAGAGACCGCGAGCTGTATCAGGTATATATTGACGGCGGTATGTATGCACAGAGCATTCTGAATGCGCTCCATTATGAGCACATTGCATCTGTACCGCTTAGTGCGTCTCTGATTTCAACACAGGAAGAGAATGTAAGAAGATTGCTCAAAATCGGCAATTCTGAAGAGCTTATTATGTTTATCGGCATCGGCAACTATCCGGAAGACGGTCTGACGGCAAGAAGCGAAAGAAGAGAAGCAGCTCCGATTTATTATTGCGGTGCAGATAAATAATAAATATAAAAAGTAATGAAACGGCAAAAAGCGATTTGCTGTGAAAAAGGATAAAAGATATGGCACAAAGCTTAAACAGAGCAAATAATAAGCGGAATTCCAGCATTGAACTGCTGAAGCTTATTGCTGTTTTACTGATTATCTGTTCTTCATCGTTACCGTTCGGTGTAACTTACGTGGGCGGCCACGATGATGTATATGTAAATCTGAACAATACGCAGTTTTCGGCAACTCATATTATCTTTACGTTGTTCAGATGGTTCGGACAGATTGGAGACACACTGTTTATAGTGTGCTCTGCATGGTTTTTGTGCGATAGCCGCAGATTCAAACTGAATAAAGCGGCGAAGATGGTTGCTGACTCATGGATAATCTCTGTTGTCGGCCTGATTGCCGCGCTGCTTTTGCTGTCCCCCACAGTTTCCGAAATAATCAAATCGCTGTTTCCGGTAACCTTCCAGATGAACTGGTTTGTCGGGTGCTATATTATCTATTATCTTATTCATCCGCTCCTTAACAAAGCGGTTGAAGACCTGAACGACAAAGCGTTCAGACGGTTCGTAATAATACTGTTTGTCGCATATAGCGTAGTCGGCACAGCCCTGAAGCTTTATTACTTTACAAATCTTGTCGCGTTTATCTGCATTCACTATTTTGTTTCATATTATAAGAGGTACGGCAGAGATAAACTCAGCCAAAATAAAGATTATCTGATTGTATCGGTTTCCGCCGCAGTGATTATAGGGTGGATTGTATGCGTCAATTATCTCGGAGAACGCATCAGCATAGTAAGCACAAAAAACCTTTTCGGATGCACATTCATAAATCCGATAATCGTGCTGCTTGGAATCGCGGCACTTGACCTGGCGGTAAGAAAAGAATTCCACAATCGCGCAATAAATGCAATCGCAAAATACTCCCTGCTCATTTATCTTTTCCATGCTAATTACTTCTGGCTGACATACGGTAAGTATCATCTGCAGGAAGCTCTGCTCGACTTAGGTATTGGAAGGCTTGGCATTGTTTTGATTGTCATTGCGATTTATTCCGTAGCTACAGTGCTTCTGTCAGCCGCATATGAGATTAGTGCAGGCAAAGTCACTGCCGCACTATCTGTGAAAATTGCGGCGAAGGACCTGAGCTGCGCCGGCAATGTAAAATAATATGAAGAAAAAATATGTAATGATAATAATTGCTTCGATAATAGCGTTGTGCGCAATACTGATGTCGGTATCTGCTGTTGTGTGCTCACAATCTCTGAAGGTAACTGACTATAGTATATCGGCAGAGGGACTTAACAGCGAGCTGAAAATTGTATGCATTTCCGATTTGCACAGTAAAGAGTACGGCAATGCCAATGAAAAGCTGTTAAGCCTGATAGCAGAGCAAAAGCCCGATGCAATATTTGCAAACGGCGATATGATAAACCGCGATGCAACGGAAGCTGAAATACAGCAATTCCTTGATTTGCTGACAGCGCTTATAAAAACCGCTCCCGTATTCTATTCCACGGGCAACCACGAGGTTGACTATATGGCGGAGCACGGCGATGCACTTCTTGACCGAATTGCCGAAACGGGAGCAACAGTTCTGTATGACAATTATGTTGAGACTGAAATAGCAGGGAATACTATACGCATCGGCGGTACCAGCGGGCATTACCGTGATTTGAACTGGGAAGAGCAGCTTGACTATGCAATGCAGGAGGAGATAGGAAATACGGACATTCCGGCAGTAGTAATGATGCATATGCCCGAAAATGTTGTTATGGATTGCGCGCGTGAAAATTGGAATGCCGATTTGTATATCAGCGGGCACACCCACGGCGGAGTGATGAGACTTCCTCTTGTCGGCGGAATTGTTGCACCCACGCAAGGATTGTTTCCAAAATATGATTACGGTCAGTATCTTATAGACGGGCGGCTTAATCTGATAATATCGTCCGGCCTTGCGGGCTACAACTGGATACCGAGAGTGTTTAATAAGCCTGAGATTTGTGTTATTTCACTTTCACCGACATAAGCACAAGAAGCACACTGAGTAAACAGTGTGCTTCTTTTTTGCTATTGTATTATTCTTCTTCCTCGGGCTCGGCTACCTCATACCAGCCGTCAACAATATCCACATCTACGCAACCGAAAAAATCTGTTCCGTTTTGTGTAAGCAGATATCCCGCATCTGCAAAAAGGCGTGTTTTGTTTACGGTCTCTCCGGTGCCGAGAGTCCAGGTCGCATTCTTTATTCGCATAGTTCACCTCACGGATTACTTGTAATTATTGTTTCGCCTGCGCTGTAGTTAACACCTGCATAAGCTGTGTCTTCGCTTGCCTTAATTATGATTGTGGCATTAGCTGCACCGCTTCGCAATCCGGTCAGGCAGACATTGGCATATGCGCCGCTGCAATAGGCGGTTATGACAAGCTCTTCCTGAGTGCAGTCTCTTGCGGGCTGACCTATTTGCGTGATGCCATAACCTTCGGAGCCCAACTGAACTTCAGTCAATGCGGTTGCGCCTCTGAATGTGCCGTATGACGAGTTCGTGTGGTATTTTACCGCGAAGGGTAAAAAAAGACTTGTAAGATTTGCACCTGAAAAAACGGTTTCGGAAGCACCGCTCAAATCGGAAGCATAGCAGGTGATTGACGAAAATCCGCACAATTTGAAAGCTCCGCTGCCTACTGAGGTGCAGGATATTGGAAGTTCAATAGGAAAGTGATTTGCCGCATTGCGCCCGCAGGTCATAAAGGCATACGGAGCAATGGCGGTTAAGGTGCTTTTGAATGCAATCTTTTCAAGCCACGATGACCATATGCGCGCATTTACATCGGTTCGGGAGCTGCCAAATTGATACTGCTCAACTGATGTTCCATAAAAATCTACCTCTGTTGCGCAGCCGTCAGAATCTCTTGCGGTCACAACAATTCCATCGGAAACGGAAGCATCTCCGCCGTGGATAGAATGGATTTTCTCCGCAAGCAGACCGGATGTAATAGGACAATTGCTGCCGGTTTTGATTCTCAATTCATTGCATGCATTTTCATAGTCGGAGTAGGGCATCACTGCATACCTGTTCATGCGCCCACCTCCGAAACATCAACAAAATTAGACAGAACCTCGTTGACAATGTATTCCTTATCTGCATCAGTCCAGTAATCAACATCTCGCACGGGAGTGTAACCATTTTCACCATCGGCACCATCGTGGCCGTTGATGCCGTTAGCCCCGTCGGTGCCGTTAATGCCGTCTTCACCCTTCAAAGATGCGAGCCATTCGGTAACGGTGCCTTCGTAGCCGTTTTCTACAGCAAGCTCATATGCGGATTTGCCGTTTGAACCGCCGGTCCCGCTGCCGCTGTTGTTCTTCAGCTGCTCGACATCGTCCACAAGGGTGTCGATGACATCGGGAGTTGCTTCGCGTTGCTCGGCGACGATAGCTGCTGCAAGGCTTGGCTTCACATTGCCGATTAACGCGTTTTCGGTGCAGAGCACAAGCTCACCGCCGGAAGTCGTGCCGCGAAGAGACACATACAGTTCGCCTGCTTCCTGCAGCACCTCCCAGGGAATGGGGCAAATGTCACTGTCAAGTAAAACAGATACACTGTTGCTGCCGTTTTTAAATATGGCTGTTTTGGCCAATCTGTCCCAACCATCGAGAAAGCGGAAGCCTACCGAAAGAGAATTGACATTTCCTGCCGCAAGAGTATCACGACTTGATATTTGCAGCGAAGTTTTGTTAATACTTATCTTAGTCAAATTTTATCACCTCTCACCCATAGTCTACATTGGAACCAAACTTGCACGTTTGCGTACAACAAAAAATGTTTACAATAGGAAAACTTGCGAAATCGGGGCGTAGAGGATATAATTAGACAAATCTATAAGGACGGTGAAGTAATGAAACCTTCACTCTATATCGTAATTCCCTGCTATAACGAGCGGGAGGTGCTGCCCATAACGGCACCCATGTTTCTGAATAAACTTACGCAGCTTGTCGCCGAGGACAAAATTTCCGATGACAGCCGCATAATGTTCGTCAATGACGGCAGCAAGGACGATACATGGAATATAATCTGCGAGCTTGCTAAATCCGACGAGCATTTCATCGGCATATCCCAGAGTCGCAATCGAGGCCATCAGAACGCCGTTCTTGCGGGCCTCATGGAGGCGAAGGACAAATGCGATATAACCATATCCGTTGACTGCGACGGCCAGGACGATATTAACGCCATGGACAAAATGGTTGAGGAATATATTGGCGGCTGCGAGGTGGTTTACGGCGTGCGCTCAAGCCGCGAAAAGGACACGTTTTTTAAGCGCACCACCGCCCAGGGCTTTTACAGATTCCTATCTGGCATGGGCGCAGAGGTGGTGTACAACCACGCGGATTACCGCCTCATAAGCTCAAAGGTGCTGCAGGAGCTTGCAAATTTCAAAGAGGTCAATCTGTTTCTTCGTGGCATGATTCCCCTTGTGGGCTTTAAGAGCACTACTGTGGAATATGCCCGCACCGAAAGGCTGGCAGGAGAGAGCAAGTACCCCTTGAGAAAAATGCTGTCCCTTGCCGTTGACGGTGTCACAAGCCTTTCCGTAAAGCCCCTGAGGCTTATTACGGGCTTTGGCGTGATTGTGGCATTAATCAGCTTTGTCGGCTGCCTCTGGGCGCTCATAACGGCACTGTGCGGCAAAGCGGTAGCAGGCTGGGCGAGCATGACCTGCATAATCTGCTTCGTCAGCGGCGTGCAGCTGATCTGTCTGGGCATCATCGGTGAGTATATCGGAAAAATTTATATGGAAACAAAAGGCCGTCCGAGATATATTATCTCCCAGCGGACATGGGAAGAATAGGATAATAAAAGCAGACCTGATAAAAGGTCTGCTTTTTGCTTATTGTTCAGTTTTCTTAAATGCAAAAAATCTCTGCCCAAGGTAATTGAGAAGTGTAAACAACACCATTCCCACAAGCATGGCGACGTTTTCCTGAATTGACACACTTGCACCCGAAAGCAGATGCAATACCAGCGGCTTTGCAATGCCGTAGGCGATGAGATAGCACAGCAATATGTTCAGCACGAACCTGCCGATTACGCCCCAGCTGCGCTCCTTATATCTGAAGGTGTAATATTTATTTAGGAAGTAGCTGAGGATGCTGCCGAAAAAGTAATTTGATGCCGAGGAAAACCAGTAGCTAAGATGAAAAAGATTATAGAAGGTGAACATTATGGCGGCACCGAACAGAGTGTTAATGATGCCTACGAGAATGAATTTCCAGAATGTTTTGTCCAAAAGCTTTTTCAGCATGACCGTACCTCAGAAAATAATCTGCTATTATTATACTACACTTGTCAATAAAAAACGCACCGCCGCCAAATGCCCGCATTGACTAAAATGTGCTTACGCAATATAATTAAATCGATATGAAGCAATGCAAGTAATACACTGCAGGAGTGAAACAGATGATAAATGAAGTTCTGCTAAACTGCATATCTGCGTTTCTCAGGGGAGAGAAGCTGACCGCCGAGCTGCGCGATGATGAGTGGCAGGAGCTTATTGATAAATCTGCCCAGCAGAAGGTAACGCCCATGGTATATGAGGCCCTCGGAAATGCAATGCCCGACGGATTGAAAAAGGCGTGCAAGTCAACAGTCCTGCAAATTGTTGCGGGGCAGCTGCAGAAAACTGCAGAGTTTTTGAATGTGTATAAGCAGCTTGCCGAAACGGGCATTACTCCGCTGGTTGTCAAGGGTATAATCTGCCGCTCGGTTTATGATAAGCCCGAATACCGCAGCTCCGCTGACGAGGATTTATTCATCCCGCTTGAGCAGTATCCTGCGTTCCATGAAAAGATGCTGGAGCTAGGCTTCAAGGCAAATGAGCCTGATTATAAAAATGCTCATGAGGAGCGATATATGAGGGGCTGCCTGCTGGCTGAGGGACATTGGGAGCTGTTCCCCCAGGAAAACGATGCCCTCAACGCCCTTAATGCCTATTCCGAGAGCTTCTGGGCAAGAGCCTGCACACAGACGGTTGAGGGCGTGGAGATGAAAGTCCCCGAGCCCACGGACCACATGATTTTTCTGCTCCTCCATACCTATAAGCACTTCATTTCCTCCGGTGTGGGTGTGCGGCAGATATGCGATATTGCTCAATGGTCAAAGCATTACGAGCTTGACTTGACGCGCATCCGTGAGGCAATGAAATCCATGCATGGCGAATATTTTGCCGCGGCGCTGTTCGACGCAGGGGAGAAGTACTTCGGAATGACCTTCCCCGAGGGCTGGGAGCGGGCGGACAGCACCGAGCTTCTGAAGGATGCCCTTGACGGCGGCATATACGGCTCGGCTGATATGAGCCGAAAGCACAGCGGAAGCATCACTCTGGGCGCGGTGGAATCAGCGCATAAGGATAAAAAAGGTATTCCCCTTATGAGCGCCTTGTTCCCCAACAGAGCGATTATGGAAATGAGCTATCCCTGGGTGAAGAAAAGCGGAGCTCTTCTGCCCGTGGCCTGGGGCGCGAGGATTATCCGCTATATAGGCGAGAGAGGCAATGACAACACCGCCGCCGAGAGCATGAAAATCGGCAGCGAGCGCCTTGAATTGCTGAAAAAATACAGGATTATCTGAGGCACTTGAAAAATAAGTGAAGGCTTGTTAATTCACATACAGCAAAAGGCAATCACGAAAGTGTTTGCCTTTTTGATTAACCATGCGCCTGCGGCATGGTTAATCTGATATGCTTCCAGTGAGATATTTGTCAAAAAATTTAGGTTTCTTCACATGAGTAATCGTCATCAATATGTACATAACCTGCGCCTGTGCGTTGTTCAATTTGCATAAGAATTAGGGCGGTTTCTTCGAAAGGTGACAATGGGGCCTGTAAGGGGTCATTACTGAGGATTTTTGTGGTTATTGAGGAAAATTGTAGAAAACCATTGAAAATACAGGCTTTTTTAATAATTGATAATTCACATCAAGAACGTCAAGATTTGCCGATATCGGCAAAAACATTCAAATGACAACGCTAAATATAATTGATATTTTGCCGATAATTTGCTATACTATGTATAGTAATGAAAGCGAGGCGTGCTATGAAATTCATATCTGTTGCAGAAGCGGCAAAAAAATGGGGAATATCTGAGCGAAGTGTGCGAAACTATTGTTCCGAAGGAAGAATTAAGGACGCGTTTCTTACCGGAAAGACATGGAATATTCCAGAAACCGCTGTTAAGCCTGACCGACTCAATAAGCATATTGAAACGCCTAAAACACTTTTGGATGTACTGAAAGCAGAAAAGATTACAAAATTGAGTGGCGGTATTTATCATAAAACACAGATTGACTTAACCTATAATTCCAACCACATTGAAGGCAGCAGACTCACCCATGACCAGACACGATATATCTTTGAGACGAATACCATCGGCGTATCGGATATGACTGTGAAAGTAGATGATGTGGTAGAGACGGCTAATCACTTCAAATGCATTGATATGATTATTGACAGCGCCGCCTATGCTCCCAGCGAGACATTTGTTAAGCAACTTCATGCTGTGCTGAAAAATGGAACATCCGATTCCCGCCTCGATTGGTTTGCAGTAGGTGATTACAAAGTGCTTCCTAACGAGGTCGGCGGTGTAAGTACAGTTGCACCTGAAGAAGTCAGCGCACAAATGAAGAAGCTGCTTTCCGAATATAATGCAATTAAGGAAAAAACATTAGACGACCTGCTTGATTTCCACTACCGATTTGAACGCATTCACCCCTTTCAGGACGGAAACGGAAGGGTAGGCAGACTGATACTTTTTAAAGAGTGTCTAAGGAACAACATTGTGCCGTTCATAATTGAGGACGATCTCAAATTATTCTATTACCGGGGATTAAAAGAATGGCAGAACGAGCGAGGATATCTGAGAGATACTTGCTTGTCGGCACAGGATAGATTTAAGAAATATCTCGATTATTTCAAGGTGCCGTATGAAGACTAAAATATAAAGCATACAACCACGGACAGGTCCATCACCTGCCCGTGGTTGTGCTTTTGTGCTGCAGTATTATAAAAACATTGTTGAATGCTAATCAGGTTGAGGCTTCGCGTCTTAATCTCTTTCCAAGTTCGACAATATAGTTTTCTAATTCTTCACTTAGCTTCTGATTATATTTTCCGAGAGCCTGGAGGACTTCAAATGTATCATAGTCATATTCAATGGTAACAAACGGCACAGCTTTTTCTTTACGCAAAAAAACGATAATTGAAGTGCGATCCATAACATAATCAAAGTATCTGCATTTAAACACACAGTTGTGCTGCTGCTGACCTTCAAATTTAAACTCCTCTATGGTTTTCGGAACCATAATAAAATATCCGTTTTCTTCGCGGTCTATCCAGGATAATTCTTTGGCAACATCAGCATAGTATTTCGCATCATCGTTACTGTACCAGACATTTTTGTCCATCAGCAAATCGGTGAGTCTTTCATTGTAGTCTTTATCGAAAAAATCGTTAATTGTAATTCCTTGCTGACGGTCAAGCTCAAATATGTAATCCCAATAAACACCTATATTGAGATTGCTGGTTCTTTTCGAAAAATCAATCAATCTTTTGCATAAATCCGTGTGATCGAATCCGCGTTTTGCGAACATTTTTTTCAGCGTACCGTATATGGAGTTGTAATATTTTATTTTCATTATCTCTTCCATCTTGCGCAGAACATCAAGGTCGCGAATACCGTAATCCTTGATAACCGGAAGAGCATTTATAACATTGTTGCGGCTTGCAAAGTCAATTTGCTTTGAGGTGAATGGTTCCAGATATCCGATTAAATCTTTAATACGGTAGGTAGACAAGTACAGTTTGTTCTTAAAAACAATTTCGGCTTTGTTGTTATAAAGCGCGGGAAAAAGGAGATGTGCGTACAGGTAAGAATCTACATCTTTTACCTCTATGTAATCATTCAGATAATTGCAATCGCATTTTCTGACTACCTCATTAATGAGAATGCAGTTCTGCAACCGTGCTTCTTGCCACCTGCTGTTTTTCGTGGTAAGGGTGACGTGTCCCCAAGTGTTCTTCACATTTTTGAAAAAGGCGTAAAAACGGCCTTTCACCATCAAAAAACGCATAACCTCCGCATTATAGCTCTCCAAAAGGGTGACGCCGGCACGAACACCTTTTTTATAGATGTCATTTCGCCAAAAAACCCTGAGCACGTAGGTGTCCCGATATTTTGTCAGAAATCCGATGCTGTACTTGCTTCTGGCCTTTGAAGTGTTTTTAGGATACTCCATCTTAGGCTCAAATGAATCATACAATGCTTTGGTTTCGTTGTCGCATTCTATGAAAATTGCTCGCAGCAGGTCTTGCTCGTCTTTTGGTAAGCCCGCTAAATTCGGCAAAGCACGGTCATAACTGAAATGTACTTTAGTCTTTTCGACATTACAGACGGGTACATTTACCATTGATCTTGTCAGCCATTGCTTTTGGGCTTCGGCAGCGCGATGCTCTTCGGCTTCTTTATCGACTTCGGCTTTCTTCGCTGACTGACTCTGCAATTGCGCATTCTCATACTTGATAAAGCCCTTTTCAAACGCATTCGGCAGCAGCTTTACGGAACGGGTGCCATAATCTACATAAATAAAACTATCGTCCGAAGAAATAATTGTACCTGTTTCTCCTTGTTTATTTATAACCTTTTCCCCGATAATAATATCAAACATATAATTGAATCCTTTTGTGTTCTATAATATTTATGCTTTAGGGTCGGACTGTTGCGATATACCATGCAAGCTACAGTTTAATTCCTACTACCTCATTGAGCTTCTCCCACACCTTTACCATTGCAAAGGTATCCAACCCACAATAATTCAGCAGGTGTGTTCTATAGGCTTCCAACTCATCCCGGGACATTGCAGCCATTCTCTTGAAGGTAGCAGATGCCTCGGAGCCGTTATGGACACCCTCGAGGTTGTGGTAGTCAAGCGAGGGGTCATCAGGAAACAGCGCGGGCAGGACATACTTAATGGAGTAAGAGCCTTGCATTGCCCTGTCGTAATAATACTTCTTCTGGAATGGTATCATAAGGTCTTGTATGTTGTCGTGTATATCCATTAAGTGCTCTGCCAGGTCGGGATAGATTTCGGCAAGCCCCTTTATGCGCCCCTTCTCAAAACCCATGTTATATGCTGTGGTGCATACGCCTCTTGGAATATCTCTGCATAATTGCTCCGCTAATGCCCTGCGCGGGTCTTTACCGGGGTAAGCTAAAAACTCGGTATGCTTCAGGTCACCGCCCTTATGCTCAATAGAACAGTATTTGGATTTGGAAAGATTAAGCGCCATATTAGCCCCCCTGCATAAATCATAAGAATACATTAATACGCCGATGGGCTGCGTTGTTGTTCCAGAGAAGACATTTACAATAATTTTACAGCACAACCAAGCCAAATGCAACTGATGAGACTTAACCTTTTGCCCCAAGTTGTATAAAAATAAAAATCCTTGGAAATAAAACACGCTGTTCTTTACATCACTTGGTAAATAGAGTATAGTATCTATGTAATACTGAATCTCAATCGATACCCTTTGCAGATACGGAGGTTTGCTGTGAATAGAATTGATGAAATGATAAACTGGTATAAAGAGAATGAGACCAGACGCGAGCATACTGTTATTAAAGCCAAGCTTAAATTAATCAGGAGCATATATGAAGAAATTGAAAATTCAGAAGACAGAATCTTTATGGATGAAATCATTGATAATTTCGCAGACATAATGGCGCTTCACCGCGATGTAATTATGGATAAGGAAATGGAACTGGAAAGCTGCGCTGCGGCAGGCAGCGGCTGCAATACAAGCAGCTATATTGCGTTAAGACAGGACGGCTTTCGGGACGATAAACAGCTGCAGGCCGCTTTTGCAGACTATCTTTCAAAAAAGAAAAAGAAACCGCTGTCCAGCTACACCATCAACGATTACTGTTCCCGAATCCGAAATGTCTGGAAATCCTTTTACGCGGACTATCTCGACGGCTCACTCCAGAAAGAGCTGGCTGAAAATGTTGAGATAGTCAATGCAGATAACCCGCTTGTTAACACCCTCAACAATATTGAAGAACTGTGTTGCTATGCTGAAATGTGCATGCATTCCGAAAACGGCAGGAATTGGGCCAATGCCATCGCTGCCTTAAATAACTTTGCCGATTTTGCAGCAGAGAGCAGCAAAAATGCGGCGGAGAACACAGATCCACTCGCTGTATTTTGCGGAAATCCTTGCGATTTGATTTATTGAACGCACCGGAGCTTTACTCCGGTGCTGTTTTTATCAGCGCATAGATACAAGAACGTTCAGCAAAAAATCAGTCTGATTTTACACATTTTACTAAATCGTTTGCCGATTTTTGTGCAATATTACCCCTTTCTTTCACTTGGAAATAATGCTATAATCCAAACATCACTTGGAAAAACAATGCGGAGGGTACGTTATGGAGCTTAAAGAATTCATCGGCAAGGTAGTCATCTCAACCGAAACAAATCAGCGTTTAATCATCGAGCGCATTACATCTCCCGAAATCAAAGTGGCCACGGAAAAGCCAGGTAGCTTCGGATATCCGCAGCACTATGTTTACAGAACAATTAATGGTGACCCGATTTCCAACGGTACGCTGGTCTTTGAAGACTCTTCACTGACTGAGCCCTTCAAGGCGGCCTACAGTGCCTATTGCCGCACAAAGGCTGCTTACTACGAGGAGATGGGCTACTGGATGAGACTTGATTAAGAAAGGAGCATGCGCTATGGATTATGATTTCGGGCGTTTTCTGCGGCGGCAGGAAAACGTATATGAAAATGCCTTACGGGAATTGAAAGCAGGCAAGCCGCAAATGCGTTATCTTCTGTTTATCTTTCCCCGGATGCGAGGCTTGGCCGGAAGCCGCAAGTCCTTTGTTTACGGTCTCCGCGATTTGAATGAGGCGAGGGTGTACTTAGATCACCCTGTTTTAGGTCCTCGGCTGCTAGAATGCTGTGAAGCAATGCTAATGCACAAGGACAAAACGGCGGAGGAAATTTTCGGAGGAACGCAGGCGGCAAATCTGCAGTCCTCTATGACGCTGTTCTCTCTCGTGAGTGAGGAAAACTCCATATTCCATAAGGTGCTGGAGCAGTTTTTTGACGGAGAGGCCGACCCTGTAACATCAGGCCTTGCCGACGGCAGCATCGTGGACATATCTTATAGAAAATATGCGTTTGAGGTCGATTTTTAAAATAACAACAAAAACAATTTTAAAGGAGATTATATTATGACTTACACATGGAAAATCGTTTACAACCCTGTAGTTATGAACGGAGGCATCAGAGGTGTTGCCCTTGTGGAAGCTGACACTGAACAGTGGGCTATCAAGACCTTTATGGAACAGTATGCAGGTCAGTATTCTACCATAGACTCTGTTACAAAGCTTGGCTGATAACTGACTAAAATGAAAACCGGCACGGACCCATGCGTAACAAGCCGTGCCGGATTTTTTGCCGTTTCAAAATCAGAGATTTCGGAGGGGAACCAAAATGAAGGAACCGAACACAGCGCGCGTGGAACTGAAATTACATACCACAATGTCGGAGAGCACTTCGGTAATTACCTCCGAAATTGCCGTGAAGGAGGCAGTGTCACACGGGATGAAGGCTATTGCCGTCACCGACCGCAATTCGGTGCAAAGCTTTCATGAGCTTGCCCGTTGCCGAGAGAAATACGGTAAAAATCTGAAGATAATCTACGGCGCAGAGCTTTTAAACTCAACGGTGCTGGTAAAAAATCAGAAAGGCCTGAAGCCCTTGTATAAGCTCATTTCTGGGAAAACAATCACTCCTCAGGAGCGGGAACACCTGCTGTTTGGTGCTAATTGCTGCGGGCCTTTGCACAAGGCTGCCTGCAATGGCGCGGATATCGAAATGCTGCATCACTTGGCTGCGGACTATGACTACATCGAACTTGGAATAATAAATGACCTTCCCCATGACCGTGATATGAATCTGCGGCTTTATGACCTGGGAAAGAAACTGGGCAAGCCGGTGGTAGCTGTGGGAAACTGTCACTATATTCATCCGCATGAAAAGGTTTGCACATCTGTGCTTGATACCTTGAAGGGCAATTGTGCCAAAACGGAAGAACTGCACCTGCGCACAACGGAAGAAATGCTTGAGCAGTTTGCGTATTTGGGAGAAGAGGCAGCCTGCAAGGTCGTGGTCACAAACCCGAACTGGATTGCGGACGAAATCAAGCAGATTGACCCAAGAGAAATCGACGGACCGGCCTTTGCTCTACCTGATGCAGCTGCTACGGTACGCCGAGTCTGTGAGGAAAAGCTGACGGCCCTTTACGGTGAGCAGCCTTTGATCAGAAAACGGCTTGAGCAGGAGCTTATGCGTCTGGGTAAGAACGCGTCCATGTTCTTGCTGTGCCATTTGCTTGCCACGCATCTGAGGGAAAAGAATACACTATACGGCTTGCGTGGAACCTTAGGCTCAACCTTGATTGCCTATCTGCTGGATATTTCCGACATCAATCCTTTGCCTGCCCACTATCGTTGTCCTGCCTGCAGGCACACGGAATTTTCAGAGGCAGATTCCGGATATGACTTGCCGAAAAAGAACTGCCCCTGTTGCAGAAAAACCATGGTCAGTGACGGTCACAATATACCCTTTGAAACCTGCATGGGTATCGATGGGGAGTTTTGTGCGGATATAGAGCTTAATGTGGCCGACGATATGCGAGCTGAAGCAGTACAATTTTTAGCTGACCTGCTTGGACGGAAGAGGCTGGCTGCCGGCGGAACTATTAACACCTACAGTCCCCAATTGGCGGATGCCAGCCTGCAGGATTACGCCGATATAAGCGGTGAGGAGATTACAGAAGCGGACAAGGCGTGGATTGCCGATATGATTTGCAATGTAAAAAGCAGCGACGGCATACAGCCGGGTGGCGTTTTGCTGCTGCCGGAAGGAATGGAGTGGGAGGATGTAACTCCTGCGCGTTCAGTTGACGGTGACGGCTGCAAATTTGCAACGCACCTTGAGTATTACCATATCGCAGAGGCGATACCGAAGGTGGGAATTCTTTCTTCCGACTACTACGGGCGGCTGCAGAAAATGCTTGCACTTACAGGCGCTGCCCTTGAGGATGTTGACTATCATGACCCCAAGGTCTATGCGATGATTCAAGATTCTGATACCGGCGGCATACCGGAGTTTGACGGGAAATATACACAGAGACTGCTTGGAAAGCTGAATACAATTTCCTTCAGTGACCTGATTAAGGTAATCAGCCTGGCTCACAGTACATTTTCATGGCATGAAAATACGGAAGACATGATGCAGGAGCATCCCTTCAGAGAATTGATAGGCAATCGGGATGATGTTTTTCTGACATTGCGCAAATACGGCGTGGACCGAGAGACAGCCCATACAGCTATGACGGCTGCCCGCAAGGGTAAATTGCACAGCAATTGGCGCAAAAACGAAGCCATGCTCGAAGGCTTACAGCAAGCCGGAGTGCCGGAGTGTTACTTGGAAGCTATGCAAAACGCCAGGTATCTGTCCTCAAAGGCCCATGTTGTTCACTATGTGAAGCTGGCATACATGGCAGCTTGGTTCAAGGTTTACTATCCTGAGACTTTCTGCAAAGTAACCCTTGAGGCGATGGATACATCGTAATATGAGACCGTTAGCACGAGAAGCTACAGAAGCTCCGGATGCCTGACAAATGATGATTTTCGTTCCTGTTGCCGCATAACATTCCATTTTTGTGGGAAATAATGACGCTGATTATATTATTAAGGAGGCAATATATATGCTATACACATCTTCCGAGGCAAACAAGCTTCTGACCGCCATCAAGCAGGAGATAGACCTCATAACCGCTGAAGAGGAGCAGGTAAAGACCTTCGTCTGCGCTACCGTCGAGAATGTCGATGATGTGCGCCCTGCTTACGACTACAACAAGACTCAGCAGAAAATCGACGAGCTCTATGCAAAAATGCGCAAGATAAAGCACGCAATCAACTGCTTCAATGTCACGCATGTAGTGGACGGCCTGGATATGACAGTCGACCAGGTTCTTGTCTACCTTCCGCAGCTGACGAAGAAGGTCAAGAAACTCAAGGAAATGAGCTCTACTCTGCCCAAGACAAGAGCACGATCTGGCTTAGGCGATATAATCGAGTATTCCTATGCCAACTATAATCCCGCGCAGGCTGCCGATGACTACCGTCGCTGCTCGGAGGAGCTCGCAAGAGTTCAGACGGCGCTGGATGTTGCAAACAATACCGTCAGGTTTGAGATAGACATCTGAGCCTGACAGAGTTTTCCGTCATACCTGAAATATATCGAAAGGTATATTCTGCATCAAATAACCCTTATTAGAATCTGTTTATGGTTAATGTTTTCCGTTATTACTTGTTATCAGTTAATGGATGAATGTTCAGTGTTCCTGATGAGCGTTATTGCTATTTTGAATTTCAAAATATGATGACAGCAGGTATGAAAAAACCGCTTTCTTCGCACAGCCGGGTTCGGTTTCGGCTGCGTGTGCCATATCTCGTCTGAAATGTTGTATATGCAGCCGGCGAGTGATTCGACTTCATGATGACAACAATATTCACATAGCGCAGGAAAGCTGATTCGTATAAATAAAGCCCGATGGAATTCCAGACAGGAAAACCAACGGGCTTTATTTGTTCAGCGCCAAGGCAGTCATGCATGGCAAAAGATGACTTGCGTTACGCCCTGCAGCATTGCTTCGGTACTGTATATGATGCGGAGAAAGGGGTGAAGCTAGCACTGTCAGAGCTTAAGGAGGAATAGGGAATCAATCTGCAGCCGGAGCCTTGCGAAGACTCGGGTTCGGACAAATCTGCCGGCATGCAGCTTACCATAATTATGTTCTGACCGGATGCGGCTCCGATTGCCGCATAACATACGATTTATGATAGAAATGCTTTGCTTCATTTTACTTTTGTGATATTATCCTTGTAAAATGTAGTACGTTGTTAAGGAAACAAAAAATGGAGGTTGTGATGAAAAAAACTGTTGATAGCTACCAGGAATTCATTGACTATTTTCACATTAGTAAAAACGATTTATATATGTATGGCTTATCGGCTGTTATTTCCGTAGATGAAAAAACTGCCACAGAGCAATATCATATTATAAAAGAAAAGCTTCTGGGTAATGAGGAACTATATATTCGCGGCTATGGGAGAAACGGCATAAATACCAGGCTGTATTTAGACTTGTACAATATGCTGTTTGACAATAACAAAATAAAAATTGACCCGACTAATAATATGGTACCAAGAAGAAACATATCGAAAAATACCGGACATAAAATCAACGAAGATATTCTCAATTATCAGGTATCACATATTTGGGGAAAAACTAAAAACCCTATATTGTTTGAGTCTGTATGGAATATTTGCTTTATCCCGAGACTGTATGATCCATTCACCGGACATGAGTGCAAAGGCGGCTGGAATGAAGAATTTACCGTCCTGCTGAATCACTACATCTATGACAAGTATGAGAGTATTATTTCAGACTATAATCAGTTCCTGTCGGATAATGATATTAAAAACAAAATAAACAGTTTTGTTGATTTGCAGATTAAACAAAATCAATACGACATTTCTACGCTTGAACGCTTCAAAAATGATGCTCCGAATGAATGGGAAACAATAAAACGCCTTTAATGAGTGGCTTGAAAGCTCTGGTTACAGTGTGCTGCACAATCCCTTTCGCTGGGCATTTAATCCATCGGGTAATCTTTGCGGTGTTTAGAGAAAACATGCAAATTCAGAACTTCATTCTACTGCAACATCGAATTTTTATTTAAACTCTCAATGGCCAAAGGAGAAAAAAGAACTCCTGATTAAATGGAGTGTAGATTGGGTGGCAGCTAACGGGGGTAATATTAAATATCAAACGAGGCCGGCAGGTAAAACTGGCGGCCATTAGTTTTATTGGACTAATCTTTCTGTATGACTGGGGATTTGATGTTATGCACAAAACCGATGGTGTTTTGCTGCTATATGAAAATATAATATGAAGTTAAGAGAACAGATGATATAAACGCAATGTAAATTGCGCGACGGACGGAGTATGTGCTATAATAATGCCATACTTGATACATAACGAGGGTTATGCTATGCATTACCAGACAAGCCGAGCCGAACGGGCAAGCTACAGCGCCTACTTTGTCGGGCAGAATATCTTCTATATGCTGGTTACCGGCTTTATTGCCCTGTTTCTGATGAACCGCGGAATCAGTGAGGCGGCAATCGCAGGTGTTCTGCTGGCACCGAAAATCTGGGATGCGGTAAACGATCCGATTTTCGGCATCATTGTGGACCGGTCCCATCTGAAGGGCGGAAAATTCCTGCCCTGGCTGAAGCTTAGCTGGGTGCTTATTCCGGTTTTCACGGTGTTTCTTTTTGCGATGCCGGAGCATATCGGCTACGGAGCAAAGGTGGCCTGGGCGGCTACGGGCTATGTGCTGTGGTCCATGAGCTATACAGTCTGCGATGCGCCCATTTTTGCACTGCCTACGGCCATGACGAGCAATGTGGACGAGCGTACATCCATCCTGTCCATAGGCCGCCTGTTCGCCACCATAACCAGCGTTGTGATAACGCTGGTGGTAGAGGCGGTTTATCTGTCCACGGGTTGGCTTCTGCTGGCCGTTGTGCTGTCTGCCGCTGCAATGGGGTGCATGCTGCCCATCCTGCTGCTTGCAATTCCGGTGCGTGTGATTGCAGTGCTTGTAAGAGTAAAGCTTGGCAGCCCAGTGCTGTACAGCGCTACACGCATCGGCAAGGGAGAAAAGCCCTTTAAGATGTACAAGTTCCGCAGTATGACAAATGAGCGCGACGAAAACGGTGAGCTGCTGCCCGATGCACAGCGCATGACAAAGTTCGGAAGTTTCCTGCGCGCTACATCAGCAGACGAATTGCCCGAGCTGTTCGCAATTCTCAAGGGCGATATGGCGTTCATCGGACCGCGCCCCATGCCAATAAGCTAGGAGTAAGCCATGAAAGGGATATTCGACAATTTATTCGACTTTGACGGCGACGGCAGTCTGGACATTATTGAGCAGGCTGCGGAGCTTGCGTTTGTTGTGAATATTGCTAATGATAAAGAAAACGAGGACGATGACGAGGACGAATAAATATAAGCACTTGCTTTGGGATTATCAAGGACAGAATCTATGCTCCTCATGAGATTCCGAGTATACAAGCAGTCTCATTAACGAGGGAGATGAACGGAGGTACACTATGCCACTGCAGATAATACACAAAGATATTACGACGATGGACTGCGATGCCATAGTCAATCCCACCGACAGCTATTTCTCGGGCGGCGGCGGAACGGACCGTGCGATACACACCGGGGCAGGGCCCGGGCTTTCTGCGGAATGCGAGCGCCTTGAGCCACTCAGCTTCGGCGAGGTTGCGGTAACGGGCGGATACAAGCTGCCCTGCAGATACATAATCCACACCATGGGTCCCGTATGGAACGGCGGATACAATTGCGAGAGCGTGCTGCTGCGCAGCTGCTATATGAACGCGCTTTTCAAGGCAAGCGAGCTGGGAGCAAAATCCATTGCGTTTCCCCTTATCTCCTCAGGCACCTTCGGTTTCCCCAAGGATAAGGTGCTGCGGATTGCCATAGACGCAATTTCCGACTACATATCCAACACGGACAAGGAAATCTTTGTAACCGTATGTGTTCACGACAGAGAAGCTTTTGTCCTGAGCAAGGAAATTGCTCTGAAGGAATACATTGACGAGCACACAAAGCCCCGCTTCAGATACGAGGCGCATACCGTTGCGATGGCACCCATGCATTCGTGTAACGGACCTGAGGAGATGGATGCCTGCTGTGCAAGCTATAGCGTCTCCAGTATACCTACCGCAAAAGCACCCTCACGCGAAGACCTTTCCAAGTGGATTAAGAAGCAGGATGACACCTTTGCGGTGATGTTGCTGAAGCTCATTGACGAAAAGGGCATGACCGATGTGCAGTGCTACAAGAAGGCCAATGTAAGCAAGGGCACCTTCTGGAAGATAAACAACGACCCCAATTACAGGCCCAGCAAGGCCACCGTGCTCGCCTTTGCCATTGCTCTGGAGCTGAGCATTGAGGAAACAGAACAGCTTCTGAGAACCGTGGGTCTGGCACTGTCCCACAGCAATCTGTTCGACCTCATAGTTGAGTTCTACATCACAAACGGCAACTACGATATCTACGAAATCAACGCCGCCCTTTTCAAGTACGACCAGGTCTGCATCGGCTGCTGATGCGGTATCTCACTGAGAGACCAAAAGTTAAAATCAATCTCCTATAATAAGGCTGTAAGTCAGGCAAGGCTCACAGCCTTATAGAATTTTTAGGAGGATTTATTATGAAAAACAACATCACCGAACTGGTATTCATCCTTGACAAGAGTGGCTCCATGGCAGGTCTCGAGTCCGACACCATCGGCGGCTTCAACGCCATGATTGAGAAGCAGAAGAAGCTGGACGGCAGGTGCTATGTTTCCACCGTGCTGTTTTCCAACACGGCGGAGGTCATTCACGACCGCGTGGACATCAGCGAGGTAAAGCCTTTGACCGAAAAGGAGTATTCCACCTACGGCTGCACCGCGCTTTTGGACGCCCTGGGCGGTGCAATCCACCACATCGGCAATGTCCATAAGTACGCACGCCCCGAGGATGTTCCCGAGCATACCATCTTTGTCATCACAACCGACGGCATGGAAAACGCAAGCTGTCACTATTCCGACCGCGAGGTCAAGCAGATGATTAAAAAGGAAGAGGAAAAGTACGGCTGGGAGTTTCTGTTCCTCGCGGCGAACATCGACGCAGTTGAGACCGCGGAGCGCTACGGTATCCGCAGGGAGAGAGCCGCAAACTACAACGCCACCAAGGAGGGAACGGGTGCTATGTATGCCTGCATGAGCATGGCGGTTGAAAGCATTCGCAGTGCTGATGATCTTCAGGACAACTGGGCAGATGAGCTTATTTAACAGGGAGCAAGAAAATGACCGATTATATTAAAGGCAGCATTTGGGGGCTCATTGTGGGCGATGCACTGGGAGTACCCGTGGAGTTTGAGGACAGGGAGGCATTAAAGCAGAATCCCGTTACGGGTATGAGGGGCTACGGCACCTATAATCTGCCCGAGGGCACATGGTCTGATGACAGCAGTATGACGCTTTGCACCATTGCCGCCCTCTGCAAGGGCAAAATCGACTGCGAGGACATAATGTCAAGATTCGCGGCATGGCGCTATAAGGGCAGATATACCCCCTACGGCAGGTGCTTTGACTGCGGCGGCACAACAAAGCGCGCCATTGAAAAATACCGCCGCGGCATACTTGCCGAGGAGTGTGGCGGAATGGACGAACGGGATAACGGCAACGGCGCGCTTATGCGCATTCTGCCCGTGGTGCTGTACCAGTTTGAAAAGTATCAGCATTTTAAATGCTGCGACCGCCATGCCATCATTAAGCCAATCTGCAGAGTGGCAGCTCTTACCCACGTACATCCTATAAATCAGATAGGCTGTGCCTTATATGCGCAGCTGCTGGGCGAGCTCATTAACTACAAGCATTACAATGAACCCACAAAGCCCTGCGACAACTTGTTTGATGTGGTGGCTTTGGCAATGAAAGGCGATTTCCGTTGGCGTGCTGACTGGAATTTTGGCCGCCGCAGTTATGGTACGAGTAAACATCAGCGCCCCTATAGCCGTCTTAAAGATATCCGAGCCTTTGCGGCCTTGCCCGAGGAGGAGATTAAAAGCGGCGGCTATGTTGTCAACACCCTTGAGGCGGCAATATGGTGCTTCCTGAATACCGAAAGCTACGCCGATTGTGTGCTGAAGGCGGTAAACCTGGGCAACGATACCGATACCACCGCTGCTGTTGCAGGTGCAATAGCCGGTGCGTACTACGGCAGTTCAGCCATTCCCGCCGAATGGCTGAACTGCCTCGCAAGAAAAGAATGGCTTGCGGGAATGATAGACAAATTCGAAAAAATCTGCGTCGGCATGCGATGCGGAGATGCTGAATAAGCCGTACACCGTCGCTGACTATGAAGGCCCTTCGGCCGGCAGCCGGATTTTTACCCTTATCCGCGGCTGCATCGAAAAGCACGGCAAATAATATGTTTGACATCGAGCTGCGCCTTTGCTATTATATCGCACGGACATTTCAGCAAAGGAGAAAGCATATGGAGAAATTTGTTCCCTATGAGAAGCTCTCGAAGAAAAAGCAGCGTGAGCTCAATGCCATGAAGCGCGGAAGCTGGGGCGGCCTCAATCCCGTAACCCGCAAGAGCGCAAACCCGAAAGCATATAACAGAAAAACGGCTCGAAGCCGGAAATTTGATTCCGACTTTGAGCCGTTTTGCTATGCTTTATCAAGATAATACTACATCTAATCCAATTGCAATGGCAACATTCATTATTTTCATTCTCGGCACCGTTCTCCTGCCCATGAGCCCCGGCTCCATAATCTGGCCCAGCGAATACATTGTTATCGCAGCCCTTTACATTTTAGGTGTAATACTGTATCTGCGCCGTGACAATAGCATCACCGTTGAGGATCAGAAGAAGATGATTATCGGTGAGCCGAAAGAAGTATAAGTATTGTAAAATGCAAATAAATCATTTTTAGAAAGGAGAAACCCTATGTTTACCAAAAACGCTACTGCCACCCCTCAAGAAAGTTATGTGCAGCCCGCCTACTTATCTGCAGCTGCAGCCCATCAAGCCTGACCAAAAAGAGCTCTCCGAGATGACTGTGGAAGAGGCTGAGAAGTATGCCGCAGAAGGGCAATTTGCTCCCGGCTCCATGCTTCCCAAAGTCCGAGCAGCAGTGCGTTTCGCCCGCTCCAAGCCAAATCGTCGCGCAATTATTAGTTCTCTCGATAAGGCCACCCTGGCAATGTCCGGGGAGAGCGGCACTGTGATAAAAGGATAAATGTTATACTGCACACTTGGCAGATGTAAAACACAGCTTCCGGGTGTGAAGAATAATCAGCTTATACCAAAGCTCCCGATGAGCACGCCGAAAGTATGGCGGCAGTATTAAAGCTCCGTGCTGAAAAGCTAATCGGTGTAGACATTTGAGCCTGTGTATTCAGGAATTCAAGGTCTGCACCGATTTTTTGTATATATTACAGCGCAAAACGTGTATAAAGCACTTGACCAAGTAGGTAAAATTTATTAAAATTGGTTATAAAGTCAGTAAAGGAGTGAGGATATGGGCATAAAAGAAATAGCCGAGGCGGCAGGAGTATCGCAGGCGACCGTATCGAATGTACTTAATGGCCGCAAAAACGTGGGTGAAGAAACACGCAAACGAGTTCTTGAGATTTGTGAGGAGCTGGGCTATGAGGGTTTGGCAAAGCATCGCCATGTTGACAAAAACCGCACCATACTGTTTAATTTTTCTGATTTTGACCGCCAGTTTTATCTGAAAATAATTCAGGGCATAAGCGATTGTGCCTACGCAAACGACTATGATCTTATCATTTGCACATCTCGCTCCTGCGAGCGCTTCATGTCGAAAAAAATCACCAGCGGATGTATCATGCTTGACCGCCATTGCCCCGACCAGCTGCTTTGGGATAGTGCGGAGAGAGACTATCCCATACTTGCAATGGACAGAATTATGGACCAGCGCTGTATAAAAAGCCTGGTCGTCAACAACTACAAGCCCATGGCCGAGCTGACAGAGGAGCTCGTTGCCCGCGGCTACCGGTCCTTTGCCTTCCTTGCGGGCCTTGATACCAGCGATACGCAGGAACGCTTTAAGGCGTTTAAAAATGTGCTTGAAAAACACAATATTCCATTTAACCGTTCTGACTACCTGCTCGGAGACTTTCGGGAAAAGAGTGGCTATAAGGCAGCAAAGCTTATGATGCTTTCCGAAAAGCTTCCGCAGGCGCTGGTATGTGCAAATGACAATATGGCTATCGGTGCCATGCGCGCTTTCCGCGAGGGCGGAATCAGAGTTCCCCAGGATATCGCGGTTACGGGCTTTGACGGCACGCCCCTTGCAGCAGAGCTGGATCTTACCACCGTGGATATTCCCAATTACGAGCGCGGCTATCTTGCGGCGCAGCAGCTTATTGCTCTGCTTGAAGGCAGCGAAGATTACAGCACATTTATGCTGTCGGCATCGGTGCATTTGAGGGGCTCTGTGCTTACAAAATGTCCTCAAAAGTGATGCGTCATAAAATTACCTCAATTTTTACTAAAATATTGAGGTAAATTTTTTGCGATTTAAGTAAAATAATGCTGTTATTCATCCTATTTAGACAATCGCGAATACGGTGATTTGGGTATATCAGAGAAAAAAACGGACATGTATATACAAAACGGTGCTCATGGTATAGCATAGTATACAGATAGCCGTATTCGGCTTACGGAAAAACTATATTATTTGGAGGATAACTTATGAAGAAGTTTGCAAAAGTCATTGCTCTGATGCTTACTCTCTGCATGGTATTCTGCCTCTGCGCCTGCGGTGCAGACAAGGACACCAAGTCCGAGAAGAAGATTACAATTTTCCAGCAGAAGGCTGAAATTGCAGAGCAGCTCCAGGCACTTGCCAAAGAGTATACCAAGGAAACCGGCGTTGAAGTCGAAGTCTGGGCACAGGCAGGCGATGATTACTACGCCAACCTGAAGACCAGCCTCTCCAGCGAGTCCGGTCCCACCATCTTCACCCTGAACTCTGACGCAGAGATCACCGAGGTTAAGGATTACCTCGCAGACCTCTTCGCACTCAGCTTCATCGGCGATATCGACAGCACCCTTCTTGCTGTCCGCGATGAAAAGACCGTAGGCATCCCCATGACCGCAGAGGGCTTCGGCCTTGTTTACAATGCCGATCTCGTTGATCCCGCTGCACTCACCGATATGGACGCCCTTTGCGCAATGATCGCAGAGAACGGCAAGGGCCTCACCACCGTAGGTCTCTCCCAGGAAGACTACTTCCTTGCAGGTCATATGTTCAACTTCCCGTTTGCACTGCAGAAGGATCCCGTTGCATTCTGCCAGCAGGTAATGGCAGGCGAGGTTAAGCTCGCCGACGTTCCCGAGTTCCAGCAGTACGCAAAGCTTCTCTCCGCAATCCGTGCAAATCAGGTAAACCCCGTTGAGGTTACCTATGATAACAACTGCGGCGACTTCGCCACCGGCAAGACCGCAATGGTACATCAGGGCAACTGGGCATACGGCGTTATCAAAGACTTTGAGCCCGCATTCGAAATGGGCATCACCGGCGTCCCCATCAACGGCAACGACAAGATCGCCGTCGGCGTTCCCAGCGTATGGGCTGTAAACGCAGACGCATCCGACGAAGAGCAGCAGCTGGCAATGGACTTCCTGAACTGGCTCTACACCTCCGAAACCGGCATCCACTACATGATGGACGAGTTCGGCTTCATCCCCGTTGTCAAGGGCATGGAAAATGAGAACATGGATCCCCTCTCCGCAGCAGTTGCAGAGAAGATTTCCACCGGCGATATTCTGCCCTGGACCTTCAACACCGAATGGCCTGCAGGCATCATCAGCGTTGACCTGGCACCCATCACTCAGGAGTTCTTCACCTCTGACATGAGCGAGGCTGACTTCCTGAACGCAATCAACGACGCATTCCTGAAGTACGCCGAGTAATTGAAACTGTTAATAAGAGACCGTCGCCTATGGCGGCGGTCTCGGTATATATGGAGTTTTGCCAATGAAAATCAATAAGAAATGGTACATTGTTTTTGTTGTACCTATCCTTATCCCGTTCATTTTTACGGTTATTCTTCCGTTCTTTCAGGGCATAGAATTCTCCTTCGTGAAATGGAACGGCCTTGCGAAGGCCGAAAAGGTGTTTGTGGGTCTGCAGAACTTTAAGGATGTTCTGCATGACGACAGATTTATGACATCTCTCGGCAGAACAAGCTTGTTTACTCTTATAACGGTTGTTCTCGTCAATGTTATTGCCCTTGCCTTCGCAACATGGGTAACATCGGAAATAAAATTCAAAAACACCGGCAGAGCAATGCTGTTTATGCCCTACCTCATCGGCGGCCTTATTCTGGGCTATGTCTGGAAATATGTCCTCGGTCAGGGCATGACTCTTCTTGCCGCAAACACCGGCAACGAATCGCTTTTCTTCAACTGGCTTTCTGATCCGCAGTATGCCTTTATTGCAATGATCGTTGTTGCAACATGGCAAATGGCGGGATACATGATGGTCATATATATTGCAGGTCTTGAGGCCATCTCCGGCGATGTGCTGGAGGCGGCAAAGATGGACGGCGCCAACGGTTGGAAGGAATTTATCCACATCAAGCTTCCTCTTCTCATGCCGAGCATCACCATCTGCCTCTTCCTGACGCTCTCCAACTGCTTCAAGATTTACGATGTGAATGTTTCCCTCACGGGCGGCGGTCCTGCCAACTCCACGGAGATGATTTCGCTGAACATCTATAATGAGATATTTGTTCAGTCCAACTTCGGTCTCGGACAGGCTAAGGCCATTGTATTCTTCCTCATCGTAGCGGTTATAACCTTCCTGCAGGTTCGCCTGACCAGCAAAAAGGAGGTCGAGATTTAATGCATAAGACAAGAAAAGGAGTATCCTCCGTCTTGCTGGTGCTTGTCAGTCTTATCTGGCTTGCACCCATCTACATCATTCTGACAAACTCCTTCAAGTCAAGAGATGAGATGTACGCAAACGCACTTGCGCTGCCGAAGGATTTTTCCCTCGGCTATTATCTCGATGCCATGGGAAGACTCGACTTCTTAACCGTGTTTAAAAACTCGCTTATTCTCACTGTGGTGAGCGTGCTCCTGCTTGTTGTTCTGTGTGCCATGGCATCGTGGATGCTGGCGCGCTCCAACGGCAAGCTGTCCAAGCTCATTTATGCGGTGCTGATACTCACCATGCTTATACCCTTCCAAACACTCATGATGCCTCTCATGCAGGAGATGAACAATATCACCAAGGCCACGGGACTGCAGATGAAGGACTCCCTCGGCGGACTTATCTTCATGTATCTGGGCTTCGGCGCGGGCATGGGAATTTTCCTGGGCTATGGCTTCGTAAAGGGCTCGATTCCCAAATCCCTTGAGGAGGCGGCAATAATTGACGGCTGCAACACATGGCAGCTGTTCTGGCATGTTGTATTCCCAACCATGAAGCCCGTGCTCATCACTCTGGCAATCCTGGATGTCATCTGGATCTGGAACGACTACCTGCTCCCCAGCCTGACGCTGAGAAGCGCGGCAAACCAGACCATACCCATCGGAACGCAGATGTTCTTCGGTCAGTACACGATTGAATGGAACCTTGCGATGGCGGCTCTTATGCTGACCATAATCCCCGTAATTATATTCTATCTCTGCGCACAGAAGTACATCGTCAAGGGTGTTGCGGCAGGCGCTGTCAAGGGATAAGACCTCAATACCGAAAGGAGCATGAGATGAAAAAGATATACCGCTTAAAGGACTTTCCCATAGACGAAAAAGCGCTGATGCTCCAGGAAACCCTGTTTCATAATGCTAACGGATATCTCGGTGTGAGAGGCAACCTTGAGGAGGGACTTCCGCAGGAATTCAACACCATGCGGGGTACCTATCTGAATGGTTTTTACGATGTCATCCCCATGAAGCAGTCGGAGAGCCTTTGCAATCTTGTCGAGGAAAAGGACACCATGCTGAATGTGGCAGACTTCCAGAGCATTGAGATTTTCTTCGACGGTGAGCGTTTCTCCATGCTTGACGGAAGGGCAGAGCAGCTTTGCAGAACTCTGGACATGGATGCAGGTATTACGGAACGAAGCCTTGCATGGCATACAAATAGCGGAAAGCATATTCAAATATGCTTTAGGAGAATGGCAAGCTTTGTCCGAAAGAATATGTTTACGATCGAGTGCAGACTCAAATGCCTCGATGCCGATTGCGGCCTCGATATTCATTCTCATCAGAAGGCTCTTGTGCGCAATTATTCAAACCCCGCCGATCCACGTGTGGGGCAGAACAACAAGCTTCTGCTTCATCCCACGGTGCATCTGCTCGAAAACGGCACAAGTGTGCTTGAGTGTGAAACCACTGTGAGCAGTCTCAAAGTCTGCACGGCGGTGCAGCATGAGCTTTCTCGGAAAATGAGGGAGAGCATAAGCTATGACGAAATTGAGCATAGCTGCACCGCAAGCTATTCGGGAAGCCTGAAAAAAGGCGAGGAGCTTCGGCTTGTGAAATATATCGCCGTGTGCGATTCCCGCAGAGAGGCTGAACCCGTAAAGGCGGCGCTTTCATATCTCGGGGAAAGCTTCGGCGAGCTGGATGAGCTTTACGAGGAGCAGGCTGAATATCTGGAAAGCTTCTGGGAACGCTCACTTCTTCACATCGAGACCGATGACGACAGCGGCCTTGCGATGGTTTTCAATCAGTATCAGCTTCTGCAGTCCGTGGGCAGCGACGGCATCTGCGGAACGGCATCAAAGGGGCTCTCGGGGGAGGGCTATGAGGGACATTATTTCTGGGATACGGAAATATATATTCTGCCCTTTTTAAGCTGTACAAATCCCGAGCTTGCCCGCTGCCAGCTGGGCTACAGATATGCTACCCTTGAGCTTGCCCGTGAAAACGCAAAGCTTCTCGGACACAAAAAGGGCGTTTTGTTTCCGTGGCGCACCGTCTCCGGCAGAGAGTGCTCCGGCTTTTTCCCCGCAGGCTCGGCGCAGTATCACATAAACGGTGATATTGCCTACGCCGTGGTACAGTATTATCTGATGACCGGCGATTTTGAGTACATGGCAAAAGAGGGCGCGGAGATTCTCATAGAAACCGCGAGACTCTGGATGGATGTGGGCAACTACAGCAAGGGAAAATTCGTTATAAACGATGTTACGGGTCCCGATGAGTACACCTGCATCGTAAACAACAACTATTACACTAATGCCAGCGCAAAGTATAACCTCACATGGGCGGTGAAGGCGGCAAGGCTTCTTTCTGACCGCGGTATGTGGCAGGAGCTTGAAGCCCGATTGGGTGTAAGCAGCGAAGAGCTTGAAGGCTTCGGCAAGGCGGCAGAGGCAATGCTCCTTCCTTATGATGAAGCGCTGGGCATTAATCCGCAGGACGATTCGTTCCTGTCCAAACCGATTTGGGATTTCGAGAATACACCCAAGGAAAACTATCCTCTGCTTCTGCACTATCATCCTCTTTGTCTGTACAGGCATCAGGTGTGCAAGCAGGCGGACACCGTGCTTGCGTATTTCCTTTTTGACGGCATTGAATCGCGGGAAACCATGCTTTCCTCCTTTGAGTACTATGAAAAGCTGACAACTCACGATTCCTCTCTGTCAAACTGCGTTTTCAGCATCGTTGCGGCTCGTTTGGGACTTAAGGACAAGGCGAGAAGCTACTTCGGTGACAGCATAAGAAGTGACTTGGTTAACAGCTACGGCAACACCGGTGACGGCATCCACACCGCAAACATGGGCGGCAGCTATATGACTATCGTCTACGGCTTCGCGGGCATGACGGTTACCGAGTCCGGCATAGGCTTTGCTCCGAGCATTCCCGATGACTGGCGCTCCTACAGCTTCAGAATCGGCTACATGGGACGCAGTCTGGAGATAAGCGTTAACACGGAAAAGGCATCGGTTCGGCTTCTTTCCGGCGAGGCGCTGGATATAAGGCTCTTCGGACAGCTTGTTCGACTGAACGATAAAACGGAGGTAAGCATATGATAAAGGCTGTAATATTCGACCTTGACGGAGTTATCTGCTCCACGGACGAGTTCCACTATGAGGCATGGAAAACTCTTGCGGACAGACTCGGAATTTATTTCGACAGAAAGATAAACGAGCGCCTTCGCGGAGTAAGCCGCATGGATTCTCTGGACATCGTTCTGGAACGGTCGGATAAGGCCTATACCCCGGAGGAAAAGCTGGAGCTTGCCACTGAAAAGAACGAATGCTACAAAAAGCTTCTCATGAAGATGAGTCCCGCAGACCTCAGTGATGAGGTAAGGGAAACCCTTCTCGCTCTGCGGGAAAAGGGATACCCCATGGCCATCGGCTCATCCTCAAAGAATACAAAGCAGATTCTTAAAAACATCGGACTTGAGGGCTTCTTCAATGCCGTTTCCGACGGAACGAATATCAGCCGTTCAAAGCCCGACCCCGAGGTTTTCCTCTGCGCGGCAGAGTACCTCGGGCAAAAGCCCTGCGATTGCCTTGTGGTTGAGGACGCGGATGCCGGCATCATTGCCGCCAAACGGGGCGGAATGAGCGCGGCAGGCATAGGTCCCGCCGCAGAGCATCCCGAGGCAGATTACCGTCTGGACAGTTTTTCGAAGCTTAAGGAAATATTGTTTTAATCCCTAACTACGGCCGTGCGCCCTACTCCACCTAATAGGGCGTGCGAGTCAAAGAAAAGGAGGAAAAATCCGCAAGACCTGCGGTGCGGCAGTGTGGAGACCTGTCGTAATGCGTGCTGCAATGCAGGCGCGAGACCGTTTTTGCGGAGGCAAAGCGGTTAAGGTCAGAATTTATGGCAGAAGTAAAACTCGTAAATCTTAAGAAAGTCTACCCCAACACAGAGAAGAAAAAGAAAGCCAAAAAGGGCGAGGAAGAAAAGAAGATTAATCTTCAGATTACCGATGAGGGCGTAGTCGCCGTTCAGGAGTTTAACCTGGACATCAAGGACCAGGAATTCATTGTCCTTGTCGGTCCCTCCGGCTGCGGCAAATCCACCACCCTGCGTATGATTGCAGGTTTGGAGGAAATCTCAAGCGGCGAATTGTACATCGGCGACAAGCTGATGAACGATGTTGAGCCCAAGGACAGAGATATCGCAATGGTATTCCAGAACTATGCGCTTTATCCTCATATGACCGTGTATGAAAACATGGCATTCTCTCTGAAGCTGAAGAAAACTCCTAAAGATATAATCGACCAGAAGGTGCGCGAGGCAGCAGAGATACTTGATATTACTCAGTACTTAGACCGCAAGCCCAAGGCACTGTCCGGCGGTCAGCGTCAGCGTGTTGCAATCGGTCGTGCAATCGTCCGCGCACCGCAGGTTATGCTCATGGACGAGCCTCTGTCAAACCTCGATGCAAAGCTGCGTAATGAGATGCGCGCGGAGATAATAAAGCTGCGTCAGCGAATCAATACCACCTTCGTGTATGTTACCCACGACCAGACCGAGGCTATGACTCTCGGTGACCGCATCGTCATTATGAAGGACGGCTTTATTCAGCAGATAGGCACACCGCAGGAGGTCTTTGACCACCCCGCAAATCTGTTTGTTGCAGGCTTCATCGGCACTCCGCAGATGAATTTCTTTGATGCAAAGCTCGTAAAGAAAGACGGCAAGTATGCGGTCGAGGCAGGCGGCATTACCGTTGAGCTCAGCGAGGATAAGCAGGCACGCCTTGCAGCCAACAATGTTGAGGCGCAGGATATAACCCTCGGTGTGCGCCCCGACCATATCGTTCTGTGCGAAAACGGCATCAGGGGCAGAGTCGATGTAAGCGAGCTTATGGGCTCCTCTGTTCATCTTCACATCTCCGCAGAGGGCAAGGACATTATCGTAATCGTTCCTACCAACGGTGCAGCGGCCTCCTTCCCCATGGGCAGCGAGGTAAACCTCACCTTCGGCGGCAACGTAGCCCATGTCTTCGACAAGGACGGCAAAAACCTCGAGTGGTAACGGCAAAGGCTACATCAAAAAGGTCGGTACGCCATAGAGACTAACAGTCCTTGAACGGCCATTTCCCGACTGTGCATCATAAAAAATCCGGCAATGCAACAGCATTGCCGGACTTTTTGTTATATTGTCTTTTTGCTAATCTGTCGCTAAAAGCAGCTCTGATTTATTCTTCTATAAGCTTGCTTGTGTTGCAGCAGGTGTATTCAGGCGGAAAATCAAATTGATAGAGCTCGTATGCGATTTCGCGCTTTTTCAAAACCTTGCGAAGAGAGTCCATAAAGCAATCATTTCGGGTGCACTGATGGATAGTAAGACTAACCTTTGAGTTGATTGTAACCCCGGAAACGGCGATAAGTCCTTCGTGTATTGCGTTGAAATCCATGTGTATATCCCGGACCTTTTCCGACAGCTCTTCGGAAAATCCCGGCTTTGTGATATGCGTGTAAATAATTTCTGCCGCCGAATTCTCTGTTGTCTCGCTCTCCATAAGCTTCCGGAAGTCCTCGGGATCGGCTTTCATCTGTTCCAAAAGGCCGGCATCCACATTTAAAAACTGTGTCAGATTGGACTTATCCGTCCAAAGATCGAGCTGGCTGCGAAATATGGTTTCCACCTTTGCATCCGGCATGTTTTTCATGCGTTCAGTCACATAGCAGAGAGAAAATCCCTGAACAAAATTTCGGTCAGTCACAGTCGGGAAGAAGCGGCGAAGATTCACGGGAACTCTGACATAAATGTTGCCGGTTTCAATGTTGAATGCATCCGCCACTGTCCTTGCCAGGATGCAGGCAACAACGGAAAAAATGCTGGTTTCGCTCTCCTTCGCAAAGCGCCGCACTTCCATCAAGGGAATTTCCAGTCTCCAGGGGCGCTGGTCCTTTAGCTCGAACCAATAGGAATCAATATTCACGGGCTGATTCGATTTTGGACTGCAAAGCGCTTCACAAGCAGGGTCAGCATAGCGAAGGAAGCCGTTTTCCAAGGTTTGCTCCGGACTGCCCGCGGGAAAATCCGTTACGGTATCCGAAAACGCCGCGCCTGCGAGCCGAAAATATGTATGGAGGACGGTCTTGCAAAAGCTGAACATACCGGAGCCATCTGTGAGCACATGAGTTGAGTATAAAAGCATTCGGTTGTCCTGAATCACTATAATCCAGGGATAATGATTGTTTTCGTCAGTGCCGTATATTATGGGCGCATCGTCCGCGGTGAATATTACGGGCGGCTCCGGATTTTCCTCAAAGCAATACTGTCCGTTTTCAAAAATTATACGGGTCCCGAACAGAGGATGATAAGCGATGGCCTCTTTGACGGCGATTAGCATTATACCTGCATCAATGGCTTCATACAGGTCAACCGTTAAATGCGCGCCCGCAAGATTTATCAGTGCATATATACTTTCCTTGCCGTTCATTTCGTATCTTTTTAAATCCATAGGAAGTCTCCTTAATATTTATAAGCAGCGCACACGCATCCTCGTTTTCGGCTTTAAGCTTCAGCCTGTAATCGCAGAAGCCGATTTGCCCAATGGGACTTATAGTACAGAAGCAGTGCAACGGCCCCAAGTCCCCAGCTGACAGTGAATGCAAGAGAAACGGAAATCGGTGTGATGGAGAAGAAGGCGGAAAGGACAATCAGGAAGGCAAGGCGGAATCCGACATAGAATATCAGCTTGATTCCTGTCGGACCCTTTGAATCGCCCATTCCTGTCATGGCACGGGTCAGATTTTCGGTGATACAATAGTAGAGCATTGACATGACGACCCAACGGATAAATATTACACCAAATCGAATAGCTTCTGCATCTTCCGTAAATATGCCGATGAGCGATTTCGCGAAAATAAACATACCCACGGAAATCACGGCAGAAACGGCGAAGCTCAGAACGTTTGCCTTGTGTATTCCCTCTTTGACTCTGCTATATTGCTTTGCCCCGAAATTCTGGCTCGCAAAAGCGGCGGAAGCGGAGGAGAAGGAATCTACGGGCATCATGGAAACGCCCAGCAGCTTATTGAAGCAGCTCCAGCCGGCCATGCAGGCAGAGCCCAGCATGTTTATATATGTCTGTGCCAAAAGATTTGTAAATGCGGTAATCACCGATTGGATACTTGAGGGCAAGCCGATTGACAGGATGGTTTTCAGTTGGGAAGAATTGATATGTATGCCGCGCCAATCCAGCCGATAGACCTCCTGTGTTTTGGTCAGGACTATAACGACCTGAATCGCAGCTATAAACTGGGAAATTGTCGTTGCCCATGCGACACCGGCCACTCCTGCGTCGAAAACAACGACAAAAACAATATCGAGTACAATGTTTATGGCACTGGATACTGTCAGGAAAATCAACGGCATAGTAGTATTTCCTACTGCCCGGAGAATTTCGCCGCCGATATTGTAAATGATCATGCCGGAAATGCCGATGAAATAGATATGCAGATATGTTGACGCAAAGGAAAAAACATCGTCGGGGGTTTTCAGCAGCCTGAGTATGGGATTTGAAAGAGGATATCCGATAACCGTCAGAGCCGCGCAAATAATCAGAGAAAACGCAATGATCGTCTGAATTGCATCATGAAGAGCGTTCTTTTCCTTCGAGCCGAAGATTTGCCCCACCAGAGTGCCGGCTCCGACAGAAAAGCCCAGGAAGAGGTAAAGCGTAATATTGGTTATCATACCGGTTGCGCCAACAGCCGCCATAGCTTCAGTACCGATAAAGCGACCGACAACGATAGTGTCCACGATGTTATAAAGCATCTGCATTATACGGCCAAGGAAGACCGGTACGGAATATGCTATCAGATGCCTGTAAATATTTCCGCTTGTCATGTTTCGGACTTTTCCGGATTTTCGGAACATATATAATCACTTCGCTTCGTTTCGGTGTTTTTTACGTGCGTTGGTATGCTTGCTTTTCCTCGTCGTACACATTTTGCCTTGGTGTTTTTCAAAATAGCCCCACAGATTGTGTTCTGCAGGGCTGCTTATCCTATCGTAAATTCCATAGCAATGCGGCTGAAAAAGTCAAATAGGCTTTTCCGATGAACACATTATAAAATGAAAATGGTAAAAATTCAAGATGCTGCGGCTGAACGGAAACACATACCCATACTCTCACGCCGCAAAGCAAAGAGCAGGCCCGGTATCCCGGCGTGGCTGCCATTTAAGAACGGTACCTATAAATGCACATAAAGTGCATAAAATCTCCGCAGTAATAGCAGCGGAGATTTTACGTGTTATTTACTTACCACTCGAGGTTTTTGCCGTCTTTGTCGAAGACATGGGCGACATTGCCGCCGAAGGTGAGGTTTACCTCGCTTCCCATGGGGAAGGAGGCCGCTGCACCGTTTGTAGGCACGATAACGATGATATCCTTGCCCTCTGCGGAGATGTGAAGATGAACAGAGGAGCCCATAAGCTCGCTTACATCAAGCCTGAGCCCGAAGAGGATACAGAGGAAGAATTCAAGCTTTCTGATGTGCAGCCTGTAATCAAAGCGGGCAGGTATCAGTACAATCCTTATTTGCTGTCAAAGGAAGCCATTCGCTCCTTTGGCGAAGACTTTTCGGCGTTTTATAAGGGCTTCCTGACTGCTTACATGAATTACGAAACCAGCTGCTATTGCCCCGATGTGGAGTGTGCGCGGCGTATCTGCATGATTTTGACCTATGAGTGCCCCTTCTATGCCGACGGGGACATTGACCTAAACTGGGCTGCAAACTACGATTATTCTGCAGACCGATTGAGCTGGACATATCAGGTTGACAAAAACACGCTTCAGACGCGCATTCGTCAGATTGCAGATATCATGCAGAGCTTCCTGAATCAAATTAAGCCTACCGACGACGAAGCAGATAAAATCCAGACGCTGTATCATGCTTTCTGCCCTCTGATGAGCTATGATTATGACCGCGCAGTAACTCGCGAAAAAACAGACGGCTGTTACGCACTTCTGGAGCACCGCGGTATCTGCGTTACCTTTTCTTATGTGTTTGCGCAGATTCTCGCACAGTCGGATATTGATGCCGCCATTGCAAGCGGAGTGATGAGTGACGGTGAAAGTCATGTCTGGAACTATGCTTGCATTAATGGGCAGTGCTATTTCTTCGATACCACATTTGAGCTGAATTACCACAGCGGCAATGCCTTTGTCTATTATGGCATGACTCTTGACGAGCGCCTTGCCAGCGGCGCACAGGCAGATCTCACATGGTTGGGACGCTACCAGGATTATAAGCTCGCAACGGCGGAAATCCATCTGAACCTGCGCTGATATTATAAAACAATCCAAACCACAATGCGTGAATACGGGAAATGACGGATAAAAATGCGGAGCGCTGTCCGCAAAACATGGTTTTCCTTTTCTTCGGAGCAGGTGTTATGCCTGCTCCGTTTCATTTGACTCATAGAATGCGACAAACGCCCGGATTTCTCCGGGCGCTTGTCGTAAATAGAAAGGATTCATAATTGCTTACATACACCGCAAGCAAAGGAAAACGGTAGAAATGGCGATCGCGATGACGGTTGCGGGAATCATAAGCTTGCAATACTTGCCCCAGCCGATGCTGTAGCCTTCCTTGTTTGCAATTGAGATACCCACCACATTTGCGGATGCGCCGATGGGCGTTGCACTGCCGCCCAGGTCGGTGCCCATTGCGAGAGACCATGCCATAAGGGGCAGGTCGATTCCCGCTGACATGGAGATGCTTCTGATTACGGGAATCATAGTTGCGGCAAAGGGAATATTATCAACGAATGCGCTTGCTATTGCGGAAACCCATACAATGATGATGACGGTGAGTACAACGCTGCCGTTGCTGAAGCTCTGAATCATTGCCGCAATAGATTCAAGCACGCCGGTCTGCTCAAGACCGCCGATGACTATGAACAGTCCGATGAAGAACAGCAGAGTCTTGTAGTCGATGTTCTTAATCAGACGGATTGCGTCCTTCGGCTGAATAAGAGAGGTGAGGATTGCCACGATAACACCGATTGTGGCAACGGTGAGTCCCAATGCTGCGTGGTTAATCAGCAGTACAACGGCAACTGCAAATACGAAGCTGCTGCAGATGAACTTTTTCTTATCGGTAATTGCGTTTTTGGGGTTGATGTCAACGCCCGTAAGATCCGCAATACCGTTTTTCTTTATCTTTTTGCCCAGCACCAGATAGAAGTATATAATAATTGCAACCGCCGCAGCAGCGGCAATGATGCCGGTATTGGATACGAAGTCACCAAAGGTGTAGCCCAGTGAGGTTCCGATTATGATGTTGGGGGGGTCACCGCACATGGTTGCGCTGCCGCCCAGATTTGCGCAGAAGATCTCCGCCATTATAAAGGGTATGGGGTCAAACTGCAGAAGTCTTGCAAGCTCGATGGTGACTGCGGCAAGGAACAGTATTACGGTAATACTGTCGATAAACATGGAGAGAACACCCGCAAGAATCATAAAGGTAAGGAAAATCGCTATGGGCTTGTAGTTTACGAGCTTGGCAATTCTCATGCAAAGCCATCTGAAGAAGCCTGCCTCGGACATACCCTCCACCATTATCATCATACCCGCGATGAAGATGATGGTTTCCCAGTTGATGCCGCCGGAGCTGCCCGCCTCTGTACCCTTCTGATACCAGAAGCTCGGCTCGACCAGTTTTGAAAGATTCAGTGTTTCGGAAACAGCGGTCATGCTGTGCATACACAGACCGAATACAACAATAAGGGTGAGCGCACCCGCAATAAGCGTAACAATATGACGCTCAAGCTTGCTGGCCACTATCATTACAAACATAACGACAAATATTATTGCCGCAATTATTTCTGCTACCATATGCATCTCCTTCATCGATATTTACAAAAAGCCGCAATATTCTACATAAAATATAATCACAGATTTGCTGAATTGTACAATACAAATTACATATATGTGTCATAAGAGTTGTTTATTTGTCAATAGGTTGTCCGACAATATGCAAAAAACTGTCGGATTAAACGCTTTTCTCGCCGCTTTTTCTGTTTTGACCGCTTTAGAAATTCAGCTCTCTTTTTTCGACTTTATGAAAAAACGGTGCTAAAGACAAAGACTTTAGCGCCGATTTGCAATTGTTCGCATTGAGCTGTTTGCCGAAAAGTGATTAGATTCTATGACAGTATTTCCCTAATACAGCGAAAGCAGCAGCAACCGTTCCGACGATATGGTTTGGATTTCGGGAGGTGCTCGAATAATTATAAAAAGATTCCTGTATCGAAACTGTCGCTGTTGAGATTTCATGCTGCCGATGATACAATGTGACCGAGAACAATAAACACAATGCTTGTAAGGAGAAAAGACATGAAAGTATCGGTTAACAACGATGCCGGAAAGCTTATAATCAAGGTTGAGGGTAGACTTGACACATCTACATACTCACAGCTGCAGGACATTATTGACGGTCTTGATTTTGCATCCGCTGATGTGCTGTTTGATTTTAAGGAGCTCCGGTACATTTCCTCTGCGGGCCTGAGGGTTCTTCTTGCAGCGAGAAAAAAGGTTAAGGACGGCAATATGAAGATTGTCAATGCGAACGAGGACGTTTTTGATATATTCAAAATGACCGGCTTTGACACGATAATGGACATTGAGCTTGCTCAGGCAAGCGCCTCACCGGAGGAGTATATGTCCATGTCCTTCAAGGAGGTTATCGCAAAGCTGGCCTCCGATTTCCCGGACAAGGTTTTTCTCAAGCACAGAGGAATAACATATACTTGGCAGGAGATTGACCGGTGCTCCGAGATAATTGCCTCCGACCTCAGAAAGCTCGGTGTTAGGAAGGGCTCACATGTGGGTCTCTGCACCACTAACTGCGCAAACTGGGCATTCGCTTTCTTTGCAATTCAGAAGCTCGGTGCAGTTGCCTGCCTGCTCAACTTCAACTACACCGCCGAGGAGCTTAAGCTTGTTTCCAAGGTGGGTGATATAACTCACCTTTGCTATGGTGATATTAGCCTTGCACGCGATGGCTCGGGTTTCCCGGACAATGTTCTGAACAGACCGGACAGTATGCTCACCCACGCATACGATATTCGCACGAACATAGATTTCAGACAGCGCCTCTCGGAATACGACAGTATTGAGGACAAAAAAGGTCCCGCGGTATCCTCTGATGATGTCTGTGTAATGATATACACCTCCGGCTCTACGGGAACCCCCAAGGGAGTGCTCCTCTCGGCATACAACATTTTGAACTCATCTGAAATCCGTGCAAAGACAGTAGGCATAAACTCCTCGGATAAGCTCTGCCTTATTCTCCCTCTGTTCCACACCTTCGGCATTTCTGCGGGATTTTTCTGCAATGCGCTTCACGGCGGCTCAATAGTCATTCCCGATAACGGTCATGTTCACACTGTTCTTGAAACAATTGAAAAGGAAAAGTGTACGCTTTTCCATTCTGTTCCCACAATGATTCTGGCACTCATGGGGAATAAAGAATTCACTCCCGAGAAGGTGTCGTCTTTACGCTGTATCAATGTCGGCGGCGCGTCCTTCTCCAAGGCACAGTTTATTAATGCAAGCAAGGCGTTCCCGAATGTTCACTTCATCGTAAGCTACGGTTTGTCCGAGGCAACCCCGTCAACTCTGACCGAGTACAACGACGGTATTGACCGCATCTGCGACTCTGTAGGTAAACCCATCGACTGTGTTGAGCTTAAAGTAGTAAATCCCGAAAGCGGCGAGGAATGCCCCACCGGCGCTGCGGGCGAAATTATGATTCGCGGTCTTAATCTCATGTGCTCATACTACAAGCTGCCGCTGGACAAGCAGGCGATTGATGAATACGGCTGGCTGCACAGCGGCGATATGGGCTGCCTTGACAGCGACGGTTACCTGCACTTCCTCGGAAGATACAAGGAGCTCATCATCCGCGGCGGCGAAAACATTATGCCCAACGAGGTAGGAGCAGTCATCTCACAGCACGAGGATGTACAGGATGTAAAGGTCGTGGGCGTTCCTGATTATTTTTACGGAGAAGCGGTATGTGCCTGCATTTCGATGAAGGAGGGCCGCAGCTTCAACGAAAATGAGATGAGAGCCTTCCTTGACGGGAAGCTTTCAAAGCACAAGATCCCCGCATATTTCCTCGTCTATGATTCTCTGCCCAAGCTCGCTAACGGCAAGCAGGATGCGGTCAGAATGAAGCGCGAGGCAGCCGAAAAATTTGCAAAGCAGGATTAATATCAAAAACTGCTTTTCGGGAGACAATACATGGATTTTAGTAATTATGAAGCAAAAGTAACCTCTGAGATTCCTTATTTCTTTATGGGAAAGGGATCCCGCTTTTCAACGGTTAAATTTACCGTTGTTATGAAAGATGAGGTCGACGGGGAAATCCTGCGCCACGCTGCCCACAAGGCTGCTGCGCGCTTTCCCTATCTTTCGGTTAAGCTCGACCTTCGACAAGACGGCTTGTACCTTGTACATAATCCCCTGCCGTTGGCTGTCATCTGCACCGAGGCACCGGTCAAGCTGTGTGCCGAGGAGACAAATTATCATTTGCACGCCGTAACCTACACCAAGCACACCATTCAGATTCCCGCCCTGCACGCTCTGTATGACGGCCTCGGCGGAACACGCTTCCGTCAGACGCTTCTGTACTACTACTGTCAGGAGAAATATGATGCAGACCTCAAGGCGCCCGACGGTGCATACCTGCTCGGCAATGAGATCGACGAAGGCGAGTACGAAAACCCGTTTGCAAGCGAAAAGCTGAAGGGCATTTCAGCACCTGCATCGGCTGCTGATGGCGAGGGAATGGCATACACGGTATTTTCGGATAATGAGCTGACGGAAACTGACCACAGATGCCTTCTGCTGAAGATAAACGAGTCGGATTTCCAGTGCTTCTGCAAGCAAAACGGTACTTCTGTTTTTGCGATGTCGATAATTCTGTATGCAAAGGCAATAAACAGCTTTAGGACTGATAAAAGTAAGCCGATTGTCATCGGATATCCGACTAATGCCCGAAATGTATTGGGTGTTGAAAAAACCGTGCGTCCTGCGGTAGTGCCCTGCGGCATTGCACTCACCGACAGTCAGCTCAATATGACGCTCCCGGAGCTTGGCGAATATGTGAAGGCATCTGTCAAAAAGAGCATCAGCGAGGATGTGCTGATGCGGTCTGCTGCCAAAACAAAACAGGACTATGACGGGATAGCAGATATTCCGGTGAAGGAGGTTTATGAGAAGGTCGGCAGACATATGAGCTCGGCTGACTCCCCTCTGATAAGCTACATGGGCAGACTGCAGTGGGGAGATATGCTCCGCTACATAAAATACGGCTTCTCCACAGGCAACTTCCCCAGCTCAATAATCTGCCAGGAAAACTCCATGAACGGATATCTGACGATGTCTTTTAATCAGACAATATTGGAGGATAAGTATGTCAGAGCGATATGCGCCGAGCTTGATAAAAACGGCATAGGCTACGAGCTCGAAGCACTTGAAGCTGACCCCATTGCATACGCAGACCAGATATTTGACTTCGAAAACTGATGAAAAAAAGACTCCGCTGCCCTATTGGGCAGCGGAGTCTTTTTTGAGATTTGGAGCTTGAATTGTATCCTATCCGCGTTTGCTTTTCCTCGTCTTAATTATGACTGCGGTGACTAAAGCTGCAGCTATAGCTGCGACAATAATCCAGGGCAGAGCGCATTCAAATGAATGCATGCCTTCAGCCGCGTCCTTTGCGTTTTCAACGGTTTTACTGCCGGAGTCGGCGTCTTCGGCACAGGTAAATCAACTCTGCCGCGTCTGATGAACGCTTTGGAACACACGCAAGCATACACGCGCCTTTGTAAACAAGATGATTGTTCTCCCGTGCAAGCCTGACGATATCGTTTATTAATACCGCCTGAGCCTGTCAACATAAATATCGCAGATCATATTAGCAAGCTCTGCGGGGTCATCCCTCATACCGCTTATTACCCACTCGGACATGATGCCGAAAAGAGTGTTGGCATATGCGATGAAAAGATAACGCGAATGCCTGTCCTTTTCGCTCACGAGGGAAAGCCCGAGCTCGCTGCGTATGATTGCATCGCGGATATACCAACCGAGATTATTAGACAGCAGGCAGGCGGCAAGATCGTTGTAGCGGCGGAAGTACTCAAAGCCGAGCAGAACATTTTCGTATCTTATGAACGAGGCGTGCTTTGCGTTGGCATATACTTCCTTGTGGTAGTTGTCGAAAATGCTGTTAATATACTTTTCGAGGATATCTTCCTTTGAACTGAAGTTTCGGTAATAGGTCATTCGGGAAACACCCGCCTTCTGCGCAATTTCGGCAACAGAAATTGAAGAAAAGGGTTTTTCTTTCAAAAGCTCTATGAGAGCCTTTGCTATGCATTCGGTAAAGAAAGTGCTTGAATTATTCATAGGCCACCATCCTCTGAACAGTTTGTAACACATAACAAATAAAAGTGTAACATGAAATCCAAGTTGTGTAACTCTTGCGGTTTCCTGTGTAACTATCTATGCACAATTGCTTGTAAACAAATTGACAATGCGATACAATTTGTAACATCAATATATACAATTTTCGGCAAAATGGCAAGAAGTTTTTTATCATTTATACTAAGGAGGAAGCAAAATGGCTAAAAAATCTCTGGACGCAAGACTTAAGCAGGCGTGTGATACACGCATTGCGGAAGAAGGCAAAATCAACATCTACGAAGAATTTGAAAATGTGGTAAACGAAATCGGACTCAGCTCCGAGGATGCAGGCGGCAAAATTACCTTTGAGGGCGCAGACCCTATCGTAGACAGCACCATCGCTCTGGGCACCGGCTCATCTATCTGCCTCATGGCAAAATCTCTTGCAGCCACTAAAATCTGGCGTATGCGCGGCGGCGAGGGTCAGGATATGTCAATTGACATTTCCAAGGGCATAAGCAGACTCAGCGCACTGTATAAGATGCAGGAAATGCTCAACGGCTACAATCCCGATGTACCCGATGTTAACCTGGGCGGTCTTATGCTGCTGATGCGCACTGCCGACGGCAGCTTCGTATGCCCCGATAACAATATGCCCAAGCTGCGCGACAGAATGCAGGACATGATTGGCTGCAACAACAATATACCCAGCGTTGTAAAGAAGTTGCTGTTCAAAAACGGCACAAAGCTCGAGGAAAAATGCGCAAAAGAGGGTATCATCATGGGCAGATTGCGCACACTGCAGGAGTTTATGCAGGAGCCCGTTTACACCGATTATCTGAGCAAGCTGCCTCTGGTTGAAATTGAGAAGATAGGCGAGAGCGAGCCCGAACCTCTGTCAATGAATCCGAAAACACCTCTCGAGGGTGTCCGCGCTCTGGGTATGGGCCATATCATTGCCGGTGCCGGCCTCGGCCGCGCACTTGCCTGCCACGGCGCAGATGTTCTGAATATCTGGAAGCCCGATGAATTCGAATACGATTCCACCTACATCTCTGCAGATGTCGGTATGCGCTCCTGCAGAATTCAGTACAAGGAGGAGAAGGGCCAGAAGCAGGTCAAGGAGCTGCTGAAGGATGCCGACATCTTCTTTGCAAACCGTCGTCCCAAGCTCATGGAGAAGGTTGGTCTTACTGCAAAGGAATGCGCAGAGATAAGGCCCGGCATAATCTACTGCAATACCTCCTTCGCAGGCGATGCAGGTCCCTGGAGAGATCGTGTGGGCTATGACCAGGTTGCAGGCTGTGTAACCGGTATGGCAATGTTCGAGGGCACTCCCGAGGAGCCCCGTCTGCCTGTAATTAATGTTGTAAACGACTTCCTCGTCAGCTGGCTTGCCGCCGCAGGCGTTATGGAAGCACTTGCCCGCAGAGCAAAGGAAGGCGGCAGCTACCGCGTTCAGGTTTCTCTGTGCCGTGTTTCTCTGTGGCTTATGAGCATGGGTATCTTTGATAAGGACTTTGTAAAGGCAAACTTCGGCAAGGGCATCCATGAGGAGAAGGATCCTGATCTGTTCCACGCAAAGACTTCCCTGGGCTACTATCAGGGCTACACCGACCAAGTGCATATGTCTGTGCTGAAGGAAGAGTATAACCCCGTTCTCGTACCTCGCGGCTCAAGTGCTCCGGTATGGCTTGTTGACGGCAAGGAGCCGGATTGGATTCCTCTTGACGCAATGGAAAACATTAAGATTACACCCGTAGAGGCATATCAAAATCAGATATACGATACCTACCGAAAGCTGCCTAAGATTCTGTTCAAGGCACTGAAGCTGTTTAGCTGAAGCTGAACAAGGGAAGCGGTAATCCTGTTTTTCATGACACCCCTTGGGCGCACCGCCCAAGGGGTGTCTTTTCATCGGCAGCATTAGGCTCCGTATGAAAAGACCGATCTGTGTGTCGGTGTCTGTGCCCATGGGACTTGAGAATTTTTGCCGTTTTTAAAGCCAGCGGACAGAAAAACCGAATTACCTCGGCAAAGCGGCAATATGCTAAAACGAGGAGGGATGAAAGTCTATGACTAATACTCATCTTAAAAATGCTCGTTTTATCTGCACCTTGCTTTTAGCCCTTTGCATACTTCTCGGCTGCCTGACAGGCTGCTCATCCGATACATCATCCGAGACTCCGTCTGATACACCGTCCGGGTCCCGGGAGAGCATCCGACCGGAGCTCACACAGCTTGCCGATAATCTTTACGAAACCACCTTCACCACGGATTTTAACTGGGACAAATCCGGCACATCGGAACTGCCGGGTGCTGCTTGCTCCGGTGTGCAGAACGGGCAATACCGCGGCAGAAACTATGACTGGATTTTCGCTGACACCGACATTTGCGTTGTCCACGCAGCCGCAACTGAAAACCGCCCTCACGCAAGTGTGGGCGTTTCGGATATGAGCTTCATAACGGATGAGGACGGCACTTACGATTATGAGCTGATTCCTTTTTTCACGGTTGACGGCATTAACGACGCAGGCATCTGTATTCAGGTGAATGTCATGCCCTACGGTGAAAACGGCGAGCTGACTCACACGAAGGCGGCAGAGGATGACCTTGATGGCGGCAGCGTCGTCAGATACATCCTCGATAATGCCGATTCCGTTGAAAGCGCTCTTGCGCTTTTGAAGGATAAGGACATTCACTCCGAAATGGGAGAAACTGAGGAACTCCACTGGATGCTCTCCGGCCCCGCAAGCGGCACTGACAGCAGAATCAAAACCGTAGTCATTGAGGTGTTCCCCGACGGACTCCATGTCACAGAGAGCTTCGTGGACGATAAGCCCATTATGACCAATTTTAATGTGGCTAACTTTGACGGCTCTGCGGAGTCCGTGGGCATGGGCCTCGGCTACGAGAGATGGCAGCTCCTTGACAAATACTACAATCAGGCGGACTCCGTCATGGGTACCTTTGACCTCATGGAAAAGGTGTACTACTCCAAGAACTATGACCTTTACGGTGAGCTTTTCTGGTATTCCGAATGTGCAGGAGTTGACCTCACGAAGTACTATGATGAGGAAACTCTGAAGGAGCTAATAGGTGAGGAAACCTATAACTTCTATATGGAAAAGTACGGCGGTGTTTATTACAGCATGGCACTTCGTGACGGTGAACCGGCTGTTAACGGCGACATTTCCGAGACCGGCATCCTCTCCGCCGTTGCGGAGCGCGAAATGGCGGCATACTGCGCACAAAATTCGGAGGACGGCAGCCTTTGGATTACTGTCCACACCTCGGTTTATGACCTTGAAAACCTGACACTTGATATTCAGGTCAGAGAATCCCAGGACCATCTGCACTTTACAATTGACTAAAGAGCAAATAAACTCCCGACAGGGGAAACCTGTCGGGAGTTTAGACGCCCAAACCTTATAAAAACACGGCAATGCGACAGCATTACCGTGTTTTTTGCTATGCGCTGCGGCGGAAGTTGCCAAAAAGGTCTTTACCATTGCAGTGCGAGCTTAAAAAACAGAAGAGCAAGGACAAGCAGTAAAACGGGGCGAATCATTTTTGCGCCCTTTTTAATTGCGAGATTTGCACCGAGAAAATTTCCCGCAATGTTAAATACCGTGGCGGCAAGTACTATGCGCCATATAACGAGGCCGGAAACCGCATATGTAAGGGATGAGCTCAAACAGGCAAAGGCCGAGACAAATCTTGCGGTGCCGGAGGCCTTAACAAGGTCGAGCCGTATGAGCATGGCAAGGGCAAGCATATATATCATGCCTGCACCGGGACCGTAAAAGCCCTGATATGCGCCGGCCAAAAGGCCTATGAGCGCAGCGCGTATAAACAGCCTGAATGCTGAAAGATCTGCGGAACGGTCCGCCTCACCGAAGTCTTTTTTCAGAAATACCATGAGAGCAACAAGAGGCATCAGCAATATCATGACGGTTTCCAGATATTTTTCCGGAATTATCATGTTAAGCTCCGCGCCGATTGTGCCGCCTATGATTGCGGTCACCGCTGTTATAATACCCGAGCGGAAATGCACATTGCCCGTTCGGGCATATTTATAAATTGACGCAAAGCCGCCCATGAGCGCCGAGCATTGATTCGTGCCTGCAATATAGTGGGCCGGTATTCCGAGCGTCATAAGGGTGGGAACGGTGATGAGCCCGCCGCCTCCGCTGATGGCGTCAATAAGCCCTGCAAGAAAGTAGGCCGCACATATGACAGCACTCTGCCAGCTGAAAAAAGCAAATTCCATTATTGATGGCCTCGTATAAGCAAATAGAAGCGCAAAAAAACGCAACATTAGGATTTTACCACACTCACTTGCCCGCTTCAATATAGCTATTGACATATAATTTCAGCCTTTGTCCAATCATTATATTGACAAGAGCGACAAACACGGTCAAAATATGTATTATGCTGTTGAAGGCACAAGTCCGCTGCGCCAAAATTGTTAATTCTAACAAGTTGACTTTACCGCAAACTCTTGTTATACTTTAAATCACGAAAGAGTATTGCTGAAAGGCGACTGTTATGAAGATGAATGTTTATGGCGCATACTATTTTTACTTTACTATGAATTGTAGTAAGGCTGCTTTGTGATGCGCAAAAACGAATTGATTCAGTAAATTCTGATGCGGCACGGGTCAGCCTGTGCCGCATTTTTGTTATTCTACGGAGGCAGAAAAATGATTGTTATTCTGAAACACAACACCAAGGAAGAAAAACGAAACCAGCTCATCGACTGGCTTAAAAAGCAGGGCGTTGATGTCCATGTTTCCCAGGGTGAATATCAGACCGTTCTCGGTATGATTGGCGATACAAGCAAGATTGACAAGGACCTTGTTGCAAGTCTTGAAATCGTTGATTCCGTAAAGGTTGTAACCGACCCATTCAAGTGCTGCAACAGAAAGTTCCATCCTGAGGACACCGTAATTCAGGTGGGTGATGCAAAAATAGGCAGCGGCAGCTTCTGCATGATTGCCGGTCCCTGCTCCGTGGAGAACGAGGAGCAGATTGTGGGTATCGCAAAGGCGGTTAAGGCCTCCGGTGCAAATATGCTCCGCGGCGGCGCCTTCAAGCCCAGAACCTCTCCCTATGATTTCCAGGGCCTCAAGGCAACCGGACTTGAGCTGCTTAAGATTGCAAAGGCGGAGACCGGCCTTCCCATTGTCACCGAGGTCATGGGCGTAAACGACCTTCCTCTCTTTGAGGATGTTGATGTCATTCAGATCGGCGCAAGAAATATGCAGAACTTTGACCTGCTGCGTGAGGTGGGCAAGCTCAGAAAGCCCATTCTTCTCAAGCGCGGCCTTGCCAATACGGTCAAGGAGCTCCTCATGAGCGCGGAGTACATTATGGCCGGCGGCAACGATCAGATTATTCTTTGCGAGCGCGGTATCCGCACCTTTGATGACTACACCCGCAACACTCTTGACCTTGCGGTTGTTCCCGTGCTTCACGAGCTGACACATCTTCCCGTCATTGTTGACCCCAGCCATGCAACGGGTGTCGCAAAGCTTGTGCGCCCCATGGCGCTGGCGGCGGCAGCCTGCGGCGCTGACGGTCTTATCATCGAGGTGCATAACGACCCTATGCACGCTTTGTGCGACGGCGCCCAGTCCCTGCTTCCCGAGGATTACCACAAGCTGGCAAGGGATGTTGAGCAAATTCGCGAGGTGATTGCAAAATGACGGCAGGCATTGTTGGTCTCGGACTTATCGGCGGCTCCTTTGCAAAGGCATACCATGCCGCAGGGGAGAAGGTGCTTGCCTTCAATCGCAGCCGCGACACTCTTGATTTTGCCATGCTCAGCGGCGCTGTGGACGGTGAGCTTACAAAGGACAATATCGGCGAATGCGACATTGTCATCATTGCGGTTTTTCCCGAGGCGGCGGCAAGCTTTCTTGAGCAGATGGCTCCCTACATCGGCAAAAAGCCCATTGTAATCGATGCCTGCGGCACAAAGCGCAAGGTCTGCGAGCTGTGCTTCCCCATTGCGGAGAAATACGGCTTCACCTATATAGGCGGGCATCCCATGGCCGGCACCCAGTATTCCGGCTTCAAGCACGCAAGGGCAAACCTTTACCACGGCGCGCCCATGGTGCTTGTGCCTCCCACCTTTGACGACATTGAGCTTTTGGAAAAGGCGGAAAAGCTTTTATCCCCCGTGGGCTTCGGCAAATATTCCGTGACCACGGCGGAGAAGCATGACGGGATGATTGCCTTCACCTCCCAGATGCCGCATATCATCTCCAACGCGTATATTAAAAGTCCCACGGCAGGCACCCACAAGGGCTTCTCCGCGGGAAGCTACAAGGACCTTACCCGTGTTGCATGGCTCAATCCCAATCTCTGGGCAGAGCTTTTCATGGAAAACAAGGACAATGTTTTAAATGAGCTTAACCTCTATATAGACAGCCTCCAGAAATACCGCGATGCCATCGAAAACGATGACACCGATGAGCTTGTTGCCCTTCTTTACGAGGGCAAAAAGCGCAAGGAGGAGGTTGACGGACGATGAGCAAAATTCATGTTGCGGCCTCCTGTAGCTATGATGTAACCGTGGAAAGCGGGATTATAAGCCGCGTAGGCGAAGAAGCCGCAAGGCTTATGAAGCCCTGCAAGGCCGTTGTAGTCTCCGGAGAACGGGTTTTCCCCCTGTACGGCGAAACCGTAGTCGGCTCTCTGAAAAAGGCCGGCTTTGAGGTCTTGAGCTTTATCCACAAAAGCGGTGAGGAGGCAAAAAGCCTTGAGGTCTACGGCGCTCTTCAGAGCTTTCTCTGCGAAAACCACATAAGCCGATCCGATGCGCTCTTTGCCTTAGGCGGCGGAGTCACCGGCGACCTTACAGGCTTTGCCGCCGCCACCTATCAGCGGGGCATGGCATTTGTGCAGATTCCCACTACGCTTCTCGCAATGGTGGATTCCTCCGTTGGCGGCAAAACCGCCGTCAATCTTGCGGCGGCGAAAAATCAGTTGGGCTGCTTTTATCAGCCCAAGGCTGTTTTCTGCGACCCCGATGTGCTGAAAACTCTTTCCGATGAGGATTACCGCTGCGGCTGTGCCGAGGTCATAAAATACGGCGTTTTAGGCAACGCGGAATTCTTCTCCGAAATCGAAAAAAACCACATCCGCAATCAGGAAGAGCAGGTTATCACCACCTGCGTCACTATGAAGCGGGATATTGTGAAGGTTGACGAGTTTGACAACGGTCTGCGAAGACTTTTAAACCTCGGTCACACCATCGGTCACGCTGTGGAAAAATGCAGCGGCTTTGAAATAAGCCACGGCGACGCCGTTGCCATGGGACTTGCGGCAATCATGCGCGGTGCCTCCGCCCGCGGCATTTGCAGCGTCAGTGATTTCGAAAGAGTAATTGCCGTTCTCAGAAAGTACAATCTGCCCACGGAGCTTTGCTTCGGCAGTGAGGAGCTGCTTGAGGCCTGCAGGGCAGACAAGAAAATATCCGGCGGCAAGCTGCACCTTGTTGTTCCCGAGAAAATCGGTGCCTGCCGCATAATTCCCATTGAAATTGACGAAATTCAAAGTTGGTTAAACTGAAATGACAGAAATTAAGCTGTTGCCGGGACAGCGCGGCGGTGTCGCCGCGGCTCCCTCATCAAAATCTCATGCCCACCGTCTGCTGATTTGCGCCGCCCTCGGAAGCGATAGGGTCCGCATTGACTGCGGCGATATTTCAAAGGACATTGCCGCCACGGTAAAATGCCTTGAGGCACTTTGCGCGGACATAAGCGAGGAAAACCGTGGTTTGCTGTGCGTTGAGCCCCGTCGCAGATACACTGCGGATGCAAAGCTCCTTCTCTGCGGTGAAAGCGGCTCAACCCTCCGTTTTCTGATTCCTGTGTGCGGCGCTCTCGGCGAAAGTGTTATATTCCCCATGGAGGGCCGTCTTGCAGACCGGCCTCTTGCGCCTTTGGACAACCTTTTGCGCCAGCAGGGCATGAGCATTGAAAAGCGCGGCAGCAGCCTTTACTGCAGCGGAAAGCTCCGCAGCGGTATTTTTGAAATTCCCGGGGACATCTCCTCCCAGTATATTTCGGGACTTCTCTTTGCCCTGCCTCTGTTAGGGGGCGATAGCGTAATCCGCATTACGGGCAAAACGGAGTCCTCCGCCTACATTGCCATGACGGAAAGCGCCCTGCGCGCCTCGGGCATAGACTTTGAGCATATCGGAAACGAATACAGAATTCCCGGCAATCAGCATTATAGACTGAAGGGCAACTGCACCGCCGAGGGTGACTACTCCAACGGCGCCTTTTTCCTCTGTATGGGAGCCCTTTCCGAAAGGGGAATAACAGTTAAAAACATGCCCGAAAATACCCTGCAGGGCGACAAGGCGGTCATTGACATTCTCCGCCGCTTCGGTGCGGAGCTGAACATCTGCGGCAGCGAAATTACCGTAAAGAAGGGCGAGCTTCGCGGCTGTGAAATCGATGCCTCGGGCATACCCGACCTTATCCCCGTGCTGTCCGTCATCGCGGCGGCGGCAAAGGGAGAAACACGCATTATAAATGCCGCACGCCTGCGGCTTAAGGAATCGGACAGGCTTGCCGCCACCGCCGCACTTTTGAAGAACCTCGGCGGCTGTGTAACGGAGCTTTCCGACGGGCTTATTATAAACGGCGGCGGTAATTTAAAAGGCGGCACCGCGGACTCCTGCAACGACCATCGCATCGCCATGTCTGCGGCGGTGGCGGCCTGCATATGCACAGAGCCGGTCACGGTCCTTAACCCCGAATGTACAAGCAAGTCCTTCCCGCGGTTTTGGGAAAACTTTGAACAATTGGAGAGATTTTTATGAGCAGCAGTTACAGCGGAAATATAAAATTCACCATTTTCGGTCAGTCCCATTCTCCCGCCATCGGTGTTACGGTGGAGGGATTTCCCGCGGGCTTTGCTCCTGATTTTGAGGAGCTTGCGGCCTTCATGGCCCGCAGAGCACCGGGGCAGAGCGAGCTTTCTACACCCCGTAAGGAGGCGGACACGCCCGAGTTCGTATCAGGCCTCTTCGAGGGCAAAATCTGCGGCGCACCCCTCACCGCAATCATAAGAAATACCAACGCACGCTCAAAGGACTATTCCGAGCTTCTTGCAAAGCCCCGTCCCGGTCACGCTGACTACACCGCAAACGTAAAATACGGCGGCGCCCAGGACTACACCGGCGGCGGTCACTTTTCAGGCAGGCTCACGGCGCCGCTGTGCATTGTGGGCGGTCTGTGCAAGCAACTGTTAAAGAAAGAGGACATCAGCGTTGATGCCCGCATAAAGGAAATCGGAGGCATTGAGGATGAGACCGCCATGAAGGAGGCCATTCTCAAGGCAAAGGCCCAGGGCGATTCTCTCGGCGGCATTGTAGAATGCGTTGTAAGCGGCGCACCCGCAGGCTTGGGTGAAACCATGTTCGGCGGTATGGAATCCCGCATTTCCCAGCTCGTCTTCGGAATTCCCGCCGTAAAGGGCGTCGAATTCGGCGCAGGCTTTGCCGCGGCAAGGCTTCGCGGCAGCGAAAACAACGACCCCTTTGAAATGATAGACGGCAAGGTCGTCACAAAAACTAATAACTGCGGCGGTATTCTCGGCGGCATTACAAACGGCATGCCTCTTGTGTTCAGAGTCGCAATCAAGCCCACGCCCTCAATTGCCAAGGAGCAGGACACCGTCAATCTGCTTACAGGGGAAAACACGAAGCTTTCCGTTGTGGGCCGCCATGATCCCTGCATAGTTCCCCGTGCCGTTCCCTGCATTGAAGCCGCGGCGGCAATCACAATTTACGATGCGCTTTTGGAAGCCGGAAAGGTAAACGCATGACGCTTGACGAACTGAGACTTGACATAGACCGAATCGACAACGAAATGGTTGCGCTTTTTCAGCAGCGCATGGATGTTGCGGCGCAGATTGCGCAGTTTAAGCAGGAAAACGATCTGCCTGTGCTTGACCCCAAACGTGAGAGGGAAAAGCTCCACTGCGTCACATCAAAGCTCCCGGAGGAGCTGCAGGAATACGGCTATGCGCTGTACTCTCTGATTTTTGAGCTTAGCCGCAGCAGTCAGAACCGCATTATGAATAAGGGCGGCGAAACCTCATCAAAAATACGCAAGGCTCTGGAGGATACTCCGGAAACTCTGCCCTTTGCACCCAGTGTGGCTTGTCAGGGTGTGGAGGGAGCTTACTCCCAGCTTGCCTGCCAGCGGGTTTTCACAAATCCCGATATATTTTACTTTTCAAGCTTTGAGGAGGTTTTCACCGCAATTGAAAACGGTTCCTGCCGCTACGGTGTTATCCCCCTGGAAAACAGCACCGCAGGCTCTGTGAACAAGGTCTATGACCTTATGCAGAAGCACAACTTCAGCATTGTCCGCAGCACACGCATAAAGGTTGACCACAACCTGCTTGCAAACCCGGGAACAAGGCTTGAGGACATTAAGGAAATCTATTCCCACGAGCAGGCAATAAATCAGAGCAGCGAATTCCTCCGGTCTCTCAAGGGCGTTAAGGTAACTGCCTGCGATAATACTGCCTTGGCGGCAAAAATGGTTTCCGAATCCGGCAGAAAGGACATTGCCGCCCTTTCAAGCCGCAGCTGCGTCAGACTTTACGGTCTTGATTGCCTTAAGGAATCCGTGCAGAATCAGGGCAACAACTACACCCGCTTCATCTGCATTTCCAAGGATTTGGAGATATATCCCGGTGCTGACCGCACAAGCCTTATGATGGTTCTTCCCCATACCCCCGGCTCACTTTACAAGGTGCTGTCAAGGTTCTATGCTTTGGGGCTGAATCTCAACAAGCTTGAAAGCCGTCCTCTGCCGGAGCGGGATTTCGAGTTCATGTTTTACTTCGACCTCGAAGTACCCGTATATTCCCCCAAGTTCCTTCAGCTTATGGACGAGCTGAAGGACATCAGCGACAAATACAGCTATCTCGGAAGCTACAGTGAGGTGATTTGATGCTTAAATGCGGACTTTTGGGACGCAAGCTCGGCCACAGCTACTCTCCGCAGATTCACTCCATGTTAGGCGACTACGAGTATCTGCTTTACGAAAAGGAGCCCGAAGAGCTTGAAGCCTTTCTGAAAAGCGGCGAATTTGACGGGCTGAATGTGACCATCCCCTACAAGAAAAGCGTTTTGCCCTATTGCGCGGAGCTTTCGGACATTGCAAGGTCCATCGGCAGTGTCAACACCATTGTGAAGCGCCCCGACGGTACCCTTTTCGGCGACAACACCGATGCCTTCGGCTTTGAAAGCCTTGTGCGCAGCAGCAAAATCGCTGTTGCAGACAGCAAGGCCCTTGTGCTGGGCAGCGGAGGTGCCTCCGTCACCGTTTGCGCGGTGCTGAAAAATCTGGGCGCGAGGGAAATTGTCGTCATCTCCCGCAGCGGTGAGAACAACTACGAGAATATTTCCGTGCACGCGGACGCGGAAATAATCGTCAACACCACACCCGTGGGCATGTATCCCCGCAACGGCGAAGCGGCGCTTGATTTGAGTATTTTCAAGAGGTGCCGCGGTGTTCTTGACGTTGTTTACAATCCCGCACGCACGGCGCTTCTTCTGCAGGCGGAGGAGCTTGGCATTCCCTGCGCCTGCGGACTTCATATGTTAGTTGCCCAGGCAAAGCGCAGCAGCGAGCAGTTTATGGGTGCAAGCATTGTCGACGGCGAAATATCCCGCATTGAAAATGCTCTCGGCAGACAGATGCAGAACATAATCATCATCGGTATGCCCGGCAGCGGCAAGACCACGGTTGCAAACCGTTTGGGTGAGCTTACGGGCAGAAGAGTCTGCGACACTGACGCGGAAATCGTTTCACGCGCAGGCATGAGCATTCCCGAGATTTTCGAAAAATTCGGCGAAGAGCATTTCAGGAGCCTTGAAACAGAGGTTATGAGTGACATGGGCAAGCAGGGCGGACTTATAATTTCCACCGGCGGAGGCTGTGTTACAAGGGATGAAAACTACCCTCTGCTTCATCAGAACGGCACCCTTGTCTGGATAAAGCGTGACCTTGAAAGCCTTGAGCGCAGCGGCAGACCCATTTCCATGCGAAGCGACCTCAAGGAGCTTTACGAAAAGCGCCGTCCCATGTATGAGCGCTTTGCAGACCTTTGCGTTGACAACAACGGAAGCCCCGAGGAAACCGTATCCCGTATTATGGAGGCATTACAATGAAATTTCTCATTATAAACGGCCCTAATATCAATATGCTGGGCATAAGAGAGCCCTCGGTTTACGGCAGGCAGGATTACGCTGCGCTCAAGCAGTTTATTTCCGATACCTGCTCTGAAAACGGCATTGAATGCGAGCTGTTTCAGTCAAATCACGAGGGAGCAATCGTGGACAGAATTCAGAGTGCCTACGGCGTGTTTGACGGCATTGTGATTAATCCCGCGGCATATACCCACACCAGTATTGCCATTTTAGATGCCCTGAAGGCTGTGGCAATTCCCGCCGTTGAGGTGCATATCTCCGATGTGTCCGCGAGAGAGGATTTCCGTCAGATCTCCTACGCAGGCATGGCCTGCATAAAGACCTATATGGGCCTTGGCTTTGAGGGCTACAGGCAGGCTGTTATTTATCTCAAAAACTATTTGGAGGCAGATAAATGATATCCGAAAAATACATCAGCTGGGGCAACGCAGGCTCCACCATAAGAGAGCTTGCCGCCTACGGCGCGGAGCGGGCAAAAATCGTGGGCAGAGAAAATGTTTATGACTTCACCATCGGGAGCCCCAGCATTGCGCCTCCCAAGGCACTGCTTGACACCGTTTCCCGCCTCTGCGCCGAAGCCGACCCCACGCAGCTTCACGCCTACGCCCCGGCGGCAGGCATTGAATCCGTGCGAGAAAAAATTGCCCGTGAGCTCAACGAAAGCTTCGGCGCAGATTACGATGCAGGGGATATTTACATGACTCACGGCGCATCCTCCGCCCTTGCAATTCTTTGCGCGGCGCTTTTGTCAGAGGGTGACGAGGCCCTTGTTATCGCACCCTACTTCCCCGAGTACAAAACCTATATTGAGCAGACAGGCGCGGTCATGACCGAGGTGCTCTGCGACCTTGAAAGCTTTCAGATGGACATGGGTGCATTCGCCGGTAAAATCACGGAAAAGACCGCAGCAGTTATCATCAACTCACCCAACAATCCCAGCGGCGTTGTGCTTTCCGAGGGCAGCATAAGTGCCATTGCCGCCGTGCTGAACAAAAAGGCGGAGGAATACGGCCACCCCATTTACATTATCGCTGATGAGCCCTACAGAGAGCTTGTTTACGGCGGAATTGAGGTCCCCTTTATTCCCGGACTCTATGCCGACACTCTCTACTGCTATTCCTTCAGCAAATCCGTTTCCCTGCCCGGTGAGCGCATAGGCTACATTGCCATATCAAAGGCCATGGCAGATTATTCAAATGTGAAAGCCGCGGTGTACGGCGCCGCCAGAGCCCTGGGCTATGTCTGTGTTTCTCCGCTGTTTCAGCTTGCCGTTGCGGAAACTCTGGGCGAGCTTTCCGACATTTTTCTTTACGACGAAAACAGAACGCTTCTCTATGATGCTCTGCAAGAAATGGGCTACCGCTGTATTAAGCCCGACGGTGCGTTCTATCTCTTCATCAAAACTCCCGTCAGCGACTCAAGGGCCTTCTGCCGCAAGGCAATGGAAAAGGACCTGCTTCTTGTTCCCGGTGATGACTTCGGCTGCCCGGGCTTTGCCCGACTTGCCTATTGCGTTCCCGTGGAAAGAATAAAAAAATCCCTGCCGGCGTTCAAATGGCTGGCAGAGGAATACGGCTTGTAAGAAACGAAAAAAGCAAGGTACGTTGTACCTTGCTTTTTTTCGTTTGGATAGTTATTTCTTGATGTACTTTACCTTGTTGGCAACGACCTTGCCGATTTTTGCGGGAGCACCTGCGTAGATGCTGCCGATGTTCTTAAAGTAGGCCTTGCCGCAGGCATCGGTGACGCGCTCCAGATGGATTGCATCAAACCTGCACTTGGTGGTGCAGATGCCGCAGCCAACGCACATATACTCATCAATGACAACTGCGCCGCAGCCGAGGCAGCGGTCGGCTTCCTTCTTGATCTGTTCCTCGGTGAAAGTGCCGCGGAGGTCCTTGAAGGTCTTCTTTGCTTCCTCAACGGAGCCTGCAGCGGCCTTCTGTCTGGGCGTCTGGTCGAAGGAGGTGGAGGAGAATGCAACATTTTCCTTGTTAAGTGCCTTATAGTCGCGGTTGTCGCGGCCGAAGGTAAGAGTCTGACCCTCGTGGACATAGCGATGGATGGAGATAGAGGCTTCCTTACCTGCCGCAATGGCATCGATTGCAAACTTGGGGCCGGTGACTGCATCACCGCCGGCAAAGATATCGGAAATGCTGGTCTGATAGGTCTTTGCGTTTGCGAGAACATTGCCCTTTTCGCCGGTCTTTACGCCAAACGCGGAGACATCAATCTTCTGACCGATGGCAGCGATGACACTGTCAACCTCGCACTCATCGCCCTCACAGATGAGCTTCACGGCCTTGCCGTTTTCGCCCTTGATTTCAACGGGCTTGTGCTCAAAGAGGAACTTTACGCCCTCGGCCTTTGCTTCGGCGACCTCCGCAGGATCGGCGGGCATGTCTTCTTCCTTTCTGCGGTAGCAGACGGTGACATCGGCACCGAGACGGACAGCTGCGCGGGCAACATCAATGGCAACATTGCCGCCGCCGATGACAACGCATTTCTTGCCGATTTCGGGCTTCTCACCGAGGTTGACTGCCTTCAGGAAGTCAATGCCGGAGAATACGCCCTCAAGCTCTTCGCCTGCAACACCCAGCTTGGAGCCCTTCTGTGCGCCCACGGCAAGGTAGAATGCCTTGTAGCCCTCTGCACGGAGTGCATCGAGAGTGATGTCCTTGCCCACTTCAATGCCGCACTTGAACTCAACGCCCAGCTCCTTGAGAACATCAATCTCGGAGTTAATAACATCCTTTTCAAGACGGAAGGAAGGGATACCCAGAGTGAGCATACCGCCCAGGGCCTTTTCCTTTTCAAATACGGTTACGGGGTAGCCCTTGACAGCAAGATAGTATGCGCAGGAAAGACCTGCAGGGCCTGCACCGATGACGGCGATCTTTTCGGAATATGCTCTGCCAATCTGATTGAGCATCTTGGGAACGAAGCGTGTTGCGGAGTCAAGGTCCTTCTCGGCGATGAACTTCTTGATGTCGTCGATTGCGACAGCCTCGTCAACGGAGGCACGGGTGCAGGCCTCTTCGCACTTCTTGTTGCAGATGCGTCCGCAGACTGCGGGGAAGGGGTTTTCCTTCTTGATAAGCTCCAAAGCCTCGGTGTAGCGGCCCTCGGAGGCAAGTCTTAGGTAGCCCTGAACGGAAATGTGTGCGGGGCAGGCGGTCTTGCAGGGGGCGGTACCGGTGGCAACAACATCGGAGCGATTCTCGCGGTAGTCCACATTGTAGGTTTTCTTATTAATGAAAGCCTTCTTCTCGGGGATGTGCTCATCCTTGAGCTCAACGGGCTTAATCTCGCAGAGCTTGGCACCTAACTTCAGAGCATTGGTCTGGCAGTTTTCAACACACTGGCCGCAGGCAACGCACTTTTCCTTCTCAATGACTGCCTTGTAGTTGGAACGGATGCCGTCGGGCTTGCGGAACATATTTGCAATTCTTAAGGAGTAGCAGGAGCAGCCGCAGCAGTTGCAGATTGCGCCGGGTGCTTCGTTGAAGCCCAGAGTCTGGTCAACCTCGTGAACAAGACCGTTGTCCTCTGCGTTCTTGAGAATTTCATAGGCCTCTTCCTTGGAAATCTGACGGTGCTTGCCGGACTTGATGTAGGCAAGTGCATTCTCGTTGAGGTAGATGCACATATCCTCTTCAAGGTGTCCGCAGCCCTCGCCCATAAGTCTTCTGGAACGGCGGCAGGAGCAGGGACCCACGGAAATGGTGCTTGCGTTTTCCACAAGACGGTATACCTCGTCATACTCTGCCCTGCGGGTTTCGGATTTGATTGCGGAATCAACGGGCATTACACGCATGAAGCACATGCCGCGGTCCAGCATGGGAGCGAGAACGGAAATTCTCTTTCTGGTGTATTCCTCGAAGCACTCGCCCAGAATGGGGTACTTTTCGCAAAGCTCGGTGTTGCCCAGAACATCTTCCATAATGCCGGGTACCCATACGGTGTAGTGATACTTCAGAACGCCGTCGGACTCGGTCTCGCGGATCGCGCCCACCCACAGCAGCTTCTTGACCTGCTCGGCGGTGTATGCAATGTCTTTCTTTGCCCTGCGGGCGATTTCCTCAACAGTTCTGGGGGTTTCCAGCTTGAGGTGCATCATCACCTCGCACATATCGTCGTCAACGATGGTGTCGAACATTACATACTCGGAATCGTTGTAGGTGATACCGGTGTAGGTGAGGCTCTCAAGACTAATCTTGGTGCAGAGCTTCAGAATGTTTGGTCTTTTATAATCATGTGTTCTGTGTTGCATAGTACTCCTCCTTGATATTTGATTAACAAACACGCTTGCTTTAAGTATACTTGTATCAGAACGGAAATTCAAGCATTTGTTTTAGCGATTTCCCTATTTAATTCTGTTTCAGAAGCAAATCTGACAGATTATAACTGTTTTGCCTTTATATGCATTTGGCTGCTTCACGAATATTCAGCTTGTCAATTCTGCCGCCGTGTGGGGAAATGAAAATTCCGGTAATACATTAGCAGTATTACCGGAATTGTTGTACCTTGCGTACAGGGGAATTTCAGAAGGCAGCAGCCCTTTCAGCGTGCTGTTAGGTAAGAACACATGTTAATGCTCGCCGATGTTTATTACCGTAACACAATTATACAATGTTGAGGGAAGGTTACAAGTCCGGTTGGCAGTTTAATGTAGAAAATTAATAATTGACTTTGTATATGGTGTACAAAAGACCAAGCATTCTTTCGAATTCCCGGTCCTGCATTGCTTATGCCATGCCGCGGTACATAAGAGTGCCGCAGAAAAAATGTGCCTGAGCAAAAGCACTCAGGCACATTGAATATCAGATTTTATGTTGCGATGCCGTGATCAGATCTGTGCAAAGGCCTGCTCAAAGTCGGCGATAATGTCGTCTGCGTTCTCAAGACCTACGGAGAGACGGATGAGGCCTGCGGAGATGCCGGCTGCCTTCAAATCCTCGGGACCGTAGGTGGAGTGAGTCATGGATGCGGGATGCTCGATGAGGGTTTCTGCGTCGCCCAGAGAAACAGCGATGGTGCAGAGCTTAAGAGCATTGCAGAACTTCATGCCTGCTTCCTTGCCGCCCTTGACCTCGAAGGACATCATGCCGCCGAAGTCCTTCATCTGGCGCTTTGCAATCTCGTGACCGGGATGAGAGGGAAGTCCGGGATAATTGACGACCTCGACCTTTTCGTTGTTGTAGAGGTACTCGGCAATCTTCTTTGCGCTTTCGGTGTGGCGTGCAACGCGCAGCTCGAGAGTCTTGAGACCGCGGAGAATGAGCCATGCTTCGAAGGGGCCCATGGTTGCGCCGGTCATGTCCTTGAGACCGAACATCTTTACCTTGGTGATGAATTCAGCGGAGCCAACAACGAATCCGGCAATGACATCGCCGTGACCGTTGAGATACTTGGTGGCAGAGTGAACAACAACATCAGCGCCCAGCTTCAGAGGATTCTGAAGTGCGGGAGAAGCGAAGGTGTTGTCGCAGACGACCTTGATGTCCTTGTTGTACTCGTGTGCGGTCTTTGCCAGAAGCTCGATATCGGTGATTTTCAGGTTGGGGTTTGCGGGAGTTTCGAGGTAAACAGCAACGGTGTTTTCCTTCAGATTTGCCTTGAGGTTCTCAATCTTGCTCAGGTCGGTGAAGGTTACCTCAACGCCGTACTCGGTCATGCCGTGATTCAGAAGAGCAAAGGTGCAGCCGTACAGGGTTTCGTCAGCAACAATGTGCTTGCCGGCGCCTGCGATTGACCACAGGCAGGCGGAAATTGCGCCCATGCCGGAGGCAGCTGCCGCGCAGGCTTCGCCGCCCTCAAGAGCTGCAATCTTGTTCTCGAGAACAGTGGTAGTGGGGTTGCCCAGACGGGTGTAGATGTAGCCGCCCTCTTCACCTGCGAATCTGCGGCCGCCCTGCTCGCAGCAATCGAAGTAGAAGGTGGAAGTCTGGTAAATAGGCATGGTAAGAGAACCGTACTGGGTGTCTCTTATGTTGCCGGCGTGTACTGCCTTGGTACCGAAGCCTACTTTTTCGAGCATTTCTTTGTCCATAGTTTTCTCTCCATTCGTATTTTTTTTTGTGCAGTTTGCTGATAATTTAACAATATTATACAGTATTCTGTAACATCTGTCAATGATGACGGGGTGTTTGACTGCGCCAAAAATCGCCTTTGATTTTTGTGTGCTTTGTCGCAAAACGGCTGCCGCATATACAATATCCCCGGGGCTTGATTGCCCCGGGGATTAAGCTGATTATAGGTATTTGCATCAAGTTTTCAGGACAGACAAGGGACTTATTCCCATTCCACTGTCGCAGGCGGCTTGCTTGTAATGTCGTAGGCAACACGGGTGACAGAGCCCACCTCGTTTGTGATGCGGGAGCTTGCCGCGGAAAGCACCTCATAGGGCAGACGGGCCCAGTCGGCGGTCATGAAATCGTCAGTGGTGACAGCGCGGAGAATTACGGTATAGCCATAGGTGCGGGCGTCGCCCATAACACCCACGCTTCTGCTGCTGTCCAGCACCGCAAAGTACTGGCTCGTGCAGGTGCCGAGACCTGCGGCGGCGAGCTCTTCGCGGAAAATAGCGTCAGCCTCACGAAGAATGCCGAGCTTTTCCTCGGTTATTTCACCGAGAATGCGAATGGCAAGTCCGGGACCGGGGAAGGGCTGGCGGGAAACCAGATACTCGGGAAGTCCCAGCTCTCTGCCGAGCTGGCGCACCTCGTCCTTAAACAGCAGGCCCAGAGGCTCAATAATTTCTCTGAAATCCACAAAATCGGGAAGTCCGCCAACATTGTGGTGACTCTTTATGGTTGCCGAAGCGCCCAGACCGGATTCGATAATGTCGGGATATATGGTGCCCTGGGCAAGGAAGTCCACAGCACCGATTTTCTTACCCTCTTCCTCAAAAACGCGGATGAACTCTTCGCCGATGATTTTTCTCTTTCGTTCGGGCTCTGTTATGCCCTTAAGTCTGGCGAGGAAGCGTGCCTGCGCGTTTACGCGCACAAAGTTGATGTTCCAGGGAGCAAAGGCTCTTTCCACCTCGTCACCCTCGTCCTTGCGCATAAGACCGTGGTCAACGAAAACACAGGTGAGGCGGTCACCGATTGCTTCGGCAAGAAGCGCGGCGCATACGGAGGAATCCACGCCGCCGGAGAGGGCGAGAAGCACTCTGCCGCTGCCGATTTTTTCGCGCAGAGAGGCAACTGCCTTGACGCAGTAGTCATCCATACTCCAGTCACCCTTGCAGCCGCAGATGTCAAAAAGGAAATTGTGCAGAAGCTGCGCGCCGAATTCGGTGTGGGTTACTTCGGGATGAAACTGAACGCCGAAGAGCTTTCTGCTTTCGTCGCACATGGCGGCACAGGGGCAGTGATCGGTGTGGGCAACGATACGGAAGCCCTCGGGTGCGGTTTTTACATAGTCGGTATGGCTCATCCAGCAAATGCTGGTTTCGGGGATGCCGCTGAACAATACGCAATCGTCAGTATAAAGCTCGGTCTTGCCGTATTCACTGATGCTTCCGGCAGAGCAGATTTCACCCTTGCCCATCCATGCTAACAGCTGGCAGCCGTAGCAGATGCCCAGTACGGGGATTCCCGCGTTGAGTATCTCGGGGTCAAAGTGAGGAGATGCTTCGTCGTATACACTGTTTGGGCCGCCGGTGAAAATAATACCCGAATAGCTGCCTGACTTCAGCTCGTCAAGACTGATCTTGTTATAGGCTTTTACTTCAGCGTAAACCTTATGCTCGCGTACTCTGCGTGCAATAAGCTGATTATACTGGCCGCCGAAATCCAGTACGATAATCTTATCCATATATCCTCCCGTCAGAGTGAAATTTCAGAATTACCCGTATTTGCTTCGTCTGTCACAGAACGGAGTATTTTTAAAAGCTGTCTTTGTGCTCTCCGTACCAGCTGAGAATATCCTTCAGCCCGTCCTCTGAAACACGGTTTTCACCGTGAGCCATAAGCTCCAGCATTTCCTCATCCTCCGCGGTGCGGTCCTTCTTATCCTCAAGACCTTTTCTTGCGGCCTGCATCATCAGCTTAAGGATGCCTCGGAGCTTCTCTGCTTCAAAACCGCCCTGCAGCGTGAAGAGAGGCAGGCCTGCGGGGATGCCGTTTGCCTTGCGAATATCGGTATACTGCTTCTCACCGGAAGTCATGCCGACACCGCACAGTGCTTTGATGTCGAAATATTTTCTTGCCTTTTTGCAGCCCCTGACCGTTCCTGCCATTACCCAGCCGAGATATATAATCCCGGAGCCCTTGGGAAGCGCCGACCTTGCTTCCTTAAGATCGTAAACGGGCAGACCTGATTTGCTGCCCAGAAGCACGGCGTATTCTTTTGTATGCCCTGCGTTGGAGGTGTAAACAATGGCGGGCGTCGCGCATTTTCCTTTACAGAGCTTTTTCTTGAGAATGTGTCCCGCGGCAATGCAGGCAATTGCGGGAAGAATGAACTCCGCGAAGCGCTCTATGATGTAAAGGTAAAACGGGGAAGAGCCAAGCTCGTAATTATAAAAATAGTCTGCGCCGAGCCGTATTGCAAATCCGATCACCAGCAATGCGGCGGTGATATATAAAAACAAACTGTATTTTTCTTTTTTCATCAAAGTATCACGGCTTTCTTTAAAGAATGAAAAGTGCGTGTACAGTCTTCTGTATGCGTAACGAACCCGGCGTATAGTCATTCGAACAAGCGAATGGCGACCAAGTGATGCTGTGCATTATAGTGACCGAACGGTTACTTGTCAAGTTGTTTTGAAAACTGCAGTATAACTTCGAGCTTTTTATTTAACTGCGGCTCAGGTGTGATTATTTGCTGGCGTTATGAGCGTAAATGGAGTCACGGATACGCTCCATGCCGGTTTGGATGATGCTGCGGGGCATGGCAAGATTCAGCCGTATATAGCCCTCTGCGTTGCCTACGAAGAGACCGTTTCCGCCCTCGAGGAGTACGCCGGCCTTGTTGGCAAAAAAGTCGCAGTGGTCTTCTATGTCGGGGATACATCTGCCGATGTTAACCCATGCCAAATAGGTTGCCTCGGGTATGGCCATCACTGCCTCGGGCAGATATTCGGAAAGGAAGCTCTTTACATAGGCAAAGTTGTCATCAAGATATGCCTTCAGCTCCTCGAGCCAGGGACCGCAGTGCTCATAGGCGGCCTGATGTGCGGCAACGGACAGGGGATTGACGAAGCCCACGGTCTTGTCACGCTCACAGAATTCACGGCGAGTGGCTTCGTCGCGGATAATGATGTCGGACATCATGAGACCTGCCATGTTGAAGGTCTTGCTGGCGGACATACAGGTGATGAGCTTGGGGTAGTCGGGCATGATTTTGCCCATGGGAATATGCACCTTGCCGCATCTGATAAGGTCGCAGTGAATCTCGTCGGAGATAAGCCAGAGATTGTACTTCTCAACAATGGCGGCGATTTTGCCCAGCTCCTCTGCGGTCCACATTCTGCCGCTGGGGTTGTGGGGATTGCAGAGAACGACCAACTTCATTTTGGTGTCGGCGCACTTGCGCTCAAAGTCCTCAAAATCTATGGAGAAGCTGCCGTCCTCGGCGATACGCAGGTCGCTGTGAACAAGCTCAACATTGTTGTATTCCGCGGTGTGAAGGAAATATCCGTAGGCGGGGGTAAAGGTGAGCATTTTCTCATCCTTTGCCACTAATATTTCCGCGAGCTGATACAGAGCCGGGATAATGCCGGGGGAGAATACCAGTTCCTCCTTGAGGAAGCTCCAATCGTATTTGTCTTTGCACCATGCGGAAAAGGCGTTGTAATAGTCGTCGGTGAATACGGCACTGTAGCCGAAAATCTGCTTGTCGATGCGCTCCTTCATGGCATCACGGATGGGCTGCGGCGTTGCAAACTCCATGTCGGCAACCCACATACGGACAAACTCCTCGTCCTTGAAGGGGAAGACCTTTTCGGGGCCCGCATGGAAAATGTAGCCGCGGAAGCCGTCGGTGTTCAGAGCGTTGGTGTTTCTTCTGTCAATGATTTCATCAAAATTGTATTTCATGGCAAACCTCGCTGATGGTTAATTTTTTTACACAGCATTTAATATATCAAATGCCGTTAGATTTGTAAAACACTAATTGCATAGCTCTGTAAGCGGTGTTTAAGAAAATGCCGTGTGTTGTAGGCTAAACTTGATAAATTATGGAAAATCTGATATGATTACATACGAAAATCGCAAGCTTGTGCACGTTTTTTCGTCTAATTAAGTAGTAATACCTCGGAATTTAAATAAAAAATAAAGAGTAAGGGGTTGTTGATTAAATGAAGAAAAAGATTATTTCTGTGCTTTTGGTGCTGTGCATGCTGGCTACCCTCGTTCCGGCCATGGCTTTTGCGGCGGAGGCCACGGAAATCGACGAAGCTGCGGCAACCGAAGCTGCGGCATCTGAAGCCGAAACGGCGGAGCCTGCCGATAGCGGCGAAGCAGCGGAAGCTGCCGAGGAAGCAGATAGCGGCGAAGACCGGAGCGACATTAAGCGCGTTTTCAACTCCGATATGTATGTCAACGCAAATGCAGAGGTCGGTCTTGAGGGCAAGGTAACCGTAGCCTTCGACCTTGTCGGCTGCAGCGGAACTTTGTATCTCCCGGGCAGCGCCGATGCCGGACAGCTCTTCTTCTCCTGGGATGACAGCGGCATTACCGTTTCAAAGGACGGTACTGTCTATGAAAGCGGCACCGCACCCGTTGCTCCTGCCGGAGAATGCGTTACATACAAAATCACAAAAGACTATGCCTTTGCATATGTAACGGTAAAGACCGTAAAGGGCTCTGCCGATGTCGCCTCCATGTTCATCAATCTTGATGAGAGCAAGGGAACCATCGATGCCATGAACTCCGATGATGACCACGAGACCTCCTGCTACGGCTCTGTCAACTTTGACGGTACAGAATTCCCCTACATGAGCATGAAGGGACGCGGAAACTCCACCTGGGTTTTCGACAAAAAGCCCTATAATCTTACCTTCTATAAAAAGGATGACTATGACAAGAAGCAGAAGGTTGAGCTCATTGACGGTGTAAAGGCCAAGAAGTGGTCCCTGCTGGCAAACTATCTTGACAGCTCGCTTCTCCGAAACAAGATAGCATTTGACCTGGCAAAGACCTTAGGCGTCGGTCTTGACTCACGGTTTGTTGATGTATGGATGAACGGCGAGTATCTCGGAAACTATCTCCTGACACCGAAAAAGGACTACAATACTGCCGACAGCGGTTTTGTTCTGGATAACGACCACATTGACGATCCCGATTCCGGCGTTCAGTTCAAATTCCCCAATATTGCCGAAATGCCTCTGAAGCATAACAGGATCAATGTTGAGGACATCGGTGACGATGCAGTTGCCGCAGGTGTTGACCTTGACTGGATTGAAGCGTATTTCACCGAGGCGTGGAACACTGTTCTGGACTTCGATTCCGAGGAATATCAGAGCTACTTTGATATTGACTCCTGGGCAAAGATGTATCTGATGTTTGAGGTTTCCAAGACCTATGACTGCTATGCAGGCAATATTTTAATGCACCGTGACGGCCTCACTGCGGACGACAAGCTCATTGCCGGGCCTGCATGGGACTACGATGTTTCCTTCGGACGCACCCTGCATAAGTTCTTCGTAGGTGTCCTGGAGACAAATCAGATTAACGCTGAAGGCTGGTATAATGACAGTGTGGGCTTCGTTGCCTCCAGCGAGCCCTACAGCATACTTCAGGGGCTTGGTATGCACGAGAGCTTTATGAAGCGCGTGGCCGAGATTTATAACGACTATAAGTGGGCTTTTGAGGATCTCGCCGATAATGTTGACCGCCAGAGGGAAATCCTTGAGGCTTCCGCAATGATGGATAATGAGCGCTGGGGGACCAATCACCTGAGTACGGACTATACCGTGTCTCCCTCCCTCATCAGTGCTTTGGGCACCGGTGGTTACAAGCTGAATTACGAGGTTACCCTCACTTGGGACAACTATGTAAATAACCTCAAGGAGTTCTGCACCAAGCGCGTCATGTGGCTGTCTGACCATCTCTATGCAGAGTATCCCCAGGGCTCCGTTACGCAGACTCTTTTAAATCAGGATACCATTGCCCTTAAGGCAAGCCTGACCGCCGGTAATCAGGAGAATACATACCAGTGGCAGAGCTCTGCCGACGGCAAGAACTGGACTGATATGGAGGGTGAAACCAATGCAAGCCTGAAGCTCGCCATGGATAAGGATTACGGTGACATTCAGTATCGCTGCGTTGTAAAGAATGCCGGTGTTAAGATTTATACTACTCACGGCGGAGCCACAAAGGCCTCTGCGGTGACGGTTCTTGAACCGGTTACCGTGAAGGGAATAACCATGGCAGAGAACGAGGTGGCCTTGAGCGAGGGCGTACGCACATTTGTGCTTAACGGCAAGGAAATGGGCGAATTCACCTTTGCTGCATACGGTAACGGCTGGAGCATCTGCAATGCAGAGGGAAAGTATGTTGCTCTGGACGGCAAGAAGCTGGTGCTTTCCGATGATCCGTTTGCCTGGAGCTATGATAACGGAGTGTTCAGCGCAAAAATCAAGGTGACTTACACTCTCATCGGCAGACTGCTGGGACTGTCCAGCACCCAGACAGTTTATCTTTCCCAATCCGGCAGTGAGCTTGCCGCCTCCGTTCAGAAGGGTGCTGCCGCGGAGTTTCTTGTCCGCTACCCTGTCATGGCGTAAGTGAATTACCGTATACGCGAGATAATGATATAAAAGCAAACAGCCGCTGCGGTGTTTACCGCGGCGGCTGTTTTATGTGCGATGCCCTGCACCGTCACAATATTTCTGCTTTTCAGGCCATGCCCAGCTCTTCGCGGGCGTGGTCCATGAGCAGGTCGAGATACTTGACGCACTTGCGGCAGGTGTCGCCTGCTTCGAGGCTGGCAAGCAGCTCTTCAACATTGTTGGCGATACCCATTTCAATTTCCTGCTTTACATCTGCATAGGTGATGCGGGCGCAGGTGCATACGATGGATTCGTCGGTGAGCTGGTCGAAGGGAACCTCGAAAATGTAGTGGCGTCTGTTGTCACTGAAATCGGGGGCGCTTGATCTGTCTTTGTCTCTGTTCTTGAACATGAAAAATCTCCTATATTATTTTGAAAATAAGGTCTCCGGATTAGAAAACCGGAGACCTTTTCATTGACGGTCAGGATTCACGCATTTTGCGAATCTCGATTTTCTTCTGTCTTTCCGCTATGTATTCGGGTAGTGCTTCGGCGCGCTTGACATAGGCGATGCTCTCCTGATTGGTGCGCTTTTTCAGATGAATTGCATCGAACTTGCAGCGGGTGGTGCAGATGCCGCAGCCGATACACTTGTTGGGATCAACAACGGAGGCTCCGCAGCCCAGGCAGCGTGCTGTTTCCTTCTTGAGCTGCTCCTCGGAGAAGGTCTTTCTCGCGTCCTTGAATTCGGCAACATCAATTCTGTCAGGCACCTGTCTGGGAGTGCTGTCATAGCTGATATGGTCAAAGTCAACATTGTCCTTGTCAAGAGCCGTGTATGCAAGAAGGTCTCTGCCGATGGTGAGGCTCTGGCCCTCCTGAACAAATCTGTGGAGGGAGATTGCGCCCTGCTTGCCGGCGGCAATTGCGTCGATGGCAAACTTGGGACCGGTGAGAGCGTCGCCGCCCACAAAGATGTCGGACTGTGCGGTCTGATAGGTGAAGCCGTCGGCCACGGCGCGGCCCTTTTCATCTGTCTTCAGCTCGCCGATATCCAGCTTGCCCCATTCAATCTGCTGACCGATAGCGGCAATGACGGCATCGCACTTGATTTCGCCTGCTTCGCAGATAAGCGCGGTAACCTTGCCCTTTGCACCCTTGATTTCCACGGGCTTGTGTTCAAAGAGGAACTTGACGCCCTCTTCCTTGGCCTCGGCAACCTCTGCGGGGTCAGCGGGCATATCGCTTTCCTTTCTGCGGTATGCGACGGTGACATCAACACCGAGACGGACTGCTGCACGGGCCACATCCATTGCCACATTACCGCCGCCCACAACAACGACCTTCTTGCCTAATGCGGGCTTTTCACCTGCGTTTACCGCACGCAGGAAGTCTATGCCGCCGAATACGCCCTTGAGGTCTTCGCCCTTGATGCCCAGGGGAGAGGCCTTCTGTGCGCCGATGCCGAGATAGAATGCCAGGTAGCCTTCCTCGCGGAGCTGCTGAATGGTGATATCCTTGCCGACCTCAACGCCGCACCTGAACTCAACACCGAGCTCCTTGAGAACTTCGATTTCCGCATCGAGAACAGCTCTCTCAAGGCGGAAGGCGGGAATTCCGTAGCGGAGCATACCGCCGGGCTGCGCGTTCTTGTCAAATACAGTTACCTGATAGTTGTCGCAGGCGAGGTAGTAGGCACAAGCCATGCCCGCAGGACCTGCGCCGATGACGGCAATCTTCTTATCGCTGAAGTCGTGAAGCTTCTTGGGAACGAATCTGCTCTTCTTGTCCAGCTCTCTGTCCGCGATGAACTTTTTGACCTCGTCGATGGCGACGGCAGCGTCGATCTTACCGCGGGTGCATTCATTTTCGCAGCGGCGGTTGCAGATGCGGCCGCAGATTGCGGGGAAGGGATTTTCCTTCTTGATGAGCTCAAGAGCCTCCAGATACTTACCCTGGGCGGCTAATTTGATATAGCCCTGAACTGCAATGTGTGCGGGGCAGGCGGTTTTGCAGGGTGCGGTGCCGCTATCAAAAACATACTTGCGGTTGGAGCGATGCTGGGGATTCCATCTTTCGGGGCCCCATTCAAGGTCGTCGGGCAGCTCTGCCATGGGATATTCAACGGGCTCCTTGGTGCAGAGCTTCTGTCCCATCTTAATGGCATTGTTGCCGCACTTGTCGGTACACTGTCCGCAGGCAACACACTTTTCCTTGTCGATTTCCGCAACATAGTTGCTCTGGGAGGTTTTGGGCGTGTTGTAGTACTGGGTTACGCCCAGAGCAAGACAGCTTTCGGGCTGGCAGTTGCAGATTGCAAAGGTCTGCCCGTTTTCCAGAGTGGTAATCTGATGGACACAGCCCACATCCTCAACATGCTTAATGAGGTCATATGCCTCCTGCTTGGTGAGGGACTTGCCTCTGCCCAAACGGATGAACATATCTGCAGGGTGTCCCATGAACAGGCAGAAGCCTTCGTCGAGGTCGCCTGCGCCTTCGTTCATGAGCTTGCGGACACGGCGGCACTGGCAGGGAAGAGCGCAGAGGTGACCTTCGTTCTTCTCTATGTATGTGCTCACCTTTTCGTTGTCGATCTGCTTTGCCTCGGCGGGAATGGCAGATTCCACGGGGATTACTCTCATGATGCCTGCACCCATGGGTGTGTTCATGGCGTGCTCAGTCTGACTGTCGGTGGCGTGCTGCTCAAAGGCGTATGCAATTTCCGGATGAGCTCTGCAGAACTTTTCGTTCAGCAGCAGGAACTCAAAAACACCGGGGGTGTACAGGGGCTGCAGGTAAATCTCGAAGCTCGTCTTGGGGATTGTTACCTGCACCAGCAGACCGATTTCCGTGAGCTCATGCAGCAGGTCACGGGTCTGCGCAAGAGACATTTTTGCCCTTCTTGCGATGTTGCGCAGGAAGTTGATCTTCATAACTCCCTTGATCGCCATGAGGACCTCAATCTGATTGTCGGTAATCCACTTTTCGAAAACCCTGTACTCTGCGCAGTCAGGTGTTATCTTGTAGTGACCGTCGCTGATTTTTTCGCACAGCTTAATCAGGTTTTTCCTAACTTCCATAAGAAAATCTCCTCCTATTGAAAATTTATGTTTTTCCGAAGCCTTTCAGGCGCAGAGCACCTGCCAACGCGACGTTACGCGCGCACAAATGCTCTGCATTGTTACTTATATTTATATCACATTTATGCCAAAAAGCAAGGACAGAACAGGGCAGATGTCTTAAAATGTGGAGATTTGCAGGCGGCACGGGAGACAAGATTAAAAAGATTTCGGAAAGGGCCGACACCTATAAGGACATTTTTTGAAAAAGCAAAACCCGCCTAAGGGCGGCGCGCCATAGGGATTAACAGGTTTTGACCGGCTCTTTTCCGCCCATACTTCATAAAAAAACACGGTAATGCGTCAGCATTGCCGTGCTTTTGTTATATTGTCTGGACGGAAAATTTCTCGCTCAAAACTGCTTTGCACCTTGAAAGATGTTTTCTGCAAGACAAGGCGAAAAACGCAGGAATAATGGCCATATATTCCGAGTATTTTCAACGCAGTATTGCGGGAAACAGATTGTTTCAAGGCTGTGAAGCTCCATGGTGCGCCGCCCAAAGAGGAGCTCATTTCCTTTCGGCGGGTATTTTTTCCCAAAAACCGGAATTTGTCTATTTCTTTTTAATGGCGTATTCTGCAGCTTTCGTCAGCTCTGAATCACTGCCGTCATCAATAAACAACGTGCGAGTATAACCAATGCTTTTGTTAATCATACATATTTCCAAAATACAGAGAAAAATTCCGATGTCAATGCGGTTGTAGTATGAAACTGAAGCGGCCGGCATAATTCCGCGCTTTCCCGCTTTTTTATACCTGTAAACGGTTAGCTTACCGCCCGAATTGTTGACATACCACGGCTGAGTATTGCAGGCGCTTGGCGCAAAACGGACAATATTTGCAATGCCGAGATCGTCTCCCGACCATATCTCATCCATAGGCTTGCGCTTTGCTTTGAACATATCTTTTCTGTACTTGGTTTCATCATTTACCTTGTGAATGGCAATCATAATCACATATTCCAAACCGTTAAAAATCGGCTCATCAGGCTTACCGATACCAAACCAAAGGCTTCCGATATTGTGGTCAACGAGCCACAGATCCAACTGTTCCCCGATGTATCCTGCGTTTATCAAATAGTTCTCTTTCTTCTCGCTGTAAATCAAAATACAGTACTCTGCGTCTCTCTTGAAATTGACAGCTTCTGCCGGGACGATTCGTATTGCAGTCTTGATATCCGAATACAAACAGTCAAAGGCGCTATATGCACTCTCGATAGCATTCAGCTCTTCCTGTGTTATGCTGTCATCTCCCACTCCGCGGAACAGGTGAAAGGATTTTCTCTTGAAGACAGCATCATAGTAATTGACCGATTCATTCATAGCATGACCTCATCAAATTCTGATTTGTCAGCATCTTTAACGAGCATCGGATTTTGCCGTACAAAATACATATCGGTAAAACATCCTTATGAAACGCCGGCAAAATCCGAAATCATTTTATTCTTATCAGGCGTCTGCCATAACCCAGTAGTAGTTGCCGTAGATGTCGGTGAGACGGTAGGTAACGCTGACATCCTTGGTGTCGATTTCAAGGTTCCGGAGAGTGAGACCACTCTTGGGAACGGTGAAGGAGGTGCCGAGGGTGTAGGAGGCGGAATAGCTTCCGTCAAGGTTGTAGTAATCGCACAGCAGCTCTATGGTGTCGCCCTCTTTTATTTTGATGTCGCCCTTGGCCTTGGCATCGGTTTCGTTGTCGTCATACATGGGGTATGCGCCGGTGACGGTGCCCTGGGGATTCTTTGTGTCGAATACAACCTGCAGGTTTACGAGCTCTCCGTTGAGAAGTGCGGGAATTCTGCCCACAGTGGTCCAGCTTCCATCCTCCTCCTGTGTGTCGGATACGAGGTAGTAGGCGCAGACATTGCCGTTAATGGTCAGCCATGTGCCGTCGTACTCAAGGAGCAGGTCGTTATTGTACCACTCAAAGGTGTTGTCAAGACCGAGGTCAATGTAGCCGTCGCCGTCCTTTACAAAGACATTGAGCTCAACGGTCTGAATGAGACTCCATTCCTTGTCGGTGAGATTCAGAATGCTTCTTCCGCCGGACTTTGATGCGGTAATGTGCGCGGGGTTTATATAGCTTGCGGCAATCTGGCTTGCACGGTCGGAAATCAGCTCCGTGTCAACCCAGTCATACTGGGAGGGCATACTGCGTCCGGAAAAGCTGCTCAACAGAGTGACAATCGTGGCGGGGTCAAGATTAAAGCCGCCGGAGGTGGAGCTGCCGGTGGAAGAGGAGCTTCCGCCGCCGGTGAAGCTGCCGAGAAGCACATTGAGGGGAGAGGTGGAGGAGCTGTTGTTGCCGAGATATGCGGAGAGAAGTGTTCCCAACAGGTCGCCGCCCTGGGAAGAGGGTGCGGTCTGGGAGGCACCCGCAGTAATCTGGCCTGCGTATTCAAGGCTTGCAAAGGACTTAATGCACTTGGCGTATTCGTCCTCGATGCCGATATCCTCATAAGAGGCAAGGGCGCTTTTAACGGTGCTGGTGCTTTCGTAGGGGAAGAAAATGCTGATGCCGTAGCAGCGGGAAATGCTGGAACGGTTGTATTTTACACAGCCCATGAGGGCCTTTGCCAGGTCTATGGATTCGTCGGTTCCGATGCGCTGGGCAAGATCGACAAGATCAACCTGATTGATCTTGTTCTGGGCAAACTGCCTTGCGCCTGCGCGGGCGTTGGAAACCACGGTGTAGTCATTGGACTTGATCAGCTTGTTAACGGAGCTTGAGAAGCTGCGGAAGGTATCGGGAACAGTTCCGTCAAGCTCTGCAAGGTCAACGACGGAAAGGGTGACCGTGGAATTGGGAGAGCTTGAGCGTGAGCTGCTGATAAAGTCGTCGATGATGGTCTTGGAGAGCTTTACCGTGGGAATGGAGGTGTTCTTGGAAAGCTCCGTGAGCCAGTTGGTGTAGTACCAGCCGGTGCCGGGCTCGGACTCCTCGGAGGCGAGAAGGTAGTCGGCGTAATCCTCGCAGACAAGGGCGGTTTCCAGAGTTGCCATCAGACAGGCGTCAAAGCCGATGATGTCAAACTTGCAATTTGCGGCCTTCAGAGCAGAGTCGATCTTGCTCAAGGTCATGGAGGAGGAAGAGGGATTCTTTTCGTCATAGCCGTAGCCGGTTATTGAGCCGCCGCCGTGGTCCCAGAAGATGAGCATGTTGCGGTCGGCGGGATAGTTTTTGGTGCAGTACTTTATAAAGTCCGTAAGGTTCTGGGGATTTGTCATGGCTGCGGTGCCGAAGTCGCTCTCAAGGCGGCGGAGACCGTCATTTTCGAGCTTGTACACCTGATTTTTGGTGTTGGACATTATATTGTTCTGCCATTTGCTGCAGCCGCCGGTTTCGATGATGATATTGACCTTGTCGGAAATGGTGGCGTTGAGCATTTCCTGAAGATCCTTTGTGGCCATGCCGTACTTGGACTCAAGGTCGGTGCCGCACATGTAAATCATGATGGTGACTGTGTCCTTGCCGCTGCCGGCAGGGGTGTAATATTTGCTGCGCGCGGCAGAGGAAACCGACAGGTCAAGCTGGGAGTCAGAGGAGAAGGTTTCCTGCTGATAGCTGGAGGAATAGCCGCCCGTTTCGGAATCGCCTAACTCGGAATACAGTCCGCCGTAGGAGGAGAACAAATCTCCGCCGCAGCTCTTGAAGAGGAAAATGGCCACGAGCACCAATATCACCAAGGTGAGGAGTGTTTTCGGGCTGAGCTTCAAAGAGGCTGCGCGCTGGACTGATGAGCTTGAGGTTCCTCGGTTTTCGGAGTGGCTTCCCTCTCCGCGGCCGCCGGAGCCAACGGGGCGTGAGCCTGTTTCAACACGCTGCCCCTTGCCCACATGGGCGGAGCCGGTGCCGGTATTCTTTTCCCTGCTGTGAGGTCTCTGGTTTGGATCCATAGCATTATCCTCTGTTTCTTTTATATTTGTGTACATCAGTATAGCGCATTTTTTCCGTTTGGGCAAATGCTTTATGTCCGAAATACGGAAACTGAATATATAATACGGGCAAAAAAGTAAGAAGCAGTCAAAAGACTGCTTCTTACTTTTTGTCAGCTATGCATTACATGCCCATGGGCTGATTGTAAATGTTCTGGGGAGAGACGGGCTTGTTGGCATAAATCTTGTTAAGGAAGAAAAAGTAAACAAATACCATTCCGCCGCCGAGGAGGAAGTTGAGAATTGCGCCGAAGCCCACAGTAAAGTCACTTGTGCTTGCAATTGCAGTGAGAATTATAAGCGAAATAGTTGCATACGCCAAAGAGCTAATCATGAATACGAGCTTAAGCAGCCTCTTATTCATCCCTGCCTTGAACAGATCGAGAGCTGCGAAAACCATTATGCCGATAGAGATAATAAGAGAGAACAGTACCAAAATACTGATAGCTCCGGCTTCATCCATGAAGCCGATAATCCGATAGCCGCTAATTCCATAGGTATCAAACCACAAGTCAATAGCAACATAATTAAAGAACATTGCAATGAGAACGGTAAAGGCAATGCCGAACATATAGAACAGGGGACGCTTGGTGTTGTCGTTCCACAGAGCGCCGAAGTTGACGGACTTAGGAGCGGGTGCGTAGCCCTGGGGAGGCATCT
>JAUMWD010000014.1:0-30480 GCA_030529825.1 Bacillota bacterium
CGGGACGGCCACCGTAATTGGGATTTGGCTGAACGGGACGGCCACCGTAATTGGGATTGGAGTTTGGCTGAACGGGAGGAATCTGCGGAACAGTAGACCTTTGAGAGGAAACTGCCGCATGTGCTGCCGCGAGTCCCGCAGCGGCTTTTTCGCCTGTTGTAACGGAACGGTCAGCGCTGAAAACACTGGCTGTTTTTTCAAAATAGTCCGCACTGTCGGCGGCTTTTCCGCCTGTTGTAACGGAATGGTCAGTGCTGAAAACGCTGGCTGTTTTTTCAAAGTAGTTCGCATTGTCTGCGGCCTTTTCGGAGCCGGCAGCAATTGCCTTTGCGGCCGCCTCGAGAGCCTCGCGCATTTCTGTGGGAGAAGAGTAGCGGTCCTCGGGATTAAAAGCGCAAGCCTTGATTACCGCGTCGGAAAGCTCGGAGGGAACACCCTTAAGCGCAGGAACGGGTTCGCCGCTCATTCGCCTTGCGAGCGCAGCCTCACCGTCGGAGAGCTTTACGGGTGTGGGATAATCCGGATAGAAGGGAGCACGGCTCTTGTTCAGGTAGCGGTAAAGCACAATGCCCAGAGAATAAATGTCAACGCTGGGACCATATGCCTGCCCCTTGTATGTTTCGGGTGCCATATAGGTATAAGTACCCTTTTGTGAAAGACCGCCCATGGTCTTTTCCACGGTTTTTGCAATACCGAAGTCGCCGAGCTTGAAATCGCCGTTTTCGGAAATGAAAATGTTCTCGGGCTTAATGTCACGGTGGACGATATTGTGCTTGCGGCAGAGCTCGAGAGCCTTACATATGTCAATGCCGAGCTTAACCACCGTCTGTTCGGTCATTGCATTGTTGATAACATATTTTGATAGGGGAGTCAGCAGCTCCATACGGATGAAAATGTTCCAGCCTATGCCGTTGTCCTGGGGATAAACGGCGTGGTCCTCATAGCTGACAATGTTGCTGTGGCCTTTAAGCTTGGACATAAGCTCAAATTCCGCAGCCATTTTTCCCATGAAGTCCCTGTAGTACTCTGCGGCACTTTGCTCGTCTCCGCAGATCGCTCTTATGTTGTCTATCTCGTGTTTGCTCTGAGGAACGCTTATGGCTTTGAGGGCGGCTTTGTACACATGCCCCAAGTCCCTGCGCTCTATCTCGAAGACCTTGCCGTAGCTGCCTTCGCCTATTTCACTCACAATATGCCATGTGTTGAATATGGGCTCATATTTTTTGTAGTATGTTATATCCATGACTTATTCCTCGTCGATACAGCAATTCTATGCTTTAGAATACCCAGCCGTATCCATCATCATATCTGTACAATAACGTCCTGATTTCACCTGATTCATAGTGTATCACCGCAACAGGAGGAGCATCATCTTCCCACCCTTCGCGCAGGACACACATAAAAGCGACTCCATTTGTATAAAACTCGACGATGTCTCTATATTCTGCTTCGTCTGCACCGGGGTAATCAAATTGCAGATAATCGTATTCAGAGGCATCAAACTTAATTTCACTACTGAACGGATGATAGTTGTATATTTCTCCTGATTCTGAAAAATAAACCAGTATGTCTTTTTCCCAATAATCCAGATAGATAAGGTTATAGTTTTCGTCAAATTTTCCATAGACGCCGCCGAGCTCTTTATCTTTCCAGCTGAATTCGCTGGGACGGCATCCTCCTGCACAGTCAACGGTCAGAGAAAACTTTTCCGCATCCCAATCTGCAGAGAAGCTGCGAATTACCTGCCCGTTTTCATCATATATTTTTAAGTCTTTTGAAATACCTTCGCTTTCGTCATAAGCCAGTCTTAACTTACCGCTGCTATCGCGCCATTCGGCTTTGAAGACAGATTCAATATCAGAATTATAATAAATTGTTTCGGTTCCGTAATCGCTATAATTAACAGCTTCGGCATACTCCAGATTGTTAAACCACCCATAGTGTGCTATCAAATCAAGTCTCGTCTCTGTGTGGGGATAGTATTTTGTAATAATACTTGCAACTACAGCGGCAACAAGCGCGATTACCGCGATAATCAGCTGTTTTCGTTTTTTCTTTTTTTGTACAGCTTGTGCAGATTCTGCGGTGTGCGCTGTCGGTTTTTGCGTGTTGGCCTCGAACTTTTCCTCCCGGGTTTCGGGCATCTTTGTAACTTCTGTATTCGGAGCAGTCAAACAGATGGCCTCGGTTTTGTCTTCTTCCAAAGGCGTTTCTTTAACGGCTTCGGCGTCGGAGGGCTCCAAAACTTCGTTCACGGCAGGTGCCTCGGGAATGGCAGCGGCTTGGGCAATTTCTTCGGCGACCGCAGGCTTTACACTGCCGAAAACACCTACGGTTTTGTTTTCTTCCAAAGGCGGCTCTTTAACGGTTTCGGATTCGGAGGGCTCCAAAAACTTGTTCACGGTAGGTGCCTCGGGAATGACAGCGGCTTGGGCAATCTCTTCGGCGACCGCAGGTTTTACACTGCCGAAAACGCCCACAGTTTTGTCGCCGTCCTCCGCGATAACAGAGGGCTTCTCCGTCACAGGCGCGGAGACTCTCTTTGCGGCAACAGCCTCTAAAGCCTCCCGCATCTCCGTGGGGGAGGAGTAGCGGCCCTTGGGGTTATATGCACAGGCCTTGAGAATTACCGCGGCAAGCTCCGCATCCGCATTGGCAGGCGCGGGTATTTCCTCGCCGCTGATTCTGCGCGCCATGGCCGTTTCGCGGTCAATGTACTTTATGGGTTGAGGGAAATCCGGCAGAAACGGAGTGCGGTTATGGTTCAGGTAGCGATACAGCATTATGCCCAGTGAGTAAATGTCAACACCGGGACCGTATTTCTCGCCCTTGTACACCTCGGGAGCCATATATGTATAGGTACCCTTTTTGGAAAGCCCGCCGGTGGTCTTCTCCACGGTTTTTGCAATGCCGAAGTCGCCTAATTTGAACCTGCCGTTTTCGGAGATAAAGACATTTTCGGGCTTAATATCTCTGTGGATTATATTGTTCCTGCGGCACAGCTCCAGCGCCTTGCAGATGTCAATGCCGAGGCGGATTATATCATCACGGTTGAGTTCGTTTTCCTTGGCGTGGCTTGTCAGGGGAGTCAGCAGCTCCATGCGTATAAGCACATCCCAGCCGATGCCGTCGCTGTGCTCAATGACCGTATGGTCCTCATAGCTCACCACGGTGCTCTCGCCCTTGAGCTTTGACATGAGGCGAAACTCTTCGATAAGCTCCTGAACGAAGCCGCGAAAGTATTCTGTGACACTTTCGCTGTCCATGCCGTCGTCCATGATTCTGTCAATTTCGGACTTGCTCTGGGGAATGGTAATTGCCTTCAGTGCCGCCTTGTAGGTGTAGCCGAAGTCCTCGCGCTGAATCTCGAAGACCTTGCCGAAGCTGCCCTCGCCGATTTCCCGCGCGATCTTCCACGAGCCGAATATGGGCTCATATTTTTTGTAGTATGTAATGTCCATAATCTCAATCCCACCAAACTTTTGCAATATCCATAATCTCAATCCCACCAAACTTTGTTTTTTGAAAGCTGACTCAATGTCTATAAGTAACTAACAATTTTCGTAACATAAAAATCCATGCGGCCTCCGTCTTTGTGTGAAGGCAATTATTCTGCATATCTTGAAAGATCTGCACCGCGGCAATGTGCAAAGGCATAATCATATAAGGCCTGCATCATATCCCAGGCTTCATCTTTGCTGTCATGCATTTCTCCGTCCGGGTCTATCCATCTTACGAGCTTTCCTTCGTTGAAATACAATCTGTACTCATGGTCGTTTGCCTGATTGTAAAGATAGACAAAATAGACCTCATACACATCGTAGTCGAAATAGTATAACCCGGTAAAACAGGTCAGGTCATCGTTGGGGAAGTCATACTTGTCGTAGTCAAGACTGGAATCGGGCCCGTCTCTGAGCACGACGAGAGCATCGCCGTCGTAATATCCTTTTGTTCCGTCATCGAAGGAAACGGTGTCGCAGTAGTCGAGTATGTCCTGAGTGTAATAAAACCGTTCCTTGATGCTCTGGCAGAGTTCCTCTCGTTCCTCTTGGGTAAGCTCGGTTGCCTCGTGGGTCGCAGAGGAGCTTTCCTCTTTGTTCTTCTTTGGATTTGCTGTTGAGAGGGGCTCGCTTCCCGTAGGAGCTTCGGAGGGATAATACTCATTGCCGTCCTGCGGGGAATCCGTTTTGGATATAGCCAAATATATACAAAATGCAAGGATGGCGGCGCCGGCAAGCAGAAGAATAACGGTAATCAGCTTCTTTGCGGAGGCGCCTGTTTCCGCAGAACTCTCGACCTTGGCAGTTAAAGCGGAAACGGAGGGTTCATTAAGCGGTTTCCTGCATCGGGGGCAGAACTCTTCGTAGGGTGTGTAATGAGTGCCGCAATCGGGGCAGACGCATGTGCTTGCGGCAGGCGGCTCCGGAGTCTGTTCATACCTTCGCTCGGGCTCCGGCGAAACAACCGTTTTTGCGCTTTCGCGGATGAAAGCATTTGAGGCTTCATTGGTATTCCTGCTGCTGAAAATTCCCGTTGTGGCATCGCCGTCACCAACGGAGGAAAATGCCGTGGAGGACACGCTGACGCCGGAGTCAATGCCGAGTACCGACTCCAGAGCTCTTCGCATTTCCGTCGGTGTGGAAAAACGGTCTTCGGGATTGAAGGCGCAGGCCTTGAGAATTATTGCAGAAAGCTCGGGAGAAATGTTCTTCAGCGGAGGAATTGCCTCACCGCTCATTCGCCTGTTAAGCGCATTTTCACCGTCGGAAAACATGACGGGAGTGGGATAGTCGGGATAAAACGGTGCGCGGTTGTTGTTTAAGTAGCGGTAAAGCACGATTCCCAGTGAATATATGTCCACACCGGGACCGTATGCCTTGTTTTTGTAGACCTCCGGCGCCATGTAGGCGAAGGTGCCCTTCTGGGAAAGACCGCCCATGGTCTTTTCCACGGCTTTTGCAATGCCGAAGTCGCCAAGCTTGAAATCACCGTTTTCGGAAACGAAAATGTTTTCGGGCTTAATGTCGCGGTGAATGATGTTATGCTTGCGGCAGAGCTCGAGAGCCTTGCAGATGTCTATGCCGAGCTTAATAATGTCTTTTTCCTGCATGGCATTGTCCGAGGCATGCTTTATCAGAGGTGTCAGCAGCTCCATTCGTATGAAAATGTCCCAGCCGATGCCGTTTTTCTGAGGATAGACGGCATGGTCCTCATAGCTGACAATGTTGCTGTGACCCCTGAGCTTGGACATAAGCTCAAATTCTGCGGCCATTTTTTCCATGAGGTCCCTGTAATATTCTGCGGCGCCCTGTCCGTCACCGCAGACAGCCCTGACGTTGTCAAGCTCCTGCTTGCTCTGAGGAAGGCTCAGCGCCTTCAGCGCTGACTTATACACATGACCCAATTCCTTGCGCTCAATCTCGAAGACCTTGCCGTAGCTGCCCTCGCCGATTTCGCGGACAATATGCCAGTAGTTGAATACAGGCTCATATTTTTTGTAGTAAGAAATATCCATTCAAAACCACCGTGACGAGTTTATTTCATTCGCTCTTTTACCTTTTGCATGACTTCCGCTATAAGAGCCTCGTTTACCTTGCCGAATTTTTCCATAACTCGGTTTCTCAACCGCTGCTCTATGTCTGCAAGGTCAGCCTCGTTGCTTGATTCCTTCGATGCCTTGACCAGCACAACGGTTACGTTGTCGCGTCCGCCGTTTGAAAGCGCCGTGTCCACAAGGCGGTTTGCCGTGGCGGCAGTGTCGTCGCCGGCGGAGAGTATTTCACATATTTTTTCGTCCTCGACCATATCGGTGAGACCGTCGCTGCAAAGAAGAAACATATCCTCTGCCTGAAGACCGATTTCGCCGGTGCTGTACGGCTCGATTATCATTTCATCGGGGAATATTCCGAGATGCTGTGTCAGAACATGACGGTCACGGTGAGTCTTTGCGGCCTCGGGAGTGATGATTCCCTGATTGACCAGCATCTGGACCTGGGTGTGATCAACGCTGAGCTGTGAGAGCTTGCCGCCGCGAAGCATATATATACGGCTGTCGCCGACATTGTAGCCCCGGGCCACGCCATCCTTGATGCTCAAAGCTGAAAAGGTGGTACCGATACGCCTTCCGCCGCGGTTGGTGATTTCGTCGCATATGAGACCGTTGGCTTCGTCGATGCACTTCTGACAGTCAGCGTCAAAATGCTTCGCATATTTGGCCATTGCTTTCACGGCGATGAGAGCCGCCAGCTCACCGTACTGGGCGCCGCCCATACCGTCGCAGACACCGAAAAGATATTCCTCTGCTGCAGTATCACAGGAGCAGATAAGGGTGTTTTCACCCACATCCTCCTTATACCGTCCGCAGAGGAAAAAGTTGTCTTCGTTATTATCGCGTATTTTACCGACATTTGTTATGGCAATGCTTTCGATTTTCATATTAAATCCTTCTTTTTAGTGAATATTTATGCTCGCTGATTGCTGCGGCTATGCGGAGCCGCTGAAATAACAGGGAATATTACAAAATATTACTTTAATTATATTTTAATTAGTATATAATGTCAACGAAAAGACGCTTGTTTAAATGTCAGATTTTAGGCAATCTCGCCAAGAAAAAAGCAGCTCCCAAGCCTGTGAGTAAGCATAAAATGCCTAAAACCATGTTAAGGAAAATCTCCTTGTATTTTTGTATCCGTACGACACACACCCACGCCCCGTAAAATACAAGCCGCAATAATTTGACAAAAAGATTTTTCAAGAACATGGTTTTGTCCTTGATTTTTCATTTCTCCTGTGAGATAATTAATTAAAATATTTTAAGTAAAAATCGAGTAATTGCGTGAGGTGAAAAATGAAAACTGCAAAGAGATTATTGTGTGTTCTTATGGCGCTGCTTATGCTGGGCGGCTGCCTGACTGCCCTTGCGGACAGCGGAAAAGACTATTCGGGCTACAGAAGCTATGTCTCTCTCGGCGACAGCATTGCCAACGGCATCGGTGAAAACAATGTGGATAACAAGTATATGTACCGCACACCCGGGGCATATCCGGACCGCATTGCAAGGGAAATCGGAGCGCAGCTTACCCAGCTTGCCTGCGGCGGCATGAGGACGGTGGAGCTTCGCGCCTGCCTTGAGGATGACTATGTCATGCCCGATGAGTACGCAAACAATTTCAGCCGCGCAAAGGTGCAGGAAATTCGGTCACTCTATGCTCCCGCAATTGCGAATGCGGATATAATCACCCTTAACATCGGACTCAATGATGTCATGACCTATGCCATGCTGAGGGCAAAGGCGGCAAGCTCCAAGCTGGGCGTTTATATTGACAGCACGATTGCAGAGCTTGAGGCAAAGGGCGAATACACCTCGGCGCTTGTAAAGCTGCTGGACGCGGTGAAAACCGTGGACAAATACGGCAATGTGGCAAAGGAAGCCATTGACGGTCTTTACGATGGCTACAATCATTTCTGCGAAAACTGGGATGCCATAATCGGGGATATTTATAAGCTCAACCCCAAGGTGACACTCATGGTCGCGGGCTTCTATAATCCCTTTGACCATCTGAAAATTTCCGACGATTCCGTTCTTGAGCTGGGCAAGGCCGCAGACGGAATAATGGAGCTTCTGGATGTCAAAATCAAAAACGGCTCACCCTATTCCTCAAGGTATATCTATGTTGACATTATGGGCGTTCAGAGTCTTGCGGCAAAGTGCGGCGACTCACTTACTGACGAGGGCTTTTTCAAGTCCGTGGAGCTCAATGTTCATCCCTCAAATGAGGGCCAGGCGGATATCGCAAGCCGCTTCATAAGGCTTATTCCCGAAAAAAGCGGCGCACCCTTCACCGACATTGCCGCAAAGCCCCTTGATTACAGAAATGCCATCGACTGGGCATATAAGAAGGGCATAACAAACGGCAGGACAGACGACACATTCTGCCCCGATGAAAGCTGCAGCCGCGGCCAGATAATAACAATGCTGTGGCGTGCCGCAGGCTCACCGAAAGCAAAAAAGGCCTGCCCCTTCAGCGATGTGGACAAGGACTGCTATTGCTATAATGCGGTGTGCTGGGGCTGGGAAAAGGGCATTGTTAAGGGCACCTCCGACGGAAAATTCAGCCCCGACAGCACCTGCACCCGCGGTCAGATTGTGACCTTTATGTACAGATACGCAGGCTCACCCCATGTGAGAGGCGGAGCGAATTTCAGCGATGTTTCCCGGGACAGCTATTGCTATAATGCCGTGTGCTGGGCAGTGAAAAACGGCATTGCCAAGGGCTTTGACAGTACACATTTTTCACCTGAAGGCTTCTGCACCCGAGCCCAGGCGGTAACCTTCCTTTACAGGTATATGGCATAAAAAAACAACGGCAATGCGTTAGCATTGCCGTTGTTTTTTTCGGAAATTTTGCGGCTGCTGCAAACGATGGGGGGTTTTTAACCTGTGTCAGGCTGTGCGCCGCAGAGAAGAGGGGACGCACAATCCGGCTTCTGAATCGCACATGAGAGGGGAAGCGTGGAGCAGTCTGTAAAAAGTGAGGCGCGGCTTGACATTTTCCGAAATTCGGAATACAATCCACCGTAAAATGTGACAAAGGGTTTTAAAGAAAATGGAGCTGCTTACAGTTTTTCTGATGTTCATCGCCTTCATGGCGGTGTCCCTCATATTTGATATAACAATGCTTGCGCCCCTGTGCGCAGGCTTTGTGCTTTTTACAATACTGTCCCTGCGAAAAGGCTTCACGCTGAAGCAGGTAATAGCCATGGCGAAGGACAGCCTGAAGGAGTCCTTCATCGTTGTGGGAATACTTCTTCTCATCGGCTGCCTGACGGGTATGTGGAGGTTAAGCGGCACCGTGGCATATTTCGTCACTTTAGGTGTTTCCTCAATACCGCCGCAGGTGTTTATTCTGTCGGCGTTTCTGCTTTCGGCAATAATGTCCTATGCGTTAGGAACGAGCTTCGGCGTTGCCGCAACCGCAGGTGTAATTCTCATGAGCATTGCAAGAACGGGCGGAGTTGACACCGTGCTTGCCGCAGGTGCAGTAATGTCGGGAATTTATGTGGGAGACCGCGGCTCGCCTGCGGCCTCAAGCGCAAATCTCGTGGCCGTGCTGACACGCACGGATATGCGGAAAAATGTGCGCGAGATGCTTAAAACCTCCGTTTTGCCCTTTGCTCTCTGCTGTGTGATTTATGCTCTGCTGTCCCTGCGTGCGCCTATGAAAAGCACGGATACCGCAGTAATGAGTATGCTGGGGGAGGAGTTTAAAGCCCTTTGGTACTGCCTCATTCCCGCGGTGCTGATGATTATTCTGCCCTTCTGCGGACTCGGTATAAAGCTGTCCATGGCGGTTAGCCTTGTTTCCTCCGTTGCCGTGGCGGTTTTTGTTCAGAACGAAAGCCTTGTTTCCTGCCTTAAGGCAATGGTCATGGGCTACGATGCAAAAAATCCGCAGCTTGCGGAAATGCTTTCCGGCGGCGGAATCGTGTCCATGCTTGAAATCTGCGGAATTCTCATGGTTTCCTGCAGCTACGGCAAAATTTTTGATGGAACGGGGCTACTGTCAAGCGTAAACGCAGGGCTGTGCCGCGCCTCCGAAAGGCTGGGCCGATTTCCCGTCATGCTGCTGCTGGGCATGGGAGCATCGGCGCTGTTTTGCAACCAGACTGTTGCAACCATAATGCAGAGCAACCTTTCCTCGGAGCTTTACGGCGACAGTGATAAGGAACGGGAAAGCAAAATGATCGACATGGAAAACAGCGTCATTCTTGAGGCGGGATTCATCCCCTGGTGCATTGCCTGCTCCGTACCTCTCACAATGCTTGGGGCGGATGCGCGCTCCGTACCCTTTTCCTTCTTTTTGTGGCTCACACCGCTGTGGTGGCTGCTGCGCGGAAAAACAAAAAAACCTGAACACTGATGTTCAGTTTTTTTGTTAATGGTTTTAAGAACGGCGCTGCTGCAGATTAACGCGGAATCGTCAAATTGTCCATGCTGATTAAATAAATTTGTAAATGCTCTTTACCGGATTATAAGTATATGATAAAATATTTTTGCTTTATTTGCGTCTTTATAGTTGAAAAAGTATGACCTGTGTATAAGCATTTTACGAGGAGAGGGTAGAACATGAAAAAAAGAATGATTTCCGTATTTCTGCTGCTGTGCATGGTGGCTTCGCTGTTCTCCGCAATGGCTGTTTCTGCCGCCGCAGAAAGCCTTGAGGAAGCAGAGGCAATTGATGTAATGCCGGCTGAAGAAGCAGATGTAATTGACGCAGCAGCTCCTGAAGAAGCAGATGCCGACGCCGCAGAGCCTGCGGCAGCCGAAGCAGAGAACGAAAAAACGGAAAGCGACATTAAGCGCGTTTTTAATTCCGATCTGTATGTCAACGCAAACGCGGAGGCAGGTCTTCAGGGCAATGTAACCGTGGCCTTCGACCTTATCGGCTGCAGCGGAACTTTGTATCTCCCGGGCTGCGCGGATACCCAAAAGCTCTTCTTCTCCTGGGATGATAAAGATATTGTTGTTTCAAAGGACAAGGTGGTTTATGAAAGCGGCACCGCACCTGTTGCCCCTGTCGGAGAAAGCGTTACATACAAAATCACAAAGGGCTATGCCTTTGCATATGTAACCGTAAAGACACTCAAGGGCTCTTCAGATGTCGCCTGTATGTTCCTCAATCTTGATGAGAGCCTCGGCACCATAGACGCCATGAACGGCGATAAGAGTCATGAAACCCAGTGCTTCGGCTCCGTAAACTATGACGGTAAGGATTACCCCTATATCAGCATAAAGGGCCGCGGCAACTCCACCTGGGGCTTCGACAAAAAGCCCTACAATATCACCTTCCACAAGGCTGCAGATTATGACAAGAAGCAGAATGTGAGCCTAATTGACGGTGTAAAGGCCAAGAAGTGGTCTTTGCTTGCAAACTACCTTGATAACTCCCTGCTCCGCAATAAAATTGCTCTGGACCTTGCCCAGAAGCTGGGCATCGGCCTTGATGCGGAATTCGCTGACCTCTGGATGAACGGTGAGTATCTCGGCAACTACCTGCTTACCCCCAAAAACGACTATGATGCCCCCGATGGCGGCTACTTCCTTGAAAACGATAACTATATCGATTCCGAGGACCCCAATTTCAAGCTTCCCGGAATGTATGAGGTGGGCAATGTACCCGGTGACGGCTACTGGAACCGCATAACCATCAAGGACATCGGCGACGATGCTAAAGACGCGGGCGTTGACGCCGCTGCGGTTGAGGCATGGATGAGCGAGGCGTGGAACACTGTTCTCGACTATGACTCCGAGGAGTATCAGAATTACTTTGACCTGGATTCCTGGGCAAAGATGTTCCTGATGTACGAGGTGTCGAAGACCTATGATTGCCTTGCGGGCAGCCTTCTTATGCACCGTGACGGTCTTACGGAAAACGACAAGCTCATAGCGGGCCCCACTTGGGACTATGACAACTCCTTCGGACGCACCCTGCACAAGTTTTTGGTGGGCATGACCACTCCCAACCAGATGACCGCAGAGGGCTGGTATGTTGACAGTATCGGTCTTGTTGCCGTGGATAAGCCCGTAAATATGCTTCAGGAGCTGGCAAAGCACGACAGCTTCATGCAGCGCGTGGCTGAAATCTTTAACGAATATAAGTGGGCGTTTGAGGAAATCGTTTCCGATGTTGACTGCCAGCAGGCCGCTATTAAGGACTCGGCCCTCATGAACAATGACCTGTGGGGAACTCATCACCTCGGCTCCTACTATGTGGTCGTTCCCGCCCACATGGGCAGCGGTAATTACGCAGTTGACTATGAGGTTACTCTCAACTGGAATTCCTATGTGAACAACCTGCGTGAATTTGCGGAAAAGAGAGTTCTGTGGCTCTCCGACCACCTTTATGCCGAGCAGCCCGTGGGTGAAATCACCCAGACTCTTAACGAGAAGGACTGCACCATTGAGCTCAAGGCGGTGCTGACTGCAGGAAATCAGACCAACACCTATCAGTGGCAGAGTGCCAAGAACGGAAAATCCTGGAAAGACATTGAAGGTGCAACAGGAGATAAGCTTCTTATTTCCGCCGATGAAAATCAGGGCAAGATGCAGTACCGCTGCGTCGTGAAAAACGAGGGTGTCACCATCTGCACAACCCACGGCGGCAAGGTAAAAGCCTCCGTTCAGAATGTTATCGGTCCCGTGAGTGTTGATGTCAAGGCCGGCGTCGAAATCACCGAGGTTTCCCTGCAAAGCGGAACCCTTACCCTTGTAATGAACGGAAAGGAAATGGGCGAGTTCGTGTTTGCCGAATCCGGCAAGGGCTGGAGCATCTGCAATAAGGACGGAAAGTATCTTGCTGTTGAGGGCAAGAGCCTTATCCTCTCCGATAAGCCTTTTGAGTGGAGCTTTGCCGACGGTGTGTTCTCTGCCGACACAAAGGTGTCCTACACCTTCCTGGGAAGATGGCTGGGAATAAGCCATACGGAAAAGGCTTATCTGGCTCTGTCCGGCGATAAGATAGCGGTTTCCGTGGACGGCGGAAGTCAGGCGAGCTTCCTGCTCCGCACCGAATATCTGATAGACCTGGCAGCATAAAAATGAACAAAAGAAGCGTCCGGGATTTTTATCGGACGCTTTTTTGCGTCTGTTCAGACAAATAGAGCAATTCCACGGCGACTAAAATAACTAAATAAACTGCCTATGTAAATAACTTGCATTTACTTCTGTTTTAGGCTATTATGTACCCATGCTGAAGGATATATACTACATTTAGCGGAAGGAAGAGCTTATGAAGAAAAAATTTAAGCGTTCAATATCTCTGGCAATGTGCGCCGTATTGCTGTTCGGAGTGCTGGGAACGGCCGCCTTTGCCGAAGAATCAAAGGAGTATGATAATCTGCCCTATAAGTGCTATACCTATATTGGCGACAGCATACCCTGGGGCTACGGCCTTAACCCAGATATTGAGACCTCTGATCCAAACAGCGTCTGCCTGCGCGTTGAGGGTGCCTACACCGACCTTGTGGGCAAGGTGCTTGAAGAAAATAACGGTGCAGCTGTCCACGCCGCCGCAAGCTCCGGAAGCAGACTCTGTGACTACCGTGCCGCCCTTGAAAAGGGCATGGGCGTTGAGAATCCCTATAACCGCACCGATGACTGGTTTGGAAACAGAACTCCCGAGCGTACGGAGCTTCTCCGCAGTAAGGGCGAGCAGATGTGCGCATGGATATCAGAGTCTGACCTCATAAGCCTCCAGTGCGGCATTAATGACATCACCGCACTGCTTGTAAACACCCTGTGCGCCAGCGGTCTTGTGGACATAAACAAAATCACCGCCATTGACGATGCAGAGGCTGTGCTTGACTATCTGCAGTTTGCTCTTTCCTCCCTTGAGGCGGATCCCAATGTCCTCGGAAATATAATTTCCGGCTTCAAAAGCGAGCTTACGGGCATCCGTGAAAATGCAGCTGCCGTTGTGGGCGACGTTGTTGAAATCGCTCCCGAGGATGCGGATATCGTTATAGTGGGCTACAGCAACCTGCTGGCCGGTATGAGGGTTATCCCCGGCACCGACTTTTCTCTCATCATGGATTTGATTGACACAGCACTGGTATCCCTCAATGACTACTATTCCTCCATTGCTGATGACTATGACAATGTATACTATGTGGACGCACCCGACGCCAGCGTCTTCTTCTCCGAGGGAATGCTTATCACCGATGCTATTTCCGACGAACGCGGAATTCTGCTGGGCCTGCATCCCGACGCAGAGGGCCATGAATACATCGCAGGCTGCGTGCTTGATGCCCTCAAGGAAATTAATACCTGCCGCCATGAGCACACAAAGACCGTGCTTGAGCGTGTCAAGTCAACAAAGGGCTACGGGTATATGGGTGTTCAGGTATGCACCGACTGCGGCAAGGTCGTCAGCATGGGCAAGGTTGTAACGCCCTTCGGAACCTTTGATGTACCTGAAAAAACCGTAAACAGCATTGTTGTCAATATTGGAAACGCGGTTTCTTCGACTTTGTCCAGACTGATTAACGGAATCTGCTCCATATCGGCAAAGCGTTGATAAGCGTATAAAAAGAGCTGCACCGAGAGGTGCAGCTCTTTTTTGTTATTTGTTTGCGCTCTGCAGGCCTACTCTTTTGGCTGCAATATGGGCCAAGGCGAGTTTCAAGGCATCGGGAATAATAAAGGGGAGAACGCAGACGCACAGCGCAGCCCAAAGCTCTGTTCCCGTAACACGGCAGTAGCGAAGAGTTCCCAAGGCGTAGCAGGCAATAAGGCAAACAGCCTCCAGGGCATAGTGGAGAAGCTCGCTTTCTCCGGTGAATTTTTCGCCGAGCCGGTAAATAATGCCCGAGGCAATAAAGCCTATTATATAGCCGCCTGTGGGGCCGGCGAGATGGCCGATTCCGCCGGCAAAGCCGGAGAAAACGGGCAGCCCTACAGCGCCTAACAGAATATAGACCAATATGGCCAGTGTGCCTTTTTTCCCGCCGAGATATTCAAGGGAGAAAAATACGGCAAAGGTCTGGAGAGTAAAGGGTACGGCAGTAGGTACGGTGAGCCAGGAGCAAATGGCCATGACTGCGCTCATAAGCGCGATCGCGGTCAGATTTTTTGTTGTAAGCTTTCTCATTTTACCTCTGTAATATGTCGGAGCTGTATCAGAACAGACCGGAAATCACACCGTTTTCGTCAACATCGATCTGCTCTGCGGCAGGAACCCTGGGGAGACCGGGCATGGTGAGAATGTCGCCTGCCATGGCAACGATGAAGCCCGCACCGGCGGACACCTTCACACTCTTGACGGTTACGGTGAAATCCCGGGGCGCACCGAGCTTTTGGGGATCGTCAGAGAAGCTGTACTGGGTTTTCGCAACGCAAATAGGGAGCTTGTCAAAACCAAAAGCGGTAAGCTGCTTTATCTGTTCCCCGGCCTCCGGGAGAAGGACAATGTCGCTGCCGCCGTAGATCTTCTGTGTCAGAGCGCGGAGCTTTTCCTCAATGCTCATATCAAGGTCGTAGCAGAAACGGAAATCGCCCTTTTCCTCCTGACAGAGGCGCACGACCTCCCGGGCGAGAGCAACACCGCCCTCACCGCCGTCGGCCCAAACGGTGGAAAGCACCACATTGACGCCTAACTCACCGCATTTTGCGATGATGAAATCAATCTCTGCATCGGTGTCGGTGGGGAATCGGTTTACGGCCACAACACAGGGGAGACCGTAGACATTTTTGATGTTGGAAACATGGCGGAGGAGGTTGGGAATACCCTTTTCGAGGGCCGCCGTATCCTCGTGATCAAGCTCGTCCTTGCGCAGACCGCCGTGCATCTTGAGTGCGCGAACGGTGGCAACGATGACAACTGCGTCGGGAGTGAGACCTGCCATGCGGCACTTAATATCCAGAAACTTTTCCGCCCCCAAATCTGCGCCGAAGCCTGCCTCCGTGACGGCATAGTCGCCAAATTTCATGGCAAACCTTGTGGCGATGACGCTGTTGCAACCGTGGGCAATATTTGCAAAGGGGCCGCCGTGGACAAGGGCAGGTGTGCCCTCGAGAGTCTGGACGAGATTGGGCTTAAGAGCATCCTTCAGCAGCGCGGTCATGGCACCAACGGCCTTGAGGTCGCCGGCGGTGACGGGCTTGCCCTCATAGGTGTAGCCCACCACAATGCGGCGCAGCCGTTCCTTCAGGTCGGTGATAGAGTCTGCAAGACACATAATTGCCATGATTTCGGAGGCGACGGTGATGTCAAAGCCGTCGTCACGGGAAACCCCGTTGGCACTGCCGCCCAGACCGTCAATAATAAAGCGGAGCTGGCGGTCGTTCATGTCCACACAGCGTCTCCAGGTGATTTTGCCGGTGTCAATGCCCAGGGAGTTGCCCTGCTTGATGTGATTATCCAGCATGGCGGCAAGAAGGTTGTTTGCCGCGCCTATGGCGTGGATGTCACCGGTGAAATGCAGATTAATATCCTCCATGGGAACGACCTGGGCTCTGCCGCCGCCTGCTGCACCGCCCTTTATGCCGAAAACAGGACCTAAAGAGGGCTCACGCATGGCAACAACGGCGTTCTTTCCCATACGGCGCAGACCGTCCGCAAGACCTATGGTGGTTGTTGTTTTGCCTTCGCCTGCAGGCGTCGGAGTGATTGCGGTGACCAGCACTAACTTGCCGTCACTGCGGTTTTCCCTGAGCAGGTCCAAATCAAGCTTTGCCTTGTACCTGCCGTACTGCTCGATGCGGTCTTCGCCTATGCCGAGCTTCTCTGCAATCTCTGTTATGGGCTGCAGCTTGCACTGTTGAGCTATTTCAATGTCAGAAAGATATGCCATGGCAGTCATTCCTTACATAAGATTTAAAGTTGAAAGCGGTCATGCCTTATTATATCCACCGCAGACATTTTTGTAAAGGAGTGACACTGTCTTTCTCTGCAGAAACGCAGACTTGGCAGTAATGCTAAAAATTCTTTGAAGAACGGAATAAGGTGTTGCAATAGACGAAATGGTATGATAATATTTTAACCATTGGGTGGTGGTTAGGCCACAGATGATTTGAGATATAAACCGAAAGGAGAAACTAAATGGCAAAATATGATATTGTCGTCGTAGGCGCCGGCCTTGCAGGCCTGTCTGCGGCGATTCAGAGCCAGATGGCAGGCAAAAAGACCCTGCTCATCGAACAGCACAACCTTCCCGGCGGCTGCGCAACAAGCTTCGTCAGAGGTCGTTTTGAAATCGAGCCCTCTCTCCATGAGCTGTGCGACTTCGGCCCCGCCTCAAACCCCGGCGATATCCGCAATATTCTCGATTCCTACGGCGTAAAGCTGGATTGGTACGAGTGTCCCGATTGCTTCCGTGCAATCACCAAGGGCAGCGACGGCGAGCTGCTTGATGTTACCATGCCCGCAGGCGTTGATAACTTCATCAACGCAATGGAGAAGGAGGTTCCCGGCTCCAGAGAGTCCATGGTAAAGCTCTTCGAGCTGTTCCAGGAGGTTCTTGACGGTATCGCATACATCACCGCCTCCAAGGGCAATCCCGACTCCGCTGTTCTGCAGGCCGAGTATCCCGATATGCTCCGCACCGGCGCATACAGCACCCAGAAGGTATTCGATGCTCTGAAGCTGCCCAAGAAGGCACAGAACATCCTTTCCATCTACTGGTCCTACCTCGGCGTTGACATGAATCACCTTGCATTCATTCACTATGCCGCAATGGTTCATAAGTACGTTTCCCGCGGCGCATACATTCCTGCACACACCTCTCATGAGCTTTCCAACGGCATGATCGAGCGCTTCCGTGAGCTGGGCGGCGATGTATGGTTCAACTGCCGCGCAGAGGAATTCCTCTTCAACGGCGACAGACTCTGCGGTGTTAAGACCAACATGGGCACCGTTGACTGCCAGTATGTTCTTGCAAACATCAACCCCGATATCATCTACGGTAAGATGATGCCCAAGGAGCTCATCCCCGAGCGCGAGAAGAAGCTGTCCGCAGCCCGCGACGGCAAGTTCGGCGGCCGTATGTTCACTGCATACTTCTGCTGCGATGTTCCTGCAGAGGAGCTGGGCATCACTGACTACAGCTATTTCCTCCAGGGCTCCTACGACTCCGAGAAGGAATACAAGAATATTCTCGGCGGCATCAAGACCAACGATTACTCCATCTTCCTTTGCTACAACATTGCAAATCCCAAGTTCTCTCCTGAAGGCACCTGCGTCTGCTCCTTCACCACCTTCGGTTCCCCCGTTGACTGGAACGACCTGAGCCAGGAGGACTACTTCAAGTTCAAGAACCAGTTCGCAAAGAAGATGCTTGATTCCCTCAAGGCAAAGACCGGCATTGAGCTTCGCGGCCACATTGAGGAGATGGAGGTTGCATCTCCCTGGACCTTCGCCCGCTATCTCGGCGTTCCCGAAGGCTCCGTTTACGGCTATGAAACCTCTGACTGGGACGGCATGATGGCACGTATGCAGATGCTGGGTACCGACTATCCCATCAAGGGCCTGCGTCCCATCGGCGCAGCAGGCCCCCGCGGCGACGGCTACTCCGCTGCAGTTATCTGCGGTCAGCTCATGGCTCTCAATGCTCTCAAGGATCTCAAAGCTGAAGAAGAAGGAGGTAACGCATAATGCCCGACCTTAAAGTAAAAATCGGCCTTATCGGCAAGTTTGATATGCTCAAGTTCAAGAACATGAAGAAGGTTCGCGAGCAGGCAATTCAGGCAGCTCCCGCAAAGGAAGTCAAGGGCGAGTTCCCCATTAACGTCAACGCAAAGGCTCTGCATCCCGACTATCTGACTCTCGTGGTTGACGAGGTTATTGACCACGGCGCAGCCAATGCAAAGACCTTCGTTTTCAAGAGCAAGGACGGCAAGGCTCTGCCTTACTTCCGCGCAGGTATGTATCTGAGCCTCAAGCTCAACATCGAGGGCAGCGAGGTCACCCGCGCTTACTCTCTGTGCTCTGCTCCCAAGCAGGCACTGCAGGGCAAGTACGCCATCGGCGTTCGTGCAAACCCCAACGGCTTTGTAGCAGACAAGCTGCTTGCAAACCTGAAGGTTGGCGACGAGGTAGTTTCCTCCAGCCCCAAGGGCTTCTTCTACTACGAAGACCTTCGTGACTGCCCCACCGTTATCGGTGTAGCAGGCGGCGCAGGCATCACCCCCTTCATGGCAATGGCAAAGGCCATCGCCGACGGCACTGAGGACTTCAACCTCACCATCATCTTCAACTCCCGCACCGAGGACAGCATCCTCTACAAGAAGGAGCTTGAGGAAATCTGCGCAGCAACCGACAAGGTAAAGGTTGTTCACGTTCTTTCCCGCGAGGAGAAGGAAGGCTACGAGCACGGTCACGTTACCGCAGAGCTCATCAAGAAGTATGCTCCCGAGACCTTCTCTGTATATATCTGCGGTCCCGAAAATATGTACAAGTCCGTTCTGGCAGAGGCAAAGAAACTGGGCGTTGCCGACAGGCACATCCGCCACGAGGCTCTTGGCATCACCAAGACCGTATGGGAAGAGGCAGGCTATCCCGCAGAGTGCAAGGACAAGGTGTTTGAGCTCACCGTAAAGCAGGGCGCAGCAGAGTACAAGATTCCCTGCGCTGCAAACGAGCCCATTCTCGTTGCCATCGAGCGCGCAGGTATCAAGGCTCCCTCCCAGTGCCGTGCGGGCGAGTGCGGCTGGTGCCGTTCCAAGCTGGTGGCAGGCGAAGTATTCGTTCCCGCCGACAAGGAATACCGCCGCTGGGCTGACAAGGAAAGCAACTGCATCCATCCCTGCGCAAGCTTCGCTGTTTCCGACCTGGTTCTGGAGGTTCCCGGCGAGTTCTATTAATTCAAAAGCGAGCATTACCGCAAATAAAACGGTAATGTTGTAATCACTGTCCGGCAAGAGAGGCGGAAAACCGCCTCACTTGTGCGGACAGCTTTCTATACGGAGAAAACCGAAATCTGATGAAAGGGGCAGAGCAGATGAAAATAAGCGCGGAATCACTGGCGAAGGACATACTGACACTGTCCCGCAATTCGCTCATGGTCAACTTCCGCTTTTTAGACCGCGCCATCTCCCGTCTTGAGCTTGTGAGCGACAAAAATGTCAGCCTTGCTACAGACGGGGAAAAGCTCTATTACGGGCCGAAATATGTTCTCATAAGATACCGCGAGGAGCAAAGCGTCATGACGCGGGATATGTTCCATGCCCTGCTCCATTGCGTGTTCCGCCATAATTTTGTGGGGCGGGACATTGACCGCCGCCGTTGGGATTTGGCCTGCGATATTGCCGTTGAAAATGCGCTGAACGAGCTGGAATCTCCCGCCCTGCGTACAAGGCGCGAGACTTTGCAGGGGGCAACCGTCGCCCTTTTAAAAAACGACATGGAGAGCCTCACGGCAGAGCGCATTTACAAGTGGCTGGGGGACCGTGGATTTTCCGATGAGGAGCTGGAGGCGGAACGGGAAAACTTTTTCGCCGACGGCCACGGCATATGGTACGGCGCCTTTGACTCTAATGCGAAAACGGACAAAAACATTGACCTTAAAAAGATTTGGGAGGATGTTTCCAAGCGGATGCAGACGGAGCTGGAAACCATGCACAGGGAATCCGGTGCCTTGGTGCAGAATCTCCGCGCCTTAAACCGCGCCCGCTATGACTATGGAGAATTTCTCCGCCGCTTCGGTGTGCAGGGGGAGGTCATGCGTCTTTCCGACGAGGAATTTGACAACAATTATTACACCTACGGGCTGGAGCTTTACGGCAACATTCCGCTTGTTGAGCCGCTGGAATATACCGACCGGCGGAGAATCCGCGATTTTGTAATCGCCATTGACACCTCGGGCAGCGTCAAGGGTGAGGTGGTGCAATCCTTCATTCAGCACACCCATGACCTTATGGCCGCCCGGGACAGCTTCTTTGACCGCATGAATCTGCACATAATTCAGTGCGATGACGAGGTGCGTGAGGATGTGCGCCTCACGAGCAAAGAGGAGTTTGACAGATATCTCGGCACCATGGAAATCAAGGGGCTGGGACGCACGGATTTTCGTCCGCTTTTTGCCTATGTGGACGGACTTATTCATAAAAAGGAGCTTAACAATTTGCAGGGGCTTCTGTACTTCACCGACGGCAAGGGAGAATTTCCATCACAGGATCCCGGCTATCCCACCGCCTTTATTCTCAACTGCGGTGACGATGCCGAGCTGGAGGTGCCGGTGTGGGCCATGCATATTGCTTTGAGAGAGGAGGATATACTTGACAGGCGATTATAAGCTTTCCGAGGGCGTGCTGTATATTGCGCCCGAAACTCAGTATATCCGATCTCAGATATACTGCACGAAAAATGATGTGAAGCGCATTGTTATTCCCGAGGGCGTGGGCTTCATGGAGGACGAATGCTTTGCCGAATGCGGCGAGCTGGAGTCGGTCTCTCTTCCCGAGGGACTTATAAATATCGGGCCTGCGGCCTTTGCAGACTGCCCGAAGCTGCGGGAAATCAACATACCGTCTACGGTAAAATCTATCGACACGGGGGCGTTTTTTGCCTGCACGGAGCTGAAGAGCATCACCCTGCCCAAGGGACTTGAAACCGTGTCGGAAATGGCGTTTCAGGAGTCGGGAATTGAAAGCATACTCATTCCCGAAAGCGTAAAGGCTGTGGAAGCCTCCGCCTTCTTCTCCTGCGAAAACCTCCGCCGCGCAGATGTGCTGAATAAAAACGCGGAAATCGGGCAGGATGCCTTCGGCAGCAGCTATTTCCTTGTTGAGGGCTATATTGCCCCGGGCTATCCCGCCTGCTGTGACTCTGCAGCAGAGCTTCTGTACACCCTTCTGTGGTGCTCCTGCCCCGAAAAACACGGTGAGGCCGTATGCCGCAGGGCGGAGGCATTTATCCGCGCAAAAGAAGAGCTTATCATGGAGCGCGTTCTCAAATATAACAACATCCCCGCCCTGTCGGGAATTGCAGCCCGGGGGCTGCTGTCACCGGAAATCATAAGCACCGCGCTGCAGACCGCCCTGAAAGAGGGACAGACAGAAATAACAGCGCTGCTGCTGGAGGCAAAGAATGCCGCCGCATCAGATGAGGAGGAGTTTGAACTATGAATATAGCCGAGGCAAAGCAGCAGATAAAAAACGCAATGACCGCATATTTCACCCGGGATGAATACGGCTCATTCCGCATAGCGCCTGAAGCGCAGCGCCCTGTATTTCTCATGGGGCCTCCGGGCATCGGCAAGACCGCAATAATGAAGCAGGTGGCGGATGAGCTGGGTGTGGGACTTGTGAGCTATTCCATGACTCATCACACCCGTCAGAGTGCTTTGGGACTTCCCTCCATTGTTCACAAAAGCTACGGCGGCGAGGATTATGCCGTTTCCGAATACACCATGAGCGAAATTATCTCCTCCGTGTACGATATGATAGAGGAGGGTGGCGTCAGGGAGGGCATACTGTTCCTTGACGAGATAAACTGCGTGTCGGAAACCCTGACACCCACCATGCTGCAGTTTCTGCAGTATAAAACCTTCGGCCGTCATAAGGTGCCCGAGGGCTGGATAGTTGTAACCGCAGGCAACCCCACGGAATATAACCGGTCCGCAAGAGAGTTTGACATTGTCACATGGGACCGACTCAAGCGCATTGACATTGAGCCCGATTATCAGGCATGGAAGGAATACGCACTGAAGCGGGGAGTCCACGCCTCCGTCATTACCTACCTTGACGCGAAGAAGGAGAATTTCTATAAGGTTGAATCCACCGTGGAGGGAAAGCGCTTTGTCACCGCCCGCGGCTGGGTTGACCTCAGCGATATGATTCAGCTTTATGAGCTAAACGGCATTGTCGTGGATAAGCTCCTCATTGCCCAGTATATTCAGCAGCCGGAGATTGCCGAGGACTTCGCCGTTTATTATGAGCTTTTCAATAAGTACCGCACGGACTATAAGATTGATGCGATTCTTGCGGGAGAAGCGCCGGAGGAAATCTGCGAGCGCGCCGAAAAGGCACCCTTTGACGAGCGCTTGAGCCTCATGGGACTTCTGCAGGAGCGAGTCACTGCCGATATGAGAAATGTCATCAGAACAGAGGACGTGGTCACGGCGCTTTTGAGCCTTCTCAAGGAGGTAAAGGCGGGCGCAAGCCTTTCGGAAAAAATCCAGGAGTACCGTGCCCGTATGCGCCGTGAGGAGCGCCGCGGCACACTTCATCCCGAAAAACGCAGGGAGTATGAGCGTGCGCTGGCATTTCTTACAGAGCATGAAAAGAAGGAATCGGACTTTGCCGCAATCAAGGCGGGCTACGATGCCCTTGTGGCAGGCATGAGAAGCGATGCAACCGCTGCTTCAAAGGAGCTTGAAGCAATGTTTGCCTTTGCGGAAAAGGTATGGGGCGAGGGCCAGGAGATCCTCATCATGGTGACGGAGCTCACGGTGAACTGGTATGCCGCACGCTTCATTTCCCGCTATGGCTCCGAGGCCTATTACCGCCATAACGAGGCGCTGATGTTCTATCAGCGACAGACGGAAATCATAAAACAGATTGAGCTCATGGAGCAGGAAAAGGAAGAAATTCAGCTGTAAGATAAGCACCGCCTTTGGGCGGTGCTTTATCTGTTTAGCATACAATTCGGTTGACATCTGCAAATAAATGTGATATGGTCTAACCAGAGCAACTGGTTAAACCAGAAAAGGAGGATGAACTTGAAAGACTTAAAGCACCTAATCTTTTTTGAGAAGCTGCTTGAGAATGCCGAAAACGAGCTTGTGAAAAAGGCAATAGCCGACGGTGACAAGGCTCTTGGCTACTCCTGCTACTTCATACCCGAGGTTTTGCTTAACCTCCCCGGCTGCTTCTCATCCCGACTGAGAGCTCCCGGAACCGGCAGCATTGATGTTGGTACATACTACATGTCCAACAAGATATGCTCCTATACCCGCAGCATACTTGAACGCGGCATTGAGGGCGGATTTGACTATCTATCGGCCTTGTTTTCCGCTGAAACCTGTCAGATGATGCACCGCGGACATGAGCACTTTGAAATTCTCGGTCTTGTAAAGAAGCAGAATCCCAAGTTCTTTATGTCAATGTTCGATGTGCCCTTTGTTCCCGACGAGGATGCGCTTGCGCACTACACCGAGCAGCTTAAGTTTTATGTTCTCGACAAGCTGAACGAGGTCTACGGTGTTGACACCTCCGAGAAGGCGCTGCTTGACGCAATAAAGCGCCACAACGAAATCTGCAGAATTATCACTGAAATCGGTGAGCTGCGCAAGGCTGACAATCCCGTGATTACCGGCTATGAATTCCATGTAATTCAGCTCGTTTCCCAGGTTTGCCCGCAGGAGCTTATAAAGCCTTATCTTGAGGAAACTCTGAAGGAGCTAAAAAAGCGCAAACCCGACCCCAAGCCCTGGTTCAGAACAAGAGTTGTTGTTGTGGGCTCCGAAAATGACGATCCCGAGTTTACAAAGCTTCTGGAATCCTGCGGCGCAATGGTGGTTGCAGACCGCTACTGCTTCGGCTCTCTGCCCGGCAGAGAGGAAATTGAGGTCAAGGACAACGAAACCGCCCTTCAGGCAATCGCCCGTCACTATCTCATGTCAAGTGAATGCCCCCGCTTTATGAATAAAGAGCGCACTCAGGGCAGAATGGACTATGTTAAGAAGCTGTATGAGGACTACAAGGCGGACGGCGTTCTTTACGAGCAGATGAAGTTCTGCGAATACTGGAGCTATGAGCGCGTTATCGGCACCAGCATCTTCGCCGTCGAAACGGGAATTCCCTGTCTCGGCATAGAAAAGGAATATACTCTTGTGGGTGCGGGACAGCTTCGCACGCGCTTCCAGGCCTTTGTCGAGAGCCTTGAGATTAAAAAAATTCAGGGAGGTAATAAGTGATGGCAAAAAAAGAAAAGCTCTCCCGAGACAGATTCTATGATAAGACCGGCATTGCAAAGCACCGTGAATGGCGCGGCCTTAAGGATACATTTTACGATTACACCCAGTGGGTGATAAACCTCGGCATCATGGCGGGCTTTGTGGCTAAAAGCCCAATCCGCATCATGCGCGGCATGATTGAATACCGCTGGTTCGGCTCATATCTTGCATCGCTTCACTGGATAGACAAGACCATGGAGGGACTGGAAGGCCCTGCACTGCGTTCCGCACATACCATGATGCACGCCATCATGAACACCGCAACAGACCATATCGCCAATATGATGAAGGGCGACAGACGCTTCGGTGACACCAAGGAGGCAGGAAAGCAGGTCGTTTTTGAAGAGACCATGGGCCCCGAAATCCTCGGCGGCTTCCCCGGACTCAAGCCCACTCTGATGGAGGGTATGCAGGGCCTCGTCGGCTCCTATATGGACCAGACTCTGCCCCCGTATTATATTGACGCAATCGAGCGCTACGGCCTGCCCTCAGACTCCTGCCGTCTGTCAGCAACTGCGGTGGGTGTTGCAATTCAGGACGATTATCCCAAAAACGGAGCGTGCCTCATTGTGAACAACATGCCCTGCGACTCCTCTACCATGAACAGCCAGCTGGTGCGCAGAAGATTTGAAATTCCCGAGTTTATCGCCACTCTGCCTATGCGCTGGGAGGATGAGAAGACCGATAAATATGCGCTTTCAACCATGAAGAAGCTGATTGCCTTCATTGAGGAAACCACCGGCGAAAAGTTCGATGAGAAGGCATTTTTCGACATGATGGCAAAGCACAACACGGAGATTGCAGATGAGCAGGCCCATTGGGAGTACATGGCAACACCCTATACCCCCTTCGGCACGAGCATAGTCAATCTGTTCCACACCACCATGTATGCCTTTTCCGGCGGCAGAGTTCCCGCAATCAACAAGGCGCAGAAGAAGTGCCTCGAGATAGCGAAAAAGGCTTATGCCGACAAGATAAACTGCTTCCCGAAGGCTCGCCACAGAGCAATCGTCTGGGCAGGTCCCGGCTGCTACTTCTTCCATTTCGCAAACTGGCTGTATAACTGCTGGGGCATTCTCGTAATTGCCCAGATGGACAACTTTGAGGGCTGCACCTATATTCCCACCGACAGCCTTGACAACGCCCTCGTCGGTGTTGCAAAGAGCTATGAGCACGGCATCATGCGCCGCCATCTCACCGGCGGTTACGAGCATCTTCTTGAGTTCTGGGAGTTTGCAAGACGCTTCAATTGCGACATGGTCGTCATGAATGAGGACATAACCTGCAAGGGCGCGCTGGGACTTTCCGGCATAGTCAATGACACCGCAAAGAACTACCCCGACATTCATATGATGACAGTTTCCAACGACCTGTTTGACCACCGTACCATCTCCCGCAATGAGATGCGCCGTCAGGTTAACGACTATATGACCGCCGTAATGCAGGAAGAGCCTCTTGACAGAAGCCTTCTTGATTTTGACGACTACGAAGGATGGTGAGTTATATGAAAAAAGCAATGCTTTTAATGCTTTCGGTCATTCCCGCTTCAATGCTGATTTACTGGTTCAACCTTGATAATAAGCTCATATTTTACGGTGTGCGCCCGATACTCAACAAGATTTATGACGGACAGAAGAGGGATATTCGCCTTTGATTACTAAATCTGAACAAGCCACAACGATTAAAGACGATGTTGTAAAGCGCTTTGCCGAGGATATTATTTCCGGACGCCTGCAGGCCGGGGAGAAGCTTCCCGGTGAGCGTGAGATTGCCGAAGAAATGCATGTCAGCCGCAGCATAGTGCATTTGGCAATGGAGCAGCTGGCGGGTATGAAGCTCATCGAAATGAGGCCCAGGGTCGGCAATATAGTGGGCGATTATCAGAAATCCGGCAATTTTGCCACCATGATGATGATTGCCCGCTATGGCGACAGCTCAATGAATGTGAAGATGACCTATGCTCTCGTTGAACTAAGGAACACAATAGAGGGCGCAGCAATGGTTCTGCTTACGGAAAACGGAACCAAAGAGGATTTTCACTCTCTGCGTGAGATAAATGCGGAATTCAGGCAAAAGATTAACGAGAGCGATAATATCGCAGAGCTTGCCGAGTACGGCCGCAGATTCCATCTCGAGATAGTCCGGCGCTGCGGCAATCCCTATTACATCATGATATTCAACTCCTTCGGCGGTATATATTTGCCGTGGATAAGATGTCTTGAGCATTGGACACCCATCGGAATTTACGAGCAGAATGAAAAAATCGCAGATTTGCTTGAGAGAGGAATGGGCAGCGAAGCGGCGGCATATATAGCCGAGATATTTGAAAAATACAAAGCGGCAAATCCGACGGAATAACCGTTACAGACAAAGAAAATGCCCCGACGAAAGCGCGGGTTCCATAAAACAGTATTGCCTGTTTTGAACTCACAATTGTCGGTAGGGTTGGAAAAACAAGTGAAAAGTGTGATGTAGTATACCTAACGGTATGCTGCACCACACTTTTTCTTTTGGAGCTGATAGAAACTCTCAAAAAAGCTATGCCTAACATTGCCTTTTCTTTTTCAATGCAATATAATAAGCTCAGATGATAGACACCACTTCATCTGATACATTTGTTTTTTTAGCATAACAATCTTCGGAAAGTGACGTGTGATTCAAATGGGTTTATTTGATTTCTTTAAGGCGAAAACCGACAAAAAAGCAGATGAGCATTCTCATGCAGATATTTCATTGACCGCTAATAATCGTGTAGTGGCTGCGGTACGCCCGGGAGTTGTTTCAACAACGAGGATTGCTCTGGATGTATCTACTCATGAGCAGTTGAAAAAGCAATTCATCTCGTTTGATGTTGAAACTACCGGACTGAGCGCATCTTCAGACAGAATTATCGAATTGGGTGCTGTCCGTTTTGTGAACGGAGTTCCAGTTGATACTTTTTCTACTCTTGTGAATCCGGGAATTGTTATTCCGCCTTCAGCAACTGCTGTAAATCATATTTCGAATGAAATGATTAAATCGGCTCCTTCGGAAGGAGATGTGTATAAAAAACTCATTGATTTCTTGGGAGATGCTACACATGGCGAAATGATCATGTGTGCGCATAATGCACAATTCGATTTTAAATTTCTCGAAAAAACTCTATGCCGTTTAGGAATTGATGCTGAAATAAAGTATGTTGACACTTTATCTCTCGCACGGCGGTTTATTCCTGGACTTCATAATTACAAACAGTGCACAATAGAATCCCATTTCGGGCTATCCAACAGCAACTCTCACAGAGCCGCGTCTGATGCCGAAATGTGTGGCAACATATTAAATAATATTTTATTGCAGGCTACTGATGCAATGGAAGAGGAACGGAAACAAATTGAATCTTCGTCTCCTTCACAAGAAGAACTGGAAGTATGTGCGTTCTTGCTGAATGATTTGATGAAACGTGGGGCGGATACTTCATGGATACGCTTCAGAAAAAACAGCGGGAATTATGTTGATGTTACTTGTCTGTATACATATTTGAAATTTAAGTTCGCAAAAAAAGGAAAGTATATTATTGTTGCAGAATCGGAAACAAGAAATATATCTCTCCCCATAGAAGCGTGTACTGCAAGTGAAGGGGGTACAGCCGTTCGAAGGGTATACTTCTCAAAGCCTCAGGATCTTTCCCCGTTTTTAGATTGCTTTTATAAGGCATATGCCTCCTGCTATAAATCGATGCACGAATATATCTCCTCGGGAAATTATGCACGCTGTGAAGCAGAAGAGTGTATTCGGACAATGAAAGCATTATCTGCGGAAGAAATTGCCAATTTAATGGCCTCATTGGAAAGTAGAGAATATACCGATAATCATCCTTGTGTAAAGACTGAACCTACCATAACACGTGCGGACGTTGTTGTTAATGCACAGAACAATCGCTGTCCTCTCTGTGAGATAAAAAACCTGCATAATTGGGATCGCGGTTTTGAAGCGGGTTTCAAATACTGGGAGCAGGGTGAAGTTGCTCGAAAAGAAGGCGATCTTACAAAAGCAATTTCTCTCTACGACATAGCTCGGTATAATGGTTATGAAGCACCAGCCTTATATGAATCCTATGCAATGGCCTACCGGCAGATGAAAGACTATGATAATGAGATCGTGATTTTGGAAGAATTCCTTTCCAGAAATACTTACGGAAAAGCAGGTGTTTTTGAAGCAAGACGTGATAAAGCCATTAGTCTCTTATATAAACAGCAGCAAGCAGCAAAGAATGCAGAAGAAAAAATACTGCGCAAAGAACAAGTACGGAAAGAAAAAGCTTCAAAGGCAATAGCCACTGCCGAGCCAAAGCAATCTAGAGGTAAAGCTATTGTCCAGCTAACAGATGATGGCACAGTCATCCAGGAATTTGAAACTGTTACAGCTGCATCAAATGCTATAGGTGTAAGCACAAAAAGCATTCGAGATGCAGCACAAGGGGTTCAAAAGCACGCAGGCGGATATTGTTGGAAGTACAAGGAATAACCTTCTGTTTCTCCATAGTGTATCAAGTATCAAAAAAGAAGTACAGCAGACTTTATCGGCGATGCCGAATGAATACGATTTGGAAGAAGGGTAGAAAACCCTTGGCTCCTGACAAGAGCGCAATTATACACCGATTTATCAAAAACGGTGTGAAGAGTCCTGCGGTCAGCAACCCTTGGAAAATAGATAATTCTGACAGCTGTTACACGCTATCAGAATTATCCAGAGGAAGCCCTGCTTCTCCTGCGTCGGCTTCGCCAACTACCCTAATATGCACAATCGCCACCTCAGACAGAGGTGGCGATTGCTATACTGTTTTATGCGCCCCGACCGAAGGTCGGGGCGTTTTATTTGTGCTCTGCAGCGTTAATGTTTCTTTTTGCCTGCATTGCGAATAATGTTAAACAGATTTGCAAGCACAAGGCAGGAGGCGGCCCATGCTATATAAAGCGTGGTCCGTTTTGACCGAAGATGCTGACGCAAAGCAGGATGACTGCCGCAATCAGCAGCAAATTTTTGATAGTCTTTTTTTCCATGCTTATCTTCTGCTCATAAGACGGGACTTTTCCTCACGAAGTCTTTTGTTGTTTGAGCAGGCATATAGCAGACCTACAAGCATGGAGCCGGGCCCTATTCCGTTGCAGAGTCCCAGTACCAGACCGGAGAAGAAGCTGTCTCCGATATCCACGAAATGCAGGATGATGCTCATGATAATGCCGATAAAGCCGGCGATAAAGAAGCCGATTACCACTCTTGCATCCTTCAGACTTCTCTCGATGTTATAATCTGCAACTGCGATTGTTGTTTCTTTTTCTTCGTTTTTCATTTGCTCGTTTTTCCTTTCACCATTAAGTAATTCCTTCAGCTCCACTCCGTAGAAATCCGACATCTCCAAAAGAATATCGATATCGGGAAGATTGTAACCGCCCTCCCAACGCGATACCGATCTGCGCGAGGTGTTGAACTTCTCGGCCAGCTGCTCCTGAGTTAAGTTCTTTTCGTTTCTGAGCTTTTTTAAGAAAGCTCCCATTTTCTGTTGGTCCATTTCGGTGCCTCCTTTCGCAAGCATCATATCCAAAATGTCTTGCCGTGAACAGGACACAAAACGAGCAAATGCCCCGTTTCCGGCAATGAGACACATTGTGTCACATGGTTTTCTCCGTAAAATTCCGGTTTGCAGGAGAAAACAGCTTACGAATACATTAGCAGAAATCGCCCCTGTTATCAATACAGAAGCACAAAAAGCGGTCACAAGTTCGACGAAAGCAGTAAAAACTCTGCATGGGGAGAGTGTGAGAGGGGGATTGGTTATCCCCTCTCATAATAAATTGAGCGCAGCGGATAAAACGGCTGCGCAGCCGCACGGAAAATAAAAAACTCAAATTCTCCGCGGAAGTAAAAACTCTGCATGGGGAGAGTGTGAGAGGGGGTTGGTTATACCCTCTCACAATAAATTGAGCGCAGCGGATAATACGGCTGCGCAGCCGCACGGAAAATAAAAAACTCAAATTCTCCGCGGAAGTAAAA
>JAUMWD010000014.1:30580-42316 GCA_030529825.1 Bacillota bacterium
ACTCTGCATGGGGAGAGTGTGAGAGGGGATTGGTTATCCCCTCTCATAATAAATTGAGCGCAGCGGATAATACGGCTGCGCAGCAGCCACAAATAAAAATACCACACCTTTCGGTGTGGTATTTTTATTTGGTGGACGATACAAGACTCGAACTTGTGACCTCCCGCACGTCAAGCGGATGCGCTACCAGCTGCGCCAATCGTCCATTTATCGGCAACGAGTATTTTACTCGATGCCGATGGATTTGTCAATAGATTTTTTGATTTTATCCTCTGACATAAACCGTTGTCTGTACGGACATACCATAGCAGGTGAGGGTAATAGTGGCAGTACCGGTGCTTACAGCCTGTACTACGCCGTCATCGCCGATGGTAGCAACGGATTCATCGGAGCTGCTCCAGGAATATTCCACATCCAAAAGATTCTGGGGATACCATCTGGGGATAAGCGGTGTCTTTGAGCCCACGGTGGCGGTGAAGCCGGAGCCGGTCTTATCATCACTGTAGTAGTAAATCTGCAGCTGGGTAATCTCCGGAGTTTCGGCGGGCGTCGGAGCACTTGTGGGTGCAGGAGTGGGAACCGCGGTCATTTCGGGAATGTCGGGAGTGGAATTGTTTGTATTGCTGTCGGCGTTGTTGACGCTGACGGTAATCATGACAATAAAAGCGATAATAACGGCGGCTATGAGGATAGCACCGAAAATAAGCAGCCATTTGCGATTTTCGGCAACCTTTGCGTTTGCGGCGGTGCCTTTGACGGTGTCGGGGGTAGTGCCGGGAACGCGGCTGCTTTGACGCACGATGCGGGTGTTGCACTTGGGACAGCGCTGGCGCAGTGCGGAATATTTATGCTTGCAGCGGCGACAGGTCACCTGAGGAATGAGACCCATGTGTACGCCTCCTTTTTTTCTTTATTTAATAAATAATACAACATACTTGCGGTTTCGTCAAGATGCCGCGGGCGCTTTATACCACCTGGAAAATGTAGAACTTGAGATAGTCCGTCTCGGGAACATTCCAGAGAATGGGATGGTCGGGCGCCTGCTGTCGGGCTTCGATCTGACGCAGCTCAACACCGGCATCAAGGGCGGCGGCCTTGAGCATCTTTATGAAAAGCTCGTTTTCCATGAAGTGGCTGCAGGAGGCTGTGGCGAAGTATCCGCCCCGGGGCAGAAGCTTCAGGGCGCGTAGATTTATCTCCTTGTAGCCGCGTTCGGCACTCTTTACGGTCTTGCGTGATTTTGTAAAGGCAGGCGGATCGAGGATGATGAAATCATAGGGCGCCTTGCCCTGCTTTTCAAGCTCGGGAAGCAGGTCGAATACATTTGCGGCGATGAAGTCCATTTTACCCTCGAGACCGTTTCGCTCTGCATTTTTTCTCGCCATTTCAACGGCACTTTCGGAAATATCCACGGCAGTGACGCGCTCTGCTCCGCCCATGGCGGCATTTAGGGCGAAGGAGCCTGTGTGGGTGAAGCAGTCTAATACTCTGCGGCCCTTTGCAAGACGGGCAACCGCCAGACGGTTATATTTCTGATCAAGGAAAAAGCCGGTTTTTTGACCGTTTTCCACATCCACGCTGTAATAAATTCCGTTCTCGCAAATTTCTGTAATGGGGGAGTCGGGATGCTCATTGCCGTACCAGCCCTTGCTTTGCTCCATACCCTCTTTTTCGCGGATGGCAACATCGTTGCGCTCGAAAATCCCGCTTATCTGCTGACCGTCCTCACGGAGAACATCAAGCAGCGTCTTGAAAATAAGAGGCTTGATTTTTTCCATGCCCAGGGAAAGAGTCTGAGCCACGAGAATGTCGGAAAATCTGTCCACGGTGAGACCGGGAAAACCGTCTGCCTCGCCGAAGATAAGGCGGCAGCAGCCGATGTCCTCACCCATGACGGTTTTGCGGTAATCCCATGCGTACTTTATGCGGCGGCGCCAGAAGCCCTCATCAAATTTGTCGTTGGCATTGCGGGAGATAAGGCGGATGCGTATCTTGCTGTTTTCGCTGAGAAAGCCCGTACCCAGATACTTGCCCTTTTCGCTGACGGCATCCACAAGGCTTCCGTTTTCGGCGGCCTCGCCTGATATGACCTCTGCGTCATATATCCACGGATGTCCCGCCTCTACCCAGCGGGTACCCTTGGCACTTATTGTAAATCGGGGAAATTCCCTTTGTGCTTTCATAGGTGTTCCTCTTTTCGAATTTCTGCGGCTTATTTTACCACCGTGAGGCAGACTTGTACAGAGAAAAAGCGTACTGTCCCATAAACGGGCCAGAACTCAATGCTGTTTGCCTTGGATTATTAAGGGGCTGTGGTAAAATGAAGGTATGATAATATAAGGAGGTATATCTGTGAAGCTTATTCATTGCTCTGATTTGCACCTTGATTCAAAAATGGAGGCTCTGCCGCCCCACAAGGCAAAGGAACGGGGAAGCGAAATTCTGCTGAGCCTTGAGAGCATGGTGGAGTTTGCCCTGAATAACGGCGTCACCGCAATAATGATTGCCGGAGATATGTTCGATACACAGCGTGTTTCCCCTGCAACCGTTTCCTTTGTGTTAGACATCATGCGCCGTGCGAAAGGGATTGATTTTCTCTATTTGAGGGGGAACCACGACGAAAGCCGCTTCGCCTTTACAGGCCGTGAGCTGCCTGAAAATCTGCACCTTTTTTCGGAAATCTGGCAGAGCTATGATTACGGCGAGGCAGTGATATGGGGTGCGGAGCTTAATGCGCATCTCTACGATGAGCTGCCCTTTGATAAAAGCCGCTGCAACATCGTCATGCTCCACGGTCAGGTCAGCACGGAAACGGGAGACGGGCTTGTGTGTCTTCCGCGGCTGCGAAACCGGGGGATTTCCTATCTCGCTTTAGGACACATCCACAGCTATGCAAAAGAGCGTCTGGACCTTGACGGATATTGGTGCTATTGCGGCTGCCTTGAGGGCAGAGGCTTTGACGAGTGCGGAGAAAAGGGCTTTGTTCTCATAGAAACCGGTGACGGCGGATTGCACACCCGGTTTGTGCCATTTGCAAAGCGAAGACTGCATAATGTTGAGGTGGATATAAGCGGCCTTGAAGCCGTCTCCGAAATTCGTGAGGCAATGAGAATCGCCTCTGCCCATATAGACAGAGGCGACCTTGTGAAGTTTACCCTCACGGGGAACTTTTCGACTGATACACAGAAAGACACAGTCTTTCTACGCAGAGCCTTTGAGGATGAGTTTTACCATGTGAAAATCAAGGACGAGAGCAGGCTTGCCATAAGCCGCGAGGACTATATTCACGATATTTCCCTGAAGGGTGCCTTCATCCGAGGTGTTATGGATTCGGAAATGGACGGAGAGGAAAAGGAGCGCATAATTCTCTGCGGTCTCCGCGCTTTGGCAGGAGAGGAGGCGGATGTATGAGGCTCACACGCTGCTATATTGAAAACTTCGGCACTCTTCATCAGTTTGAGCTGAAATTCGGCGAGGGCATAAATGTTATAAAAGCACCCAATGGTTTCGGAAAAACCACCCTTGCCGCCTTTATCCGCGCCATGCTCTACGGCCTTCCCAGAGGCAATAAAAACAGCCTTGAAAAGGACCTCCGCAGAAAGTATTACCCCTGGCAGGGCGGACGCTTCGGAGGCTGCATTGAGTTTGAGCTAAAGGGGAAAAGCTATCGGGCAGAGCGCTTTTTCGGAGACAAGCCCATCCGGGACAGCTTCACGCTCTATGAGCTTCCCGAAATGCGGAAGAGCAAGGACTTTTCGGAGAATCTCGGCGTTGAGATTTTCGGCTTGGATGCGGAATCCTTTGAGCGCAGCACATGTATGGCACAGTTAAGTGAAACGGGAGCTCTTTCCACGGATTCCATTCAGGCGAAGCTCGGCAATCTCGTGGAGGACACGGGGGATATAAACAACTACGAAAAGGCCGTTGCGGCCCTGCGCAAGGCAAGGGCAAGCCTTATACCCTACCGAGGCACGGGGGGAGAGGTGTTCCGTGCCTCGGAGAAAATCACCGCCCTGCAGACGGAGCTTTCCCGATGCTCTGCGGCAAGAGAAGCTCTGCCGGCGCTGACAGATGAGATCGCATCGCTTGAAAAGGAGGCAGATAGGGCAAATGCTGAAACGGAGAGCCTTCGCAGAGAGCTTCTTCGCGCCTCGGAGCAGGCCGCCGCAGAGTCGCTTTCCCGGGAGCGAGACGGCCTGCTGCGCCGCAGGGAGGAGCTGAAGGCGGAGAAGAATACTCTGCTTGCTCTGTACCCAAAGGGAATTCCCTCCCGGGAGGAGGCTGACCGCGTTTGTGTCGCTGCGGACAGACTTGCGGAGCTGAACAGCCACGATTCCTACAGGGCAGCGGAGCTTCTGGAAAGAAAGAATGCCGCAGAGGAAAAAGCGGCGGCGAACAAGAAAAACAGTCTGCGGATATCCGTGCTTGTGCTTGCCGTCGTGTTAGGGGCTGTGGGAATTGCACTGCTTGTGACGAAAAACTATGTGCCGGGAGCTGCAGGACTGGCTCTGGGGCTTGTCTGTGCCGCATTTGTAAAGAAGCGCAGCACAGGCGACGGCTTCGACGGGGAACTGGAGGCTTTCTTAAGGGAATACGCAAGGCTCAATGAGGAAAGCGAGCTTGCGAAAAAGCGTTGCCGTGAGGAGATAGAGGCATTCTTCCGAGACTACGGCCTTGACCGTGACGGCGGAGGAATTATGCGCGTGCGCGATGATGCTCTTCGCTATGAGGAGTTGTCGGTGCGGCTCAAAAATGCGGAAGCGGAGCTTCGGGAATTTGACCTGCTTCATCCCGAAATTATGGACAGAGCTTTTGCGCCGAAGGCGGAGAGCGCGGCGCTTCGCTTCAGATACGAGGCGCTGGGCAAGACGCTTCCCGTGCTGAACCGTGAGCTTGCGGAGAAGAGACGGGAGGCGGCGGAGCTTCAGGAGCGCATGAGCCGCGCAGCGGAAGCGGAAAACGCTATTGAGCATTGGAAAGAGGTGAAAAGCCGCGGCATAAAAAAGGCGGAGGAGTTAGACAAAACCATGGAGTATCTCCGCAGGGCAAAGGAGAGCCTTTCCCGGGGCTATATGCACCGCATTGAAGGCGGCTTTGTTCACTATATGAATTGCCTTGAGGAAAATGAGGAGGGCCGCATATATGTTGACACCGATCTGTCGGTAAAAATTGAACGGGGCGGTGAGGCAAGGGCGCTGGATTACTTCAGCGCAGGCTTCTCGGACATTGTGATGCTGTGTATGCGTCTTGCCCTCATTGATGCCCTGTTTGAGGGGGAAAAGCCCTTTATTATCATGGATGATCCGCTTGTAAACCTTGACGATGAGCATACGAAAAAGGCCCTTGCGCTTATTAACAAGCTGGGCGGCGAGCATCAGATAATTTACCTCTCCTGCAACAGCAGTCGATGTTGAAAATAAAAAAGAGACACCCCGTGGGGTGTCTCTTTTTTATTTTGCGGTCAAGATTTTGTCGTATTGCTCCGCCCATGCCTTCACGGCGGAAAGCTCGTATGTATCAGGCATCCTTTTGCAGACCTTTATGATTTTCACAACATCCTTTACAACTCGGATGCCCTTTTTGGTCAGGTCCATGTCACCTAAAAGCGCAAAGCCGCGAAGGGGAAGCCGCCAGTCGAAGTTCACGAATTTCCACAGGCTTGTGTGGTTTGCGGTGATGGTCATTTCGTGGTGAGTCAAAATCCCCTTGTCGATGGCGTAGTCAAGCTGCTCACGGGAAATTCGGGTGAGCAGAAGCTTCACCGCTGCAAGAGGTGCAATGCCTGCACCCATTTCCTTATAGTAGGCCTTCTGATACTCCCATAGTGCCTTTGCGGAATAATCCCGAGCCTCCGCATTGACTATTGCCTCAGCAAGAAGCTTTGAGTTTTTGATGGCATTGCCGATGCCCGAGCCGATGATGGGTACCGTCATGAAAGCGGAGTCGCCGATGGCGGCATAGCCGTCGGCAACAAGCACGGAAAGGGGCTGGCGCACGGGAATTTCCACCATCTGGCCGCCCCGTATGCGTGTGCTGCCAAGCTGAGGATTTGTCTTGCGGAATTCCTCGGCGGCGCACTCTGCCTCCTCTGCATCAAAGGGATCCATGCGCCCTATGAGCAGGTCGGAGAAGCTTTCCTCCGTTGCCACCCAGCAGATGCCTATCTGCCCCTCCTCGGGCAGCAGCATGACCTTGTATTTGTCCTCAACGGTGTCGGGATTCACGGGCAGGTCATAGAAGGCGCGGTAGACATAGAACTTCTCACCCCAAACGGGATGCTTCTGAATGCCCAGCTCTTCGGGAAGCTTTGTGCGGATAGGAGACTCCGCGCCTGCGGCATCAATGACCATGTCGCCAAGGAAAAAGCCCTTGTCGGTTTTTATGCCCGCAACGCGGCTGCCCTTCATAAGGGGCGCGAGAATGTTCACGCCGTAAACGAATTTAACACCGCTTTTCTCCGCAAAATCAATGAGCAGCTCGTAGATGTCACGGCGCTCCATTTTGATCTCCATCTGCTCCGGGTCGTTGGGAACACGCTGACGGATTTTGTGCCTATCGTCGGTGTGGGGGCCGAAAAAGGTCATATCGATTTTCCAATCGAATTTGTCCTCGGCAGGTCTGGGACAGCCCACTACATCAAGTGCCTTGGGATCAAAAATGTCCGTCCAGTCATAGCCTAACTTTCCCTTTTCTCCCCGTTCAAAGACGGTGACATCAAAGCCCTGCTTTGCAAGCAGCGCCGCGGCGGTGATGCCGCCGTGTCCTGCGCCGGCAACAATGATTTTTTTACCCATAGTAATTCACCTTTCAGAAAGCGCCGTGTGGCGCCCGTTTGGTTTAAATCAGCTTTTCAAGCTCCTCCACAAGCTCACCGAAGAGCTTCAGAGCCTCGTTTACGGGTTGGGGTGTGCTCATGTCCACACCGGCGATTTTCAGCAGGGAAATGGGATCTGTGCTTCCGCCGCCGGAGAGGAATTTCTTGTAGTCTGTGACGGCGCTTTCGCCCTCGGTAAGGATGCGGTTTGCCAATGCAACCGCGGCGGAAAAGCCCGTGGCATACTGGAAAACATAGTAGTTGTAGAAGAAGTGGGGAATGCGAGCCCATTCAAGAGAAATCTCCTCATCGGAAACCATATCGGGGCCGAAATAGAGCTTGTTCAGCTCCATGTATTTTTCGCAGAGAGCATCGGCGGTGAGGGTTTCCCCCGACTCACTCATTTTGCCCATTTCCAGCTCAAATTCCGCAAACATGGTCTGACGGTAAACCGTACCCTTGAAGGAATCAAGGAAATGATTTATGAGGTATGCCCGTTCCTTTTTGTCCTCGGTCTTGTTCAGCAGATGGCGCATGAGAAGCACCTCGTTGCAGGTGGAGGCCACCTCGGCAACGAAGATGACATAGTCGGAGGTGTTCACGGGCTGGTTTTTGCAGCTTAAATAGCTGTGAAGCGCGTGGCCCATTTCGTGGGCAAGGGTGAACTGACTGTCGAGATTGTCCTTGTGATTCAGCAGCACATAGGGGTGAGGTCTGCCTGCTCCGCTGGAATATGCGCCTCCGCGCTTGCCCACATTCTCGTAGACATCGATCCAGCGATTGCTGAAGCCCTCCTTCAGCATATCGGTGTAGTCCTCGCCCAAAACGGCAAGAGCTTCCAAAACGGTCTCCTTGGCCTGCTCGAAGGAAATTTCCCTGTCTGCATCCGCCACAACGGGAGTGTAAACATCATACATATGAAGCTCATCCACGCCCAACAGCTTTTTGCGCAGAGCCACATAGCGGTACATCTTATCCATGTTGCCGTGAACGGCATCAATGAGGTTAAGATAAACCTCAACAGGCACCTCGGTGGCATCCAAAGCAGCCTCAATAGTTGAGCCGTATTTTCTCGCATTTGCGAAGAAGCGGAGCTGCTTAAACTGGGCGTCAAGAGTTGCTGCCACGGTGTTTTTGAATTCGCCCATGCGGCCGTAATAGGTTTTGAAGGTGTTTTCACGAAGCACACGGTCGGGGCTCATGAGAAGAGGTACAAAGGTGCCGTCGGTGAGCTGGTGTGCCATGCCCTCGCCGTCTGAAACCTCGGGGAAGCTCAAATCCGCGTCGCGGAAGGTGCTGCCTATGCGCTCGGGGGAGTCCGCCATTTCTCCGGCGGCGGCAAGAAGGGTTTCCTCTGCGGGAGAGAGAATGTGAGCCTTCCTGCGGCGAATTCTGAAAATGCTGCGGCGATAGATTTCCAGCCGGGGACATTCGAGGAAAAAGCACTCAATTGTCTCATCGTCAATTGCCATGATTTCGGGGGTGATGAAGGCGGCGGCGCTGCCTATGGCAACCCATACGCTCATTGCCTTGCCCCGCATATCCTGATAAAAGCTGTTGCCCGTGTCCTCATCTCCGCGGCAGTTTGCGTAGCCGTAAAGCCTTTCCATGCGCAGGGATATTTCGTCGACTAACTTCAGACAAGCGAGCAGGGTATCGGCGCTGTCGCCGAGGCTTCCCTTAAACCGGGCAATTCTTTCGGGGTATGTCTTCATGACCTCGTATTCGTCGGACCAGGCCTCGTCGCTGTCAAAGAGGTCGCCCAGATTCCATGTGTCCTCAAGGGGCACCTCGCTGCGTTTTAAAATAGGTCTTTCCATATTAAATACCTCCGTGGTACATAATATTTTGTGCTCATATTATCACATTATAACCCGACGCGCAATTGCGCCGCCGGCAAAAAAAGAAATGCCCCCGACTCAAGTCGAAGGCATGTCTTTTTTAAATTACTGATCAGCCGGTGATAGCGCCGATGAGGCCATCAATAAAGTTGGGAACCCACTCGCACATATCGGAAATGAGTCTGAACTTCTTCTTAAGGCCGAGACGTACGTCTTCGTCAATTGCGTTGATAAGCTTCTTGCACATGGTGAAATCCTCCTTGAATTATTGTTCGGATGTAGTTACTATATCACATGGCGCGGTATTTTGTAAATAACAATTTTATGTTTGACTGAAAAAATGTAGCAAACTGACCAAAATCAGTCGCATAGTGAAGCAAGACCGTTAATATCCTCCTGCAGGTCAACATCAAAGGCCTCCTGGAAATCCGCAAGGGCTCCTAAAAGCTCCTCAAGGACATCGGCGGGCATCTCATCCCCGGAGAATACATAGGGCTCCATAAGGCCGCTGATGCCTGCGAGAATTTCAGCGGGGTTTTCTATATCCGCAACGCTTTCGTATTTGCCCCGAGTGAAGCCCAGCTCACCGTGGGCAAGGGCGACAGCCTTGTTGCTGAGGCTGCGGTAGATTGCAAACAGAATCATAGATTTTCTCCTTATATCATCTTAAAGTTCAATTTTAACGCGGTTTACCATGAGGGCGGAGGCAAGGCCTATGAGAATGCCCGCTACAGTGCCGCTGAGCATCAGGAAGGGCAGATAATAGGTAATGAGATTTGTGTCCATGACCAGGCAGGCAACACCGATCTGCGCAGCATTGTGGAGAACGCCGCCCACCACGCTTACAGCCACGGTGGAGAACAGATTTGATTTCTTCATGAAGAACATGCCCAGGAAGCTAATAACGGCTCCTGCGGCGCTGTAGGCAAGACTTAAAACCGAGCCGAAGAGCACCGACACCAAAAATACGCGCACAAGGGAAATGACCAGAGCGTCCTTCCAGCCTAACTTATACAGCACAAAGACCACGAGAATGTTGGGGAGGCCCATTTTAATTCCGGGTATGGCCATAAGGGGAGGAATCTGGCTCTCCACATAGGAGAGGATCATGGCGAGGGCAATGGCCATAGCCATGAGAGCAAGTCGTTTTGTCTTCATTCCGCCCTCCTCAGCTTACCGCTGCGTCAATGCCGTTTTCCTCGGCACCGAACACCGTTACCGTGAGCTTGTTGGGCAGGCAGGTTATGCACTCGCCTGTGTACTTTATACTGCCCTGATTGACGCACAGCAGGTCGGGGCAGTCGGCATCGGAGAGGTATGCCTCGTCGTTTTCAATGACGAGAGTATTCGTTCCTCCGTTGAGGGAGTAGGTGCCGCTTTGGGAAAGAGAGTATCGGGCGATTTCTTCACCCTCCACACGGACAACCACACCTGCGCCCACCTCGTTATGGTGCAGAAGTACAAAGAGGAGCGCGGATATGAGCAGAAGTGCGGCAATGAGTATAACATCGCGCTTTGCTTTTTTGTTTTTGAAAAGCTGCATTCTGCCTGCTCCTCCTCTGTTTCGGTCTGTTACAACAGTATACTATTAATCACGCCAATTTACCAGTATAATTATTTGTCGGAAAGAAAAAAGCCACAGGTTCAAATTGAACCTGTGGCTTTGTGTGTTTTAATTACTTGTCGAGGAGCTTTGCCATGCGGAGAATGACGGTGGCGGCCATGCCGCGGTTTGCGGTGCCGTTGGGGTCAAACTTGTTGCCGGAAACGCCGTTCATGATGCCCACAGTGCAGATTGCCTTGACTGCGTCAACATAGGGCGCTGCAATCATGTCCTTGTCAACGAAGGTCAGAGGCTTTACAATGCCGGAATTGTAGTGCTCAACATTCTTCATGTAGCGGTACATGAAGGTTGCCATCTGTGCGCGGGAGATGTTCTGGGTAGGACGGAAGGTGTTGTCGTTGTAGCCCTGAATGATGCCGTTCTGAACGCCCCAGAGAACTGCGGACTTATAGTCCTTTGCAATCTTGGAGGAGTCTGCAAACTTCAGAGAGCCGCTGACCTTGGGCTCACCTGCTGCACGCCAGAGCATGGTGATGAACTGTGCGCGGGTAACGACCTGATTGGGACGGAAGGTGCCGTCAGCAAAGCCGTTTACGAGACCCAGATAGTATGCCTCAACGATGCTGTCACGGTAGCCGCTGTTTGCAATGTCCTTAAAGGGATAGTTGCCGGTGACATTGCAGATGATGGTTCTGATCTGTGCATAGGTTTCATTGCCAACCATCTTCTTGATAACATTCTGAATTGCTGCGCTGTCAAGGCTGAGGCCGTTTGCGCGGACATCGGCGATTGCGGCGATGAGCGCGGTGATGGTGCCGGTGTCGAAGTTAGTTCCTTCGAGGGCCTTGCTTGCAAGTGCGGAAACGATGGCGGCGAGGGTTGCGTTATCGAGGGTGAGGCCGCCTTCCTTAATCTGTGCAACACCTGCGATAACGGCACTGAGGACGGAGGGATCGATGTTTGCACCGCCGATGAGCTTGCCTGCAAGACCTGCGGCAATGGCGGAAACGGTGGCGGAGTCAACGGAAATGCCATTCTTGAACGCATCTGCAGCTGCAGCCATGATGGCGTTGACGGTAGCGGGATCAACATTGATGCCGTCGCCGATGCTTGCTGCGATGCCGGAAACAACGGCTGCGAGGGTTGCCTCGTCAAGAGTGATGCCGTTTTCCTTAATGTTGTTGTAAGCGCCAATGACGGTGCTGATGATTTCGGGGTCGATTTCGATGCTGCCGAGAGCCTTGTCTGCCAGACCTGCAGCAAGAGCCTTTACAACATCGGAGTCCACGGAAATGCCGTTCTTGAATGCATCGGCAACGCCTGCAACGACGGTATTGACGACGGCGGGGTCAACATTGATGCCATCGCCGATGCTTCCTGCGATGCCGGAAACGATAGCGGTGAGGGTTGCATTGTCAAGAGTGATACCGTTTTCTTTAATGTTGTTATAAGCGCTGACGATGGTGCTGATGATTTCGGGGTCGATTTCGATGCCGTCAGTCAGCTTGCCTGCGAGG
>JAUMWD010000014.1:42416-44993 GCA_030529825.1 Bacillota bacterium
GGTGCTGATGATTTCGGGGTCGATTTCGATGCCGTCAGTCAGCTTGCCTGCGAGGCCGGCAACGAGAGCCTTGACGGTATCAGAATCAACGGAGATGCCGTTCTGAACTGCGTCTGTAACGCCTGCAACAACAGCCTTGATGGTGTCGGTGTCAATGGCACCGCTGCTGCCGATGTAGCCTGCAACACCGGAAACGATGGCGCTGACGGTACCGGAGTCAAGGGAGATTCCGTTTTCCTTGACATCGTTGAATGCGTTTACAAGTGCGGTGATGGTGTCCTTGTTCAGATACTTTCCGTATTCGGAAATGATTGCGGCAATGTCAAAATTGCCGGCTGCCTTGTCTGCCTTCTCCGCAGATGCGGGGACGCAGCACACGCCGAGGCTGACTACCATAGCCACGACGAGAAGAAGGGATAAGAATCTTTTCATGATATTCCTCCAAAAATAATGAGAGTGCTGGTTACATAATATTACAATGTGGTTGTATTATGTAATATAATGGTACAAAAGTCAAGTACAATTGGGAAAAATGACTAATTGTGTCGCAGAATGGGAAGAGAAAGCCACGACAACCCTGCCGGTAGCTGCCGCAGAAATCCGCGCAAAAAAACAGCCTCATCCGGAGATGAGACTGTTTATAGTGCTCCGGCAGAGATTGCACCATTCTTGAAGCCGTACAAAAATGCAACCGGATACGCAGCTGAAAAGCGGATATGAATCTATGATAGAATTTCTTTAAAATGGACTGACGCGCACCATTATGTGCTTTACATCAGGAAACTGTGACTCAATAGCAGAGTGAACCTGCTCTGCGATAACATTGCTTTGATTCAGCGTTATATTGCCATCGGCAAGAACGTCAAGGTCGACATATATCTTGTTTCCGAATTGACGGCTCTGCAAGTGCTTTATGCCCATAACCCCGGGCTGTGAAGCGGCACAGTCAGCAAGTGCTTTCTGCGTCTCTTCATCACAGGCATGATCCACCATTTTTTCGATGGCGTCCACAAAAATGTCATAAGACGCTTTTACAATGAATGCACAGATAACAAGACTTGCCACAGCGTCAAGCCACGGGTAACCCATTCTGGCTCCCCATATACCCATGAGCGCGCCGATGGACGAAAGGGCGTCACTGCGATGGTGCCATGCCTCTGCCATAAGTCCGCTCGAATTAAGGCGCTTGGCATATACTCGGGTATACCAGTACATTGCTTCTTTGCCCACTATGGATACAACTGCGGCAATCAGCGCAAGCATTCCGGGCATCTGAAGCTTATCTGCGGCATCGGATGACAGCTTCTCAATTGCGGTGTGGCCGATGAAAAGACCTACAATACACAGAATGACCGCAAGCACAATGGCGGCAACGCATTCAAAGCGTTCATGTCCGTATTGATGTTCATCATCGGAGTCCCTTGCGGCAATTTTAACGCCGAGTATTACAATTATACTGCTGAATACATCTGATGCGGAGTGTACGGCGTCTGAAATCATTGCACCCGAATTGGCAATAATACCTGCCAGAAGCTTAAACAGTGCCAGCAAGCTGTTTCCGATAATGCTGACCAGTGAAACCTTAATAGCAGTTTTTTCATATTTGTCTGAGATGTGCTCAGATGTATCAATAATCTTTTTGCCCATAACAGTTTCCTCCGAAAAACAGTATATGATAACTCTGTGACAACTGCTTTTCGGGTGCGAAAAAGCCCACGAAACCAGTAATGTAGCTTACTGTCCCGTGGGCATAATTCCACTGTTACTAAGTAACCCGGCTCCGAGCATTTGCTCTGGCCTGATCAGTTTGTACTGTAATTGGTTTGCAGTGCAAAGAGTGATGCAATTATATCAAAGTGCCATAGGCGTGTCAAGCCCGCAGCGATACACCGCGTTTTTACTGCAAGGCCCTGCTGAATCTGCAAAAAATCGAGGACAAATCAGTTGATAGGCACTCCCGTTACTTGAAATTGATGTGAAGATATCGTACAATGTTTACAAATCCGGCAAACAAAGAAGGTAATGTCGTATGTGGTTTATATTCGCACTGCTGTCTGCGATATTTGCGGCGCTGACATCGATTTTAGCTAAGGTAGGCATAGACGGAGTCAACTCGAACCTTGCCACAGCCGTCAGAACGGTTGTTGTGGTCGCCATGGCGTGGGGAATGGTTTTCCTTACGCAGGCCCAGAGTGGATTGCTTGAGATAAGCAAGAAAAGCTGGCTGTTTTTGATCCTGTCCGGCTTGGCTACGGGCGCATCCTGGCTTTGCTATTATAAGGCCCTGCAGATAGGTGAGGCATCAAAGGTGGTGCCGGTGGATAAGTTCAGCGTAGTAATTACTCTGGTCCTGGCCTTCGTGTTTTTACATGAGCAGTTCACGGCGAAATCCTTGGCGGGCTGCTTGCTAATAGCCGCAGGGACTATATTAATGGTAATATAATTTCTGAAAATGACCATAAAAAATTCGAGGTAATTTCCTGTGAAATTACCTCGAATTTTGGTGCTCCAGCGGGGATTCGAACCCCGGACACCCTGCTTAAAAGGCAGGTGCTCTGCCTACTGAGCTACTGGGGC
>JAUMWD010000026.1 GCA_030529825.1 Bacillota bacterium
TGGTGCTTATTTTAGCATAAGCTTTGTTCTTACATTATCTAATTTTCAAGGTACATTGCTTGCCGCGCTTCAAGCGGTCAGCTTTAATAGAATAACACAACACAATCACTTTGTCAACAACTTTTTTCAAGTTTTTTAAAAAGTTTTTTGCGCTGCTCTATTCTGTTTTTGTTCCTCTCTTGAGGCGCTTCGTTAGAATAGCACTTAAAACCCACCTTGTCAACACTATTTTTCGCTTTTTTGCGAACTTTTTTGCAGCAATTTCTGCCATCACTAAATATTGTGGAATTGCACGGACATAATAACAATATGTCCGATTTGAATTTTTTCTCAAACAACAAAAATATTGGTGACGGGCCCCACACGCTGCGTGAGCCACGTTTCCCCGAGCCCATTAACTCCGATACTCTGAAAAACATTTTTGCCGATTGCTCGGATTTTCAGACCCGGGACATTTCTCCCGGTCTTGCGCCGGGCAAAAAGCTTTTTGTCTGCTGGCTTGACGGAACCGTAGACGGAACGGCGGTGAGCACGGAAATCCTCCGTCCTCTCACCGATGTTCTGCGCACCGGCTTTTCCCTTACTCCGGAGCGAATCATGGAGGGCGCCGTGTACAGCGGCGCGGCCATGCTCCGGACAGAAACGGACAAGCTGGTCTCGGATCTCACTCAAGGCTGTGCCGCGGTTGTCTTTGACGGCAGCCGCGAAGCCGTTACCTTTGAGGTGCGCACCCAGAATGTGCGCAGCATTTCCGAGCCTCAATTGGAAAAGTCTCTGAAGGGCGCAAAGGATAGCTTCACGGAGCGTCTGCGGATAAACACGGCATTAGTGCGCTCCCGAATATGTAATCCTTCTCTGAAAACGGAAGACACCCTCATCGGCAGAAAGAGCGAAACCCGCGCAGTAATTATATATGTAGACGGCGTGGCAAACCCCGCCCACATAGTAGAGCTTAAAAAGCGCATCGACGCCATTGACGTTGACGGTGCTTTAGCCACGGGCAACATTGAGGAATACATCACGGACAAGCCCCGTTCCGCCTTTCCCCAGCTCATCCACACGGAACGCCCCGACCGCTTTGCCCGTCAGCTTCTCAACGGACGGGTGGGTCTCATTATAGACGGTCTGCCTGTGGCATTTCTCATTCCCGCCACCTTTGCGGAGTTTCTCCGCGTACCTCAGGACGATTCCCTCCACTTTACCATAGCCTCGGTGCTCAGCGTCATTCGCTGGCTTGCTCTGATTTTCGCCGTGGCGCTGCCTGCATTCTATGTGGCGGTGGCCATGTATCATCAGGAGATGATACCCACAAAGCTGCTGATGTCAATCATTCAGTCAAAGCAGAACGTACCCTTTTCCACCGCTCTGGAGGTGCTGGGAATGCTCATAGCCTTTGAGCTTTTGCAGGAGGCAAGTCTCCGTCTGCCGGATCCCATTGCCGCCACCACATCCATCATCGGCGCGCTGATTGTGGGGCAATCCGCCGTAGAGGCCAAGGTCATTTCGCCCATTGCCGTCATCGTTGTTGCCCTTGCGGGCATATCGGGCTACGCCCAGCCCAGCCAGGACCTGGGTGCGGCTCTGCGCATCTGGCGGTTTCTCTTTGTTCTCGCGTCGGTGCTGGCAGGTCTCTTCGGAGTTGCCACCCTCATGTGTCTCATGGTATGGCGTCTCTGCACCATGGACAACTTCGGCGTAAACTACACCGCGCCCCTTTCCGACGGCAGACCGAGAAGCTTAGCGCGAACCTTTTTGCGAAGGCACAAGCCCGAGGACAAATTCCGCGAGGCGGAGTTAGATACGCCCGACAGGAGGAAGCAGCGTTGAAGCGTGTATTATATAAATGTATAGGGGCAGTACTCTGCCTTTCGCTGCTGGCAGGCTGCAGCAGCGGCAGTATATATTCCAACTACCGTGAAACAGAGCAGCTCATGGTGGTGCAAACCATGGGCTTTGACGAGTCCCCCAAGGGCTTTTCCGTTTCCGTGTCCACCGGCGGTGAGGAAAAAATCACACGAATGGCGGCAGAGGCGGAGAGCATAACTCTTGCGGAGCAGAAAATGCAGGACTACAGCGCCGCGGAGGAAATTTTCTACGCCCACACCAGCTACATCGCCATTGGCGAAAGCGCGGCAAGGTCGGGGCTTTCACACTATATGGACTTCATAGGGCGCTCCACCCAGATGCGAATGGACACGCCGCTTTTCGTCGTCACAGGCGGCAATGCGTCAGAGCTCGTTTTAGGCTCGGGCAACGAGGAGTATGACGCAACGGATGTTCTGAAATCCTTAGAGCGCAACATCAGCAGAAGAGGCGACCTGCAGATTTTCACCGCCGGTGAGGTCGCCGCGCAGCTTGACCGCAACGGCTCCGCCCTCATATGCGCCGTGAGGTGCGTCCAGGCCAAGGATTCCCTCTACGGCTCCCAGGAGGAGCTCACCGCAGTTCCCGATGGCTATGCGGTAATAAAGGACAGGAAAATGATCGGCCGCATTTCTTACCACGACGCCCTTGCCGTAGGCATTATCCAAAACAAGGCAGGCCCTTGCCGTCTTACCGTCAGCAGCGACGAGGGAAATGCCGCCCTGCAGCTTGACGACTGCATATGCAGGCTTGAGCCTGTTTACGAAAACGGAGAGCTCCGCGGTCTGTCAGTTGATGTCAAGCTGCGCACTGCCCTGCTTGAGCGAGGCGATGCCGTTAATCTCGACGCTGTGGCGGCCACGCTGAAAAAGGACATCGGACTCCGCCTTGAAAATGTCCTCAAGCTCTCAAAGCTCACAGGCTGTGATTTTCTTCAGCTATGCAGCAGGCTTCAGGTAAAGCAGCCCTTTTCCTCCGGGGAAATTCAGGGTGAATTTCAGGAGCTGCTGCCCCATATCTACTATATTATAAATGTCAGCGCGGAAATTGACCGCAGCTTTGACGCAGACAGGGAGGAAAACGCGTGAACGCATATAACCGCCGTCAGCTTACGGCGCTGGCCTTTGTCTTTTCCCTTGCGCCCATGATGCGCCTCATTCCCAAGCAAAGTGCCGCAGCAGCCCAAAGCGGATGCTGGCTCACTCCCCTTGCGGCCCTACCTTTTATTATATTGTATATAGTCTTTCTCTCCTGCTTTCTCAAAAACCGACGGTCAGGTGAGGGTATGGGGGAGATGATAAAGCGTGCCGCCGGTAATGTCCCGGGCAGCATTGTGCTTGTGCTTATTGCCTGCAACGCCCTTTTCTACTGCGGCTTTATTCTGCGCTCCGGCGCCGACCGCTTTGTCTCCTCAATCTATCCCGCCGCCACAAGCACACCCTTTGTCTTTGTCATGCTCATATTAGGCTTTATTGCGGCTTTAGGACCGAAAAAGGCCATTGTACGCACCGCGAAAATCTTTTCCCCCATTCTTGCCGCGGTGCTTGTGCTTGTGCTGTTTTTCGGCCTCATAACCATTGATATTTCGAACCTTTTTCCCCTGCCTTGCGGCGACATGACACCCATTTTCAAGGGCGCAGTTCCCGTTTTCAACATCTACGCCGCCGTGCTCATGTACTGCTCCTTTCTCGAGGACCAAAGCTCCATTGAAAGCGGGCGCGCAAAGCACTACATTCTGTGGATGCTGCCCGTAACTCTGCTTCTCACCGCAGACATCGCCGCAATTGCGGGGAATTTCGGCGCGCCGCTTACCGCGCGCCTTACCCACCCCTTTTTCACCATGCTGCGGGATATAACCCTGTTTAATACCATCGAGCGCATTGAGGCCTTTGTGGTGGCGCTGTGGGTAATCCCGGACTTCATCGTCTTTGCCACGGCCCTCACCGTTGCAGTCAAGTGTCTCCTGCTTGTCTTTGACTTTAAGCCACCAGAAGACGCTCCTCTTTGGGAAATGAAAAACGGCCGCTGGCTGATTCCCCTGTGCGGGGCCATTGCCGCAGCCGTTGCCTTTACCTTATCCCGGGATTTTGAGGTAATGCAGCGCTATTCTTCTTTTGTTGTTCCGGCTCTCAATCTCACCGTATCTCTCGGGCTTTTGCCCCTTTGCTTCATTGTGGGGAAGCTTCGAAAAACGATTTAACGCTTACTCAAGGATTTCACGACAAAGCTCGGCTCAAAAAAAGCAAAAGCGCCCATCCCATAGGATGAGCGCAAAATCGCTTTTAATTATGCAAGCTTGTTGAGCTTAACGGTCATGGAAGACTTCTTGTGAGCTGCGTTGTTCTTGTGAAGCAGGCCCTTTGCAACAGCCTTGTCAACGGTCTTGACAGCTGCCTTGTAGCTCTCTTCTGCTGCGGCCTTGTCACCGGCTTCGATAGCTGCTTCGAACTTCTTCATTGCGGTCTTAAGAGCGGTCTTCTCTGCGCGGTTCTTTGCGCGGAGCTCCTTGGACTTCTCGTCTCTCTTCATTGCGGACTTAATGTTGGGCATCGTGGCACCTCCTTATAACTTAGTAACAAAAATCCTTACGGGATTTTCCGGCGAAAACCGCCGGTTTACGCCGGCTATCAGACTGAGGGTTATTCATCTGATGGTTACTGCCGTTGGGACTGATAACAATAACGAATGCGAGTAGACGCTCGCGGGTAATTATTATAGCAACCTTATTTGCAAAAATCAAGGATTTTTCTTGATTTTCCAAAGATTTTTTCACATAAGGAATTTTTTGTGGCCTTTAGAAAATTATACCACTATATCTTGTGAAGGAGCGATTATTTTGCAGAGAAAATTCGTCAGAACCGACCTTGCTCTGGACGCCCATGAAAAGCACAGCCAAGCTCTGGGCGATATAAGCGGCGCCGCACTGAAAAAATTTGATATTCGCGGCTTTACCGTCACGGAGCTGAATATAAGCTCACCCGACGCTTCTAATTTGTTATGTAAACCTATTGGAAATTATTATACAATCGAGATCAAAAAATTTATAGAACGGAGGGAAAATTCATTTACCGATGCCGCTGAAACCGTTGCAGAGCTTCTGCGACGCTTTGAGGCTGTGGCAAATGCCGGCAGCTTTCTCATAGCCTGTCTGGGCAATGAGAAAATCACTCCGGACGCCATCGGACCCATAACCGCCGATTCTCTCATAGTCACACGCCATCTGATTTCCTCAGCGCCGGAAACCTTCGCCTCCTTTTCCTCTGTGGCCGTTTTACGCACTGGTGTCCTGGGTACCTCCGGAATCGAAAGCGCAGATTCCCTTAAGGCAATCTGCAGAGAGATAAAGCCGGACTGTGTCATTGCCGTTGACGCCCTTGCTTCATGGGAATTGGAAAGACTATGCAAAACCGTGCAGCTGTGTGACAGCGGAATTTCCCCGGGCTCCGGTGTGGGAAACAACCGTGCGCAGCTCAACTCTGAAACATTGGGTATCCCCGTAATTGCCATGGGAGTTCCCACCGTTATCGATGCAGCGGCGTTTACGGACGAGGAAAGCGCAACAGGTCTGTTTGTGACGCCGCGCAACATTGATGAGTTGGTTTCCTCTGTATCACGCCTCATAGCTTACGGAATTAACATTGCTCTCCACGACGGGCTCACGGTTTCAGACATAGACCTGCTCGTTGAATAATGTTTCACATGAAACATTTTCCGCTATTTTAACTCTGTTTCACATGAAACATTACATTAAACCCCAATGTTTCATGTGAAACATACAAAAAAGGTGAAAAAATAAAATTTGTTTCATGTGAAACATTGAAAAATAATAAAGAGCTTGCTATAATGAAGCCAATAATACCTAATGAACCGAGGTGTAACAAAATGGCCAAAATAATTGCGGTGGCAAACCAAAAGGGCGGCGTAGGCAAAACCACCACCTGCGTCAACCTCTGCGCGGCACTCCATGCAAAGGGCAAGCGAATTCTCCTCATCGACTGCGACCCGCAGGGTAACAGCACCTCCGGCATGGGCGTGAAGAAAAACCAGAGCCCAAATTGCTACGATTTGCTGACCAAGGGAACATTTGTTCTTGACTGCATAAAAAAGACACCCTACGGCGATGTCATTCCATCAAACAAAGACCTTTCCGGCGCTTCAGTTGAGCTTGTTGACAAACGAAGCCGTGAATTTATCCTGAAAGTAGCCATTCAGACGGTATGCAGCGACTATGATTACATATTTATCGACTGTCCGCCATCCTTGGAGCTTCTAACGCTGAACGCCTTTGTTGCCGCTGACAGCATTCTAATACCCATGCAGTGCGAATATTACGCACTTGAGGGCATTGCGGACCTTATGACCACAATCAAAATGTGCAACAAGCGTCTCAATCCCACGCTGAATATTCAGGGAATTGTTCTGACAATGTACGATTCCCGCACAAACCTCACGCAGCAGGTCGCCTTCGAGCTGAAGGAATACTTCGGCGGCAAGGTCTACGAAACAGTAATTCCCCGCAGCGTGCGCCTTTCCGAGGCTCCCAGCCACGGAATGCCCGGTGTTGCCTACGACAGAATAGGCAAGGGAAGCCGCGCCTACATGAAGCTTGCGGAAGAATTCATTAAAAAAGAAAAAATGAGCAGTAAAGGAGGCTGAACATGGCAAAAGACAGCAAAAAAGGCCTGGGAACAGGCTTAAGCGCACTTTTCGGCGATGATTTCCTCACAGAAGAGGACTCCGGAGAGCTTCTTTACCTGCCGATCGCAAAGGTTGAGCCCAGAGCTGACCAGCCGAGAAGTCATTTTGACGACGGCGCATTGCAGGAGCTTTCGGATTCCATAGCACAGTACGGGCTTATTCAGCCCATAACCGTTCGAAAGTTAGACAGCGGCTATTATCAGATCATTGCAGGCGAGCGCCGCTGGCGTGCATCACGCATGGCAGGACTTACGGAGGTGCCTGTAAGAGTAATTGAAGCCGATGACCGCAGAGTTGCGGAGCTTGCCCTCGTGGAAAACCTACAAAGAGAGGATTTAAACCCCATTGAGGAGGCCAAGGGCTACAAGGCCCTCATTGACGAATACGGTCTCACCCAGGAGGAGACGGCAAAAAGCGTGGGCAAATCACGCCCTGCCATCACCAACTCAATGCGTCTGCTGTCCTTGAGCGAAAAGGTGCTGGAAATGGTGGAAAAGGGTGTTCTTTCCGCAGGTCATGCAAGAGCACTGATTCCCATTGAAAACGCCGATTTGCAGCTTAATCTGGCACAGCAGGTAATCTCCGGCGGTATGTCCGTGAGAAAGACCGAGCAGCTTGCGGCAAAGACTCTTAAGTCACTCCGTGAGCCGGTGACCGAGGAAGAGGAGAGCAGCGAAATCATCGTTGACTATATTGCCGAGACCTCGGACTACCTCAGCCGCTGCCTTGCCCGAAAGGTGGGCATTGACCAGGGCAAGAAGAGAGGCAAAATCGTCCTGGAGTACTACGACGGCGACGACAGGGAAGCTCTCATACACAATCTTATCCGTATGAGCCGTTCCTGGGAAGAAATTGAAAACTAATTGTTATATAATTATACAGGGAGTTATATTATGCTTGATATAAGATTTGTCCGTGAGAATCCGGACGCAGTAAAGGAAAACATTAAGAAGAAATTTCAGGACGCAAAGCTGCCCCTGGTTGACGAGGTTTTAGAGCTGGATAAGCTCAACCGCGCAGCTATCACCGAGGCCAGCGAGCTCCGGGCAAGCCGCAACAGCCTTTCCAAGGAAGTGGGCAAGCTCATGGGCATGGCAAAGAAGGACCCCTCCAAGCTGGAGGAGGCGGAAAAGGTGAAGGCACAGGTCAAGGCAAACGCGGAGCGCCTTGCAGAGCTCGAAAAGCTTGAGGAGGAATATGCCGCACGCATCCACACCATCATGATGACCATCCCCAACATCATTGATCCCTCCGTTCCCATCGGCCCCGATGACAGCGCAAATGTTGAGGTACAGCGCTTCGGCGAGCCCGCAGTTCCCGAATACGAAATTCCCTATCACACCGAGATCATGGAGAGCTTCAACGGCGTTGACATGGACTCCGCAGGCCGCGTTTCCGGCAACGGCTTCTACTATCTCATGGGCGATGTTGCCCGTCTGCACTCCGCAGTTCTGGCATACGCCCGGGATTTCATGATAAACAAGGGCTTCATCTACTGCATTCCTCCCTTTATGATTCACGGCAATGTAGTCGAGGGCGTTATGAGCCAGACCGATATGGACGCCATGATGTACAAAATCGAGGGCGAGGACCTTTACCTCATCGGCACCAGCGAGCATTCCATGATAGGCAAGTTCATCGACCAGATTATCCCCGAGGAAAGCCTGCCCCAGACTCTCACCTCCTACAGCCCCTGCTTCCGCAAGGAAAAGGGCGCCCACGGCATCGAGGAGCGCGGCGTTTACCGCATTCACCAGTTTGAAAAGCAGGAAATGATCGTTGTCTGCAAGCCCGAGGACAGCATGGCATGGTATGAAAAGATGTGGCGCTTCTCCGTTGAGCTGTTCCGCAGCCTTGAAATCCCCGTTCGTCAGCTTGAGTGCTGCTCCGGCGACCTTGCCGACCTTAAGGTAAAGTCCTGCGACATCGAGGCATGGTCTCCCCGTCAGCAGAAGTACTTCGAGGTTTGCTCCTGCTCCAACCTGGGCGATGCACAGGCCCGCAGACTCAAGATGCGCGTAAAGGGCGAGGACGGCAAGATGTATCTGCCCCACACCCTGAACAACACCGTCGTTGCACCTCCCCGTATGCTCATCGCATTCCTTGAAAATCACCTGCAGGCTGACGGCAGTGTCACCATTCCCGAAGTGCTCCGTCCCTACATGGGCGGCCTCGAGGTCATGGTCCCCAAGAAGTAAATTCCATTATTTGTCAGTGCCTCTGATAAATTGATTAGAATAATATTTAAGAAAGTGAGAAATTACAATGAAAAAGCTCATTAAGGAATTCAAAGAATTCATCATGCGCGGCAATGTGCTTGATATGGCAGTCGGCGTTATAATTGCAACTGCCTTCGGCAAAATCACCACCTCTCTGGTAAACGACCTGTTCATGCCCTTCATCAGCTGGATTTTCGGCGCAAGAGATATGACCGCGCTGAACATTATTGTCCGTCCCGAAGTGCTTGACGAAGCAGGTGAGGTTGCCCAGGAAGCCCTCGTTCTCGGCTTCGGCACCTTCATTGCGACAGTAATTGACTTCCTGTTGGTTGCCCTTGTGGTATTCCTCATCGTCAAGGCCTTTAATAAGGCACATGAGATTGCCGAAAAGAAGGAGCAGGCCGCCGCTGAAGAGGCTGCTCCCGAAGAGCCCAAGCCCACCACCGAGGAGCTGCTGGCCCAGATTCTCGAAGAGCTGAAGAACAAAAAGTAAACGAAATACATAAAAAGCAGCCGCTTCATGTGGCTGCTTTTAACCCCGTAAAGATATGAGAAAAAGCCTTATAATTTTTCTGCTGCTGACGGTGATTCTTTTTTCCGCCTGCGGCAGACCTATTACAAATACATCCCCCGACCCCGTCGCGGAAACCCCTGCGCCTACGGAAACCCCCGAGCCCAC
>JAUMWD010000027.1 GCA_030529825.1 Bacillota bacterium
CATGCTCCGTGTTGTTGACGAATACTGGATGGACCATATTGATGCCATGGATGAGCTCAAACGCGGCATTGGTCTTCGCGGCTACGGCAACACAAAGCCTATTGATGCCTACAAGCAGGAAGGCTTCGATATGTTCGAGGCCATGATAAGCGGAATTCGCGAGGAAACCGTGCGCCGTATCTATACCGCCTATGTGAAGCGCCCCATGGAGCGTAAGGCCGTATCCAAAAATGCCGTTGCCAATGTGGGCGGCAGCGATGTGAAGAAAAAGCCCGTCAAAAAGGCACCCAAGCCCGGCCGCAACGACCCCTGTCCCTGCGGCAAGATGAAGCCCGACGGCTCACGCAGACTTAAGTACAAAGAATGCTGCGGACGAGACGCCTGAACGGGCTGCTTCCGCCGTGACCGCGTTTCATGCCTTGGAAATACAGAAAGTATTCCCTGCGGCATGAAGCCTTGTCACAACAAAAGCATCCTCGTTCAGGAGAAAAAGAGGTCTGCTTTCCCCAATGTAGTGTTACCTCGCCTCGGACATATCGTAAATATGCCCGTCGGCTTGCGCCTTGCCTTGAGAAAAGCATCCTCGTTCAGGAGAGAAAAGCGGGCTGCTTTCCCCAATGCGGCGTTACTTCGCCTCGGACATATCGTAAATATGCCCGGCGGCTCGCGCCTTGCCTTGAGAAAAGCATCCTCATTCAGGAGAAAAAGAGGTCTGCTTTCCCCAATGCGGCGTTACTTCGCCTCGGACATATCGTAAATATGCCCGTCGGCTCGCGCCTTGCCTTGAGAAAAGCATCCTCGTTCAGGAGAAAGAGAGGTCTGCTTTCCCCAATGCGGTGTTACTTCGCCTTGGAAATACAGAAAGTATTCCCTGCGGCATGAAGCCTTGTCACAACAAAAGCATCCACGTTCAGGAGAGAAAAAACGGGTTGCTTCCGCTGCGGCAGCGTCTACATCATTCATTTGACTTACGAAATTAGGAGCAAAGATGGCATTTACCGAGCAAAAATACAATGAATGCGTTTACATGGTGAGCGACAAGCTCTCCGCAAAGCATATGTTCACCACCCGCGCCGGAGGCGTCAGCAGCGGCGTATGGGAAAGCTGGAACTTCGGCGAAAACCGCGGCGACGAGCCGGCAAGCGTCAGAGAAAACTACCGCAGAGCGGGTGAGATCTTCGGCGTGAGCGCGGATGACTTCGTTGTTACCCGTCAGGTGCACGGAACGGAGGTCCGCATTGCCTCGGAGAGTGACCGCCATGTAATCGGCGAACCCGTACCCTATGAGATCGACGGACTTGTCACCAACATTAAAGGACTTCCGATTCTCGTTTATATTGCCGACTGCGTTCCCGTACTCATGGAGGACAGGGAAGCGGGGGTAATCGCCGCAGTCCACTGCGGATGGAAAAGCAGTGTCGCGGACATTCTCGGTGTTGCTGTGGAAAAGATGATTTCCCTCGGTGCAAAGGCGGAGAACATTCATGCCGCCATCGGTGCGAGCATCGGCTTCTGCTGCTTTGAAACCGATGGGGAAGTACCCGAAGCGGTGGAAAAATATTTAGGCGGAGATACCGATGGCCTCATAAGAGACGAGGGAAACGGTAAATTCCATGTTGACCTTCGCGGCTCCAATGCCCGCAGACTTCTTCAGCTCGGTATAAAACCCGAAAATCTTGATGTATCGGAAGAATGCACCATGTGCAATCAGGATAAATATTGGTCTCACCGGGGAACAAAGGGTGTTCGAGGCTCCATGTGCGCCGCAATAATGCTGGATTAAGAGGATACTTTCATGAAATACAGAAGACTAACAGCAATAATACTCATACTGCTTATGATACTGCCTTTATGTGCCTGCGATGCCTTCGGACCTGTTGACGACTATGTTGACGGCAAGAGCGCGGGCAAGAATTTGGGACAGTCGGCGGCTGCGGATGATGTTTTTACCCTCAACTGCAATATGGGCTACAGTATGAATCCTCTGATTGCAACCAATACAAACAACCAGCTTGTGTGCAATCTTGTGTATGAAAACATGCTGGAGCTTGATAATAATTATAATGTAGTACCTAACATAATTACCTCCTGGGAAACCGAGGACGGACAGCGCTGGGTATTCCATGTTGATACGGAGCGCTATTTCCATGACGGAAGCAAGATGACAGCCTATGATCTGGCTTATTCCCTGACCTGCGCCGTCAGCTCCGATCGCTACAAGGGTCGTCTGAACTATGTCTACGGCAGCTCTGCCAGCGATGAGCATACACTCGTGGTGAATTTGAGCAAGAGAAATATGATGTTCCCCATGCTCATGTGCATACCCATTATCAAGAACGGCTCCTTCAACGATTCCTTCCCCCAGGGAACCGGCCCGTATACATACTCAAAGGACTACAAGTCTTTGGTGGCCTTTGATAAATACCCCAATTACAAGAATTTGCCTGTGGATACCGTTTATCTCAAGGAGTACAGCGGCGGAAACGATACAATTGTTGCCTTTGAGGACTCTCTCATTGATGTTGTGATGAATGACCCCACAGCCACCACCAATTTAGGCTACGGCAGCTCAAACGAAATCCGCGGCTACAACACCATGAATCTGCACTATGTGGGACTCAATGCCTTAAGCCCAGTATTCAACTATGAAATGATGCGCCTCGTGGTGAGCTATGCCTTTGACAGAGATTATCTGAAGCTCCAGATGGGCGGCTACGCCGCACCCACGGCAATCCCCATTAACCCCTCCTGCTCATGGTACAGTGAGTCGGCAAACAAGGAGTACAGCTACAACCTTGATATTTGCCGCAATCTTCTGAAAAACATGAGCTTTAAGGACTATGACCAGGACGGCTATCTGGAAATGGGACTGGGCGAGGAGGAATACATGGAGGTTAATATCCGCTTCCTCGTCTGCTCTGACAGCAGCATCAAGGCCAACATGGCACGAAAGTTCGCCCAGGACATGGGTGATATGGGCATTCAGGTCACCTTGCTTGAATACGGTTGGGATGAGTACAATGCGGCTGTAAAAGCCGGAAACTACGATATGTACTACGGCGAAACACGCATCAATCCCGATTTTGACATCACAAAGCTTATCGCAACCGGCGGCTCCATGAATTTCGGCCAGTGGGCTGTGCCTGAGGTTGATTCCGCCATAAGCGCCTATCTCCAATCGGATGATGAAGGCCGCAAGCAGGCCTGTCAGGATATGTGCAACACTATCTGCGGCGGCGGCTATTTCATTACCCTTTGCTTTGAAAAGCATCAGATGATAACCCACCGAGGTGTAATCGTGGGAGTTCAGGTTTGCGAGAATAATCCCCTTATGAATGTGCAGAACTGGACTATCACCTTTGATAATGTGGCAGATAAGAATGACGATGAATAATGCCGCGGCAATACTGCCTGCGGCGGGAGGAGAATAATGATGACAGATGTTGAACTTCTATTGATGGCGATGAAGGCATCGGAAAAAGCATATGCCCCTTATTCGAAATTCAAAGTCGGTGCGGCACTTGAATGTACTGACGGAACGGTGTTCACGGGCTGCAATGTGGAAAACAGTGCCTACGGTGACACCATTTGCGCCGAACGAACTGCAATGGTGAAGGCAGTCAGCGAGGGAGAAAAGAATTTTACCCGCATTGCCATTTATGCCGACAGCAAGGACTATTGCTACCCCTGCGGCTCCTGCAGACAGTTTATGAGTGAGTTTAACGACGGCGAAATGACGGTGCTCTGCGCCAAGGGCGACGGAGGCTATGTGAGTCATAAGCTGAAGGAGCTTCTGCCCCAGGTGTTCAACTACTGATATGGAATTAAACCAGCTTGAATTTTTTACAGCAGTAGCGGAAACCGGGAGCTTCACAAAAGCTGCCAACCATATGTATGTGAGCCATTCCACCGCCAGCCGTGCCGTCAGTGCGCTGGAGGAGGAGCTGGGCGTGAGACTTATTGAACGGGGCAACCGTGTCGTAGCACTCACCGAAGCGGGGGAGAGGCTGCTGCCGAAGGCAAAAGAAATTCTGCGCCTTGCGGATGAAATTGAGACGGAAATGCGCGCTATATTATAATAATGTAGGAAGAAACAATAATTCGGAAGCCGGCTTGGGCGCTAATATTCAACAATCATGAGAAAAACTCTGCTTTTTTCAAAACTTAATTATGAAAATGCGGAAGAGAAGCTGTCAAAAATGGAAATGAAGGGCTTGCGGCTTGACTCTGTTAGTGGACTTCATCGCTTTGATTTTTGCGAGGGAAAGCCTAAAAATACGGCATATTTCTTTGTGTTCAACTTCATGAAGGAGTATCGAAGCTATGAACTGGAGATGGAGCTTGTTAAAAAATACGGGGCCTGTCCTGTAAAGGGCCAGCTTAAGCCGTTTGACGGAATAATGAGAATATACAGGCTTACGAATCCGACTGACGAGCTTGCAGCACTGAAGGCTGAGAGAGGAAAATACCTAATTCACGTTTTTGAAAAGCGATTAATTATTTCACTGATGCTGCTTTTGCTGATAACAGTGCCGCTGCTTTTGAGAAAAACAGTCGAGGGAAAAATCGTTTGGGCTGCTATTGTCTGTGCATCACTTGTGATGTGTGCGCTATGGAATTTGTATGGCATTGCGGTACTGAAAAGACGACAGACGCTGAATAATAACAGTGCCGTCGCCGAGTGATGCGATGGATGAAACGATGGCTTCGTCAGTGAAAATAAAAATTTTATATTTTTCACAAAAAAATATTACGATTTTCTGTAAAATAGCCAAATCCCCTATTGACAACGATAGGGGATTTTGGTATTCTATGAGGGCGCCTGCGAGTTGCTAACGGGCGTATTATGCGATGAAGCGGGAGATTGCTCGAATTTCGAGGTAACTTCCGTGGAGTATGTCCGGTATCGATCCCCGTGTCGGTACACAATCGGGCGGCTGAAGCATTCCGTACACTGCGTATATCGCCTGTGCGGTTCAGACCGGCACCAAGCCGGTTTGTTTTTCGGACAGGGCCTGATACGCCCGGTAGTGTGTACAGAAACAAAGCTTCATCCGTACGGGAATTTCAAAAGGCGGAACCCAATGCCGCCGAAATCGTACGAAAAGGAGAAAAACAAATGGCAAGCAACAAGAACATGATCCGCATCCGCCTCAAGGCTTACGATCATCAGCTCATCGACAAGGCTGCAGAAACCATCGTTGAAGCTGCAAAGCGTACCGAGGCAACCGTTTCCGGTCCCATCCCCCTTCCCACCAAGACCGAAATCATCACCATCCTTCGCGCAGTACACAAGTACAAGGACAGCCGTGAGCAGTTCGAGCGCCGCACCCACAAGCGTCTCATCGACGTTATGAACCCCACCCAGAAGACTGTTGAGGCTCTGATGTCCCTTGAGCTCCCCGCAGGTGTAGAAATCGAAATCAAGCTCTGATTCCGGGAAGTAAGGTAAGGCGATATACCTTATTAAAATAAAACGCGCTAACCCACCCACACAATTTTATCAACAACCCAATGTCCGTAACTTGCGAATACGGACGGGTTAAGTTGCCAGCCTCTGGCACGGCTAAAGCCGCGACTAAGCGGGGTAACCAATAACCATTAGGAGGAAAAAATAATGAAGAAAGCCATTATCGGCAAGAAGGTCGGCATGACGCAGATCTTCGACGAAATGGGCAAGGTCATTCCTGTAACTGTCATCGAAGCAGGCCCCTGCGTCGTAACTCAGAAGAAGACAGTTGAGAAGGAAGGCTACAGCGCAGTCCAGCTCGGTTACGAAGAAGTAGCCGAAAAGAAGCTCTCTCAGCCTGAAGCAGGCCACCTGAAGAAGGCCGGCGTAGGCATGATGAAGCACCTCAAGGAGTTTAAGCTTGAGAACGCAGCAGAGATGAACGTAGGCGATGTTGTCAAGGCAGACGTTTTCGCAGAAGGCGAAAAGGTCGATGTCACCGGCATCAGCAAGGGCCACGGCTTCGCCGGCTCTGTAAAGCGTCACGGCACTCACATCCAGAAGATGAGCCACGGCGGCGGCCCCGTTCACCGTCACTCCGGTTCCATGGGCTCCTCCACTGACCCCAGCCGCATCTTCAAGGGCAAGAATATGCCCGGCCACATGGGTGTTGAGCAGGTTACTGTTCAGAACCTCGATGTAGTTAAGGTCGACGCAGAGCTCAATATGATCGTTATCCGCGGCGCAATCCCCGGCCCCAAGGGCGGCCTCGTATATGTAAAGAGCACCGCAAAGACTCAGATCGTCAAGAAGGGCGAGGCAGCAGGCATCAGCCTCAACCCGCAGAAGGCATCTGCTCGTGTCAATCCGCAGAAGGCTTCCGCACGAAACAAGTAAGGAAAGGAGAGTATCTTAAATGCCTATTACTAATGTTTACAACATGGCAGGTGAGAAGGTCGGCGAGATCGAGCTCTCCGCAGCCATCTTCGGCATCGAGCCCAACAAGTCCGTTCTTCACGATTCCGTTAAGAACCACCTGGCAAATTGCCGTCAGGGTACCCAGAGCGCACTCACCAAGGGCGAAGTCAGCTACACCACTGCAAAGCCCTGGCGTCAGAAGGGCACCGGCCGTGCACGCGCAGGCTACAAGGGTTCTCCCGTATGGACCCACGGCGGCGTAGCGTTTGCACCCAAGCCCCGCGATTACAGCTACACCCTCAATAAGAAGGTAAAGCGCCTGGCTCTCAAGAGCGCTCTCTCCGCAGCAGCTGCAGAGGACGCAATCATCGTTATCGACGAGATCAAGGTTGACGAGATCAAGACCAAGACCTTCAAGGCATTCCTTGATGCAGTTAAGGTTTCCGGCAAAGCCCTGGTAGTTACCGAGGCTGTTGACGAGAAGGTAGTAAAGTCCGCACGCAACATTGCAGGCATCACCACCACCATCGCAACCGTTCTCAGCCCCTACATGATTCTTAATAACCGCAAGATCGTTGTCTCCAAGGCAGCACTTGCAAAAATCGAGGAGGTCTATGCATGATGAAAACTGCTTATGATATCGTAATTCGTCCCATCATCACCGAGCAGTCCATGGAAGACCTGGACATCAAGAAGTATGTCTTCGAGGTTGCTAAGGACGCAAACAAGGTTGAGATCAAAAAGGCAATCGAAGAAATCTTTGACGTAACCGTAATCAAGGTTACCACCATTAATGTCAACGGCAAGTCCAAGCGTCAGGGTGCATACCCCGCAGGCAAAACCGCCTCTTGGAAAAAGGCAGTCGTAAAGCTCAGTGCAGACTCCAAGAACATTGAGCTCTTCGAAGGCATGGCATAAGGGGAGGTAAAGAAGAATGTCTATTAAAACTTACAGACCTACCACTCCGGCCCGCAGACAGATGACCGTTTCCGGTTTTGACGGTGTTGATAAGCACGCAAGACCCGAGAAGGCTCTTACTGAGGTCCTGAAGAAGAATTCCGGCCGCAACAGCTACGGCCGCATCACCGTTCGTCATAAGGGCGGCGGCAACCGCCAGAAGTACCGTGTAATCGACTTCAAGCGCAATAAGCTGGATGTCGAGGCAACCGTACTCCGCCTCGAGTATGACCCCAACCGCAGCGCATTCATCGCCCTCGTTGAGTACACCGACGGCGAGCGCCGCTACATCCTGGCTCCTGTTGGCCTGAAGGCCGGCGACGTAGTCGTCTCCTCCGCAAGCGCCGACATCAAGGCAGGTAATGCACTTCCTCTCGCAAACATTCCCGTTGGTACCGTTATCCACAACATCGAGCTCTACCCCGGCAAGGGCGCACAGCTTGTCCGCTCCGCAGGTGTTGCAGCACAGCTCATGGCAAAGGAAAACGGAATGGCTACCGTTCGTCTTCCCTCCGGCGAGTACCGCAAGGTTCGCATGGACTGCAAGGCAACTATCGGCCAGGTTGGCAATGCTGACCACTCCAACGTTTCCATCGGTAAGGCAGGCCGCAAGCGCCACATGGGCATCCGTCCCACCGTTCGCGGTTCCGTCATGAACCCCTGTGACCACCCCCACGGCGGTGGCGAAGGCAAGTCCCCTGTCGGCCGTCCCGGCCCTGTAACTCCTTGGGGCAAGCCCGCACTGGGTTACAAGACCCGCAAGACTAAGAACCGCACCGATAAGTTCATAGTCAAGCGCCGCAACGCAAAGTAAGGAGGGAAAGTAAATGAGCAGAAGTATTAAGAAAGGCCCCTTCGCAGCTCCCGAGCTCCTGAAGAGAGTCGACGAAATGAATAAGGCCGGCGAGAAGAAGGTTCTTAAGACCTGGAGCCGCGCTACCACTATTTTCCCGTCCTTCGTAGGACACACCATCGCTGTTCACGACGGTCGCCGTCATGTTCCTGTATATGTCACCGAAGATATGGTCGGCCACAAGCTGGGCGAGTTCGCTCCCACCCGTACCTTCCGCGGCCATGCAGGCAGCAAGACCGGTAAGTAATCAAGGAGGAGATTTGACATGAACGAAAAGAAAATGGCAAGAGCGGAAGTCAAGTTTGTCCGCATCTCCCCCCGCAAGGTTCAGATCATTTGCGACATGATCCGCGGCAAGGACACCAAGACTGCAATGGCTTACATGCAGAACACTCCCAAGGCCGGCTGCGAATACATGATCAAGCTCCTCAAGAGCGCATGTGCAAATGCAGAGAACAACTTTGAAATGGATCCCGAGAAGCTCTACGTCGCAGTTGCATACGCAACCGGCGGCCCCACTCTCAAGAGAGGCCGTCCCAGAGCACAGGGCCGTATGTACCGTATCAACAAGCGCACCAGCCACATCACCATTTGTGTGGCAGAGAAAGAATAAGGGAGGAGGCAGAATAAATGGGACAGAAAGTTAATCCTCATGGCATGCGCGTTGGCGTTATCAAGGACTGGGATTCCCGCTGGTACGCACGTGCAGACAAAGTCGGCGATCTTATCGTCGAAGACTACAAGATTCGTGAATATCTGAAGAAGACCCTCTATTCCGCCGGTGTTCCCACCATCGAAATCGAGCGCGATTCCGCAAAGGTAAACATTTTCATCCACTGCTCCAGACCCGGTGTTGTCATCGGCAAGGGCGGCGAAGCAATTGAGAAGCTGCGCCAGGATGTTGAGAAGATGATCGGCAAGCCCGCAAAGATCTCCATCGTTGAGGTCCGCACCCCCGATACCAACGCACAGCTGGTAGCAGAAAACATTGCACAGCAGATTGAGAAGCGTATTTCTCACCGCCGCGCAATGAAGAACGCAATGGGTCGCGCAATGCGCATGGGCGCACGCGGCATCAAGGTCATGTGCTCCGGCCGTCTCGGCGGACGCGAGATCGCAGGCGTTGAGCAGTACCACGACGGTACCATTCCTCTTCAGACCATCCGTGCTGACATCGAATACGGCTTTGCTGAAGCAGCAACCACTTACGGCCGCATCGGTGTTAAGGTTTGGATCTACAAAGGCGAAGTCCTTTCCCAGACCCTCCGCA
>JAUMWD010000028.1 GCA_030529825.1 Bacillota bacterium
ATTGGCGACTCCGCATTTAGTGGTTGCAGCAATCTGACAAGCATCAGCGTGGCAAGTAATAACCCAAAATACTCTTCAGATAATGGAGTGTTGTTCAATAAGGATAAGTCAACACTTTTGAGCTATCCGGCAGGGAAGAGCGGAACTTCTTATATCATCCCCAACAGCGTCACCGCCATTGGCTACAGGGCATTCTTTTCTTGCAGCAATCTGACAAGCATCAGCATCCCCGACAGTGTCACCACCATTGGCGACTCCGCATTTTGGGGTTGCGAGAATCTGACAAACATCAGCATCCCCGACGGCGTCACCACCATTGGCTACAGGGCATTCTATAAGTGCGACAGTCTGACAAGCATCAGCATCCCCGACAGCGTCACCACCATTGGCGACTCCGCATTTGAGTATTGCGACAGTCTGACAAACATCAGCATCCCCGACAGCGTCACCACCATTGGCGACTACGCATTTAGTTCTTGCGGTAGCCTGACAAGCATCAACATCCCCGACAACGTCACTTCCATTGGTGACTGGACATTTGCTTATTGCGACAGCCTGACAAGCATCAACATCCCCGATAGCGTTACCTCCATTGGAGACTTCGCATTTGAGTATTGTGAGAGTCTGACAAGCATCAACATCCCCAACGGCGTCACTACCATTGGCCGCTGGGCATTTGGTGTCTGCAGCGGTCTGACAAGCATCAGCATCCCCAACAGCGTCACAAACATTGGCACCGGTGCATTTTGGCGTTGCGAGAATCTTACAAGCATCAACATCCCCAACAGCGTCACCACCATTGGCGACTACGCATTTGAGAATTGCTACAGCCTGACAAACATCAGCATCCCCGACGGCGTCACCACCATTGGCCGCGGTGCATTTGAGTATTGCGACAGCCTTACAAGCATCGACATCCCCGACAGCGTCACAAACATTGGTGACGTGGCATTTTATGATTGCGACTGCCTGACTGATGTTTACTATTCGGGCACTGAGGCACAATGGTATGAAATAAATATTGGCATTTATAACGAATGCTTGCGCAATGCAAATATCAACTACAAATATACCCACTACAATCCCCCCCATGTTTGCCCCTTCAGCGATATTAAAGATTCCGCGCATCACACGAACATTGAAACAGCTTTTGAGCGCGGCTATGTAAACGGCTACGGTGATGGCAAGTATGCACCCAGCAAAACCGTAACGAGAGCGCAATTTATAACCATGCTGTGGCGTGCCGCAGGAAAACCCGCGCCCGCTAATAAGGACATCACCTTCAAGGATATCGCCGCAGATGACTACTGCAGAGATGCAATAGCATGGGGCTCCGAGAAGGGAATAGTAAACGGTTATGATGAAAAAACCTTCGGCAGAAATGACCCCGTCACCAGAGCGCAGGCAATGACATTCATTGCCCGCTACTGCGAGAAAATTGTGGGGATGAGCCTCGATGATTCAGATTACGGCTTCCTCGATATTAACGAAGCAAGCGCAAAATTCATACCCAGTATTAACGCCATGGCAAATGCCGGCATTGTCCTCGGCTACGGCACAACCTGCGGTCCGAATGACAAAGCAACCAGGGGCCAGATAGCCTCCATCCTCGTCCGCGCCATGGACACCATTGGATAACTAAATTACAGCAAAAAGCAGTCACCCTCAGGTGACTGCTTTTTTATCCCTCGTCTGTATTTATTTCCCCTGCCAGACGATTTCGCCGTTTATTATAGTTGCCTTCAGGTTGGTGGCAATTTCAAAGGGGCTTCCGTCAAAAATCGCAATATCCGCGTCCTTGCCCACGGTAAGGCTTCCCAGCCATCTGTCAACGCGGCAGATGCGCGCGGCATCCATGGTTATTGCCCGAAGCGCCTCCCACTCTCCCAGGCCTTCCTTTGCTGCAAGGGCATTGTGAAAGGCGTTGTCCATGGGGTTTACGGCGTCAATGGCCCTCACGCAGGGTGTCACGGGATTTGTTCCCTCGTTGCTTGCATCGTTAATGGGCGTGACCTTCTCCTCCGCAATACCAATATGGCTATGGGCATCAATAAACCCGGGATAAACATACAAGCCTTCGGCATCGTAAAGCTTCATGCCCTCGATTGCCTCTATGTTTTTTCCGATTTCCGCTATCTTCCGTTTCTTATGAGCAAATCCTTGTGTATGGTACCTTTTTCCTCCATGGTAAAAAGCGTCCGTTTTTTATTAAAAGCATTGAATTAGCTCCTCTCTTTTTAAAAAGTCCTTTTAACATGTATAGCTTTCCGCAAAATGAGGCAAACTATCCTTGATGACTAAAAAGGAGGACCTATTATGAACCAGAATCAGAACAGCCAGCAGAATAACCGCGGCAACCAGAACAACCAGAACAACCACACCAATCAGAAGAACAAGCAGAATAACCAGAACAATCAGCGCAGCCGCTGAACCATCCGAAAATAAAAAAGCGACACGCTGATGCGTGTCGCTTTTTTATTGAAACGAAATTACTCTTCGTCGTTGATGATTGCCTTTGCGGGGCAGTTCTCAGCGCAGGTGCCGCACTGAACGCACTTCTCGGAGTCAATTACGAACTTATCTTCGTCGTTCTGGAAGATTGCCTCTGCGGGGCAGTTCTCTTTGCAGGTGCCGCACTGGACACAATCGGGACCGATAACAAATGCCATTGTATGTACCTCCTATGATTTTAATCAGAATTATACTGACAAGAGCATTGTAACATAACTTTCTGAAAATGCAATTACAATTTCGGTCATTCTTTGATAACTTTACCACAAGCATTTCTGCGGATTCCCCCAAAAACACATTTATCCGCAATTATATCCCCACATTATGCTATGACTGCTTTTCCGAAAGATTCGTAAAAGTATCGTTGAAATTTTCATACAAATCTGTTAATATTTTCTCATGAGCATATAAGGGGGCAAATAAAATGTCTATCACCATTGAAGAACTTGACAGTCTGGAGTTTGAAATTGTCAAGCAGAAATATTACAACGCCAACAAGGTCAACGCAAAGCTGGATGAGCTTAAGGCCGGTGTCCGGGAGCTCATCGAAGAAAATCAGAGCCTGAAAAACAGTATTGCGGAAAGCGAAAAGCTTGCCGCCGCAAGCGATGCCATGATTAATTCCGCCCAGCAGGTGGCAGATGCCAAAATCAGCGAGGCAGAGGCAAAGGCCGATGAAATCATCAGAGCCGCGCAGGAAAAGGCTCAGGGCATTATCACCGGCGCAGCACTTCAGAGTGGCTCTCCCGCAGGTGTCGGTCTCACCGAAGCCCAGCTCGACCTCATTGACGAGCTTAACCGCAAGCTTGACTCTCTCAACACCAGCCAGTCCACCCAGATTTTCAAAATCAAGCAGCAGCTCATGAATATTGTCATCGGCTGATTTTTACTTGCAATAATGACAAAAAAGGATGCGTTCTTTGAACGCATCCTTTTCTCTTTTTCAATTATTTGAGCTTGATTGCCTCAATGGGGCAGCGTCTCTGGCAGACACCGCAGCCGTGGCAAACCTCGGGATTGACCAAAGTAGAAACTCCGTTGACAATCTCAAGGCAGAAGGTGGGGCATTCCTCAGCGCAGAGTCCGCAGCCGTCGCAGGTCTTCTCGTCAACAACGGGCTTCTGTCTCTTATCCTCGGGAACGAACTTAAGAGGCTTACCCTGGGGGTCCTGAATGCACTCGTATTCGCAGACTACGCTGCAGGCACTGCAGTCAATGCAGCGGTTGGGGTCGATTTCGTGCTGTTCCTTCATTTCGCCGGTGATTGCTCTCACAGGGCATACCTGATTGCAGTCATCGCAGCCCTTGCATCTATCGGTAATTTTATAAGCCATAGTTATCCTCCATATTATTCTATCAGCCGCCGCCTGAGGCGGGAACGAGCATTATCTCGTCACCATGGTTGAGCTTGGCGTTGGGCTTTACCATTTTGCCGTTTACCACAACCATGCAGCCCTTGACATCCTTCATGGTTATACCGGAGTTTGGTTTTATGCGCCTTGATTCTTCAAACACGAGCTTGAAGACCTCCTGCACATTTTCCGCCTCGGCCTCCAGCATTTTAACGCCGCTGTCCAGCCTCAGCACACCGTAAACTCTGATTGTTACCATTACTTGGAGCCCTTCTTGATACCCAGCTTCTTGAGACCGGACTCGGTGGGAACGCCCTCCTTGTTCCAGCCGCGAACTGCGTAGTATGCCTTCTTCATCTTCTCCAGAGGAACCTTGGTGCTCTCGTCAGCGGGATCCTCGGGCTCGTCGGTAAGGCGTGCGGGAAGAGTGTCGCTTTCGCCGTTGACGCCGAAGAGGCTGTCAATGTATCTCTCAAGCGTGTAGCCGCGCTCGCCCACACGGAGGTACTTGCCCAGATTCATCTTCATGCCTACTGCATACTTCATCTCACGGTCGTGATGGAAGATAGGCAGGGGGAAGAAGAGAAGCTCGGGATGCTTGTTTATAAATGCAATAGCGGGAGCTATCTTGGTCATCATGCTGTTTACGGTCTTTGCAAGCCCGTTGTTGGGGTCAAGCAGTGCAGGGGGGAAGAATGCGTAACCGGTGAAGAGGCACTGGCCGGTGGCGGAAACGGATTCAAAGAAGTCCTGCATGAACATGGTGAGCTCTGCCTTTGCCTTGGGAGTCTGGCTGTCGATGCGTATACCCAGAGCTTCAAGGAATACCAGGTAACCTGCGTTCAGGTGGCAGCCGCCGCGGTTGGAAACCGCATAGCCCAAACCCTGACCTACTGCATGACGGGGCTCATATGCGGAAAGCTCAAGGCCCTTGGACTGGATTGCGAACTCCTTGCCGCCGAACTTTTCGCTCAGGCGCTTGGTGCCCTCTGCCAGCTCGTCGCCGATGCCGCGGCGGTATGCGATATCGCTCCACAGCTCGGTGATGCCCTCGGTCTTGCCGAATTCCAGACCGTTGTTCCACAGGCCCTTTTCGTTTGCTTCCATGGCGTATGCCAGAGTGGAGGCGGAGGAAATGGTGTCCATGCCCAGCTCATCAAGCTCGTAGTTCCACTTGTTGATGAGAGAAAGGTCGGTGTTCAGAATGCCGCCGCCCAGAAGACCGAGAGTCTCAAGCTCGGGGCCCTTGACTTCCTTGCCGTCAACATCAACGGTGCGTGCGCAGTTCATGGGGCAGGAAAGGCAGCCCTTATTTACGATATTATACTGCTCTGCAAGAGCCTCGCCGCTGACCTTTTCAAAGTCGGGATTGGTACCCTGTGCAAAGTTCTTGGTGGCAAGAACCTTGGTTGCCTGCATACCGCTGACAAGGCCGGCGGTGCCGAGCTTGGGAAGCTGGGAGCCGGTGAGGGGATGCGCCCTCAGGTACTTGACCCATTTCTTATTCCATGCGATGGTCTTCTTCTCGTTATGTATGGGAGTATGGTGGTTGCCGTAGGCAGCGATTGCCTTCAGGTTCTTCCAGCCGAAAACGGAGCCGAGACCTGCACGGCCTGCGGTGCGCTCATCGCTGAAAATACCTGCGTAGCGGACAAGGTTTTCACCGGCGGGGCCGATGGTGACGATACCGCACTTCATGCGGCAGCCGTTGTCACGCTCGATAAGGTCGCGAATCTGCTGCTGGGCCTCGCTTACGCGCTTGCCCCAAACATCTTCACGGTCTGCATTGTGAAGAACGAAGCTGTCGTTGTAAATCTCCAGCCAGCTGTGTTCATCGCACTTGCCGGTGAGGATGAGTGCATCGTAGCCCGCTTTCTTCAGGTAGTAGCCGAAGTTACCGCCGCAGTTGGAGGATGCTATAATGCCGGTCTGGGGAGAAATTGCGGAAACATTGAAGCGATTGGAGGAGGGTGCGCCGGTACCTGTGAGAGGGCCGGTGGAGATAACTATCATGTTCTCCTCGGAGTATGCTTCTTCCTTGCCTGTAAGATTGTCATACAGGATTTTTGCGGCCATGATTTTGCCGCCGATGTAGAGTTCTCTTTCCTGGTCACTCCAGGGATAGTCCTCAAGCTTACCTGTTGAAAGGTCAAACTTTGCGACTTTACCCATGTATCCGGAATACTTGCTCACTATATCAGTCCTTTCGTATTCTTTCTCCGGTATGCTCCCCCGATTCAAGCCGTCATAAAGGCATACCGAAGCTATTATTAACTAATTAAAGTTTTAACTAAATATATCACAACCGAGCATTGTTTTCAATAAATAAGGACGCCAATACCAGAATATTTTCAGAAAAAATCATGGAAATTAGGGCATATAGCCTGATTGTATTTGACATTTCTGTGATTTTGTATAATTCAAAATAAAGAGCCGCTGAACTTCCAGCGGCTCCTTGCGGGGTAAATATCATTTTTTTGCTCCGAAGAGGCCCTTGCGGTAGGCGCGGTTATACTTTCTTCCGCCCTTGTCATCGCCGCATAGCGCTGCGGCGGCATACATGACACCCATCATATTTTCACTGGTGGGATCCATAATGCCGGAGTCAAGTCCCGCCTGCACGGCGGCGGTCATGAAGCACATATTCACATACTTTCTCGCGGGCATTCCGAAGCTCACATTGGAAATCGCGCCCGTGACCTTCACCTCGGGTGCGTACTGGTGAATTGCTTTTACGCAGTAAATAAAATCATTCTGGCTGGTGGGTGCAACCGCAAGGGACATGACACAGGGGTCAATGTGAAGATTCCTTCTGTCAATGCCGTACTCATCAGCCTTGGCAATGAGGCCCTTTGCGATTTCCACACGCTTTTCGGGCTCGGCTGGAATGCCTCCGTCATCGCAGGTAAGCCCTATGACATTCCACTGTGTGCCCGCAATCAGCGGAAAAATCAGCTTGCACTTGTTACCCTCAAGGCTCACGGAGTTTATCATACCCGGGCGCTTTACTCTTCCCTCCTGCAGCAGTCTTGCCAGCAGGGCCGCATCGGGACTGTCAAGGCAGATGGGAACATCCGTCTCCTCCTGAATAATCTCTATTAGCCAGCACATTGCGTCGTATTCGATAGCTGTATCACAGCTTGCGGCGCAGTCGATAAAGTCTGCGCCGGCGGCAGTCTGTGTTCTCACGCGGCTGCGGATAATCTCGTCGTCTCTTTCCTCGATCGCCTTTTTCACAGCAGGGATTGCCCCGTTGATTTTTTCTCCGATAATAAGCATAGAATCAGTTCCTTTTTTCTGGAATATGGGATTAAATTAGCACAAAGAATTAAGTATTTCAACAAACTCCGTGCATTTTGTATATTTCTACATACCCGCGGCATATATTTTGTGCATATTTCAGGCCGAATTTGTCTCCGCTTGCTCTTGAAATAATCACACGCATTTTTTATAATTGTCCGGTAAGAAGAAATAAGCGAGGGCTGCAACATGAAAATCACGGATATAATGAAAGACCGGCTCACGGTATCCTTTGAGACCTTCCCTCCCAAGGATGGCCGCCCCCTTGAGCCCATTATGAATGTCATCGACAAGCTTATGGTATTCAAGCCCGATTTCATAAGCTGCACCTACGGTGCCGGCGGCACCAATAAGGGCCAGCAGAGCGACATTGTACGCCATATTGAGTCTGCGGGCACCCACGCTCTTGCCCACCACACCTGCATTGCCGCCTCTAAAGAGGATATTGCGGAAACCGTTGAGGAATACATGGGCTTCGGTGTTGAAATGTTTCTCGCCCTGCGTGGAGATTTCCCTGTAGGTCAGACCACCACCGGCGGTGATTTCGACTACGGCTGCCAGCTCATTTCCTTCCTGCGGGAAAAATATCCCCGGCTTACCGTCGGCGGCGGCGGATATCCGGAAAAGCACCTCAATTCTCTTTGCATTGAGCAGGAAAGCGAATTTCTCCTTGCCAAGCAGGAGGCAGGCGCGGACTTCATAACCACCCAGCTCTGCCACGACATCGACAACTACTGCAGATATATTGAGCGCGCCCGCAAGGCAGGCTTCACACTTCCCATCGTTTTCGGCATCATGCCCGTGCTTTCGGTTAAGCCCACCTTGAGAATGGCTCTTTCAAACGGCTGCTCGATTCCCAGAGAGCTGGCGGAAATCATCGGCAAATACGGCGAAAACCCCGAGGATTTCAAGAAGGCAGGCAAGGAATTCACCGTGAAGCAGATTGAGCGCATCGTTAAGGAGGACATCGCCGGTGTCCACCTCTTCACCCTCAACAAATTTGACGATGTTGCGGATATATACAAGGCCTCCGTGCTCAAGGACATACACTGAAAACCGTAAAAAATCACCCGATTTGCATCAGTGCAAATCGGGTGATTCTGTTATTCTTTATATAGCCGTCTGATATCAGCCGAGAGTGATGATAAGAATTTCAAAGGTCTGGGAGTTCAGGTTATTGGTAAAGGTAACTGTGGTAATGGCGACCTCGCCCTCTTCCATGTCATATGCTTCGCGGTCCACATAAAGCGTCGTTGTGTCACCGGACCAGGAATCCTCGGCAAAATTCACATCGGCACCGTAGCCGTATGATTCTGTAGTTACTGTAACACCATCATCAAAGGCGGTTGTCAGCGTAATTGTCTTTCTTGTTTCATCCGGATCAAGAATTATTATTCCCTGATTTACATGGAAATCTTCCGAAGCATAGCCGCAGTTGGACTGTCTTGCAAAATCAGCGATTTCTTCAAAGCCATAGGAATTTTCCTCGAGCTGTGAGTAGTATGCCTCGTCCTCTTTTATCAGGTCAAGCTCGTCTTGGGCGGCTTCAAGCTCACTCTGAACATCTGCGAGCCGCGCCTCCGAGGCGTTCTTCCCCATCATCATTATCACGGCAAGGGTAATGGCTCCGAGAAGGAGAACTCCCAAAACAACGGAGAGAATGATACCTGTTTTTTTCTTGGTCACGGGTGCTTCGGGAGGAATGTACTCGTTAACGGGCGCTTCGGGAGGAATATACTCGTTAACGGGTGCTTCGGGAGAAACGAAAGGTCTGTCCTGACCAAAATTACCGGGGGCATCGTAGGGGGCGGCAGCAGGTTCCTTAAGTACAGCCTCGGGCTGAACATTCATCAGGGGCATACCGCAGAATATACAGAACCTCATACCGTCCTGTACAGCTTTATTACATCTTGGGCATATCATCAGGTTCACCGTCCTCTGGTATTTTTTACTCGCACCGGTGTAAGCGCATTTACAGCTCATGCTGTTCACATCAAGCGTAAAAAGACAATTTTCACCAATGTTGACTTAATTATATTTGCATATATCCGGAATGTCAAGAACACCCTTCCGTATTACATCCTTTTTTATTTTTCCTGTTGTATCGGCAAAACGCACAGAAAAACAAAAAAAATATGTAT
>JAUMWD010000015.1 GCA_030529825.1 Bacillota bacterium
ATTTTAGTGGTATTGACTGAAAAAAGTCGTAATGGTACAATATACGCGGCTTGGTTTGTCTATGGCCTGCCGGAAGGAGATTCACAAATGAAGAATGTAAAAGTTCTTATAGGAAACTACGGCAGCGGTAAGAGCGAGCTCGCACTGAACTTTGCCATGCAGGCCGCAGCAAGAGGGGAGAAAACCGAGCTCCTCGACCTTGATATGGTAAATACATATTTCCGCCTTACCGAGCGCGGAAAGATGGTTGAACAGAAGGAAATCCGTCTGGTTTCCCCCAACTATGCCTGCTCCGGTATAGAAACTCTGTCCGTTCCCGCCGAGGTCCAGTCCGCATTCGTTCTGGACTGGGACGCAGTCATTTTTGACGTTGGCGGCGACGACGTGGGCGCAACCGCTTTGGGCAGATATCATCAGGACTTTATGGATCTTGAGCCGGGTTCTCTTGAGGTGCTTAATGTTGTCAACATCCGCCGTCCTCTGTCCGGCACAGTGGAAAAGCTTATCCGCCTTCAGCAGGGTATGCAGGACCACTCCCGCCTGAAAATCACCGGTATGGTTAACAACACAAACCTCGCCACCGAAACCAGCGAGGAGGAGCTTCGCGACGGCTACTATATGCTGAAGGAAGTTTCAGACATAACCGGAATTCCCGTTGCATATACCACCGGTAAGAAGGAACTTCTGGACAAGTTCCTCGCTGAAGGTCATGATCCCAAGTATATCGGCACCCCCATCGCCATTGATATGTTCATGCACCGCGACTGGGATTCCTACATAAAGTTCGGTCTGAACACCGTTGATCCCCGCAAGAACAAGGAATTTTAATTCGTTATGTCCCGCGAAAGCGGTTCATATATAAAATTGTTGTTATTTTTAATAGCAAAAATAAAGAAAAGAGGTAGCAAAATGGCAAAAGGAAAAGTAACTATCAATGAAAACCTTTGCAAGGGCTGCGGTCTCTGTGCAAGAGCCTGCCTGAAGGGTTGCATTGAGCTTTCCAAGGCAAAAATCAACGCAAAAGGCTATCACCCGGCTGAGGTTGTAAAACCTGAGGAATGCGTAGGCTGTGCAATGTGCGCACTGACCTGCCCCGACGTGGTAATCCGTGTCGAAAGAGATTAAGGAGGAAAAGAAAAAATGGCCAAAACTCTTATGAAGGGTAGCGAAGCTATTGCTGAGGCAGCCATCAGAGCCGGCGCTCGTTATTTCTTCGGCTATCCTATTACCCCGCAGACTGAAATCCCCGAGTACATGTCTTCCCGTATGTTCGATCCCGATGTTAACGGTTGCTTCCTGCAGGCAGAGTCCGAAGTTGCAGCTATCAACATGATCTACGGCGCAGCAGGCACCGGTGCTCGTGTTATCACCTCTTCCTCCAGCCCCGGTATCTCCCTGAAGCAGGAAGGTATCTCCTACTGCGCAGGCGCACGCCTCCCCGCAGTTATCCTGAACGTAATGCGCGGCGGCCCCGGCCTCGGCAACATTCAGGCTTCTCAGGGCGACTACTTCCAGGCAGTTAAGGGCGGCGGCAACGGCGACTACCATCTGCTGACCTATGCTCCCTCCTCCGTACAGGAAGCTGTCGACATCATGATGTTCGCATATGACAAGGCAGAGCAGTACCGTGTTCCCGTTCTCTTCATCGCAGACGGCATCATCGCACAGATGATGGAGCCTGTTGAGATGCCCGACATGGTCGACTTCAAGATCGATCCCGAGAAGAAGCCTTGGGCATGCACCGGCTGGAAGCCCGGCGACGACCCCGCACTTCGCGGCGTTATCAACTCCATTTACATCTCCACCGAGGAACTGAGCGAGCACAACGCAGTTCTGCAGGAGGACTACAAGAAGATCATTGCAAACGAGCAGATGTGGGAATGCTACAAGACCGAGGGCGCAGAGATCATCATCACTGCATTCGGTACTGTTGCACGTATCGCAAAGTCCGCAATTGACGAGCTCGAAGCAGAAGGCATCAAGGTCGGTCTGGTTCGCCCCATCACCGTATGGCCCTTCCCCTACGAAGCAATGGCAAAGGCAATCGCAGCTGATTCCGTCAAGGCAGTCCTCGACGTTGAGCTGAACGAAGGCCAGATGCTGCAGGATGTTAAGCTTGCAGTAAACGGCACCAAGCCCGTTGATTTCTTCGGCCACCTGGGCTCCCAGATGCCCACCACCGACGAGATCGTTGCAAAGATCAAGAGCATGAAGGAGGCTATGTAAAATGGCAGTTGTATTTGAAAAGACCAAGCTCCTTACCGACAAGACTTTCCATTACTGCCCCGGCTGCAACCACGGTATCATCCACCGTCTGGTAGCTGAGTCCATTGAGGAACTCATCAACGAAGGCGTAATCGAAGAAGGCAAGGTCATCGGCGTAGCACCTGTTGGCTGCTCCGTATTTGCATATGATTACTTTAACTGCGATATGTACGAAGCCGCACACGGCCGTGCACCCGCATGTGCTACCGGCGCAAAGCGCGTTGTCGGCAAGGACACCCTCGTATTCACCTACCAGGGCGACGGCGACCTCGCTTCCATCGGTACCGCAGAGATCGTTCACGCTGCACACCGCGGCGAGAAGATCGCTACCATTTTCGTTAACAACGCAATCTACGGCATGACCGGCGGTCAGATGGCTCCTACCACCCTCGTTGGCCAGAAGAGCACCACCTCTCCCAAGGGCCGTGACGAAGCATGGTGCGGCGCACCTATCCGCGTTGCTGAAATGCTGGCAACCATCCCCGGTGCATACTACATCGAGCGCTGCGCAGTTAACAACACCGCTAACATCAACAAGTGCAAGAAGGCCATCAAGAAGGCATTCAAGTACCAGATGGAAGGCAAGGGCTTCTGCCTCATCGAGGTTCTGTCCGCTTGCCCCACCAACTGGGGTCTCTCCGCTGTTGAGTCCATGAAGTGGCTCGAAGAGAACATGATTCCTTACTATCCCCTCGGCGTAAAGAAAGACAAGGAGGCCGAATAATATGAAAAAAGAATTTATATTCGCAGGCTTCGGCGGTCAGGGCATGCTCCTGATCGGTAAGTTCCTGGCAATGGCATGCATGCTCGACGGCAAGCACGTTTCCTGGCTTCCCTCTTACGGCCCCGAGATGCGCGGCGGTACCGCAAACTGCTCCGTCATCGTAAACGACGATCCCGTTGCTTCTCCTCTGGTTGACATGGCTGACGTTGTTGTCGCTATGAACCGTCCTTCTCTCGACAAGTTCGAGTCCAAGGTAAAGCCCGGCGGCGTTCTCGTTATCAACAGCTCCATCATCGACCGCAAGGCAGAGCGTGACGACATTCAGGTCGTTTACTGCGACGCAAACCGCATTGCAGAAGCAGTCAACAACCCCAAGGGCGCAAACGTTGCAATCCTGGGCGCAATGCTTCAGAAGGCTCCCGTTGTTTCCGACGAACTCATGGCAGAAGCCATCCTCATCGAGCTTGGCGAACGCAAGAAAAAGTTCCTCCCCGGCAACATGGCAGCTCTCGCAGCAGGCAAGGAAGCCGCTGCACAGCAGTAATTCTACTTATAATAAAGACACAGCTTCGGCTGTGTCTTTTTTTGTATGCTTCATGAGTTCAAATACGGTTTACATAATTCCGACGAGGGGTATGCCGTCTGCGTTGCTGTTGCATTTCAGCGCTTTATCCGTTAATATTAAGTAGGAAATCAAATGTGCGGGGGATACACCGTGGCAAAGAAAATAAAGCGTGTGAAGCCTGAGCTTCATCCATTGGATAAAACGATATACGCACTGCTTATAATCTTTTCGTTTGCTGCAGCTTTTGCGCTGATATTCAACTGCGACAATCAGACAAGAAATCTGTGCCTTGCGGATGAAAGTGTTGCAGCATACTGGACAGACGGTGGCAAAACTATGCTTGCACTGGCTGTATTTCTGGTTGCGGGCGTTACAACCTATGCAGGATTAAGCCTTGCCTACAGGCTCCCACTGCTTAAGCCTCTGCAGCTCGAGGGCAGAACGAGAGCCTACACACCTGAACTGCGCAGGCGGGTGAAAAAGCATAATATAATCAGCGTGGTTATGCTTTTGCTTTTTCTTGTTTTCGTGCTTATTGCTTTCATTCCGGACGTCAGCCGTATGACAATGGATGCGCAGGGCACGGTGATGGTATACTCAGCAAAGAATGAGGTCAAGGAAACGTATAAAATAAGACCGGAGGATGCGAGCCTGGTCGAGTTCAAAACAAATCCGAGTAGCAGATACAGCGAAACTGACGCATACATGGATATCACCTGCAAAAACGGTGATACGTATCGTGTTCACATGAATGAATTTAAGGACAAGGAATTTGCCATAGAATTTTTTGAAAGCTTCAAAGCACAGCTTGGCGACAATGTGATGATTACATACGATGCTGAATATATGGAAGTCGTGGTAAACTATTTCGGCTTAACGTCGAATCAGATAACGAGGATGAATGATTTGTATAACGTAAACGGGTGAGATATCTCACCCGTTTGTGATTTTTATTTCTTCTCTTTTGGTTTACATAACAATGCAATAATAACGCCGAAGAAGACTGCGGCGCAGATGCATGCGGCAGAGGAGGTAAAACCACCCGTGAAGACACAAAGTAAACCAGACTCGCAACCGCCTTTTTCTCCAATCAAGCACCGCGGTAGCCGTAAACATGTGCGTGCTGCCGCAGAAAAGACTTGCGGAAATGTCTGCAACGGGGGAGACAGCAGAATAGAAAAGTGCGGATATGGTTTCTGTGCGGCAAAACACCGCTGACCGAGGATTCCAAAGGGCATAAGCTCTTGGGCGCGTTTCTTTTTGCAAGCGTTTTTCTTTGGCGAAACAAAGAAAAATGCTGATAATTGCATATCATTGGATTATTTCTTCTCTTTTGGTTTACATAACAATGCAATGATTATGCCGAAGAAGACGGCGGCACAGATGCCCGCGGCAGAGGAGGAAAAACCTCCCGTGAAGACACCAAGTACCCCCGACTCCGCAACCGCCTTTTTCACACCCTTGGCGAGTACATTTCCGAAGCCTGTGAGGGGAACTGCTGCGCCGGCACCTGCCCAATCAGCAAGGGGCTGATAAAGCCCCAATGCTCCGAGAATCACACCTGCCACCACATAAATAGTGAGAATACGCGCGGGAGTGAGCCTTGTCCTGTCAATTAATATCTGGCCTATTGCACAGAGTATGCCGCCTACAAGAAATGCTTTTAAATACATTGTATAATCCATGCTATACCTCCACTGCCACGGCATGGCAGATGCCGGGAATGCTGTCACCCTGCTGGGACGAGGTAGGGGACAGAAGCGCTCCCGTAGGAGCGAAAAGAACCTTTTTCCAATTATTTTCCGCAAATCCGCGCATGATATAGGAGGCAAAAACTGAGGCCGAACAGCCGCAGCCCGAGCCGCCTGCGTGGACGTCCTGCTTTTCGCGGTCAAAAATCAGCACACCGCAGTCGGTGTAGAAGGTGTTGAGGGGACTGCCGCTTTTACGGAACAAATCTTCAAGAATGTCATGACCTATTGCCCCTAAATCGCCGGTGACAATCATGTCGTAATAATCGGGGTCTCTTCCCGTGTCGTCAAAATGAGCCTTCAAGGTGGCATATGCCGAGGGTGCCATGGCGGCGCCCATGTTGTTGGCGTCGATAATGCCGGCATCCACAATTGCGCCTGTTGTGATGTGTGTTATACTAGGTCCCACACCGCTTGCCTGAATAATTAAGGCCCCCGAGCCCGTAACAGTCCACTGTGAGGTGGGTGTTCGCTGACCGCCGTATTCAAGAGGGAAGCGGTACTGCCGTTCAGAGGAGCAGAAATGGGAGCTTGTGATGGCGCAGCACTTGCTTGCAAAGCCGCCGTCAATTGCCATGGCGGCAAGGGACATGCTTTCGCCCATGGTGGAGCAGGCGCCGTAAAGCCCGAAGTAGGGGACACCGCAGTCCTTTAAGGCAAAGCTTGAGCCCATGCATTGGTTTAAAAGGTCACCTGCAAAGATGTAGTCAAGGTCGGAGGGGGAGATGGCGCCCTTGTCACAGGCAAGGAAGAAGCATTGCTTCTGCATGGCACTCTCCGCTTTTTCCCAGGTCTTTTCACCGAAATAGGGGTCGTAGGAAATATAATCGAAGAAACTCTTCAGCGGGCCTGCGCCCTCCTTGTCGCCCACCACCGCCGCGGAAGCTGTAACGACGGGAGGAATATCGAATTTTATTGTCTGTGAGCCAAGACGTTTTGTCATAAAAAATCACCGTGGATAGTATTCCACGGTGATTTTGGTTTTATTATTTATTTTTTGCAGAGACTATACATATTAAAATACACCGAATACGGTTTTGCAGCATATATTGCTATGAGGTGAGTTTATGCTCTACATAGAAAACATCAGCATGCTCGCGAAAATGGTGCTGGGCAGCATTCACTACGCCTCCGCGAGGGTCAGCGGAAACGGCATAAGCGGTACGGTTAATTTTTATGAGCTGGGCAGGAAAGTCATGGTAATGGCGGACATAAGCGGCCTGCCAAAGGGGGAAGACTGCGCCTGCAGAGTTTTCGGCTTCCACATTCACGAGGGGGAATCCTGCGGCGGAGAGGATTTTGCGGACACCAAGGGGCATTATAATCCGAAAAACTGCCCGCATCCCTGTCATGCGGGAGATATGCCGCCGCTCTTCGTCAATGACGGCAAGGCGTGGATGGCCTTTGTGACGGACAGATTTTCCCTTGAGGAGATTATCGGCAAAACGGTGGTAATCCACTCAAATCCCGACGACTTTACAACTCAACCCGCAGGTAACGCGGGGAAGAAAATAGCCTGCGGGCAGATTAAAAAGACATGGCAGAGTTAATCTGCTATGTCTTTGTTTAAAGTAAATGCAGCCATAATTGATGATGCTGCAATTAATGTTTTTCCGTAGCTATTTTCTGCGGTTTGTGCAAATTATCTTATTGGAATTTTTAAACCAAGTTCTAATCTCCGCCCATTCTTGCCAGTATACTTTTAATAATGTCTGTTGTCGAAGCATCGCAACCGACAACAGAAAACAGTTCAGGCTTGTCACTAAGCTTTTTGATTTGGGCATCCTTCAAATCATCTTTTATGTATTCATACAGGATACAATTTACGACAAACTCGCCTTTAAATAGGTGGGTATCGTTTTCTCTTAATTCATTCAGAGGTAGAATTATGCGTTCGTTGCCCTTGTTCCCGTAAATAGGATTAAACGCCCTGTAAAAACTTGAAGACATAGTCTCGATTATTGATTCGGACACGCCTAATTCATCACTGAAAACTACAGATGCGCCATAGTATGCGGTGTTCCAATAATCGAACATCAGTCTGAACTGTATTCCATAGGCAATAAAATCCAAGCGATATATTGTGCAGTCTGAGCTAACTGCTGAAAAATCAATCTCATCTATTTTATATCCCTTATTATCGCTCATTATTTGGTCATGTTTAAAAGACGAGAGTGGCAAACTATAACAATTCAAATCATATATTTTAATATTTGCAGAGACATCTTTTAAAAAAGCATATATCTTTTCGTTACATGGTGGGTATTCCACACAAGCATTTATACTGTAGTATTCACCTTCGGAGTAAAACATATCGCATTCCTTTCATTTTAGTCCAAAGTTAATCATTTGGTTTTCGCTTAATTTTCAACTGTTGCCACAAGCTCTTTGTATGCTCATTCATTATATATGTATGTAGCGACATCCATTCCGTTGTAATGCCTATCTGCTAAATAGAATTTATGTATATTCTAAAATCAAGGCTTTAAACTCGTTTTCGTCAAAAACGCTGAATCCGCAGTAATACTGAAAACCTTTTTCATCCGTGCATTCCGCCTGACCGTTCCAGTTAATGAGTTCATATTCACCATTTTCGTAAACGATTTTTATAACATCGGCAGAAACACCCTCTTCGCTAACTCCCGTAGGATCACCGAAATATATATAGCAGTCCACTTCTCTGAACTTCTTCATAAAGCCATTAATGTCCGCCACGGAGCACAGCTCTTTCTGCATTACCTCACCGTCATCATTCAAGATGATGTTAACGATGGAAATGCTTTTTATTTTCTCCTCCCCGTACAAAAGCGAGTAAGTTTCCCTGTGCCTGCAACCGACGAAAACGATTGTTAGCAACACAACAAGGGAAACGACAATTAGAACTTTTCTTTTTTTCATAGCATCCTCCTAAGCATTTTTGCTCAAGTAAAAAGCTTCAGCAGATCTAAAAATGAATTACGTAAAGCATAGAAATCATATTTCGTAATTGCTACAGCTGAATGGTGCCGACTATGGTTTATAGTATTGCGCAAGCGCCTTTTTGGCATCTCGGCCTAATTGAAAATAGTTTTTTGTGTAAACAACTTCTTCAGGTCCGCCTGTCAAACTGTAAATATAAATCTCTATTGAAGGCTGCAGATAACGTGAGCCGCGCTGCAGCTTTGCAATGGCACTCCATTCATATGCCCATAGCTGTTTTTCGCCCTGGCTACACTCTATGCCGGTTTCATTGATTGTAACATATTCATTATAGCTATTAAAATCAATAGTACCAAGTACCCCAAATACAGACGCGAATAATAAGGTTATTTTAATTCCGTATAATGGTGCCAATGTAAAGCTCAAGATAAAAAGAATTGAATACACTGATAAGCTCTGACAAAATAGTAAATTTTCTTTTCGAAATGTCATACAATACCTCTAAATAATCGAATCAAGAGAAAAAAGTTGGTAGCACCATAATATCCTATAACACCAATTTACCATCAAATTGGTAAGTGGTCAATTATGAGTTTCTTTCGCACGAAGGTTTCAGCCTATCATAATCAAAGCAACACTTATACATTAAAAAGACATGGCAGAGCTAATCTGCCATGTCTCCTTTATATTTTCTCCGTGTTGCCATGCCGCCGCGTATGTGGCGCTCGGCCTTGTTGATATCAAGCAGCTCACGCACCTGTGCGTAAAGCGCGGGGTTAACGGTGCGGAGTCTTTCGGTTAAATCTTTATGTACTGTGCTTTTGGAAACGCCGAACTGCTTTGCCGCGGCACGCACGGTGCTGCGATTTTCGATGATATACACAGCAAGGTCACAGGCGCGCTCTTCAATATTTGTATGCACATTCACCACTCCCCATAGTCACATAGTCAATTTATATGTGAACAGGGCAGGGAATATGAAACAACAAACAGCGGTTGATTTTTATACACTGTATGTTATACTGTATACAAAAACAAAAAGTATTGGGGGATAATTCTTATGTTCAAAAACGCAATAGAAGTTCAGGAATTCATAAAAGAAAACGGCATAAAGTTCGTTGACTTCAAGATGACCGACCTTCACGGCCGCTGGCGCCATCTCACCATTCCCGCAGAGAGATTCGACGAGGATACTCTGATTTCCGGTATCGGCTTTGACGGCTCCAACTACGGCTACGCCATGGTTGAGAAGAGCGACATGGTGTTCATTCCCGACATTTCCACCGCAATCGTCGACCCCTTTGTGGAAGCTCCTACCCTCACCATGATAGGCGATGTAATGGTTATCGAGCATCCCGAAAACAGACCCTTTGACCAGTATCCCCGTAATGTTGCCAAGCGTTCCATCGCGTATATGAAGGAGCTGGGCATTGCAGATGAGATGATTATCGGACCCGAGTATGAGTTCCATGTGTTTGACGGCATGGAATATTCCGTGAAGCCCGACTCTCTGGGCTATCATCTGGAGTGCGAGGAATCCGTGTGGTCGGCAAATCAGCCCGGCAGCAACGGTTTCCACACTCTCCCTCACGGCGGCTATCACGCCGATAAGCCCTCTGACCTCACCTTTGACCTGCGCAACCAGATGTGCGAGGAGCTGAAACGCTGGGGCGTGGATGTCAAGTACCACCACCATGAGGTTGGCGGCTCCGGTCAGCTCGAAATAGAGGTTGAGCTTGGCGAGATGACAAAGCTTGCCGACGGCACCATGGCCGCCAAGTATGTCATCCGCAACACCGCGGCACAGAACGGCATGACCGCAACCCTTATGCCCAAGCCCATTTTCGGCGAAGCGGGCAACGGTATGCATGTACATATGCTGCTTAAGAAGGACGGTCAGCCCATATTCTATGACGAGAACAACTATTCCCAGCTTTCACAGACCGCGCTGTACTTCATCGGCGGCCTGCTGACCCATGTCCGTTCTCTCTGCGCAATCACCAATCCCTCCACAAATTCCTACAAGCGCCTTATTCCCGGCTTTGAGGCACCTGTCACCATCGGCTTTGCCACCGCAAACCGCAGCGCCGTTGTGCGTATTCCCGCCTATGTAAAGAGCCCCGACAAGAAGCGCTTTGAGCTTCGCAACCCCGATGCAATGTGCAATCCCTACTATGCCTACGCCGCAATACTTATGGCAGGTCTTGACGGAATTAAGAACAAGATTGATCCCAAGGACCACAACTGGGGTCCCTTCGACTTCAACCTCTTCGACCTCTCCGACGAAGAGAAGGCAAAGCTGGGTCATCTGCCCGCAAGCCTTGACGAGGCACTGGATGCTCTTGAGGCGGATTACGAGTACCTCACCGCAGGCGGCGTATTCCCCGAAACCCTCATTAAGACATGGATTAAGACCATCCGCGCAGAAGCACGCAGAATTAACAGCATTCCTCATCCCGCAGAGTTCGAGATGTACTACGACCTGTAATATAATCCTTTGCCCACCGCTTTGCGGTGGGCATTTTTCATTATTACAATTTTTTAAACGAATAATGGAAATCTGTACAAATATGACCACCGAATTTTTCACATTTATATGTCTTGCGAGTTTACGTAATTTGTGATAATATTATACTGTATAATTAGAAATAACATTATGCGAAGGAGACGTACATAATGAAGAAACGTATAATCAGCTTTGCGCTGGTTTTGCTGATGCTCGTTACGCTTGTGCCGTTCTCGGCCTTTGCGGCAAGCAACAACATTACCATTACAAAGCAGCCCGTTGACTGCACTGTTTGTGTCGGTGAAACGGCAACCTTTAAGATTGAAGCGAAGAATTCAGGCAGCTCTGCTATCACATATGTCTGGGTTGACGCGGACAAGGTCAACACTGGCAATATTACTGACTTCAGCACATTCCTCAGTACACTTGGTGAAGCAAGACTCGGAAGCACCAATACTCTGGATTTTAAAAATGTCACCGAGGATATGGACGGCATGAATTTTGCCTGCATTGTCTACGCAACTCAGTTGAGTTGGCCGCCCGTTGTCTTCGCTATCAGCGACCATGTCACCCTCCATGTCAATGCCGTTGAATGTGACAGCCATTCTCTTGACACCAACCTTGTGAAGGTTGACGCAAAGGATGCCACCTGTGCAGAGGAAGGCAATGTAACATATTACTACTGCACCGAATGCAACAGATACTACCTTGATGAAGCATGCACGATTAAAACCACATCGGAGCAGTGCAGAATTTCCAAGCTCACCACCCATGGCAGCCTCTCGTTTGTTGAGGCTGTTGGCGGCACCTGCTGCGATTACGGTCATATTGCATATTACCAGTGCGACATCTGCGGAGAGAAATTCTCCGATGCGGAAGGCACCTCCGTTCTAACCGACCGTGATGCCCGCACCGATAAGGTAGCAAGCAACCACACCAATCTTCAGCATTTCGACGCGGTAGCGGCAACCTGCTGCGAAGAGGGCAACATTGAATATTGGTACTGCGACGGCTGCCATGATTACTTCACCGATGCCGCCGGCAAGAATAAGACTACTCACGCAAAGCTTGATATCGACAGAGACCAGTATAACCACAGCAATCTTGTTGAGGTGCCTGCAAAGGAAGCCACCTGCGAAGCACCCGGCAACATCCGCTACTGGTACTGCGACGGCTGCAAGGATTATTATTCCGACCCCGCCGGCCACAGCGAGATTACCAAGAGCAAAACCGTTCTTGCACAGCTTCCCCATACCTATGAGTGGTTTGCCATGAGCCAGGAAGGCGTGGAGTGGCATGAATACAGATGCAAAGACTGCGGATATATCAAGGAATCCGGTACCCATACCGGCGGTGAAGCCGGCTGCTGCGAAAAGGCAGTATGCGAGACCTGCGGCCTTGAGTACGGCAGCATAGACCCCGAAAACCACAAGAATATTGAGCGTAAGATTCTTAAGGAAGCAACCCCCGAAAAGGAAGGTCTCTGCAACATCATCTGCCTGGACTGCGGTCAGATGATTGAACAGAATGTTCCCTACGCATATAAGGACACCTGCATCCACAGCCTCACTCTCATAGAGGAGATTCCCGCAAAGTGCGTTGACTGCGAAGACGCAGAGGGTGTAAAGGCACACTATGTCTGCGAGAAGTGCGGCACCATGTTCTGGGACGAAAACGGTGAAGAAGAAATCACCGATGCAGCCGAGCTGGTTATTGCTCCTCATGAGCACTTCATTAAGATTGAGGTTCTCGGCAATACCACCGTGCTGAAAAACATAGCGGTATACCAGTATGCCTTCGACACAACAGGCCACTGGTATGAGTGCAAATACTGCCACTACACCTACCCCGATACCTTTAGCAGCCATACCGTCATTTCCAGCGCAAAGCCCACCTGCTGCAGCGGCAAGACCTGCCTTATCTGCGGTTGGGACGACGGCAGCCGCAATCCCGATAACCATGTAGGCGGCACCGAGCTTGTGGGTGTTCGTGAGCCTGCAGACGGTAAGCCCGGCTATACCGGCGACGAAATATGCAAGGGCTGCCAAGCCGTTCTGAAGAAGGGTTGGGAGTACTATCCCGCCTGTGGCGACTGCGCAAACCATCTCGAGCATATTGATGCAATTCCCAGCACCTGCACCCAGGACGGAATTCTTGAGCATTGGAAATGCACCGAATGCGGAAATATCTACATGGATGCAAAGGCGACAATTCCCGGAGACAACGACAGCATAAACGACAAATGCACCGGCCATGAGCTGCACCCGGGCAGCGACATAATGGCACTTGATGTTATCAGCCTTGCAACTAAACTGGGCTGGAGCTACAGCGACCTGCTTGAGCTCGTAAAGAGTGGCCACTATCAGGATATATCAAAAATCAGAATTGATGATTTCCTTAACGAGATAACCATTAAAGACATTGACCACTGCCATGATGACGAGTATCACTGGCTGGGCTGCCAGAAGTGCGGCAGAAGTCTTGCCGATATCCGCGAAGATCTTCAGGGCCAGGGTATCTTTATTAATGAAAAGTGGTATGAGCTCAGCGAAAAACAGGCTCACACCGGCGGCGTTGCCGATTGCACCCATAAGGCAATCTGCGATGTCTGCGGTGAGGAATACGGCGAGCTGGGCGGTCATCGCTACAACAAGGTTGCTAAGGATGCAACCTGCACCGAGCCCGGATATATTAAGTATGTCTGTACCGGCTGCGGAGAAGAAGATACTGCGCGCGCTGAAACCTTCCCCGCACTGGGCCACTGCTATGTAAAGGGTGTCTGCTCACGCTGCGGAGCAAGAAATACCAATCCCTTCTGGGATGTAAAGAGTTCGGACTCCTTCTATACTGCCGTCATGTGGGCATATACCTATGAGCCCCAGATTACCGCCGGTAAGACCGATAATTACTTCAAGCCCTATGATGACTGCACCCGCGGTCAGGTGGTAACCTTCCTGTGGCGTGCCGCAGGTCGGCCCGAGCCCGCAAGCCAGGTCAATCCCTTCAACGATGTGTTCAACTACGGCGCCTGCGCGCCCTTCTATAAGGCAATTCTGTGGGCAGCAGAGAATGGCATAACCACCGGCTACTCCGACGGCAGCTTCCAGCCCAACAGAACCGTATCCCGCGCCGAATTTGTAACCTTCCTCTGGCGCTACTACGGCAAGCCTGCACCGTCGACAAATCTCAATCCCTTTGTTGATGTAAGCGAGACCAGCGTATTCCGCAATGCAATTCTCTGGGCCTACGGCAGGGGAATTACAACGGGCTATGATGAAACCCACTTCCAGCCAAACAAAACCTGCAACCGCTGGCAGGTTGTCATGTTTATGTACCGCGCAATCGGCGAGGGCAAAGCATACCAATAATATTTAATAATATAATTCATAATGACACGGCACTTGTGTGCCGTGTCATTATTTTATGCTGCATAATAAGTATATACAAAAAATGAAGAAGTGTCGTTAATATGCACAAAATGAAGGAGGATAACTGGACAAAATAATGAAAAAGTATAAATAAATTGACTTTAAAAGTACAAAGAGCTAAAATATTAACAAGCTAATAAAATCGGCAATATAATTAGCAAAAATTGAATGGGGGAATAAACAATGAGAGATCTAAAGCATCTGCAATACTTCGAAGACCTCCTGCAGGAGGCCAATAATGAGCTCATTGTCAAGGCCAAGAGCGAAGGCAAAGTCTGCGCAGCATTCCTGTGCGAGAATACGCCCGAGCCTCTTATGAACCTTGGCGGTACCTTCGGTGTGCGTCTGTTTGCTCCGAATACCGGCTCAATGGATATTGCAACCTATTACATGACAAGCCTGCTCTGTGAAAACAGCCGTGCGCTGCTTGAGAGAGCAATTGAAGGCGGCTTCAATTTTGCAGACTGCCTCGTTGCACCTGATGGCTGCACCATGATCAACCGCTGCGCAGAGAACATGGAGCTTCTGCACACCATGGACGGCGGCAAGGACAATTTCTTCTATGAGAATATGGAAATTGCACTTAAGGGTGACGAAAACGGCGTTAAGCTCATGCGCCTTCAGTGCGTAAACCACATTCTCAATCCTCTGCACGAGAAGTACGGCATTGATATCTCCGATAAGGCTATCAGAGCTGCTGTCAAGGAGCATAACGAGATTTGCGAGATCATCATGGCTTTGAGCGAATTCCGCAAGGAAGAAAAGCCCAGAATCACCGGCTATGAATTCGCAGTATTCACCCTTGCTACATATGTATGCCCCAAGTACCTTATTAAGAAAAAGCTTCAGGAAACCCTGAAGGAAGTTGCAAAGAGAGAACCCGATGACAAGCCCTACCGCGCCCGCGTTGTTGTTGTCGGCTCGGAAATCGACGATGTAAACCTCATCAAGCTCATTGAGGATTGCGGTGCTTATGTTGCTGCAGACCGCTTCTGCTTCGGTGCGTTCCCCGGCAGACTGCCCATCCCCATGAACGATGAAGAGGACGCCCTCACTCAGGTCGCACGCCACTATGTAATGATGAGCCAGTGTCCCCGTTACATGGATATGCCCAAGGTATACGGCCGCAAGCAGTATGTTGCAGACCTGGCCAAGGAATACGATGTTGACGGCATTATCTATCAGCAGGTCAACTTCTGTGACCCCTGGGCATACGAAAAGCTGCTGGGCTCCACCATGCTCCAGGATGATTACGGCTACCCCGTACTTGCGGTAAACAGACCTTACAATATTGCCTCCTCCGTCGGCCAGATGCGCACCCGTGTTCAGGCCTTCGTAGAAAGCATTGAAATCAAGAAGATTCAGGGAGGTGCCAAATAATGAAGACTGTTGATATTGTATACAATACCAAGAAGAAAAAGGGCGAAACCCAGTATGGCAAGCTCTTTAATGACGGCAAGGTAAGAAAACGCCGCGAGTGGCGCGGTCTTAAGGACACCCTTTATGATTTCTCCAGATGGCTGTACCTGTGGGGCGTTGTAATTGATGTTACCATGTCCAAGGGCGCAATCAAGGGCCTGTTCCGCTACCGCTGGATGTCCAACTATCTGGCAGTTCCCCATGCAATGGATAAGTTCACCATGGGTATGCGCGATGAAACTCTGCGTATCACCCACACCGCAATGGACTTCGTTGTAAAAGACGTTGCAAAGTGCATTAAGGAAACCCTCCGCGGTGACCGCCGCTGCGGCAACGATGTTGAATTTTCCAACAAGTGCGTCCTCTCTGATGAGAACGCAATGACCGTCTTCATGATGGGCTTCCCCATGCTGAAGGCAATCCTGCGTGAGATACCCACCATGTTCTCCGCAAACATCATGACCCAGCAGTCCACCATGCACTATCTGGATGTTGCACAGCGCTTCGGTATTCCCGGTGACGTTTGCCCCATGCCTGAGGCAGAAGCCGGCATCTCCATCGAGGACGACTTCTCCGTTCTGGGCAAGTGCGCAGTTCAGGTTAACACCACCTGCGACGGCTCCCTCATGGGCAACGGCCTTATCGCAAAGCGTCTTGAGCGCGAGTACGGCATTCCCACCTTCCAGCTGGCAGCTCCCATGCGCCATGAATCTCCCGACGTTCTTGATTACGCCGCAGAGGATATGAAGGCCTGCATTAAGTGGGTCGAGGAGCAGATGGGCGTAAAGTGGGATTGGGACGCATACTTTGAATGCATCAAGCGCGTCAACGCAACCACCCGTATGCGCTGGAGCTGGCTGGAGGTTAACTCCACTCCTTATCCCCAGTTCTACGGCGCAGTATTCTCTCTGTTCAACGATACCGACTACATGGGCAACTGCGGACGCAGCGCAGATTTCCCGCCCATTGAGAAGAAGATCAACGATCTCATCATCAAGGGCTATAAGAATAAGACCATGCAGGCACCCGAGTACCGCCATCGCTGCATTGTCTGGGGCGTACAGCCTCAGTACTGCATCGACCAGCTGTACTGGATGATCAACTGCTGGGGTGTCATTCCTCTTACCGATATGCTTTCCATGGTTGTTGATAAGCAGTTCTGCGAAGAGAACAAGCCTGAAAACTATGAGCAGGCATACAAGGATATGGCATACCTGAACATGAACATGATTATGCGTAATAAGACTCACGGCGGCTACGAGGTTCTCGTTGACGAGCTTTGGGAGCATGTTGAGAGGATGAACGCTGACATGGTCATGATGTGGGAGCATATGTCCTGCAAGGCTCTGAACGGTCTCCACGGCCAGTTCGAGGATCAGGCACGCGAGCGCGGCATCCACATCGTATGGGTCAACCACGACCTTTGCGATCCCCGAGTATTCACCCGTCAGCAGATTCGCGATGAATTCAGCACCTACATGCGCACCGTTATGCGTGAGGAGCCTCTGGATCCCACCATCGAGTTCCTGCCCGATGAGCACGCATGGTAAGAAAGGAGAAATAACAATGAAAAAATTAGCTAAAATTCCTCTTATTGCTCTTGGCGGAGCAACCGGCACATTTGCAGTGCTCTTCACTGTATATTTCTTCAATCTGGACGAGAAGTTCATGGCATACTGTGTTGACCCAATCCTCCAGTGGTGGTATGACAACAAGGTAGAGCATAAGTACTACGTCTGATATGTAAAGCAAAGCCCCCACGCTATGGCGTGGGGGCTTTTTCATTTATCAGAAGCTATAGGTTTCGTTGAAAACGGGAACGGTGAGGGGAAGCTTGCCCTCAAGCGCTTTTTCAATGTCCGAGGTGTCAATGTGGCTTGAAAGGGGCGGGAAGGTGTTGTCAAAGTGGTCAAGGAAAATTGCCTTGGGCTTTGTCATTTCAATGAACTGCATGGCAGGAGTCAGCAGGTCGCTTGTGCCCTGATAGGGGAGAACCAGGAGGTCCACATCCTTGGGATAATCCACATCATCAAGCCAGCCCAAGCTGCCCATGAGATAAATGCGCTTGCCCTCTGCTTCAATGAGGAAGCCCACAATCTCGTCACCCATGGTGCAGTCAAGGCTCTCTGCTGCCAGCTTGACAAGATTGCCGAAATATCTGATGACGCGGAAGCTGAAAACGACGGATCTGAGCAGCTTTTTGTCATACTTGACATGAAGGCTGCGGAAGGGAGTGACCTTTATATCGCCGAACTCCATTACATCACCGGGAGCAAACTTTCTCAGGTTCTCATCGGGAATACCCATGCAGGAAAGATTTACATAGGGAGTCTTTGTGCACCACACCTTTGCACCGCTTTTCTTAACGGTTTTGGGCAGTGTGGAAACATGGTCAAAGTGGCCGTGGGTGATGATGATATCCTTGAAACGCAGAAATTCCTCTTCTGCGGAGGGAGTTTCGCTGCCTCTGCAGGGAATGTAGGGGTCAAAGATTATTGCGGAGCTTTCGGTCTCGAAGGAAACTCCCGCGGTGCCGTACCATTTGATTTTCATTTTTTGTTCCTCTTTATATGTATTTTTTTCAGATTTCGTAGGTTTCGCCGTAAACGGGAATTGTCAGAGGCAGTCTGCCTTCAAGCGCTTTCACCATTCCGGAGGTGTCGATATGATTTGACATGGGAGGGAAGGTGTCGTCAAAATGGTCAAGTAGCACCGCTTTAGGCTGTGTCATCTCGATGAATTTCAGACCGGGAGTCACAAGATCGCTGGCACCCTGGAAGGGGAGAATGAGCAAATCAACATTCTGCGGATACTCAACATCCTCCACCCAGTTCATGCTCGCCATGAGATAAATGCGCTTGCCCTCTGCCTCAATGAGATAGCCCACGGTTTCGTTTGCTTCCGGGCAGACTTTGTTCTCCCCGATGAGCTCCACAAGGTTGGAAAAGTATTTGAAGGGCCGCAGGCTGAACGCGGTACTGAAAATGAGCTTGGCGTCAAACTTTACATGGCGGCTTTGGAAAACCGTCACCTTCATATCGCCGAAGTTAAGAACATCGCCGGGGAAAATGATTTTCATGTTGTCCGGTGAAACACCTTTGTATACCAGAGTTTCAAAGGGCGTCTTTGTACACCAGACCGTGGCACCGCTTTTAGAAACGGTTTCGGGAATGGTGGAAATGTGGTCAAAATGACCGTGGGTAACGAGGATGTTTTTAAAGCGGAGATATTCCTCCTCTGCGGAGGGAGTTTCGCTGCCCTTGCGCGGGATGTAGGGGTCAAAAATAATTTCGTCTTTCTCTGTTTCGAGAGAAATGCAGGCTGTGCCGTACCATTTTAGCTTCATATCAATACGCCTCTATTTCAAATTTCTTTTGTTTCGCCTTCAAATACAATGCAGGTGGGACCTGTAAGGAAAATGTCGTGAGCCCATCCGCAGGGCTCTGCCTTCACAGTGACGAAAAGGTCGCCGCCGGGCATGGAAATCTTTGTATCAATGCCGCTGACCTTGCCCATGAGTGTCAGTGCCGCGGTGATTGAGCCGCTGCCCGTGCCGCAGGCAAGAGTGAAATCCTCCACACCGCGCTCAAAGGTAATGGCTTTTATTTCGTTTTCGCCGGTGAGCTTTACAAAGCTCACATTTGCCCCCTTGGGGAAAGCGGGGGAATAGCGCAGCCTTCTGCCCAGCTCACGAAGCTCGTTTTCGGGAATTTCGTCCCAGCTATCCATGATTACAACTGCGTGGGGAATTCCGGGATTGCCAAGCTCTATGTACGCGCAATCAAAGCCTTCTGCTTCGCGATGCAGGTCGATTATGCCGGGATCATTAAGCCGCACCTTGTACAGAGCTTCGCTGATGCGCTCGCCGATGACGAGACCTGCGGTGGTTTCAATGCGCTGTGTTTCACCCGCAAGTCCGTGCTCATAGCCGTAGCGGGCAATGCATCTTGCACCGTTGCCGCACATTTCGCCCATGCTGCCGTCAGCATTATAAAAGCGCAGACGGTAGTCGCCGTCTTTTTCAGCCTTGTCCACAAGCATAAGTCCGTCAGCGCTGATACCCATGCGGCGGTGGCAAAGCTTTCGGGCAAGCTCGGGAATTTTTTCAATCTCCACAGGCTCTTCCATCATGTTTATGATAACAAAGTCGTTTCCGGCTCCGTGCATTTTGGTGAATTTCATTGGAGATTCCTCCTTGCATTTTAAAATATTATATCACTACTTGAAAAACATGTCACCCTAATATATAATATTCTACTGTTAAAAGTAAAAAATTGTAGTCAGGAGAATACAAAATGGCAGATTATAAAGCATTATACACACAAAAGCTCACTACTCCCGAAGCCATCGCAGAGATGGTTCAGAACGATTGGCTCTTCGGCATGGACACCGGTCCCTCCCAGGCACCTGCTATTATGACCGCAGTTGCAAACAAAATCAAGAACAGCGATATCAAGGGTGTTAAGGTTCAGACACTTCTGGATATCTATCCCTATGAGTTTTATGCCGACAACAGCCTGGCAGGCAAGATGACCGGCTTCAGCTGGTTTAGCTCCGGCGGCGCACGTAAGGCAGTCAACGGCGGCTATGCAGACCTTTTCCCTGCATACTACCGTGACATTCCCCGTCATATCCGCACCGAGTACGAGTATGACGCATTCTGCGTAGAGGTTTCTCCCATGGACAGCCACGGCTACTTCAGCCTTTCCCTCAACGGCTCCTATGCCGAAGCAATGATAGACAAGGCAAAGAGAATTTTCGTTGAGGTCAACGAATGCCAGCCCCGCTGCCTCTGCGGCACCCAGATTCATGTTTCCCAGGTTGACGCAATCGTTGAATATAATCACGAGCTTCCCGTACTGCCTCCCGTAGTGCTTGACGAAACCAGCATCACCATCGGCAACCTCATTGCCGAGCAGATTCCCGACGGTGCCTGCATCCAGCTGGGTATCGGCGCAATCCCCGATGCAACAGGTATGGCACTTAAGGCAAAGCATGACCTGGGCATCCACACCGAGATGTTCACCGACTCCATGGTTGAGCTTATCGAGTGCGGCGCAGTCAACAACTCCAAGAAGCAAATTCACCGCAACAAGTCCGTAACCACCTTTGCCTTCGGCTCCAAGAGAATTTATGACTTCATCGACGATAACCCCGCTGTTGAGGTTCTTCCCGTTGACTATGTCAATGACCCCGAGGTTATCTGCAAGAACGATAACATGATTTCCATCAACGCAGCACTTGAGGTTGACTTCTTCGGTCAGGTCTGTGCGGAGTCTGTGGGTACCAAGCATATGTCCGGCTCCGGCGGCCAGATTGACTATGTACGCGGCGCCTGCCAGTCCAAGGGCGGCAAGAGCTTCATCGCCTTCACCTCCACTGCAAAGGGCGGCACCATCAGCAAGATTAAGCCCATTCTTACCCCCGGCGCAATCTGCACCACCTCCAAGAACGATGTTGACTACATCGTAACCGAGTACGGCATTGCGCATCTCCGCGGCAGAAGCCTGGGCGACCGCACCCGTCAGCTCATCGCCATCGCACATCCCGACTTCCGCGACGAGCTCACCTTCGAGGCAAAGAAGCGCGGCATTCTCATCTGATTTAAAAAGCTAAAAGCAGGCACTGAAAAGTGCCTGCTTTTTTAATAAATGGCCATGTGCTTAATGTCAAATTCCGTCCAGGGATATGTTTCAGGCGGCTTGTGCTTGAATTCAACCTGCCTGCCGTCAGTGGGATTTGTAAAGGAAATGGAGTATGACCACAGCGCAATGTCGCAGCCGTCCTCAAGAGTGCTGTATTTGCGGTCTCCCACAAGGGGAAGTCCACGGGAGGAAAACTGACAGCGAATCTGATGAGTGCGCCCCGTGATAAGATTAATCTTCACAAGGGATAGGGAAGGAGTTTCCTTCAGCACCTCGTATTCCAGAATTGCCTCCTGAACATTCTTGCCCGTTTCCGTTACAACATAGGTTTTGCGCTCTTCCTTTGAACGCAAAAGCAGGTCGGTCATGCGGCCTTCCTTTTCGGGAAGAATACCGTGTACCACGGCGAGATAGCTTTTGCCGAATTCATCATCCCGAATCTGACGGGAAAGCTCCGAGGCGGTTTCGGGATTGCGGGCCAGCACCATGAGTCCGCTGACCACCTGATCCAGACGATGCACCGTGCGGACACAGGCCTTTTCGTCGCCCAGATACTCCCGCACAAGAGAGGGCATGCCGCCTGCTTCGTCGGTGGATAGTACACCTGCTGGCTTTATGCATACTATGAAGTTTTTATCCTTATAAACTGCTTCCATATTATTTGATACCGAAAATGCCGTTCCAAGGCATGGTCATGATAATGCCGTTTAAGCTTACGCGGACATCGCCCAGATTTTTGTTGAACAGCCCATTCGCGTCCTTGCCCTGTGCGTCAAAATCCGCCGCCTTTGCAATGTCAAGGACGCTTAATTTGAACTCTGCGCTGAAATCGGCGGTTTTAAAATCATCCTTTTTGCAGGACATGGGGATACGCCTGAACAGCTTGTCGTACATATCTGCGGGCATGGCGATCTGCCCCAGCAGCATGAGCTGATCCTCGTTGAAGAATTCCTCCGCACTGTAACAACCGAAACCGCCGATGGTGGCGTTCTGCACTCTTTCAAAATCCGGTGTTCCGTCGTAGTGGTCAAAGCTTATGGCACAGAGCACAGCTTCGCCCACAATCGTGCTCTCAAGACATTCCAGAACCACAAAGCTGCGGTAGTTTTCGCCGTATTTATATAAATAGCAGCCGCCGGTAACCAGAGGCGGGAGCTTACTGTTTTCTTCGGACTTTTCGCCCTTGCGCTTTCTCACGGTCTTGCAGGGAGTATTGAGTGTCTTGAGGAAGCTTTTGAGATTGCGCTTGCGCTGCTTTAATCCATCCTCGTCAGCCTCCAGCTCACGCAAAAATTCGATATTGCTGCCGCTTTCGATGATTTCGGTAACCTTTTTCAGAATTTCGGGCTCGATGCCGCCGCACTGCCACTGAGCCTTTGCAATGGCAAAATATACATCATGAAGTATGCCGTCGTCGGGATCGAAATCTGCAAGGTAGTCGTCAAGAATTACCTCGGTAATATCGGAAACATCAAAACCCTCGTCGTACTGCTCCATAAAGCGGTCATATACTTCGCAGTATTCATCGCTTTGGGTAACGCCGAAACCCCACATTCCCATAGTAAGCACCTCACTTATGTTATATATACCATTTTATATATACTTGCGGCTTTGTCAAGGGCGAAAGGGTATTGGCATTTTTCCTATAATATAATGAAAAAGTCCTCCATCAAAAGATGGAGGACTTTTTGTGGCGCAGAAGGAGGGATTTGAACCCTCGCGCGCTTTTTACACGCCTACTCCCTTAGCAGGGGAGCCCCTTCGGCCTCTTGGGTACTTCTGCACATAGCCGCTAAAGTATGATAGCACAGCACAATACAGTTGTCAAGAAGTTTTGAGCTTTTTGCAAAAGGATAACACCCCAGTCAATTAACGGGGTTGTTATCCGTCTTCTTATATGTCACCACATATACAATCGCCATACTCAGAACAAGGAGCATTGCCATGCCGCCATAACGGGGATGCACGATATAGTGTCTGCTGAAATAGGCGAGGTAGCAATGGAGTGAGGCAAGTTCTGCCAGAATCGGCATGAGAAAAAATTTCGGATTTATGCAGGCAAGAATCACTGCCGCCGTACCCGCAAGATAGAAATATCTGTCGTGCATATGGGGGAGAAGATATGGGATACCGATGACGAGAAGCGCGGTGAAGCCGATTATCAGGGCGGCATCCAGCTTGTCCCGAACAGAAAAGGCGTAGATGAACACAAGCAGCATGAAAAGAACGGCTGCGGCAATGAGCAGCTCTGAAAGCTGCCGGGGATTATTGATGTACTCAAGCAGGGAGGTAAAGGCCGGGGAGTTGTAGTTCATGGCATCGCCCACGGTGGCTGCTTGAGAAAAGTACAGAGTCATAACACTCATGAATGGCCTGCCTGCAGCCATCGCAGGCAACATATATATAATGTATGCGGCGGGGAATATGAGGAAATGCTTCAGCTTGAATTTCTTTGCCATGAGGAGAATTACAAACACAGGCATTATGAATACCGCCTGCAGCTTAAAGGCGAGAGAAGCGGCGATACAAGCCATGGATGCCCGGGGCCTGTCCGTGAGGGCAAGATAGATGCTGAAAACTCCGAAAAAGCTGTAAATACTGTCGCATTGAGCCCACTTCGCACCGTTTATTATAAATGTAGGGAGAAGCAGAAGCGCAAAGAAACAGGTCAGAAGCCCTGCACGGCTTTCCGTTACAATAGACAGGAGCTTCATGCCTGCCCATGCAAGGAGAATATCAAAGAGCAGGGAAGTGAGCTTTATGAGATAAAGCTCGTTTACGGGAAACAAGGAAAAGAGCCACAGCAGATACATATATGGCGGATTGTAGTTGCCCAAATCATAGCCCAGCCCCTTGAAGCCGTAATCGCGGAAAAATTGAGTCCAGGGTGCAAGAAAATCCAGATAGTCGTTGCTCTCGAAATCCAGCAGAGATGCCTTGACGAGTGTGATTAGCACGATAAGCAGGGCGGGAATAAGAAATCTGCGGGGCGAATTTATTAATTTTTCATGCCAAAGCAGGAAAATTGCCAGTGCAAGCTCCATGCCGAGAGCAATGATTACATATAAGTCCATAGTGCGACCTCGTCAAAAGATACAAAAAAGCGGCGGATGCCTATACTATCCGCCGAAAATTACGATTTTATTAAACCTTTGCTTGACAATCCAAGTGTGAATTGATATAATGACTTGCTATGTTATCGGATGCGGACAGGGATACCTGCCCATCATCTACAATCACAATATAGCATTTATGAAGCGTAAATACAACACCCAAAGCACGGAAAGTGACAACTGCCCCGGGTGTTCTCAATTACGATTAAGGAGTGTGTGCGAATGCCAAAAGATGTTCTGTACGGCAAGACTCTGCGAAAGAGCTTCGCCAGAATGGAAGAAATTCAGGACATGCCTAATCTGCTGGAGATCCAGAAGAAATCCTACAAGTGGTTTCTGGAGACCGGTCTCCGCGAGGTGTTCAGGGATACGGCGGCTGTAACCGACTATTCCGGAAACCTTGAGCTCAGCTTTGTGGACTATTCCATGGACGAGAAGCCCAAGTACACCGAGGAGGAGTGCAAGGCCCGCGATGCAACATATGCTGCGCCTCTTAAGGTCAGCGTGCGTCTGCGCAACCTTGAAACCGAGGAAATAAAGGAACAGGAAATCTTCATGGGCGATTTCCCCCTCATGACCGAAGGCGGCACCTTTATCATTAACGGCGCCGAGCGTGTCATCGTTTCCCAGATTGTCCGTTCTCCCGGTGTCTACTATGATAAGACCACCGACCGCAGCATGACCAGCCTCTATGCTGCCACCGTTATTCCTTACCACGGTGCATGGCTTGAGTACGAGACCGATGCAAACGATATGTTCTATGTCCGCATCGATAAGAACCGCAAGCTCCCCATCACCTGGTTCCTCAAGGCTATGGGCGCATACAACCCCGAAAAGCCCGAGACCTGGCTTTCCTGCGTTGATGATCCCGCCATCGGCGCAATCACCAACGAGCGCATAAAGGAAATCTTCGGCGAGGATGAGCGCATTACCGCAACTCTCGATAAGGATGTGTATTCCCGCGAGGAGTGCCTTGTTGAGATTTACCGCAAGCTGCGTCCCGGCGATCCTCCCACTGTTGAAAGTGCAGAGGCTCTGCTTGACGGTCTGTTCTTTGACCGCCGCCGTTATGACATTTCCAATGTGGGCCGTTATATGTTCAATAAGAAGCTGGCTCTCCGCAAGCGCATTGTGGGCTTCCAGCTTGCAGACGCAGTTGCAGATCCCCGCACCGGTGAGGTCATTGCAGAGGCTGACGCTGTTGTTTCCCGCGATATGGCAGAGGCCATTGACGAGGCAGGCGTTATCAGCGTAGTGCTGAGCATTGAGGGCAAGCGCGTACGCGTTTTCTCCAACGGCATGGTAAACCTCGGCGCATATGTTGATTTTGATCCCGCAGAGCTGGGTATCACCGAGAAGGTCCGCGGCATCGTCCTCAAGCAGCTCATGGAGCAGTATGAGGGTGAGGCACTCAAGGAAGCAATTCTCGAGAACATCGACATTCTTATTCCCAAGCACATCATCATTGACGATATGTTCGCCTCCGTCAACTACCTCAACTGCCTTGCCAACGGCATCGGCGTTAAGGACGACATTGACCATCTGGGCAACCGTCGCGTCCGCTGTGTGGGCGAGCTGCTTCAGAATCAGTTCCGCATCGGCTTCTCCCGCATGGAGCGTGTTATCCGCGAGCGCATGACTCTGCAGGATCTGGACATTGTCACTCCCCAGAGCCTCATTAACATTCGCCCCGTAACCGCCTCCATCAAGGAATTCTTCGGTTCCTCTCCGCTTTCCCAGTTCATGGACCAGACCAACCCTCTGTCCGAGCTTACTCATAAGCGCCGTATGTCCGCTCTGGGCCCCGGTGGCCTGAGCCGCGACCGCGCATCCTTCGATGTCCGAGATGTTCACTACAGCCACTATGGCCGTCTGTGCCCCATCGAGACTCCCGAAGGTCCTAACATCGGCCTTATCTCCTATCTGGCATCCTACGCACGCACCAATGAGCACGGCTTCCTCGTTGCTCCCTTCCAGAAGGTAGAGAAGGGCACCTGCCGTGTCACCGACCAGGTCGATTACCTAACCGCTGACATGGAGGATGCATTCATCGTGGCTCCCGCAACCGAGCCCCGGGATGAAAACGGCTGTCTTATCAACAAGCGTATCACCTGCCGTCACCGTGACGAAATCGTTGAGGTTGACCGTGAGCGCGTTGACTATATCGACATCAGCCCCAGAATGATGGTTTCCATTGCAACCGCAATGATTCCCTTCCTTGAAAACGACGACGCAAACCGTGCCCTGATGGGCGCAAACATGCAGCGTCAGGCAGTTCCTCTCATGGTTACCCAGGCACCTATCGTTGCCACCGGTATTGAGCACAAGTGCGCTGTTGACTCCGGCGTAGTTGTTGTTGCAGAGGGCGACGGCGAGGTTATCCGTTCCGACGCAAACATGGTCACCATCAAGTATGACTGCGGCGAAATCAAGAGCTACAAGCTCATTAAGTTTGCCCGTTCCAACCAGGGCACCTGCGTAAACCAGAGACCTATTGTTGCTCTCGGCGAGCGCGTTAAGGCCGGCGATGTTATCGCCGACGGTCCCAGCACCAGTCAGGGCGAGATCTCTCTCGGCAAGAACATTCTCGTCGGATTTATGACCTGGGAAGGCTACAACTACGAGGACGCAATTCTTCTGAATGAGCGCCTTGTCATGGAGGATGTATTCACCTCCATCCATATTGAAGAGTATGAGTGCGATGCCCGTGATACCAAGCTCGGACCCGAGGAAATCACCCGTGATATCCCCGGCGTCGGCGAAGACGCACTGAAGTATCTGGACGAACGCGGCATCATCACTGTCGGCGCAGAGGTTCGTGCCGGTGATATCCTTGTCGGCAAGGTTACCCCCAAGGGCGAAACTGACCTCACCGCTGAGGAAAGACTGCTCCGCGCCATCTTCGGCGAGAAGGCAAGGGAAGTCCGCGATACCTCTCTGAAGGTGCCTCACGGCGAAAGCGGCATCATTGTAGATGTTAAGCGCTTTACCCGTGAAAACGGCGATGAAATGGGCCCCGGCGTTAACGAGGTCGTCAGAGTTTACATTGCACAGAAGCGCAAAATTTCTGTGGGCGATAAGATGGCGGGCCGCCACGGTAACAAGGGCGTTGTTTCCCGCATCCTGCCCAGAGAAGATATGCCTTATCTGCCCGATGGCACTCCTCTGGATATAGTTCTGAATCCTCTGGGCGTACCTTCCCGTATGAATATCGGTCAGGTACTCGAGGTTCACCTGGGCTACGCAGCACATGCACTGGGCTGGAAGGTGGCAACTCCCATCTTCAACGGTGCAAACGAGGAAACCATCCGCGAAACCCTGCGTCAGGCAGGCCTCCGTGAGGACGGCAAGAGCGAGCTGTACGACGGCCGCACCGGTGAGAAGTTCGACAACGATGTCACCGTCGGCTGGGTATACTTCCTCAAGCTGCACCACCTTGTTGATGATAAGATTCATGCCCGTTCCACCGGCCCCTACAGCCTTGTAACTCAGCAGCCTCTCGGCGGCAAGGCGCAGTTCGGCGGCCAGCGCTTCGGCGAAATGGAAGTTTGGGCTCTCGAAGCATACGGCGCTGCATATACTCTGCAGGAAATCCTCACCGTCAAGTCCGACGATGTAACCGGCCGTGTACGCACCTACGAGAGCATTGTAAAGGGCAACAACATTCCCACTCCCGGCGTTCCCGAGTCCTTCAAGGTCCTTGTTAAGGAATTGCAGGCACTCTGCCTCGATGTTCGCGTTCTGGATAAGGACGGCGAGGAAATCGAGCTTAAGGACGACGATGAAGAAGAGTTCAAGTATGCCGGCATCAAGGATGAGACCTTCGCAGCAAGCGATGACGAGTTTGCGGCAGAGGGCTTCACCGTTGAAGATGTTCCCGAGCAGGACGATGAAGATTTCTTCTTTGGACCCGATGATTATGAAGACAGCGAGGAGGATGAATAATAATGAGTTATACACCGTTTGACGCCATTAAAATAGGCATTGCCTCCCCTGAAATGGTTCTTTCCTGGTCTTATGGCGAGGTTACCAAGCCCGAGACCATCAACTACCGCACCCTCAAGCCCGAGCGTGACGGCCTTTACTGCGAGCGTATTTTCGGACCCACCAAGGACTGGGAATGCCATTGCGGTAAGTATAAGAAAATCAGCTACAAGGGTAAAATCTGCGACCGCTGCGGCGTAGAGGTTACCAAGAGCAAGGTCCGCCGTGAGCGTATGGGCCATATCCAGCTGGCTGCACCTGTATCCCATATCTGGTACTTCAAGGGCATCCCCAGCCGCATGGGCCTTCTTCTTGACCTTACTCCCCGTACCCTTGAAAAAGTCCTGTACTTTGCAAACTATATAGTAACCGATCCCGGCTTCACTCCTCTGGAGAAATGCCAGATACTCACCGAAAAAGAGTACCGTGACCTCCGTGAGAAGTATGAGGACGACTTTGATGCAGGCATGGGCGCAGAGGCTATTAAGAAGCTCCTGCAGCAGATTGACTGCGAGAAGCTTTCAGCAGAGCTGAAGGAAGAGCTGCAGAATGCCTCCGGCCAGAAGAAGGCAAAGCTTGTCAAGCGCCTTGAGGTTGTGGAAGCGTTCCGCCAGAGCGGCAATAAGCCCGAATGGATGATTATTGATGTTCTGCCCGTAATTCCTCCCGAGATTCGCCCCATGGTACAGCTGGACGGCGGCCGTTTCGCCACCTCCGACCTCAACGACCTGTACCGCAGAGTAATTAACCGCAACAACCGTCTTAAGAGACTTATCCAGCTCAACGCTCCCGACATCATTGTCCGCAATGAGAAGCGTATGCTTCAGGAAGCTGTTGACGCACTTATCGACAACGGCCGCCGCGGCAGAGCCGTCACCGGCGCAAACTCCCGCGCACTTAAGTCCCTTTCCGATATGCTTAAGGGCAAGCAGGGACGCTTCCGTCAGAACCTGCTGGGCAAGCGTGTTGACTACTCCGGCCGTTCCGTTATCGTTGTAGGACCCGAGCTGAAGATTTATCAGTGCGGCGTTCCCAAGGAAATGGCTATTGAGCTGTTCCGCCCCTTCGTTATGAAGAAGCTGGTTGAGGACGGCGTAGCAAACAACATCAAGTCCGCCAAGAAGATGGTCGACAAGCAGCGCACCGAGGTTTGGGACGCACTTGAGGTCGTAATTAAGGAGCATCCCGTTCTTCTTAACCGTGCACCTACTCTGCACCGTCTCGGTATTCAGGCCTTCGAGCCCATCCTCGTTGAGGGCCGCGCACTGAAGCTCCATCCTCTGGTATGTACCGCATACAACGCTGACTTCGACGGCGACCAGATGGCAATCCATGTACCTCTGTCCGCAGAGGCACAGGCGGAAGCACGCATCCTCATGCTTTCCGCAAACAATCTGCTCCGTCCCCAGGACGGTCACCCTGTAACCGTACCTACACAGGATATGATTCTGGGCTCCTACTACCTGACCATGAAGCGCATCGGCAATGACCAGAAGGGTGCTGACAAGGTCTTTGTTACCAGCTGCGGCGGTACCGACCTGCCTGTAAACGAGGTGGTTGACAGCGATACTTTCCTTGCTGCCGAAAAGTATGCAAAGGATAACAGTCTTGTTGCTCCTACCTACAAGCCCATGCACTTCTACCGCGACGACGCTGAAGCGATCATGGCCTACAGCCATGGCGAAATCAGCCTCCACGCACCTATCCTCGTGCGCGTAAGTAAGGTCATTGACGGTGTCGAGCAGCTTCATGTCATCGAAAGCACGGTTGGCCGTATTATCTTCAACTCCAACATTCCCCAGGATCTGGGCTATGTTGACCGCACCGATCCCGAGCATGCCTTCGATCACGAAATCGGCTTCCAGGTCGGCAAGAAGCAGCTGGGCGATATCATTGACCGCTGCATCAAGATTCACGGCTTTACCATTTCCGCCGAGGTGCTGGACAGCATCAAGGCTATGGGCTACAAATATTCAACCCGCGGCGCAATCACCATTTCCATTGCAGATATGACCGTTCCCGAGGCAAAGAAGGAACTTATCTCTGCCACTGAGGGAAAGGTGCTTGCCATCGAGCGCCAGTACAAGCGCGGCTTCATCACCGACGACGAGCGTTACCGCCTCGTTGTTGCCGAGTGGGAAAATACCACCAAGGATGTTACCAACGCACTGACCAACTGTCTGGACACCTACAACCCCATCTACATGATGGCAAGCTCCGGCGCCCGTGGCTCCATGAACCAGATTCGTCAGCTTGCAGGTATGCGTGGCCTGATGGCTAATACCGCAGGTAAGACCATCGAAATTCCTATCAAGGCAAACTTCCGTGAAGGTCTTTCCGTTCTGGAGTACTTCATTTCCTCCAGAGGTGCTCGAAAGGGCATGGCCGATACCGCACTGCGTACCGCTGACTCCGGTTACCTTACCCGTCGTATGGTTGATGTCTGCCAGGATGTTATCATTCGCGAGCCCGATTGCGGCACCACCGACGGCGTATGGGCTTCCGCTGTTTACGACAAGGGCCAGATGGTTCAGTCCTACGGCGTCAGCATCCACGGCAGATTCCCCGCGGTTCCCGTTGTTGATCCCGCCACCGGCGAAGTCATCTTCGATACCGACCATATGCTTATGCCCGATGACGCTGCAGTTCTTGAAGCTCACGGCATCCACAAGGTTCTCATCCGCAGCGTTCTCTCCTGCGAAGCACGCACCGGCGTTTGCGCCAAGTGCTACGGCATTAACCTTGCCATCGGCAAGCCCGTCAATGCAGGCGAGGCAGTCGGCGTTATCGCTGCACAGTCCATCGGTGAACCCGGTACCCAGCTTACCATGCGTACCTTCCACTCCGGCGGCGTTGCAGGTGACGATATCACCCAGGGTCTTCCCCGTGTTGAAGAGCTTTTCGAGGCACGCAGACCCAAGAAGCAGGCAGTCCTTGCCGAAATCTCCGGTGTTATCTCCATTGAGGAGACCAAGAAGGGCGCGCTGTACGCAATCAGCGTTATCAACGAGGCTGAAGGCGACACCCGCGTTTACACCGTTCCTCACTCTGCAGGCCTTGAAGTCAAGAACGGCGACAAGGTTGATAAGGGCCAGGAGCTCACCAAGGGCGCTCTCAATCCCCACGAAGTACTCCGCATCCGCGGCGTAAACGATGATGAATACGGCCGTCCCGGCGTTCGTAACTACATCATCCAGGAGGTTCAGAAGGTTTACCGTCAGCAGGGCGTTGACATTAACGATAAGCACATTGAGATTATCGTCCGTCAGATGATGCGTAAGATCAAGGTCGAGGAATCCGGCAGCACCGAGCTCATCTCCGGCGCAACAATCGATATCGGCGAGCTCAAGGCAGCAAACCGTGAGATTGACAGACGCATTGCAGCAGGTGAGGAGGGACTTACCAAGGCTACCTACACCCAGCTTCTCCTCGGTATCACCAAGGCATCTCTTGCCACCGATAGCTGGATGTCCGCAGCATCCTTCCAGGAGACCACCCGAGTTCTTACCGAGGCCGCAATCAAGGCCAAGGTTGACCACCTTGTTGGTCTTAAGGAGAATGTCATCATCGGTAAGCTCATCCCCGCAGGCTCCGGTCTTGCAATGTACCGCGAGTTTGAGGATAAGACCGATGAAAGCGCAGCCTCCGAGGTTGAGAGCTTCGTTGACCTTTCTGCTCTTGTGGGCAAGAATAACGCACTCTAAAACAAGTATAAAAGAGCATCGATTCGTCGATGCTCTTTTTGTGTTTTGAGTGAAAAACACATGTCCGCGAGGGACGAAAAATTGACATATATATGCGAAAACAAGGTAAATTATTTTCGTTTTTGTGTAAAAATTTTCTTGACTATTTTTGTGCATTCTGATAAAATTCATATCCGTGTGGGGTTTACTGCGCCCAAAAGCGTAAAAATCCCGCAAAGCCTTGAAAAATCAAGGAAAAATATTCGAAGAAAGGAGAAATGAAATTGCCTACATTTAACCAGTTGGTAAGAAAAGGCAGAGAAAAGGTAACCTACAAGTCCAACTCTCCCGCAATGCAGAAGGGTCTTAACACCATCAAGAATTGCGAGACCGACCTGAGCGCACCCCAGAAGAGAGGCGTCTGCACCGCAGTCCGTACCTCTACTCCTAAGAAGCCTAACTCCGCACTGCGTAAGATCGCCCGTGTTCGCCTGACCAATGGCTACGAAGTCACCGCATATATTCCCGGTGTCGGCCACAATCTTCAGGAGCACAGTGTCGTTATGATTCGCGGCGGCCGTGTTAAGGACCTTCCCGGTGTTCGTTACCACATCATCCGTGGTACTCTCGATGCACAGGGCGTAACCGGACGTATGCAGTCCCGTTCCAAGTACGGTGCAAAGAGACCCAAAGCTGCAAAGAAAAAGTAATTAACCAACAGCAAATTTTGCCCTGTTGTTTATCATAATGATAACCTCGGGGCGCAGACGGAGCAGAATTAATGCTCCGAGTACCTGTGAAATCATTTTTTAATGAAGGAGGGAAGCAAAAGTGCCCAGAAGAGGTAATGTTCCCAAAAGAGAAATTTTACCCGATCCTATGTACAACAGCGTACTGGTAACCAAGCTTATCAATGCTGTTATGCTGGACGGCAAGAAGGGTGTTGCTCAGAAGGTCGTGTACGACGCTTTTGACATCATCAAGGAGAAGACCGGTAAGGAGCCCCTGGAGGCTTTCACCGAGGCAATGAACAACATCATGCCCAGCCTCGAAGTTAAGGCTCGCCGTGTCGGTGGTGCAACTTACCAGGTTCCTATGGAAGTAAGACCTGCACGCCGTCAGACTCTCGGCCTGCGTTGGCTGGTTGGCTACGCACGCAAGCGTGGCGAAAAGACCATGAAGGAGCGCCTTGCAGGCGAAATTATGGATGCCTGCAACAATCTCGGTGCATCTGTCAAGAAGCGCGAAGATACCCACAAGATGGCAGACTCCAACAAGGCATTCGCACACTTCAGATGGTAATCTGATCAGGAGATATATATGCCCAGACAGTATTCACTCGAAAAAACAAGAAATATCGGAATCATGGCTCATATTGATGCCGGCAAGACTACGACCACAGAGCGTATTCTCTACTACACCGGCGTTAATTACAAAATCGGTGAGACTCATGAGGGTACTGCGACCATGGACTGGATGGAACAGGAGCAGGAGAGAGGTATTACCATCACCTCTGCTGCAACCACCTGTCATTGGAAGAATACCCGCATAAATATCATCGACACCCCGGGACATGTTGACTTCACCGTTGAGGTTGAGCGCTCACTGCGCGTACTTGACGGCTGTGTCACAGTGCTTTGTGCCAAGGGCGGCGTAGAGCCTCAGTCCGAGACCGTATGGAGACAGGCTGACCACTACAATGTTCCCAGAATGATATATGTCAATAAGATGGATATCATGGGTGCAGATTTCTTTAATGTACTGAATATGGTGCATGACAGACTAAAGTGCAATGCAGTTCCCATCCAGCTTCCTATCGGTGCTGAAGCTGACTTCAGGGGTATAATCGACCTGGTGGAAATGAACGCCCGCATTTATTACGACGATCTCGGCAATGATATGCGTACCGAGGAAATTCCCGAGGATATGCGTGAGTTAGCTGAAGAATACCGCGTGAATATGCTGGAGGCCATTTCCGATTTCGATGACGAGATAATGATGCGTTATCTCGAAGGCGAAGATATTCCCCAGGATATGATTCGCAAGGCAATCAGAGCGGCAACCGTCTCTGTTAAGATGGTTCCCGTTGTCTGCGGAACTTCCTATAAAAACAAAGGCGTTCAGAAGCTTCTGGATGCAATCGTGGATTACATGCCCTCACCGCTGGACATTCCCGCAATCTGCGGCGTGAATCCCAAGACCGAAGAGGAGGAGACCCGTGAGGCCTCCGACTCCGCTCCCTTTGCGGCGCTGGCATTCAAGATCATGACCGACCCCTTTGTAGGTCGCTTGAGCTTCTTCCGTGTGTACTCCGGTACTCTGGAGGCCGGCAAAACCGTAATGAACTCTTCCAAGGGTCAGCGTGAGCGTATCGGCCGCATCCTGCTTATGCACGCAAACCACAGAGAGGACCTGGAGATTGTTTATTCCGGCGATATCGCAGCAGCGGTTGGCCTGAAGAACACTACCACCGGTGATACCCTCTGTGATGAAAAGGCTCCCATTGTCCTTGAATCCATGGAATTCCCCGAGCCTGTAATCCGTGTTGCAATCGAGCCCAAGACCAAAGCCGGTCAGGAGAAGATGGCAATCGCACTGCAGAAGCTGGCAGAGGAGGACCCCACCTTCAAGACCTATACGGATGAAGAGACGGGCCAGACCATTATTGCCGGCATGGGTGAGCTCCACCTTGAGATTATCGTGGACAGACTTCTGCGGGAGTTTAAGGTTGAAGCAAATGTTGGCAAGCCCCAGGTATCCTATAAGGAGACCATCACCAGGGAAGCTACCGTGGATACACGCTATGCGCGTCAGACCGGCGGTAAAGGTCAGTTTGCTCACTGCAAGATTACTGTTGAACCCAATGAACCCGGTAAGGGCTACGAGTTCGTCAATAAGATTACAGGCGGCGCAATCCCCAAGGAATACATTCCTTGTGTTGACCAGGGCATCCAGGGTGCAATGCAGTCAGGTGTCCTTGCCGGCTATCAGGTCGTGGATGTAAAGGTAACCCTCATTGACGGTTCCTATCATGAGGTTGACTCCTCTGAAATGGCATTCAAGATCTGCGGCAGCATGGCCTTTAAGGAAGCCTGTGCCAAGGCTGGCCCCACATTGCTTGAGCCTATTATGAAGGTCGTCGTAACTGCACCTGATGAATACATGGGTGATGTTATGGGCGATGTAAACGCAAGACGCGGACAGATTTCCGGCTCCGATATCAGAAACGGTACCGCAACCGTGGAAGCAAATGTCCCGCTTTCCTCCATGTTCGGTTATGCAACTGACCTGCGCAGCAAGACTCAGGGCAGAGCAACCTACAGCATGGAGCCCAGCCACTATGTCGAGATTCCCAAGAGCCTGATTGAGACTCTTATAGGTGGGCGTAGATAAGGCTATTTAATTCAAAGCAAAACAAATTTATTAATAATTATTTTGTAATTTTATCTGAGGAGGATATTCACAATGGCAAAACAGATGTTCGACAGATCCCTGCCCCACGTTAACATCGGCACCATCGGTCACATCGACCACGGCAAGACCACTCTGACCGCAGCTATCACCAAGTACCTGGCACTCCAGGGCGGCGCAGAGTACACCGACTACTCTTCCATCGACAAGGCTCCCGAAGAGAGAGAACGTGGTATCACCATCAACACCGCACACGTTGAGTACAAGACTGCAAACCGTCACTATGCTCACGTTGACTGCCCGGGCCACGCTGACTATATCAAGAACATGATCACCGGCGCTGCTCAGATGGACGGCGGCATCCTCGTTATCGCTGCTTCCGACGGCCCCATGGCTCAGACCCGCGAGCACCTTCTGCTTGCTCGTCAGGTTAACGTTCCTTCCATCCTGGTATTCCTGAACAAGTGCGACCAGGTTGACGACGACGAACTCCTCGAGCTCGTTGAGATGGAAGTTCGCGAACTCCTCGACTTCTACGGCTTCCCCGGAGATGACACCCCCATCGTTCGCGGTTCCGCTCTTATCGCTCTGACCTGCGAGTCCGACGATCCCAACCACCCCGACTATGCTTGCATCAAGGAGCTCATGGACGCAGTTGACAGCTGGATCCCCACTCCCGACCGCAAGGCAGATATGCCCTTCCTCATGCCTATCGAGGACGTTTTCACCATTTCCGGTCGTGGCACCGTTACCACCGGTCGTGTAGAGCGTGGCCGTGTTAAGGTTGGCGACAAGGTTCAGATCGTTGGCCTGAAGGACGAAGTTTCCGAGACCACCGTTACCGGTACCGAAATGTTCCACAAGCAGCTCGAGTACGCAGAAGCAGGCGACAATGTCGGCACTCTGCTCCGCGGCGTTGCAAAGAAGGACGTAGAGCGTGGCCAGGTTCTGGCAGCTCCCAACTCCATCAAGCCCTACACCAAGTTCAAGGGCCAGGTTTACGTTCTGACCAAGGACGAAGGCGGCCGTCATACTCCCTTCTTCCCCAACTACCGTCCCCAGTTCTTCTTCCGTACCACCGACGTTACCGGTGTTATCACTGACTTCACCGACGCTGACAACCAGCCTGCAGAAATGTGCATGCCCGGCGATAACGTCATGATGAACGTTGAGCTGATCACCCCCATCGCAATCGAGAAGAACCTCCGCTTCGCTATCCGCGAAGGCGGCCGTACTGTCGGTTCCGGTGTTGTTGTTGAAATCAACGACTAATTTCTAAAATAAAAAAAGAGTACCCGAACGGGTACTCTTTTTTATTTTATTCCGTGCATAAAGCCGTTCATATCCGCTGCGTGTATGTCACCGCCCAATACGCGGCAACCGCGAATATATAACACTGCGTATACTGTGCCGCTGTAATTCGGATAATTTGTGACAACATAGGTGTATTTGCTGCATTCCATGCCGCAGCAGGAGGAAAAGTCATATCCCTGCTCGTTTTGCATTTTTAAATAGTCTTTCATGTTGTCTCCGAATTCTTCGGGAAGCAGTATTTCCTGAAAATCTTCGCTGGCTTTGTCAATTTCCCAGCCGTAGCCCTTGAGATATTCTTCGCGCCCCTCTGCAGTGGAGACATTTATTATTTCACTTTTTCCGAATCCTGTGCCGCTGCTGCATATTATTACCGCAGCAATGAGGAGTATTGCGAAGCAAATAAGTAGAATTACGGCATCTTTTTTTGTCAATTTAATACGCTTAGTATTATTTTTCATGTACTTTTCCTTACAAATATTCGTTAATTTACATTGAGTTCTTATTTTCCTATATAAATATGTTATAATAATTGCGGTGATTTTATGCCTGTATTGAGACTTGATAAGCTGATTTCCGAATGCGGACTTGCTTCCCGCAAGGAGATAAAGCAGATGATAAAGTCCGGAAGAGTGGCTGTTGACGGCATCGTGGCGGCGGCACCCGAGCAGAAGGTGGACCCCGCGATTTCTCTTGTAACTCTTGATGGAGAAGCTGTCTGCTACAAAAAATTTCATTACTATATGATGAATAAGCCGGAGGGGGTTCTCTCCGCAACAGATGACGGAAAGCAGAAAACCGTTCTCGATCTTGTGACTCCGGAAATGCGCAAATTGGGGCTGTTTCCTGTGGGGCGCCTTGATAAGGACACCACCGGACTGCTGCTGCTTACTGATGACGGTGAGTTTGCGCATAAGGTTATTTCTCCGAAATCGGAGATTGTCAAGACCTATCATGCGTGGACAGAGGGCGCAGTAAATTCTTCGGATGTAGCTGCTTTTGCAGATGGGCTTGTGCTTGCTGACGGCACAAAATGCCTGCCTGCAGAGCTGAAGCCCGTTGACGACGGCTCATGCCTTGTCATGGTTATGGAGGGAAAATACCATCAGGTAAAACGTATGCTGGCATCCCGCGGTAAGCCTGTTCAGCGGCTTAAAAGACTTTCAATCGGCGCGCTGAAGTTGGATTCGAGTCTGAAACCGGGGGAATATCGCGAGCTTACGGAAAATGAGTTGTGCAGTGTGCTGAAAAAAATATGACAAAAAACAAGCCTGTCTTTTGGTGCTTTTAGCAAGATTATTATATAGTTTTTTGGAAAGTTCACAAAAATTATACCTTTCTCTATTGAAAATCGCACAAAAAAGTATTATTATGTAGAAAGTGAAAGTGCAAGACTATCGTTAAATTACCCATAACATTAGGGAGGATATAAGAATGTCCAGCAGAATTTTCCAAAGTGTTATTGTTCAGATCAAAGAAGCAACCGACAGATGCATTGGCGTTGTTGATGATCAGGGCTTTGTTATCACCTGCAGCGAGCTGCCTATGATCGGCTCTCGACTTGATGATTTCCAGAGCCTGAATTTTGATTCCTCCGAGGCAGTGCTTACCTCCGGAGTGCGTACCTATAAAATCCTCGGCAACAGCAGCACCAAGTTTGACTATGCTGTGTTCGTTGAGGGTGCCGACGAAATGTCAAAGGTCAGCTGCATGATGGCTGCCGTTGCTTTCAATGAGGCAAAGACCAATTATGAGGAGAAGCACAACAAGGCTGCATTCCTCAAGAATATCATTTCCGATAATATTCTTCCCGGCGATGTTTATGTGAGAACCAAGGAACTCCATTTTGTTCCCGATGTGCCGAGAGCACTGCTTCTGGTGCGTCAGGTTGAGCGCGCGGATGTCGCCTCCGTAGAGGTCCTGCAGGGACTTTTCACCGATAAGCAGCATGACTTCGTCATCAGCGTCAATGAAACAGACGTCGTTGTGATCAAGGAGCTGCCCGGCGGGGAGAACACCGCAGAGGTCAAGGCTATTGCCGAAAACATTGAGAATGCGCTCAAGACCGAGCTTCAGATTAAGTGCATTGTGGGTATCGGCACTACCGCAAGACACCTCCGTGAGCTTGCCGATCGCTATAAGGAGGCTCAGATTGCCATTGATGTGGGCAGAGTTTTTGACTCTGAAAAGACCATCATCAGCTACGAAAATCTGGGTATCGGCAGAATTATTTATCAGCTTCCCACAACTCTTTGTGAGATGTTCCTGAATGAGGTTTTCAAGAAGAACCCCATAGAAACCCTTGATGAGGACACGCTGGAGACCATCAACAAGTTCTTTGAGAACAACCTCAATGTTTCCGAAACATCACGCAAGCTGTATGTTCACCGCAATACACTGGTTTACCGTCTTGAAAAAATCAAGAAGCTCACAGGGCTTGACCTGCGTGAGTTTGATGATGCCATCGTGTTCAAGGTGGCAATGATGGTAAAGCAGTATCTTGACTCTGTGAATAAGAACTAATCGGTGCGGCCTGTGCCGCAGCCAAAATCCCAGGAGGATAATCTGTATGGTTCAGATGAATAATGTAACCATGGTTTACGAAAACAGCGATGTTGCAGCGCTGGATGATGTAAGCCTGACTATCAACGAGGGTGAGTTTGCCTTTCTTGTTGGTCCTTCCGGCTCCGGTAAGACCACAATAATCAAGCTCCTCACGGGTGAAATCCGTGCGTCTGACGGTGAAGTCGTAGTTAACGGCTTCAATATGAACGACATCAAGCCCCGCAAGATGCCGCTTATGCGAAGAACCTTGGGCGTAATTTTCCAGGATTTCCGGCTTATAGAGAATATGAGCGTATATGATAACGTTGCCTTTGCAATGCGTGTCGTGGGTGCCTCTAACAAGGAAATCAAGGAGAGAGTGCCTCATGTTCTGGAGCTTGTAGGTCTTGAGGGCCGCGAGAAGCGCCTTCCTGCAGAGCTTTCCGGCGGCGAACAGCAGCGTGTGGCAATTGCCAGAGCTCTGGTGAATAACCCCGTCATGATTATTGCCGATGAGCCCACCGGCAACCTTGACCCCGTGCGCAGCCTTGAGCTCATGCTTCTGCTTGAGAAGATAAACGAGATGGGAACCACCATTCTGGTGGTAACTCACGAGAAGGAACTGGTCAACGCATTTTCCAAGCGTGTTATCGCCATTGACGGCGGACACCTGATCAGTGACGGAATGGATGGGTATTACAGCTATGAAGTTGAATAGATACGGTTATCTGATAGGCGAGGGCTTCCGCAATATTTTTATCCACGGCTTTATGTCCTTTGCGTCTATCACAATAATTATGGCCTGCCTGATTGTTATGGGCAGCTTCACACTGCTTGATGTGAATGTAAATAACATCATTGATGACATCGGCGACCAGAATCAGCTTTTGGCCTATGTGGATGAAAGCATGAGTGCAGATAAGGCCGCTGCAGAGCTTCAGGTCAAGATTGAGGCTATTGATAATGTTGCTGATGTTCAGTTTATGAGCAACACGGAAGCAAGAAAAAACTTCATGGAGAACTATGACGAATCCATGATGGAGGGCATCGGCGACGATGTTTTCCGCCACCGCTTCGTTATCCAGCTCACCGACCTGAGCCTTATGAATGATACCGAGGAAGAGATTCTGGCGATTGACGGAATTGAAAAGGTCAATGCGCCCACAGAATTTGCGGATAAGTTCATTTCTGTGAGGAATGTTGTCAGCGTCGTATCTCTTGTACTTATTGTTATTCTCGTTGCAGTTTCTCTGTTTATTATAACCAACACCATTAAGCTCGCAACCTTCGGAAGACGCGAGGAAATCGCAATTATGAAGATGGTTGGTGCGTCTAACAGCTTTATTCGCTGCCCCTTTGTTGTTGAGGGCCTTATTCTCGGCGTTGTCGGCGGTGGACTTGCGTTCCTTGCACAGTGGGGACTTTACGAGCTTCTGCAGAAAAAGATTGCAGACAGCCTTGCAATTCCCTTTGTAACCATAGTTCCGTTCTCTGAACTGGGTGTATTTGTTTTCGCTGTATTTATGGCAGTAGGTCTGCTGGTTGGCGCCTTTGGCGGCACCATCGCAATCAAGAACTACCTCAAGGTTTAATAGCCGGGGAGTGTATGGAATGAATAGAAAACTTATTGTATCAATTCTTGCGATTATCCTTGCAATCACTATGATACTCAGCGTAGTGCTTGCGGCACTGCCCAGAAACTACTACAGCGCAGCAGTGATTACGGATATTTTCGGAAAAATCTGCGCAGCGCTGCCTGCTTCTCCGGTGATTGCAGTGTGATTCGTAAATTATATTGACGGGCAGTCCCTGTGACTGTCCGTCAATTGCGGTATTTATACCAAAAGGCGACAAACGCATTTGTGAGGGCTTGCCTTCATCAGTGTTAGAAAGGGGAATGCTCCTTGAGTAAAAAGTCAAAAGACACCGACTTCGACAAGAAAAGCAGACTCAGTCTGTTTATAATTATTTGCCTTGTTATAGCTGCAGCAACGGCACTTATTACTTATAAGCTGGCTGTGGGCAGCTTTGACGGCAGGGAAGCGCTGATTAATGCCAAGCGCTATGCAGAAATTGAGCAGATTGTTGCCGATAACTATATCGGTACTGCAGATGAAGACTCAATGCGCAGTGCGGCGGCTGCCGCAATGGTGCGTGCTCTCGGTGATAAGTGGAGCTACTACATGACTGCGGAGGAATATGCCTCATATAAAATATCAAGCGCCAACGAGCTTGCCGGCATTGGTATGAGCATTGTTGTCAACTCCGACGGCAAATTTGAAATTAGCTCGGTTGAGCCGGGAACTGTGGCAGGCAATGCAGGTCTGCTTGCCGGTCAGACTCTTGTTTCGATTGACGGGCAGAGTGTTGACGGCATGAGCATAACCGAGGTTCAGAACCTGATCCGTTCCAAGCTCAATCTTGACTTTAACATAGTTGTCAGGGATGAGAACGGTGACGATTCCGCAGTGACTCTTGCCTGTGCAGCAAGCTATAAGAGCCCTGTTTCATACAAAATGATAGATAACAATGTGGGATACATCCGCATTAAGAACTTTGAAGCGGGCAGCGGCGACGATGCCAGGGCTGCAATTGATTTCCTTGTTTCTTCCGGAGCCACATCCTTTGTATTTGACCTGCGTGATAACCCCGGAGGGTTGTTTGATGAGCTGACAAAGGTGCTGGATTATCTTCTTCCCGACGGAAAGCTGTTTTCCACGGCGGACAAGGACGGAAATACAAGCACGGTAAGCTCCGATAAGATTTGCCTTAAATATAAAATGGCGGTAATAGTTAACGGCAATACCTACAGCGCGGCAGAATTCTTTGCCGTGACCTTGCAGGAATATAACTGGGCAACAATTGTGGGTGAGCAGACCAGCGGCAAATCCAGAAACCAGGTAACCATTGAGCTTTCCAACGGCGATGCAATCCACATTTCCACAGAAAAGTATCTGACCTCCAAGGGCGTGGATCTTGCAGAGGTTGGCGGTGTAACGCCTAATGTGGTGATTGCACCTGACTCCGAGTCGGAGAGCGATGTCCAGATTGATGCGGCATTGAAGGCTGTGAAATCATAAGTTGACATTACGGCTGAATGTAATATAATGTGAAACCGAAAATAATGTATTTTCATATAAAAGGAGAGTAATTATGGCAATTGAAAGCAGATATAAAATGAGTCAGGAGCGCCTTGATGCGCTGAAGGCAGAACTCCAGTATCTTGAAACCGATAAGGCAAAGGAAGTTGCCGAGCAGATTAAGGAAGCACGCTCCTTCGGTGACCTTTCCGAAAACAGCGAATACGACGAAGCAAAAGCAGAGCAGGGCAAGCTCTATTCCAAGATCGCAGAGCTTCAGGACCTTATTGCCAACGCTGAAATCGTTGACCATGTTGAGGTGCAGAATGCCTTTGCCGTATCTCTCGGCAGCAAGGTAAAGGTCAAGGACCTTGAGGATGGCTTTGAGGAAGTATATGAAATCGTGGGCTCTCAGGAAGCAAATCCCATGCAGGGCAGAGTTTCCGACGACTCTCCTTTCGGCCGCGCACTTTACGGCCATGTTGCAGGCGACAAGGTCAAGGTTGACGCACCTGCGGGTGAAATGAATTTTGAAATACTTTCCGTTGAGAATGATTGATTGAGGCATGGATATGAGCGAAAATAAGACAAATGAGGCTCCCGTACAGGAGCTTTCCGAAATACTTCAGGTACGCCGCGATAAGCTCAAGGCACTGCAGGAGGAGGGGAGAGATCCCTTCTGGCAGACAAAGTTTGAGAGAAGCGCCTACTCCGCTGAGATTAAGGGCGATTATGAAGCCTTCGAGGAAAAGACTGTTGAGGTTGCGGGCCGCATAATGTCCAAGCGCGGCATGGGCAAGGCAATCTTCTGCCATATAAAGGACGACAAGGGCCAGATTCAGCTCTATATCCGCAAGGATGATGTTACCGAGCAGGAATTTGCCGATTTCCGCAAGTATGACATCGGCGATATTATCGGTGTCAGCGGCTATGTGTTCAAGACCAAGACCGAGGAAATTTCCGTTCATGTAAAGTCCGTAGTGCTTCTCTCCAAGAGCCTGCGCCCTCTGCCCGAAAAGTTCCACGGTATGACCAATACCGAGCTCAAGTACCGCCAGCGCTATGTTGACCTCATCGTCAATGAGGACAGCCGCCGCAACTTTGAGATTCGCTCCAAGCTGGTGCGTTATCTCCGCACCTTCCTTGACGGCCGCGGCTTCATGGAGGTTGAGACTCCCGTTCTCAATACCATATCCGGCGGTGCAACCGCACGCCCCTTCATAACTCACCACAATACTCTGGATATGGATATGTATCTGCGTATTGCCACCGAGCTTAACCTCAAGCGCCTTATCGTAGGCGGAATTGAGCGTGTCTATGAAATCGGCCGCCAGTTCCGTAATGAGGGTATGGACACCAAGCACAATCCCGAGTTCACCACCGTTGAGCTTTATCAGTCCTATGCGGACTTCAATGATATGATGGACCTCTTTGAGGACTTCCTCTCCGGTGCCGCTATGGAGATTTTGGGTACTTATCAGGTGAAGTGGCAGGACGAGGATGTAGACCTCACTCCGGGCTGGGAACGCCTCACAATGGCTGAAGCTGTCAAAAAGTATCTCGGTGTTGACTTCATGGCAATCACCGATGACGCAGAGGCTGTTGCCGCTGCAAAGAGCGTAGGTGTTGATATGGACAAGGTTGAGCCCACCTGGGGCCATGCTCTTTATGAGTGCTTCGACCAGAAGGTGGAGGAAAAGCTCATTCAGCCTACCTTCATTACCATGCATCCCGTGGATGTATCTCCTCTTGCAAAGCGTTCTCCCAAGGACGGACGCCTCACCGAACGCTTTGAGCTCTTCATCTGCCACAGCGAAATGGGCAATGCCTTCTCCGAGCTCAATGACCCCATCGACCAGAAGCAGCGCTTCATGAAGCAGGTCGAGCTTCGCGCCAAGGGCGATGACGAGGCGGGCATGATGGACGATGACTTCATCAATGCACTTGAGTACGGTATGCCTCCCACAGGCGGTCTCGGCATCGGTATTGACCGCTGCGCAATGCTTCTGTGCGGCGCAAACTCCATCCGCGATGTCATTCTGTTCCCGACGATGAAACCCCTGGATTGATTGTACTATCGTAATTTCTTACAATAGAAAGCCAAAATTCCGCAATACACAGTATTGCGGAATTTTTTTGAAAAAACAAAGAGTAAACTATATGCGGTCTTTTCATTGAAACTTGGCGTAAAGGGTAGTATAATATTAAATACAGTTTTGATTATGAGAGGATTCCGGCTATGCCATTTTGCTCAAATTGCGGTGCTCCTTTGATAGAGGGAGCTAAATTCTGTTCCCGGTGCGGAGCAAAGCTCATTACACCTGCTGCACCTCAAGTGACTGCTGCACCTCAA
>JAUMWD010000029.1 GCA_030529825.1 Bacillota bacterium
ATAATCGATCTCGTCGGGATCGCAGTTGGTATCGGCGATCGCGACAACGGGGATACCGAGCTTGTGAGCTTCGGCGATCGCGTTGCGCTCCTTGCGGGTATCAACGATGAACAGTGCGCCGGGGAGCTTCTTCATGTCCTTAACGCCGCCGAGGTACTTCTCGAGCTTCTCAATCTCGCCGAGGTGCTTCATGACTTCCTTCTTGGGAAGCATATCAAAGGTGCCGTCTTCCTGCATGGTCTTGAGCTGGGCAAGACGGTCCACGCGGGTACGCATGGTCTTGAAGTTGGTCATCATGCCGCCGAGCCAACGAGCGTTGACATAGTAGCCGCCGCAGCGCTGAGCTTCTTCCTTGATGGCTTCCTGAGCCTGCTTCTTGGTGCCGACGAACAGGATGTTCTGGCCGGACTCAGAAACGGTGCGGACGAAGTTATAAGCTTCTTCGAGCTTCTTAACGGTCTTCTGCAGGTCAATGATATAGATGCCGTTGCGCTCCGTGTAAATGTAGGGAGCCATTTTGGGGTTCCAGCGACGGGTCTGATGACCGAAGTGGACGCCTGCTTCGAGCAGGGCTTTCATGGATACGACGTTTGCCATGTTTGGGTTTCTCCTTCAAAATTTAGTTTTACCTCTGAAGCCTTCCTCTCCCCTGCTAACCTTACGGGCACAGGCAGGGAATCCGGCTTCATGCGGAATACCCGAGCATTATACCGCTAATATTTCCCAAATGCAACATCTTTTTGCGAAAAAAGATGGGAATTTTTCGATTCTTTTCATTTTTGCGGTGTTTTCGCGCAATTATCGGCGGCCGCGTCGTCTATGACGGTCATAGTGCTCCGGCTCACGGCGTGTAAACGGTTTGTCAATCAAAATGATGTCGTCACCGATCTGCTTGATACAGCTCCACGGTATGTAATACTCCTCCCCTCTGCCGAACAACCCGAAAAAGCGGCACGGACCCGGCACAATGATGGCTGTCAGTTCACCTTCCGGCAGCTTACACTCGACATCTCCTACGTAGCCGAGGCGGCAACCGTCATTGATATTAATGACTTCCTTGCAGCGCATTTCGACAAAACGGCAATTCATAAGCCCAACCTCCTCTTTTTCCTCACATTCTATGATTTCCGCAGGTCGTCCCATGCAAAAAACACATGAGAAATCCATCGAAGCAGCACGAAAAGTAAAAAATAGATTTCGTATGATTCCCACTGCCGCGGAAATACTGAAAGCATCAGGTTTTCAGGAGGCTTTAGGATGCTTGGAAAGGTAGAAATCTGCGGAGTCAACACGGCAAAGCTGCCCTCATTGAGTGCCCGGGAAACAGATGATCTGCTGCGCCGCGTAAAAGAAGGAGATCAGAGTGCGCGCGAGCGGCTGGTGGAGGGAAACCTGAGGCTGGTTCTCTCTGTGATCCAACGTTTTTCCAATCGCGGTGAAAATGCGGACGATCTCTTTCAGGTCGGTTGTGTCGGTCTTTTGAAGGCAATAGATAATTTTGATGTAAATTTAAACCTGCGATTCAGCACATACGGCGTTCCGATGATTCTCGGTGAGATTCGCCGATATTTGCGCGACAACAGCTCCATCCGTGTCTCCCGAAGTATGCGCGATACCGCCTACCGTGTGCTTCAGGTGCGTGAAAAACTGCAGCGTGATGATCAGCGGGAGCCAAGCATTGAGCAAATCGCACATGAGCTGGATCTTCCGCGTGAAGAGGTCGTTTTTGCCCTCGATGCCATTGTAGACCCCGTCTCACTTTTTGATCCGATCTACTCAGAGGCCGGCGATACCGTTTGCGTGATGGATCAGGTCAGGGACACTAAAAATACAGATGATGACTGGCTTGAGCACATCGCGCTCAAGGAGGCAATGTCCCGTCTTTCGGATCGTGAGCAACGGATCCTTGCTCTGCGCTTTTGCGACGGCAAAACGCAGATGGAGGTCTCGTCCGAAATTGGTATTTCTCAGGCGCAGGTATCAAGACTTGAAAAGAACGCCATTAAATTCATCCGAAAGGAAATTTAAAAAAGTGGGCTTCAGCTGATTTTGACTGAAGTCCACTTTTCTGCATGAGCAAATCAGAGGATGACGACCGTGCCGTCTTCGCGAATTTCGATCTCGTCACCGTCTTTGACGGCGTTGAGGAATTCCTCTCCGAGGTTGTCAACCACCGGCATTTTGCTTTCCGTCCACACGTCCGCAAGGATCGCACCGGAGGCAGCAAGCGGATCGATCGGCATGGAGAACAGCATACACGCTGGCTGGCGTCCCATGGAACAGGCGGTAAAGAGGATCATTCCGCCGGTCGTGGAGCCGATGGTCTGGGGCAGGCAAAGGGCCACACCCGCCATAGGCTTCTTATAAAGATCGGCATTGTTCTGATCACCGCATTTGACCTTTTTATCGCCAAACATCAATGCATTCTGAAAAGAAGCAAGCGTATTAAAGCCGCCGTGACTGACAAGTGCTTTTGCCTTACAGGTTCCGGGTACCACGCAACGCCCCTTGAATTCAGCCATTGTCATTGCCCCCCTTCGTAATCTTTTCAAGAATCTCAGATTCCGTGTAATACCGTGCCGTGGTGTAGGTGCGAAGTTTGTTGGACGATGTAATGACTGGAGCCTTCTTACACAGCGGATTATTCATATACATCAGCGGACAGATGTAGCTGAGAATGACTCCGGTGGCTTGCAGTCGCGCCGCATAAGAGGTCTTTTCAAATTCGCGGATCACACTCGGTGAGGCGGTAAAAACGGTGGTCATAGTGACCTTGTCGCGTCCCGCTTCGCGCAGTCCTTGCTCAACGTCCTCCGTCCACTGTTTAAGCTGCTTGAGCGTCATATGCGGACAACCAACAAAGCAGAGCGTCGGTGCCGCGTCCGGGTTCTTCCAGATACAGGGATAGCTCGCCTGTACACGGGCTAGCTCTGCATCGTCGATCACATAGTGCTTCGCATTTTCGCGAATCAGCCCCTCTCCCTGCTCGGCCGCTTCGGGGGTAAGATTTTCGATGTGGTACAGGCCGACCGCGCCGTTTGATGCAGTTGCCGCGCCGAAGTCCTTCAGGTATGTACAAGCGTCCTCGTCAAGTTCACTGCCGAGCCAGCGGTCGAGACCCTTGACATAAGGAACCTCCTCCATGACCTTCATGCCGATAGCGCTGCCGAGCAGCTGCGCTTCAGGCTTCTTTGTCGTTTTGACCTCGACCACCCAGTCCGCCTTGCGTCCGTCATCGGTAAGAAAGCCAAAGTACGGGACAAAGCCTGCAATAGAACCCATCAACTCGATCATGCCGGAGTTGCGGTTGCAGCGCGCACCAAGCACGCTGTTGGCATATACGACAGCGGAGGATTCCGCCCAGGAAAGGATGTCACCCTTTTTCGGCTTGTTGCCCACTTCGTTAAGATAGCAGGTGCAGGTGTAATCGTCATCGCTCGTAATACCGAGCTTACGCAGCTGCTCCTCATAGGATTTCTGTCGGGTATACATGATCTTCTTAAAGACCACATCCTGCAGGAAATTCGTAGGGATCTTGGGATCAATCGGCTTGGGGTCGGCGGTAAATTTCTGCTTGCTGGCAACACCGGCGTCAATAATGGTCTGATAAAGGTCATAGACCGGCTTCATTGTCTCAAGGCCAAACGAGATAACCGTGTGGCCGAACTCACTCGTCACGGGAACCATCTTCTCCGCGCCGAAGGTTTCGCCGTACATGACAAGGGTTTTCATCACCTTTGCCATCGTCTCGCCCTGCTCGCCGTTGAGCATAGCAAGCTGCTCATCGGTGAGCTGCATTTTTGTCGCTTCCATGGTTGGTCGTTCCTTTCCTCTAATAATTTGCAAGTTTCTGTTGCGCCGAACTGTCTTCCAACGTCATTTTACCACACTAAAGTGGTACTTGACAACAACAAAAGCACGGCTTTTACCGTGCTTTTGTGTGATTTTCTTATTTATTGAAGCTGTCCTTGAGAGAGACACTGCGGTTAAAGACAAGCTTGTCCGCCGCGCAGTCCTTGTTGTCAAGGCAGAAATAGCCAAGACGCATAAACTGGAAGCTCGGCGCAGTTTTTCCCTTTTTATCGGATGCAGCGTAAGCAGCAGCAATATCCTTCATGCGCGCTTCGACCTTGCAGCCGGTAAGAATTTCCAAGGAATCGGGATTAAGACAGTCAAGGTAATTCTTATCAGGGCCGTCGGGTGCAGCATCGGCAAAGAGATAATCATAAAGACGTACCTCGGCATCGACCGCAGTAGCAGCATCGACCCAATGGAGCGTTGCGCCCTTGACCTTGCGGCCGTCTGCCGGATCGCCGCCGCGGGAGGCGGGATCATAGGTGGCGTAGACCTCAACAACATTGCCGTTTTCGTCCTGCTTGCAGCCGGTGCAGGTGACGAGATAGGCACCCTTCAAGCGGCACTCTGGGCCGTTCGGGGTAAGACGCTTGTACTTCGGAGGCGGCACGAGGGCAAAGTCATCCGCTTCGATCCAGCACTCGCGGGAGAAGGTGATCTCATGCGTGCCGGCAGTTTCATCGGTGGGGTTGTTCTCGACCGTGACCGTCTCGCTGCGTCCCTCGGGATAGTTGGTGATCACGAGCTTGACCGGGTGCAGCACGCCCATCGTGCGCTCGGCAGTTGCATTGAGATCCTCACGAAGGCAATGCTCCAGGAATCCATACTCGATGGTGCTGGGTGCCTTGGCGACGCCGATGCGTTCGCAGAAGCTGCGGATGGAATAGGGCGTGAAGCCGCGGCGGCGAAGACCGCACAGAGTCGGCATACGGGGATCGTCCCAGCCGGAGACATAGTTCTGCTCGACAAGCTGGCGCAGCTTACGCTTGGACATTACGGTGTAGTTGATGCCAAGACGCGCAAACTCGATCTGACGGGGCTTGTGATACGGAATAGAGACGTTGTTCACCACCCAGTCGTAGAGCGGACGGTGTTCCTCGTACTCCAGAGAACAAAGAGAGTGCGTGATGCCTTCCAGAGCATCCTGAATCGGATGGGCAAAGTCATACATCGGGAAAATGCACCATTTTGTGCCCTGGCGGTGATGGTTGATATAGCGGATACGGTAGAGCACCGGATCGCGCATATTGAAGTTGCCGGAAGCAAGGTCAATCTTCGCACGCAGCGTTCGGCTGCCCTCGGGGAACTCACCGTTTCTCATGCGCTCAAAAAGGTCAAGGTTTTCCTCGATACTGCGGTCGCGGTACGGAGAGACGGCAGGCTTACCGATGTCGCCGCGGCATTCCTTGAACTGCTCCGGCGTCAGGTCGCAAACATAGGCCAAACCCTTTTTAATGAGTTCCACCGCGTACTCGTAGTCTTTTTCAAAATAATCACTGCCGTAAAACAGGCGGTCACCCCAGTCGAAGCCAAGCCAGTGAATATCCTCCTGGATGGCATCGACAAATTCGGTGTCCTCCTTGGCGGGATTGGTGTCGTCAAAGCGCAGGTTGGCAAGACCACCGAACTTCTCGGCAGTACCGAAGTCAATGCAAAGCGCTTTGCAATGGCCGATATGCAGGTAGCCATTCGGCTCCGGCGGAAAACGGGTATGCACCTGCATCCCCTCAAACTGGCCACCCTGCGCAATATCCTCCTCAATAAAGGTGTGGATAAAGTTTTTGACCTCAGGCTCCGTACCCTCGGTGGTCAGACCTTTGACTTCTTCTGCCATGATAGTTCCTCCGTTTCATTGAACACTACATTAAGGTGCAACAAAAATTGAAGTAAATTATATCGTCTTGTTTCTGATTTTGCAAGGTTTTTCTCTCAAAATCCCAGTTTTGAACTTTGTACCCGTTTTGATTAAGAAATTCTTATACAGTTTTTATTCATTTTACACTTTTTGCCAGAAGAATTCGGACTGCCTAGTCTCTTGTAGTTCTTTAGACTAAAGTGGGCACACTCTTTAAAATAAGTCTCTGTACGAGATTAGTATTGGTATGCATAGTTGACCTTTTTATTCAATTTTTGTGCATGAAAAGGAGCAAGGTTGAAATATACCTTGCTCCCCACAAATAACATATTCAGTTAGACAAACTGGGATTTGTTTACTTCTTTTTCTTTGCTTTTGGTGCAGGTAATTCCTCATACATTTCATTAACCAAATCTACTAGGAATGATTTATTATCTACATCATCCACCAATAACATTGCCCTTGCACCTTCATATGGCAATTCATATTCCGCATCTGGCATTAATTTTATAGCAGATTTTACAGGTTTAACAAGAAATCTATCATCATAAATTCCACCAACAATTTTTCCTCGATAATAAATGATATATTCACCCATCATAGCCTTATATGTAATATCTTCTAATCCAGATAACTGCTCAATAATAAATTGAAGATATTCTTTACTTGAAGCCATTATGATTTCTCCTCTACAAATTCTAATTTATCTCTCTTCATCTTTTACTCTTCAAGCAGATTACCCACATGCTTTGTTTCAAAGAACATTTCTTTATTTGTCGTAACAATTATTATGGCTGCTATAACAACAAAAATAGTTTGTATGCATTTTGTTTCAGGCGTCATATTGATCTTTTCCTGCATAATATTTATAAACACATGAAAAATAATTGTTGCAAGCATACTTCTATTATTCTTTACATATACCCATGTCTGAAGAAAATCCAGCGGTATCACGCTAAGTAGGAAATTAAGCACATACATAATTCCCATCTCCTTAAGTCCATACTGATATGTTCCTGGTATCCAGAATAAAGGCACATGCCACAAAGACCAGATGCATCCAAAGATAATAGACTCCATAAACCAGCTATGGTATGCACCAACAGCATCCTCTCCATAACCTCTCCATCCGAACTCTTCTATGCAGGATGCTAGCAATATTGTGAGAAGTGCTGATGTTCCACCAATTGAAAACGAGAAGTCCTCTGTAAAAGAAAACTGCTTTATACTTCCACCAAATAATACTGATGTACCAATTGAAGCCGCTACAATAGCAGCAAATACTAATACTGCAATTACTATGTATCTAGGTTTTATTCTATAAAATCCAACTAATTTCGTCTTGAAATCATTAATTAATGCTTTATTTTTTGATGTAAATACAGTTACAAATGCAACAACAGCCGGTGAAATCAAACCCAAAAACATTCCAAGATAAAGGATTGTTCCTTCACTAAATAAAATGGCAAATAACCACCAAAACCAGGTGCACGCAAATGTAATCAGATAGAATCTGACTGGACGATATACATACTTTCCCATGATTACATCTCCGCTTCTGCAATTACAAGCTCACACTTCATTCCATTAAGCTTAATGTAATTGTCGGCTTCAGAATCTGAGAAATCATCGACTTTTTTGCCTTTTTTCTCATAATATACACATGTTGCAATACCTTTTTTAGCACTTCTAAATTTATAACCAGCAGGAACAGTAAGCTTTGACGTTGCTGACAACTGATTAATCTCAAGGGCACCCTCGTGTGACACAAGTTTAATTTGCATATCAAGATTGGAATCTATCTCAATTTCGCTTTTGTTTCCTTGCAAATTGACTTCACCAATTTTGCCTGTTACCTCAATTACTTCATTTTCTATATCCGAAATATTCACTATTCCTGCATTCACTGATAATTCAACTTTTCCAATATATTTAGCTGGAATAAGCATGGTAACAACCAGGCTTTCCTTTG